>CBFGUW010000026.1:0-65766 GCA_965652395.1 uncultured Saccharospirillum sp. | reverse complement strand
GGTGCTCCTGGAGGGGTATCCGAGGCATGGATGCCGAGGTTAAGCGCCCATGGAGGGGTTCACAGCGCCCCTCCAGGAGCACCCCCGGACCTCCGGCGCGGATTAAACCACCGAACAAAAAAGGACCACCACCCTGCTACTAAACCGACTAAAAAGATTGCCGTTTTGGTTGGCGCAATGTCTGGTACTGCTCAGCGCTTTGGCGTTGATTGGCAGTCTGCATCATTTTCAGGCGTTCGACCGGCTGAATAATCTGGTATACGACACCCGCCTGGAAGCCAAGCGGCAGGACGTGCCCCTGCCGGACGACATTGCTCTCATCCTTATTGACGAAGCCTCGTTGCAGGCACTCGAGCCCGTGCTCGGCCGGTTCCCCTGGCCACGGTCGGTTTATGCCGACCTGATGGACTTCCTCCAAATGGGCAACGCCCGCGCCATACTCTTCGACATCCTGCTCACCGAACGCGAAGGCCGCGCCACGGATGGCCTCACCGCTAGCGACCAACAACTTGTTGTTTCCAGCTTCGGCCAGGAATCCCTCTATCATGCCGGTCTGCTGCGCCGGGAAAGCGTCGACGACAGCACACAGCGCCTCGACAAACCCATCCCCGAGGGCGTGCGTGAGCGTCACAGCCTGCTCAGCGCCAGCGGCCTGGAAACCGGCCGCCACAACCACTACTCCCTGCCTTTCGACGCCCTGCTGCAAACCACACCCCACCTCGGCATTGTCGGCGCCGAGCCAGACCGGGACGGCATTTACCGTCGCTTGCGTCTGCTATGGGAATATCACTCCGCTTTCTACCCCGCACTCAGCTTGGCCCCTTTACTCGAAGACCCGCCCAAACTGCGCGCGCGACTGGCCGACCGGCATCTGTATCTGGACCGTTTTGCTATTCCCCTGGATGCGGACGAGCAACTGCTGCTCAATTACTACGGAAAATATCACCCCTATTCGATGGCGGGTGTACTCGATTCGCTGCAAAAAATCCGCGCCGGTGATATCAGCAACCTTTCGGTGACGCCGGATGAGTTCGAGAACAAGCTGGTGTTTATCGGTGCCAGTGCCGTGGGGTTGGACGACATAAAGGCCACGCCGATGAGCCAGAAAACGCCGGGGGTTTATATTCACGCTACGGCGACCGGTAATTTGATCAGCGATGACCTGCTCACCCCTGCGCGGGATTTATGGACCTATCTGGCGTTGTTTGTTGTGTGCGGGTTGACTCTGATCGCTGTGGCCCGTCTGGATCGTTTCGCGTTGCAAGTGCTGGTGCCGTTTGGCGTGGGTGCTGGTTATTTTTTGCTGACCGATTGGGCGCTGTCGAACAATCGGGTGCTGGACAGCGTGACGCCTTTGGCTGGTTTGGCATTCACTTGGATGGGTTCGCTGTCACATCGGTTTTTTATCGAGAGCAGCGATAAACGTCGTATCAAGCGGATGCTGTCGCAATACGTGTCGCCTTCGGTGTTGACCGATGTATTGAACCGTCCGGATGAAGTGCTGCATGCTCAGGTGGGTGTGACCGAACATATGACGATTCTGTTTTCGGATGTGCGTAATTTTACGGGGCTGTCGGAGAATCTGGCGGCGCGGGATATCGTGCAGTTGTTGAACTGTCATTTCGCGGAGATGTCGGAGGCGATTTTCGAGTACGACGGTACGGTCGATAAGTTCATTGGCGATGCGTTGATGGCGTTTTGGGGTGCGCCGATCCGGGTGGAGAATCATGTGGATCTGGCGGTGTCGGGTGCGTTGCGGATGCTGGAGCGGTTGGATCGGGTGAACGCTCAGTTGAAGGAGATGCGGTTGCCGGAGATTACCATTGGGGTGGGGTTGAACAGTGGGGATGTGATTCTGGGCAATATCGGGTCGGATCGGCATTTGGATTACACGGTGATTGGCGACAATGTGAATCTGGCGTCTCGGGTGGAGGGTTTGACGAAGGTGTATGGGGTGCGGTTGCTGATTTCGGAGAGTACCTATCGGGGTTTGACGTTGGATATTCCGTGCATGCCGATTGATCGGGTGCAGGTGAAGGGGCGGCAGCGGCCGGTGGATATTTATGCGCCTTGGACGGGGTTGAATCCTAGTGCGGAGGAGCGTCGGGAGGCGGAGGCGTTGGTGCGTCAGATGACGGAGGCGTTGGGGTTTTACTATGACCAGCAATGGGAGGACGCTCTGGATGCCTTTAGTGCGATCAATCACCCGGGCCTGCGCAAACTCTACCGTTCCCGCTGCTGGCAATACCAAAGAGTCCCACCCGACAAAGACTGGCAGGGCGTCTATACTGCGGACAGTAAGTGATCCTTGAGCGCGGTGCATAAACCCGCCCAATGAGCCGGGTATGCTCCTGCGGGGTCGGCGTGAATCCATCCATGGAGCCTAGATCGCAGCATCCATGCTGCGAACTACCCCGCAAAAGCATACCCGGCCCACTGGGCTAGCCTTTAGTGCGTACAGACATAATGTAGGGCTACAGGAACACCGTTCTCCCGACTTATGTATGAGGAGTAGTCAATGTGATTGTCGTATCCAAATCCCGTCCCTGGCTAATCGCCCTATGCTTTACCCTGCTTATCTCCGTACCGGCTTTGGCCAACGAAGTGTTCGTACTCAGCGAAGAAGCTCCACTTTTAGAAGCGCCCCAATTCAATGCGAAGACTCTGTCCCAGTCACTAAAAGGCAGTGCCCTGACGGTCGTGAGCGAACAATCGAACTGGTTGGAAGTGGAATACCACGGCGGGACGGCCTGGGTGTCGCGCTGGTTGGTCGGTACGGCGCCGCCGCAGGAGCGGGTGACGCATTTGGATGGGGAGTTGGATTCGGATGAGGTGCGTCGCCGGGCGTCGAGTGTGGCGACGGCGGGGGCGATCCGCGGTTTGAGTGAGGGTGAGACGGAATTGGGGGGCGATACCGATTTCGCGGAGTTGGAGCAAATGGAAAGTCTGACGCCAAATGCGGATGAGTTGGCGGATTTTCAACAGTTGTTGAATCAACCCTGAGGGCGAGGCATGTTGTTTAAAGTGTTTTCCGTTATTTTGGCGCTGTTGCTGACGGCTTGTGCGACCAGTGCGCCTGAAGAGTATCGGCCACGGCTTTCCTCGGGTTTGGAGGAACCTTTGACTCCGGAGGATATCGAGGCGGAGGTTGAGTTTGGCCGTCGGGTGTCGGCGTCGATTTTGAGTCGGATGGATGGGATGACGAATCGGGAGATTCAGCAGTATGTGAATCTGGTGGGTCATTCTTTGGTGGCGGCGAGTCGACGCCCGGAGTTGGATTTCCATTTTTATGTATTGGAGGCTGAGCAGATCAATGCCTATGCGGCTCCGGGGGGGTATGTGTTTATCACCCGACCCGCGCTTGAGTTAATGCAGGATGAGTCTGAATTGGCGGCGGTGTTGGCGCATGAGATTGCGCATGTGGACCAACGCCATATCGTGCGGGCACTCGACATTGGTGCCACGGATAATTCGGCGGGTTTGTCGCAATTGATGGGCGGTGCCAGTGAGACTACGCGGGTGGTGTTTGGTCAGGCGGTGGATCAGGCGTTGGGCATTTTGTTCGAAGAAGGCCTGGAACAGCAGGATGAGATGGATGCGGATGCCCAGGCGATGATTATGCTGGCCACCGTCGGCTATGATCCCAGCGCTCTGGAGCGATATCTAACCCGTGTCGAGCAAAGTCAGTTGCGGGAGCACAGGGAACTCGGCAAGACTCATCCGCCTTTTGAGATCCGGTTGGCAGCACTCAATCGGCAACGGCACGAGGAAGGCTTGGCGGGATTGGATTACCCCCGCTTGGCTGATCGATTCAACGACCGAACTCAATGATGAGACTGACCACCTTTATGTCTATCCGGTATATATCACCGACAGCGACGTTGCTGGTTTTACCCTTGCTGGCGTTGCCCGGCCTGGCCGATGAATTTCACAACATCAATCAGATTGTCGGTGATCGAGCGCTTGGGATGGCCGGTGCCTACACAGCGATATCGGACGACCCGGCGGGGCTGTATTACAACCCGGCCGGTTTGGTGTATGCGACCGATAACAGTATTTCCGCCAGTGTAAACAGCCTGCAATACCGACAAATCACTTACGATGATGTGTTGAACGGTGAATACGACTGGCAACGCAGTAGCGTGCAATTGTTGCCGAATTTCTTCGGTGTGGTGCAAACCTTCGGGCCGTTCAAAGTAGGGATTTCTTCATCCATTCCCGATTCGGTATCGGAAAACCAGGACCAGGAGTTCGAAGACTTCGGCAGCATCGACCGCTTTATCATCAACCTGAACCGTCAGGATGTTCGCTACAATTTCGGCCCCGGAATTGCCTATGAACTGAACGATCAATTTTCGGTGGGCTTGACGCTGAATTACCACTACCGGGTGTTCGAGCATAACAGCAACCAGTATCTGCGCTTCAACGACGGCACACTGGAATGGCTGAATACTTACCTTGAAACTACCGAACACGGCATTCGCCCGAAGCTCGGTTTTATGTGGTCGCCAGCGGATAAAATCGCCATCGGCCTGACCATCGACAAACCCGTTGTGCTCAGTTCAAACACCAAATACCAGCAAGCTCATTGTCAAACCACCTCAGGTGGGGAAGGATGTGCCGGTACCGATGTGCAGCCGGATATACTGACGTTCGATGAACAACGCAACTACCCCACTCAACTACGCACCGGCATCGCCTGGTTTCCCAACCCGGCTTTGTTGCTCTCGGCTGATATGATTTTCAACACCGGTGCGGACGAAACGCTGAACGAAAGCGAAGACGTTATAGTTTTCACAGAACGGAAAGCCACTCTGGATTTTGCCTTTGGCGCGGAATATTACTGGACAGCCCGCTACGCCCTTCGTGGTGGTTTTTACACCGCCAACGCCAACACGGCGGAAGTCCGCGAAGGCCTTACCGGGCAAGACCCGCACATAGATATGTACGGCATTACCGCCAGCCTGAGCCGGTTCACTCAGGATTCCTCGGTATCCCTGGGTGTCGTTTATGGCATGGGAAAAGGCAAATCTCAGCTATTCGCAGACGCTGCCAATCTATTGCAGGATACAACCCTGGTGGATGTCAGCGCGTTTATTTCGACATCGTATCGATATTAGCCCTCTGCCGGTACTGACTCGGCGTGCACTGAAACCACTGTTTGAAAGCTTTGGTGAAAGCCCCCTGCTCCGAAAACCCCAGCAGGAGTGCGACACTGGAAACCGGCTCGGAGGTGTGCGTCAAATAGTGTTGGGCCAGTTCGCGCCGAAGCCCGTTCCAGACGTCGCGGAACGACGTGCCCTCCGCTTTCAGTTTGGCCTGCAATGTCCTGACACTGATATTGAATGCCGATGCGACCGACTGGATATCCGTTTTCCCGCTATAGACCAGGCTGTTTAATTTCCACGCTGTCTCGCGACTCCAATAATTATCCCGGTATTGCCGCTGCAGCAGGGATTCGCCGTGGCGCTGGAGAGAGAGGAACAAGTGTGGGTCGGAAAAAGGCGGCTTGGTTTGCAAATCCGCCAGCGAATAATGCACCTGACACCAAGGCGCGGAAAAACGCAGGCCCTCACCAAACAGCTCTGTAAAAAGGGAAAGATCATCAGGCTTGGGAAAATCGAACTGAACCAGAGAGGGCATGACCCGTTGCTGCGACAAGTGGTGGATAAAAGCCACCACGGCGGCCGAAAACAGACAGGCTTCCTGATTAACCGTTCCCGGTTCGCCCGGCACCGCCTCTTCGATCGCCAAGATCAATTCGCCCGACGTTTTCACCAGTTTAAGGGTGGGCACCTGTCCATTCAGGTCCGAGCCGTACATCAGATTGTGGTAACGCGCGAAATGGTTGAGCGCCACGTCCAGTGATGGGCTGTTCTGCACCAATACCGCCAGAATATGACCATGAGCATGCCGGTGCAGGTCACGCCCCACCGTCAGCGCTAGCCATGGATCGCTCATCAGCTCCGAGGCACGGTTGAAAAATGCCAGAAACTGAGGCCGCGTAAGCCGAGCAGTCCCCCTATCGACGTCCAATACTATACCCTGTGCGGCTGCAAGCGCCGCGACATCCAACGATAAGCCACGCAGATAGCTGACGACCATCATAAAAACGTCGGTTGGGAAGGGAGGGTTTCTTGTCAAGGGTGGCATCCGGTTGGTCAGGGCGTTTGCGTATTCTGACCAAAAATCCGCGCGAAACAACCATACGGTCCCGATCCCCCTGTTTTATAGTGAGCGCCTCCCTCACCCAGGATGCGAAAAAACATGAACGACACTTCGGAAAAAACCGCCGGCAAAGCCCGACAGCTGATCATTGGTCTCGTCTTTCTGGCCGCCGTCATCGCCATCGGTTGGACAACCAAAGACAGCCTGATTGCCCTCTTTCGTTCAATACACGGATAACCTACATGACCACGCTCAGGATAACCCTCGAAGGACTGTTCGAATGGATCGCCCGCCGGGTGACAGCGCACCCTTACCGTGTGATCGGAGGTTTCCTCCTGTTGCTGCTGCTTACGGTACAGGGGTTGGAACGGGTCAGGGTGAACCCGGGCGTGGACAGTTTCTTTCATGAGAGCGACCCATCCTTCGCTGACTATCAACGGTTCAAGGACGAATTCGGAACCGACGCCCGAGTAGTGATAACCATCGCACCCGATGAGGTATTCAACCTCGACTTTCTTACCCGTTTGCGTGCCATGCACGAAGAACTGGAGGCCGAAGTTCCTCATCTCGATGAAGTGAGGTCACTCATCAACGCCACCACCACCGAAGGGAAAGACGGCCAACTGATCATCGAAGACCTATTGGAAAACTGGCCGGACACCCCCGAAGCCCTCGCCCGCGTAAAACAGAAGGCATTATCCCTCCCTTCATGGCGTGGCTGGCTTCTCAGTGACGATGCCAGTGTCACCACCATCACACTGCTGGTAGACGTATATGCCCTTGACGCGGCGCCCCCGGAGGCGGAGTTCCCCGAAAACGAGTTCGACTTCAACGCCCAACCTTCCACCATCGGCGGCGAGCCACAAAAAAGGAAACTGACGGTCAAACAAACCGACGAATTCGTCGATGCCATAAAAACCATTACCAACCGCTATAACAGCGATGACTTCCCAATCTCGATGGCCGGTGGGCCGGTCATGGAGCAGGCACACGTTCAAATCATCGGTCAGGTGATGTCCACCTCCTTCGCCGGGCTTTTTGTGCTCATTTTATTGACCCTATTGCTGATTTTTCGTCGCACTACCGGAGTCGCCATGCCGGTGATGGTCACTTTGTTCTCCGTCCTCCTGGCCTATGGTTTTTATGGTTGGATCGGCATGGAAATCACCCTGATCAGCCAGTTGATTCCCACCATGCTGCTTGCGTTCAGTGTGCTCGACAGCGTTCACATCCTCACTGTTTTCTACAACACTTACAGCCACCGGGACCAAAAACGCGATGCCCTGATTCACGCCATTAAACACTCAGGACCCGCCGTGCTGTTTACCTCCCTGACGACCGCAGCCGGCTTCCTCAGTTTCCTTGGCGCAGAAGTCAGAGCCACCTCGGACCTCGCCATCATGGTGCCTTTCGGCGTGGCCGTTGCACTGCTGCTGACACTGGTCGTCATGCCCGCCGTGATGATGATTTTACCCTCCCGCCCAAGCAATGCCCGTGCAGGAAACACCTTCACAAACCGCCTGGACAAGCAGCTTGCGCGCCTTTCGGGCTTTGGTATCGCTCACGCCCGGTCCGTTTGCCTCGCCGTACTGGTCATCACTGTAACCGGCCTCATTGGCATCAGCCTGCTAACCACCTATTTCAACCCTATTGGTATGCTACCGGAAGACCACATAGTCAGACTGGACACCCAGCATATCGACCAACAAATGGGCTCAAGCCAAACACTGGAAATTCTAATAGACACCGGAGAGGAAAACGGCCTCTACAACCCCGCCGTTCAAGCAAAACTCCAAGAATTGAACACCTATGCGGAAACACTCAGTGTGGATGGCAAACCGGTGCCGCTGTCTCTCTCCATTGTCGACATCCTCAAACAAATCAACCGCTCACTGAACGACAATAACAACCTTTACTATGCCATACCGGATGACCGAAACCTCATCGCCCAGGAAATATTACTGTTCGAAAACGGCGGCGCCGATGACCTTGAAGACGTCGTCGACTCGCAGCTATCCAAGGCGCGCGTATCGGTATTCGTCCCCAACGTCAACGCACTGCTCTACCAGTCATTGATAAGCAACCTGACCGAGAAATCGGAAACCCTGTTCGCAGACCTCGCCCAAGTAAAAGTCACTGGGCTGGTTCAGGTGAATTCAACCATGGTCAGCAACATGATGAGCAGCCTGAAATCCAGTTACCTCTACGCTACTCTTGCGATCACGCTGATGATGATTATCTTCCTGAAAAACCTGAAAACGGGCCTGATCAGCATGGTGCCCAACTTCCTGCCCATTGTGATCACACTGGGATTGATGGGTTTTCTCGGCTGGCCGATCACCATCGTCACACTACTGATTGGCGGCGTCGCACTCGGCATTGTCGTGGACGACACCGTGCATTTCCTTCACAACTACAACAAAGCTTTCGCCGAAAGCGGCAACCGTCGCCAAAGCATTCAGCAAGCCACCCAAAACATCGGCCGCGCCATCACCTTCACAACACTCATTCTCGCTTGTGGTTTCGCAATATTTATCAGCGCACCCTTGGAGGACGTGAGGAATTTCGGATTGTTGATGGCACTGACATTGGTGCTGGCGTGGCTGGCGGATTTGGTAGTGGTACCCGCGTTAATAATGACATTGACTCGGGATAGAGCATCAGCCACCAGTCACCTTGGCCAGTATGCCGGTAGCGATGGCTGAAGGCGTACCCTTTCACTTCGACGATCTATGGTCACCACCCGGAATACAATACTCAACCTGTTCCGGGTCCAGATTGCCACCGGTGACCATCAAAGCTGTCGGTGTGTCCGTTCGGGCTATCGCGCCTTCCAATAAAGCCGCCAAACCCACACTGGCACCAGGCTCCGCATAGAGGTGCCCTTTGGTCAACATCAAATAAGTCGCTTCACAAATCGCTTCTTCACTGACGGTAACAATTCTATCCACTACCTCACGACTAGCCCGGTAGGTATGCTCACCTACCTTGGCCGGAGCCAGACTCGCCGCCCAAGTGTCAACCTGTGCCAAACTCGCAGCTGGTGAACTGTGTTGCCAGGCATTGGTCATGGTCGCCGCGCCTTTAGGCTCGACTCCTATCAATTCAATATCCGGATTCAACGCTTTCAGAGCCAGGCCAAGGCCGGAGATCAAACCACCCCCACCGATGGGGCACAAGACACGGCCAATAATCGGGTTCTGCCGATGAAGCTCCAGCCCCACCGTGCCTTGCCCCGCCATAATACGAGGGTCATCATAGGGGTGCACCAAGGTAAGCCCTTGGTCATCCCGCAATTGAAAACAACGAGCCACAGCCTGATGGATATCTCCATGCAGCATCACTCTGGCACCATAAGCCTCAGCGCCTCTTACTTTCAGCGGGCTGGAGTCTTCCGGCATCACAATGGTAACCGGAACCTCTCGGCGAGATGCCGCCCAAGCCAATGCCAAGGCGTGGTTCCCCGCCGACACGGTCACCAGCCCAGCACGCAGCTCCGCCTCATTTGCCGTCAGCAACCAATTGAGCGCTCCACGTGCCTTGAAGCTGCCGGTTCTCTGCAAATTTTCCAATTTGAGCCAGAGCGGCTGCTTGACATGGTTTTCCAAATCCAGAGCAGGAATAAGTGGGGTTTCCAGAAGGTCATCCCGGATTCGGGCTTCTGCTTCACGAATGGTATCGAGCGTGGGAAGACGTGCCATAACCGGCCTCATTGGGAGCTTATGCTTGGGGATAGCCTATCGAAGGTCCGCCGTCAAACCAATTGACATGGTTTGCCCCCCTATAAGAAAGGTTGAAGCAAACGCCTGAAGCTCGCGACGGCTTGCTCCTCGCCCGTTAACTCTACAAAGCACTCCGCCTGCCATTGCTGTGTACGAATGGCTTGTCCCGACGTCGTAGCCGTGTTTCCCTATTAGCAGGAGCAAATACCCTTTGGCCAATGTATACGCGAACCCTCCAGAAGGAAAACTCCCACCAGTTGGCGAATGATGGCGATACTGATAGAGCATTGTCAGTTACGCGGATACGGTCTGCGGGGCGTGGAGTGGAGTATAAGACTGCGGGGGCTTTTATTGGCCAGGTATTGAGTTAGGCTGGGGTATTCACCCCCGCCCCTGCAAACACCCAATCCCTTTCTCCAACCCTTCCACGGTCAAAGGAAACATTCGGTTATCAACCAACTCCCGGACCATCCCAATACTTTGAGTATACGACCAATACTGCTCCGGCACGGGGTTCAGCCACACGATGCGTTGAAAGTGCTCTTTAACCCGCTCGAACCATGCCGCGCCGGGTTCGGGGTTCATGAAGTCGATGCTGCCGTAGGCGGCGGCGATTTCGTAGGGGGCCATGGAGGCGTCGCCGACGAAGATGACTTTGTAGTCCGGTCCGTAGGTGCGGATTATCTCTTCCAGCGAAATGGTCTGGTGCTGCCTGAGCTCATTGTTTCTCCACAGGTGGCTGTATATGAAATTATGGAAGTAGAAGTGTTCGAGGTGTTTGAATTCACTGCGGCAGGCGGAAAACAGGGCTTCGCATACTTGCACGTGGTCGTCCATCGAGCCGCCTATATCAAAAAACACCAGTATTTTTACGACATTGTGCCGTTCCGGCTGGGTTTTTATATCAAGCAGCCCGGCATTGCGGGCGGTGGCACGAATGGTGTCGTCCAGGTTGAGTTCCTGTTGTGCGCCGGTGCGGGCAAAGCGGCGTAATTTGCGCAGGGCCATTTTAATATTGCGGGTGCCGAGTTCCACCTGATCGTCCAGGTTACGATATTGGCGTTGCTCCCATACTTTTATAGCCCGGCGCTGACCGCCGGGACCACCAATGCGTACACCTTCCGGGTTGTAGCCACCATGGCCGAATGGGCTGGTGCCGCCGGTGCCCACCCAACGGTTGCCGCCCTGGTGACGTTCTTTCTGTTGGTTCAGTCGTTCTTCCAGGGCTTTCATCAGTGCGTCCAGGCCGCCCATGGCTTCTATTGCGGCTTTTTCCTCTTCGGTAAAGTGTCGACTGAGTTCAAGGCGCAACCAGTCTTCCGGCAGCTCACCACCGAGGGGGTTGGGCATGGCTTCGAGCCCTTCGTGGAAGTGCGCGAAGGCTTGGTCGAAGCGGTCGAACTGGGTTTCGTCTTTCACCAGACAAAGCCGGGCGACATGATAAAAGTCGTTCATGTCGAAACGCGCGAGCCCCACCTGCATGGCTTCGTGCAGGGTCAATAACTCTTTGGGAGTCACCTTCAAGCCATGCTGTCTCAGCGTGGTGAAAAACCGTATCAACATGGTCAGGCTTTCCGGCGGCTCATGAAGGCGAGCCGCTCCAGTAATTGCACATCCTGTTCGTTTTTCAGCAGTGCGCCATAGAGCGGCGGCAGCGCTTCACGAATCCCGCCTTCTTTGAGGGCCCGTGCGGCAAGCTTGTCGCTGACCAGGAGTTTGAGCCAATCAATCAGCTCGGAAGTGGATGGCGGCTTTTTTAGACCGGGAACTTCACGCACCTGGAAGAATATGCGTAGGGCATCGCTAACCAGTTGGGCTTCGATATCCTTGAAATGAACGTCGACAATGGCTTGCAGTGTGTCGGCATCGGGGAACTGGATGTAGTGGAAAAAACAACGACGCAGGAACGCATCCGGCAGTTCTTTTTCATTGTTTGAGGTAATGATGACCACCGGCCGCTGACTGGCGCGGATAGTCTCGCCCGTCTCGTAGACGTGAAACTCCATACGGTCGAGTTCCACAAGCAGATCGTTGGGAAATTCGATGTCGGCTTTATCAATTTCGTCGATGAGCAGAACGGAACGCTGCTCGGATGTGAAAGCCTCCCAGAGCTTGCCAGGTTTGATGTAGTTTTTTATGTCATGTACGCGGTCGTCGCCCAGTTGGCTATCCCGCAACCGGGAGACGGCGTCGTATTCATACAAGCCCTGCTGGGCCCGGGTGGTCGATTTGATGTGCCATTGCACCAACGGCATATCGAGCCCGGCGGCGATTTCCTCGGCCAACATCGTTTTGCCGGTACCGGGCTCTCCTTTAACCAACAAGGGGCGTTCCAGGGTGATGGCGGCGTTCACGGCCAGGCGCAGGGCCTCGCCGGCAATATAGCGTTCGGAACCGTTGAAGGTGTTCATGCTGCTCCCGCAAACCGATTAAGACAATGGCAGTTTAAGACCCAGGTGAGGTAACACAACCGTTTCCCCCGGCTTTTGAAGACGGGGCCGACAATGGTCGGGAAATGGGAGTATTAATGACTTTGGTTCCAGCCAATGTCCATTTCCTACGTGAGTCGGATATTTTTTTGCAGGCGGATTCACACTCCAGCCACTCACTTGGCATGAGTCCGGTTTTTCCGGCTAGGATCATCCCTCTGAGATGGCCTTCGGGAGCGTCAGCTACCTCATTCCACAAGGAGAAAAACACGATGAGCCGATTTTCGATCAAAACGGTGAGACAGCGCCCCCTTCTGATGGCAACGCTGACGTGCCTGTTCAGCGCATCCGTCCTTTACGGGTGCCAGGCTGAGCCTCCACCACCGTCAAACAATGAAGGCATTAGCCAAGCAGCGCTCGCCAAAACCAGCCAGGATTTATCCCATTTTTGGAATAACCCTGTGAGTGAAGCGCGCAAGCGCGAGTTGGACCTCGCCGTCCTAAATTCACCCAAGCAGCCTTATCAGGGCCACCCTCGCCTGTATGGCAGCAATGCGGAATGGGCCGCCCGCATGGCACCATTGGATAACCTGGATAACAGCTGCACCCTCGAAGGCGGGCGCAACGGCATCGGCAACGTGAAAAATATGAAAGCGGTTTGGGAGTGGCACAGCCGCGGCGGGGTAAGCTGTGAAGGCAACCTTCCCACCACTCCGGCAGAGCACAGCCTCGCCAGCGCCTATGTCGATGGCAGCCTGAACACCCAGGTTCGTGGCCATTTTCTGGATCGTCTTCAAGTGTTGCATTTGATACGTCGCGAACTCTACTGCCACGAGCAGCACCCTAATGATGCCACGGCCTGTCAATTCAACGGGGATGATCTCAACACCCTGGTGGAGGGTTATATCTCCGGTGAGATGACCCGGCTGCGCAACGCACCCCGCTCCAACCATACACCCGATTGGGCGGATGAAATCGGCTACCCGCCAGGGTTCAGCTTCATCACCTGGTGGCACCGCACCAGCGAAAAGCGGTTCGACCTCGGCGCCGCGAAAGAATTCAAAGCCTGGACACTGTTTCTGGATACCTTTTGGGACCATCCGGCACTGAGCGATGCGGACCAAAGTTTCGTTGAAACAGAACTTAACTATGAGATCGACAGCTATTTGATGTCCGCCCAAAAAGGCCACTGGAATCTGCACAATGGCAACAACTGGACCGTGGTATTGAACAGCGCGGCGCTGCATTGGGCCATCGCTTTCTATTACGAACAGCCGGAAAAAGCGCGCCAGGTTTTGGAAACGGTGCTCGAATACAACTGGCTGCATCGCGACTACTACACCGTCGATGGTGCTTATCTTGAAGGCCCCAGTTACCTGTCCACTTCCTTCACGCCCATTCTCACCATGCAGCAATTGTTGCGCGCTTCCTTCGGCGAGCCCCTGCACAGCTTCAAATGGCTTGCCATGGGCGCCCGCGCGCCGCAGTGGGTGCTGGATAACACCGCTCCCGACGGCACCATGGTGAACTTCGGCGACGCCTGGGATCGTATCGGCCATCAACACGCCATTCCGCTGGAATTGAAGCTGAGCCGCGAGGTGTTGGAGTTGAGCCCTATCGGCTCGGAAAAACTGGATGCCTGCCTCGCTCAGTCTTATTTCATGAACTCCTACCACACCAGCGGTTTCGACGACCCCTGGGTGGTTGAACCCGCCCTGGCACGCGACTGGGCTGCTTTATCCAAAACTTGCAGGCAGCCAACAGTGGCTGGCAGCGACACCCGCCTTTACCCGACCTACGGCCAGGGGTTGCTACACAGCCAGGTTCCCGGTGCCAGCGCCGCAGCGGCCACCGCGACCGATGTCACCCCCTATACCCGCCAGGCCGACCAAACCTACCTGGCGGTTAACACTGTGGATAACAGCATCAATCACCGCGAAATCGACTTCGGAGCCCTGGTATGGACAGCCTATGGTAACCGCCTGCTGACAGACTTCGGTTACGGCGGTATTGCCCGCAATGCCTTCCAATACGACCTCTTCCATCGGATGAACGGCGGTTTCGCCAATCAGGTCGACCACATGCTGGCCGCCAATAAACTCATCGTGCCCAGCGCTTTTATATCTCTGCCGCAGGGGTGGGACTGGGAGCGCCAACTCTATGCAGGCGAACCTTATGGCGAGACGGGCACCATAAGCATCGAGACCATAGACGGCATCGAGATCGTCTTTGCCGACGGCACCGATCTGTACAGCGGGTCCAGCCCACAACAAGGCCATCGACCTGCCGTCGAAGGCCCTCTGCAATACTTCCATCGCTGGCTTGCGCCTTTGGAGGGCGGGAACTTCCTCGTCGTCGATGCTTTCAAGGCCAAACCCGGCAAGGAATCCAAAATCCAGGAGTTCTGGCTGACCAATGACGATCCCGTCTATTCCGATTGCGGCAAGCCCCTGGCCACCTCCTCCAACGATGTAAGACTGACCCCGGTGGACAGTGCCACGGTTGTGCTGTCACCGGTCTGCGCTCAGGTGCCGCTAGGAACCTACTCCGAAACCCAGGGACGCATGAAAGCCACCAGCCTTCAGCCCGGCCGGTTCCAATTCGACATTCCGGATTTTCTGCCCGACGACGCCCAATTCCAAGCCGAAGCGCTGGACAGGCACGATGGCGTCGCCGTGTTGAAGATGATTAACCGCGTCGGCGCCGAAGATCGCAAGAAGCTGTTCCGCTGGGTACCGGATGATGCCGTCAGTGAAGACGTTCGCGTTTTCCTGCTGCAGGCTGCAACTCAAACCCAGGGCGGTTTGGCCGATGCCAACCTGACGCGGACGGAAACGAACTGCGCCACCACCGATGTATGTTTCGATATCGAGGTCAGCGGGGCCAGCCCACTGCGTCTGGTGTTGAACAAGGTCGAGGGGCGCTATCGGATTGCCAGACTTCTGGCCCTGTAACGGAGAGAGAAAGAGCCGGAAAATCAGCCCTTCCGTTCTTCTAACTCAAGTTTGGGGGTTCGCTGGCAGGGACGAGCACCGGATGCCTGGTTGCCTTATCAAGGGTGGTTCGCAGCAGGGATGCTGCGATCCAGGCCCCATGGATGGGTTAATGCCGACCCTTGATAAGGCAACCAGGTAGCCGGTGCGTACTCTTGGCGCAATCTTTTACGCGAACCCCCAAACTTGAGTTAGAAGACCAGGGAAAAACGAGCGCCGCCCAGCTCCGAGGCACCCAACGTGATGCTTCCGCCATGCGCCATCATGATTTGTCGCGCCAGTGCCAGGCCAACACCGGAGCCGTCTCGCTTGGTGGTAAAGAAGGGAACGAATACCTTCCCGGCGATATCCTCGGGAATACCCGGACCGTTGTCGCTGACATCGATCACCACATGCCCGCGCTGGTTAACACGGGCCGAAAGTTGGATGACCGGTTGCGCTTGGTTCACTAAAGCCTGGTCGGCGTTGGTGAGCAGATTGATCAGCACCTGCGTTAACAAATCGGCATCGGCTGAAACCTGCAGGCTGTCGGGTTGAATACGGGTGGTCAGGTTAAGCCGGGAGGCCTGCCATTGTTCCCCTTTGAGTGCCTGCAACTGTTGGAACAATTGGGCTACCAGAAGAGGCTGTTTATTGGGCACCGGCAACTGAGTCAGGCTGCGGTAATTTTGCACGAATTGCATCATGCCGTCCGAGCGACGCGCGACGGTATCCACAGCTTGTCGGATGTCGTTGAAGTCTTCCAGCAGGGGTTCACCGGGAAGGTGTTGGCTTAATTTCCCGCAGGCATCGGCCGTTAAATCGGACGCGGTTTTCGCCAGCGAAGCCACCGGTGTCAGGCTGTTCATGATTTCGTGGGTCAACACCCTGACAAGTTCGTGCCAGGTTTGCAGTTGGTTGGCGTCCAGTTCGCTTTGGATATCCTGCATGCTGACCAGGGTTTCGCTGCGCGTTCCGGTAACAATGCGACTGGCAAGCACTGAGAGCTGCCTTTCCATGCCGTCATCCACGAAACGCACCAGGCGTCGATTGCCCGGTTCCAGGGTGCTCATGGCCTCGTAAAAATCGGTGCCGAAACGAGCCAGGTCTTCCAGCCGCGCCACAGGGGCCTGGCCCAATAAACGGCGGGCGGCATTGTTGTGCAGGTTCAGGCGACCGTCCGGGAACAATGACATCAGTGGCACGGGTATATGGTCGGTCAGCGCAGTCAGATGGCGCAGGCTTTCCTCCTGCTGCTTTCGGGTTCGCTCCACGTCCGACATTATTTCGCTGAACTGAACCGCCAACGAGGCAAAGCCCGCCTTGTTGTCCGTCGCTGTGTAACGTTGGCTGAAATCTCCACTGCGCGCGGCTTCGAAAAAGCGGCTGAGTTCGGTGTTGGTTCTGTTGACGTAACGGTTCAGCTCAACCAGTTGGCCGATCACCATTACACTCATCAACAGCGTAACGCCGTGAAAACCAGGCACCCAGGCCGCCACAATAAGTGCCATCACTGATACGGAAACCAGCGCGGCCCGCAGAAAAACCCACCAGGTAAAACGACTATAGACCATATTTTTCCATCCTTCGGTACAGGGCGGCCCGAGTCAGGCCCAGGTCTTTGGCGGCTTTGCTGATGTTGTACTGATGCCGTTGCAATGCGGTTTCCACGAACCGTTGTTCCATACGCTCCAGATGCAGGTCTTCCGGCACAGCGGGTTGCACGCCTGTTTGAGCGGTAACTTCAGAGGTTGTGTTTGTCAGCGCAGGCAATTGCAGGTCAGCCGCTTCATAGGCGTCGCCTTCCGATAAGATTACGGCCCGCTCGACGGCATGGCGTAGCGCCCTGACATTTCCCGGCCAGTCGTAAGCCATGGCGGCTTGCAGCGCACTGGAAGAAAAGGGTTTATCCGCTTTTCGATATTTCCGGGCATACAGGTGGGCGTAATGGTTGGCGATTTTTTCAATGTCCGTCTTCCGTTGCCGCAGCGATGGCAACTGAATTTCGACGGTGTTCAACCGGAACAACAGGTCCTGACGGAAGACTTTGTCATCGGTTAACATCGACCGGTCGACATTGGTTGCGGCCACTACTCTAACGTCGATCTCAATGGCTTTGTTCGCACCCAGAGGTGTGACTTTGCGCTGTTCCAATACGGTCAGCAGTTTGGCTTGCAGGTGCAGGGGGATATTGCCTATTTCATCCAGAAAAAGCGTGCCGCCGTTCGCGGCGACCAGACGTCCCACCCGGTCTTTATCGGCGCCGGTGAAAGCACCTTTGCGATGACCGAACAGCTCGGATTCAAATAAGCTCTCGGAAACCGCGCCTAAATCGACCGACATAAAAACATTGGCAGCACGCAGGCTTTGGCGATGCAGCTCACGGGCCACCAGTTCCTTGCCGGTGCCGTTCTCACCGAGAATCAACACACTGGCATCGGTGGGGGCCGTGCGTCGTATCATGGAGTTCACAGCAGCCATGGCGGGTGAGTCGCCCAGCAAATGTTCATCGCCATGAGCGGAGGCTTCCATCAGTGCCTGATTACTGCGTTTAAGCTGCCTGGCTTCAGAGCGGCTTTGGTGCAGTTGCACCGCCGCCGAGAGCGTGGCAACCACTTTTTCGTTCTGCCAGGGCTTGGCAATGAAATCGGTCGCCCCGTGCTTCATGGCTTCGACGGCGGTATCGATGCCGCCGTGCGCGGTGATCATCACGACGACGGCATCCGGGTCGACATCCAGAATGCGCTTCAGCCAGATAAAACCCTGTTCACCGCTGCTCTTGCCGGGAGAAAAATTCATATCCAACAGGATGGCATCGAATTCGTGGTCGGCCATCACACGGGGAATTTGGTCAGGCTGAGAACAAATCACCACCTGGCCAAAGTGCCGTTTCAACAGCAGTTTGGCCGCGACCAGGATGTCTTCGTCATCATCGACGACCAGAATGCGTTTGTCGTTCTCCAAAACCCAGTCTCCTGTTTTCCCCTGTGCGGGCCTGTCCACTATCGTACAGCGGGTGTCCGAATACGAACACTTTTTCTGTCCACTTTCGAACAGATGCGCCCCTGATTTCCCAAAAACCCCGTGAATTCAAAGGGTTGGACCTTGGCACGCCTTTGGCTATTACCCCCATACCCTCATCACATAACATGCCAAAACAGGGGCTTACGATGAAAACTTCACTCACTGTTTTTATATCCATCCTGTTCCTGACGCTGTCTCTGGTGGTCTGGTCCGCCGAGGAAAGTCAGAACAATTGGGAACTGCACAAGGAAAAAGAAGGCATTCAAGTCTACACACGGGCGGTGTCGGGTTACGACATCATTGAAGTTCAGGGTGTCACGCTATTGAATACCACGGTCGACCGCCTTGTCTCCGTCTATTCGGACCCTGAACAATGCCAAGCCTGGGTGCCCAGTTGCGCCCGTTCGGAAATGATCCACCGGCAAAGCCCGACAGAGTTCACCCTGTACCGTCGCATTGCCAACACCTTTCCCTTCAAGGATCGCGATTACGTACTCAACGTCACCATCGAGTACCAGGACAACGGTACGGTGCTGATTCGTTATCAAGATGCCAAAGAGGGCCTTCCGGAAAACAAATGCTGTGTTCGCATGGACAGGCTCGCTGGTTTTTGGCAGCTCGTTCCTCACGCCGACGGAGGCGTGGAGGTGACCTATCGAGCTCATTTATTACCGGGCGGTGGTTTCCCGTCCTCCATCGTCAACGCCGGTATTCCCGACCTGCCGTTCGATACCCTGAGCAGCCTGAAGAAGCATCTGGGTGTTTGATTCCGCCCCATCACATACGAAACAGGATCTCGGTATGACTGCACATCAAAAACACTCCGGCTCGAACCCCCAGCTCCCTCATCTGCAAAAAGCTGCGGGCGTAGCGGCACTGGTGGAAGCGTTGACCTTTGTTATCGGTTTTGCGCTCTATTTCACCTTGCTGGCTTCCACCGGCTATGCGGAAGGTGGCGCCACCGCTGTGGAAAATGCGGCTTTCCTGGCGAGTCATTCGAGCCTGATCTATGCCTGGAATCTGGTGATTTATATCCTGTTCGGGCTGGCTCTGGTCGCACTGACGCTCGGCCTCTACGATCGATTGAAAGAAGGCTCACCCGCGCTGGCCCAAGGTGCGGCGGCGTTCGGGCTGCTTTGGTCCGGTTTGATCATCGCTACCGGCATGGTCGCCAACGTCGGGCAGGGAATGATCGTGAACCTTTATGCGAATGACCCTGCCCAGGCTGGCACGCTCTGGCAAGCCATGCATCTGGTGGAAACCGGGTTGGGGGGTGGCAATGAAATTGCCGGAGGTGTCTGGGTTTTTCTGGTAAGCCTCGCCGCATTGCGTGGTAGGGTGTTTCACCCGGCGCTGAACTACTTTGGGTTGGTGATCGGTGTCTCCGGTTTACTGACGGTGGTTCCGGCCTTAGAGGTATTCGGTGCTGTTTTTGGACTGGGGTTGATCCTTTGGTTTGTACTTTGCGGACTCAAGCTGCTCAAACCCGGGAAGCACCCTGTTCCGATTTTGGCATGATCAGTGTGGCCTACCCATTATCTGAGCAACCCCCTATTCTTGTATGCTCACTATAAAGCTGAATAAACCCAGGATGCCCATGCTGGAACTGACGGACATAGCAAGGCGATACCGTACCGATAGGGTGGAAACGGTCGCGCTGGAATCGGTGAATCTGAGTATTGATGAGGGTGAGTTTGTCGCCATCATGGGCCCTTCCGGCTGCGGCAAAACCACCTTGCTGAATATTCTGGGCTTGCTCGATAGCCCAACCGAGGGCCGTTATTCGTGGGATGGCACAGAGGTTTCCTCCTGGAACGAACAGCAAAGGGCCGAGCTGAGAAAACACCGAATTGGATTTATTTTTCAGAATTTCAATCTTATCAACGAGCTGACCGTTCAAGAGAACATTGAGCTGGCATTGCTGTACCGGAAAGTGCCACCGGCGGAACGCCGTCGCCGCGTGACCGAGGTGATGGACCGGGTCGGCATTGCCCACCGAGCCCGGCACTTCCCCGGTCAGTTGTCCGGTGGTCAGCAACAACGGGTCGCCGTGGCCCGCGCGGTGGTGGGCGGACAATCTCTGATACTGGCGGACGAACCCACCGGTAACCTCGACAGCCACCATGGCCGGCAGGTCATGGACATTTTACGGGGCTTGAACGATACCGGAACGACCTTGGTCATGGTGACCCACGATGCCCACCCTGCCGATTACGCCCACCGCACCATCAACCTGTTCGACGGCCAACTGGTGCTGGAAAATGTGCGTCAACGGGCCTGACGGGTAGCACTCATGTTGTCCAACTATCTGACTCTGGCTCTCAGAAACCTGGCCAAACATCGGCTTTTTACACTGATCAATCTGCTCGGTTTGGCGTTGGGGTTAACGGTGTTTTTGTTCAGTACCTTGGTTGTGCGATATGAACGCACCCACGATGCTCAATTTCCCGAGCACGAACGAATTTTTATGATCGGCAGCCTGCTTACACCGGAATCCGGTGAGCCCATCAGTGAATATCCAGATATCCGCTCGGCGTACGGCCCGCTATTACAGCGGGAAATACCCGATGTTCAGGTAGCCCGCGCCATTCACCGACGGCCCATTGTATCGACCGAACAGGGGCACTATTTTCAGGCCATTCGATTTGTCGACCCGCACTTTACCCGGATTTTCCAGTTCGACTACATCGCCGGTGCTCCCGAGGCTATCGATCACCCCAGGGGGCTGGTGCTGACAATGTCCACCGCGCTCAAGCTGTTCGGGCATACCGACGTTCTGGGTGAAACCGTACGATTGGACCATCGACTGTCACTCACTGTGACAGCCGTTATTAAAGACTTACCGGTCAACACCCATTTTAATTCCGACCTGCGCGACCATTACGAACTGACAGCCCTGGCCCCGATTTCGGCATTGAACGCTCTGCTTGACTTTCCGCTTGAGGGCCAATGGAATGATGAGTTCGACAACAACGCCACTTACATAAAAACCAACACCAACCAAAGCCTCGATTGGCTAAACACCGCCATCAACGGGGTTTACCAACGCCACGCTCCTGCCAGTGAGAAAATCAATGTCAGCGCTCTAAGCGCCCACCCCTTGATTGAAGCGCACAATCAGGTTTGGAGGTCGATGAATTTTCCGATGCTTGAAACCGTGCAACTCTTGGGGGTTTTGGTTCTCCTGGTCGCCTGTGTCAACTACACCAACCTCGCTACGGCCCAAAGCCTCGGGCGAAGCCGGGAAGTGGGGTTGCGGAAGGTAATGGGTGCCAGCCGGGTTCAACTCATCACTCAATTTCTGACCGAAAGCCTATTGCTGACCGCGCTGGGCATGCTTATCGCCCTTGCAGCCGTGGAAATATTGGTGCCTCTGTTTAACGCCTGGACCCACAAAGCCATCACACTGGACTACAGCACACTGCTGCCTTGGCTGGCAGTCATCACCCTGGTAGTGGCGTTGGCTGCTGGTTTGTATCCCGCCTGGATGGTATCCCGCCCCCACCCAATCGATAGCCTCGGCTATGCCCCCAAAACCGGCGCTAAAACATCACGTTTCCGGACCTTTCTGTTGGGCGCCCAGTTTTCCATTTCCATTTTTATGCTGGCAATGGTGCTGATCATCCATGCTCAAAACCGCAATTTGTTTGCTTTGAGCAATGTCTTCCCACTGTCGCGTATTCTGGTGTTGGAACAAATGACGGAGGCGCCCATCGAAGCCAGAAAAGCTGAACTGCACCAAGTATTGACCGCAATTAAAGGCGTGAAAAGCATGACGTTTTCCAACGGTGTCCCGTTTTATGGAATGGGGTTCGTGCAGATGCGGCGTGTCCATCAGGTGCAACCTGACACCTTAAGAGACACCAAAGAGTTCACGCTCGACATGGTTTCCGTCGGGAGTGATTTCATGGCCAGCTATGATATTCCACTGCTCGCCGGTCGAACACTCACCGATGACGATGCCAAGCTCCACCCGCCCGAAGCGATCAGTGTGGTCATCAACGAATTGGCGGCGATCGAGCTGGGTTTTGTCCATCCCAAAGACGCCATCGGTCACCACTTTTTCGCCAACTTCGAAAAAGAAAAACAAGCGGCGCGGGAATACCGGGTGGTTGGGTTGATGGCCGATCAGTATTTCAACGGCACCCATTCCAGGCTGCCACCATTGGCGTTCTACCGGGACCGCGAACCGCACCCCTTCGCGTCCATCCGGCTGAGCGAAGAAGCTACCTTATCGACCCTGGCGGAAATCGATGCCACCTGGAACAGCATCATAAAAAACTACCCGATCCACAAACAGTATCTGGAAGATTACTTTAATCTCTTTTTCCGCATCCCCAGCGGTGTCGCCCTGCTGTTCATCACTTTTTCAGCCGTAGCCCTCTTGCTCGCGTTAACTGGCCTGTTTGGTCTTGTGGCTCTGCTGGCCCAAGGCCGTACCCGCGAAATCGGTATTCGCAAAGTCATGGGCGCCACCACACGGCAAATTGTTCGTCTGCTGGTGTGGCAGTTTTCGATACCGGTGATTTGGTCCATGCTCATTGCCATACCGCTGGCCTACTGGGCTTCGAATATCTATCTCGATTTTTTCCCGGAGCGCATCAACACCGTCATTCCGCTGATTGGCCTCGCCGGTCTGGTCGTTTTGGTGGCGTCCTGGTCCACCATAGCGCTGCACGCCACCCGAGTGGCCAAACAGGCACCGATCCACGCCTTGCGATACGAATAGCCCCGTCGCCATCCTCCCTAAGTACGTTATGGATGGCTGCAATGCCGGGATATACTCTGCCCTCCCTTCCACACGACAGGACGCCTTCATGGACATCCACCAACTTCCCTTTGGTATCACTGACTGGTCTCAGGTAGAGCGCACCGAACACCCCGGCGAAACCGGCGCGGCCTATTGGAAGACCCAGCAATTCGGCCCTATTCGGGTGCGAATGGTGGAATACACGCCAGGCTATCTGGCGGATCACTGGTGTGCGAAGGGCCATATCCTGTTGTGTCTGGAAGGCGAGTTGCTGACCGAATTGGATGATGGCCGCGAGTTTCTGCTGACACCCGGAGTCAGCTACCAGGTAGCGGACAACGCCGAGCAGCATCGCTCCTCAACGAAAACCGGTGCCAAGCTTTTCGTTGTCGACTGACAGGCTCGCCGTATGCCATGCGCGACACCGGCCAGGGGTTTTATAATCCCGTCCAGGTCGCGCTTTTGCCGGTTCCTGACTATGCTTTCCACTTGACGCCCTCGAATCATCAGGATTGTTGTATGGAAAGTAATCCTCCCACTTGCTGTGCCGCCACTGTGCACCTCCCCCCTTGTGATCTATCGACGATTGATTAGGGATAGGTAGTAAAGGATGCAGTCACAAACATACTTACTACCCGACAGCCAAACCGTTAAAGACGGCTGGCATACCGTCGTACGGGATGTCACTGTCAGCAGTGCGGAAATTTGGTGCGGTGTTCTTAAAAGCGGGCTACCAAAGCCGGTCCAAGGCAGGGTCAGATATCGGGCTCAAGGCGGCGACTGGCAGGTAAACAACTTGGCGCCGGAATGGACCGCCTGCCTCACACCTTTGAAAGACCGGTATTTCCAGACATTCACTCTCAACGATTTGATCCCGAATACCGTTTATCAATGGGAACTGTGGCTGGAGTACGGTGACGGCCAACCTGCCTCCCGCTATGGACAGGCGGAATTCAAGACGCTGCCTTCTGCCATTCAGGGCGCGGACGACCCGTTCACGCTCATGTTGGCGAGCTGCTTTCATGAATCCGGCGATCACGGCGAGGTGGAGCACACTTACCGTGCCCTCTGCGAATCCGACCTGCCAAGCCCGGATCTCACTTTTCTGGCAGGAGACCAGGTGTATCTGGACGTGGGTCTTGGCCCCATTTTCGCCTGCGGAAAAAAAGGCATCGCCCGCCACATCGCCAATACCTACCAGCGCCATTGGAAGGCTTTTGGCGAGGTATTGAATCGCGGCGCCACCTGGATGATGGCCGACGACCACGAACTATGGAACGGCTTCCCCGATCTCGCCTGGTACAACCCCTTTCTGGTTCGTTTTCATTCGAAACGGTTCCGGCAAACCTGGGAGAAATACGCCCGTGAAGCAACCATAAACATCCAGGGTTGCCGTGAGTCGCGCCAACTGAGCATTGGTGACGACCTGCATATCATGACGCTTGATACCCGCCTGTCGCGGACTCATCAACGCATCCTGAACGATGACACCCTCGTCCAGGCGATAGATTGGATCAACAACCTGACCGCACCGGGCGTGCTGGTGCTGACACAGTCGCTAACCGACCCACCCAAACGCATCGGCGGGCGAAAGCTGGCTACCTTCTCCAGTCAGTACCTGGCCTTGTGCGATGCCATTCTGAATGCCGAACACGATCTGGTGATGCTGTGTGGCGACCTGCATTACGGTCGAGTGGCGGAAGGCCTGAACCTTAAAGGCCGTCGCCTGATCGAAGTGATCGCGTCACCCCTGTCCAACGTTAAGGGGCTCGCCTCGCTGATTGCCTTGAACACTCCTCCGGCCAACCCCATTCGCCTGCCCTCGGGCCGGCCGCACAACACCAACAGCATCACGCTGCAACAGCACAACGTCGTGCCTTGGGAGACCGGCCTGTTCAAAGGTTATTTGAAAAAACGGACCGAGGAACATTTTCAAACCCTGGGCTTCCATCGCCATGAGGGTCAGCTTCATCTCAACATCAAGGCCTGGAAAGTTCGTGGCCCGGCGGATGCCCGTCCGTTCTGTTATAACTGGCCGGATGCCCACTGGATATTGGAATAATTAATGCCCGCTTTCCCCGCTGCGTTTCGCCGCCGGTTTGTCGGGTTCCTCACGCAGTGGACCGGAGGCACCTCTTATCGCCGAGATGAGTGGCCATAGCCCCTGCCACAGAGTTTCATCGTGCAACAACTTATAAAGTCCGGACACTCCCGGCGCCGAGCGGGTTTCGTCTTCACCCGCCGAATCCTCCAGATGCGACAGGGCTTCCGTTAAAGAGCGCACCACCAGGCTGTAACGTTCCGGCGATATTGAACTGAACGCCATCGCAAACAACGCCAGATTTTGTACGGCGTTTTGACTGGATTTTTTGTTCAATCCCCGCATCAACAACTCCGCCGCTTCGGGCAGGGCTTGTAAAAAATCATTCGAGAAGCGGAGAATGCCTTTTTCATGCAGCGTGTCCACCAATTGGTGCAGCTCCTCGCTGGCTCCTTTGGTTTCGGTTCTTTGCCTCGGTGTGTAGGGAAGGGGTTCGGCCATCAGAATCTCTCCGGGTTCGTATCCGTATTCGGCGGATAAATGTAATCTGTTCGCTGCCACTTCCGCTCCGTCATCAGACCCGGCTGAGGAGTCGGCTTTCCGAATCGGAAGTTGTCAGTCGGCAACGGCGACTCGCCTTTGTTTTCGAGCACTTCCATCCACACTGAAATTTCCTTGAAGGAGGGTGTGTGGCTGTCTTTATCCGCATGAGGCGACGTCAAAATATTTATGGCATGGTTATTTTGGGTGGCGTTTTCGGTAACGTAGAGCTGCTTGCCACGAACCCTGTCGGTCACCAACGCTTTCAGCTCGATTTCACCGTAAGGGGAAACCAAACGCACGGTGGCACCCGTGTGGACACCTCGCTCCTTTGCCAGTTCAGGCGATACTTCAACGAACTTGGTCGGCACCTGGCTGAGAATTCCCAACGAAAGGTTCGTCAGGTTCCCTTCATGAAACGTTTCCAGCAAACGGCCGTTATTCACATGCAGGTCGTAAGTGTCATCTACCTGTTCGGTAGGCGGCGTATAGCTCAATGGATGCAGTTTGGCCTTGCCATCCTCGAATGGAAAACCCCGTTCATAGAGATAGGGGGTGTCGGTCCCGTCTTTCGCAACCGGCCACTGCAATGACCGGTAACCTTCAAGCCGCTCGTAGGTGACACCGGCAAACATAGGGCACAAGGAGGCGACTTCCGCCATGATTTCGCTGGGGTGCCGATAAGACCAGCCCGCTCCCATGGCGCTGCCCAACTCGGTGAGGATTTTCCAATCCGGCTTGGTGTTTTCCAACGGTGGCAAAACCTCATACAGACGCTGAATCCTGCGTTCTGTATTGACGAAGGTCCCCTCTTTTTCCAAGCTGGGCGAGGCAGGCAAAACAACGTCGGCATGTTCGCAGGTGCGAGTGAAGAAAATATCTTGAACCACCATGAAATCGAGCTTGTTAAAACCGGATTGAACATGGTGGGCATCCGCATCCACTATCGCCATTTCCTCGCCAATGATGTAGAGCGAGCGCACTTTCTCATCGTGCATGGCCTGCACCATGGTGTGATTGTTGTAGCCTTTTTCCTTCGGTAAAGTCCCCTTCCAGGCCTTTTCGTATCGGGCACGAACCTCATCGTCCGCGATGAACTCGTATCCCGGCAGCCGCCCCGGCATGGAGCCGAAATCACTGCAACCCTGGACGTTATTGTGGCCTCGCATAGGGTAGGCACCCGTACCGCGTCGGCCGGTATTTCCGGTCACCAGCAACAAATTGGCTATGGCGGTCGAGGTGTCGGACCCGGCAACATGCTGGGTCACCCCCATGGCCCAAACGGCACACACCGATTTCGCGCCGGCGATCAATTGCGCGGCCTCCACCAATTGAGACACCCCGAGGCCTGTTATTTTCTCCGCATACTCAAGCGTGAACGGCGCCAGGCTTTCCCGGTACTCCGACAGATTATTCACTCTTTTCCGCAGAAACTCCGCGTCTTCAAGGCCCTCATCAAGGATGTACTTCGTCAGCGCACTCAACCAGACCAGGTCCGTGCCCGGATTCGGCCGATAAAACCGGTCTGCGCGTTCAGCCATTTCATGCTTGCGCAGATCAAACACCAGATGGGTCTGGCCGCGCAGCTTCTTGGCCTGTTTAAGACGGGTGGCGAGAACCGGATGGCTGTCCGCTGTATTGGACCCCAACATGAAGATGAGATCCGCCTGTTCCAGATCGGAAATGGAGCCATCGTCCCCGCCATAGCCCAGAGTACGCCAAAGCCCTTTGGTCGCCGGTGACTGGCAATATCGAGAGCAATTATCGATGTTATTGGTGCCGATGACCGCCCGGGCGAACTTCTGCATTAAATAGGACTCTTCGTTCGTACACTTGCTGGAAGCTACGAAGGCCATGGCATCCGGCCCATGTTGATCGCGAACTTGGTTGAAACGGTGCACGATTTCCCGATACGCCTCATCCCAGCTGACCGGTTGGAATTCACCGTTTTTACGGATCAGCGGCGTCGTCAGCCGCCTGTCCGAGTTAACGAAGTCCCAGCCGAACTTGCCTTTGATGCAGGTCGAAATACCATTGACTGGTGCGTCCTCCCGCGGCTGAACCTTCAGAATTTTTCGGTCCCGCGTCCAGACATCGAAAGCACAGCCAACGCCGCAGTAGGTGCAGACGGTTTTCGTTTTCCGTGTTTCTTTTTCCCGCCAGGCTTCATCCAGGTTCGACAATGCGAAGATCGGTCGGAACCCCACCGTGGGTTCAATGCTCTTAATGAACTCAATGGCCGGCCGTTTAACCGTATTAGGCATCGCCGTCAGCGGGCCAGCCTGTTCCAGCATGCTTTTTTCCATCAACGCATTACAGGGACAAACGGTGACGCAATGTCCACAGGAGACACAACTGGAGTGGTTCGCCTCTTCTCCGCCGTCCCACAATACCCTGGGGTGTTCACGCTCCCAATCGATGCTCAGTGTTTCCGTGACCTGAACATTTTGACAGGCTTCGACGCAGCGGCCACACAAAATACACTGGTCCGGATCGTACCGATAAAACGGGTGGCTATCGTCTATTGGGTAAGGTTTGGTTTGATAGGGGTAACGTTGAAACGGAATCCGCATCTGGTCCACGAGGTTGTGGACTTCGCAATCGCCGTTGTTGTTCTCGCAGACAGAACAATAAAGCTCATGCCTGGATACCAACCGGTCCGCCCCTTCACGCCGTGCCGCCACCGAAACCTCGTCATTCAGATTGAGCGTTAAACCTTCCGAGGTCCGAACACTGCACCCTCGTTTCAGTTCGCCATCGACTGTTACCCAATAGGTATCACAGGTTTCCAATGGGCCGAGGGTGGGGTGATAGCAAAGATGGGGCAGATCAACGGCTTGTTGATCCAGAAATTCCACCAGAGGAATATCAGGTTTTCCGACAAGCTGCCTGCCGTCGACAGTGATGGTGCAGAAAGTAACGGCCATGAATTGTCCTCAGTTTAAGGAGGCAGCCCATACATCCGTAGACGATAGGGTTACGACAATCCGGGGCATGCTGATGAATGGATGACTGAGTGCACAAGGCTAGACGGCACTTTAGGGTTGTCAAACCGATCTGCGTCATCATCTTGTATAGTGCTGTTCCAACACCCCTCTCTGTTCGCACCCTTGGGAGGCAAAACATCATGAACGACCGACTCGATACCTACCGAAGCAAACGAAATTTCAAGCGCACGGCGGAGCCCTCCGGCCGCCAGGGAAAATCGAGCGAGCACCCGCTCTATGTGATGCACAAGCACGCCGCCAGCCACGACCATTTCGATCTCCGACTGGAGCAGGACGGCGTGCTGCGCAGTTGGGCTCTACCCAAAGGACCCAGCCTGAAACCCGGGGAAAAACGCCTTGCTGTGGAAGTAGAGGACCACCCGTTGGAATACGGAGAGTTCGAAGGCGTTATCCCTGAGGAGGAGTATGGCGGCGGTACGTCGATGTTGTGGGACACCGGTGAATGGCACTCCACCGGCAAAGAAAAAGCCGACAAGCTGGACTTCGAACTCACCGGAGAAAAGCTGAAAGGGCGTTGGTCGCTGGTGAAAATGCAGGGTAAAAGTGATAAAAACAAGAAAAACTGGTTGTTGATCAAACGAACGGACGACCCGCCAACCAAACTCGACCCGGATGATCGCAGTGTGGTTTCCGGTCGCACCATGGAAGAAATAGCCGAGGAAGGCAATAAATCGGAAAGAAGCGAACTCCCCGCCGCCCCTTCTGTTCAATTGGCAACGCTGGTCGAACAGCCGCCCAGCCGCGATACCTGGATTCATGAGATCAAACTCGACGGTTATCGTCTAGTGGCAAGAATCGAAAAAGGCAGGGTGCGACTGATCACACGCAATGGTAAGGACTGGACACACCGCTTTCCGGAGACCGCCCGCCGACTTGAGAAACTGCCGGTTAGCAGCGCCCTGGTAGACGGTGAAATCGTCGCGCAGGAGAGCAACGGTGCCACCAGTTTCAGGAAGCTTCAGGACGCACTCGCCCGCCAAAAAGGCTCGGGTAATACCGCCGATTTAAGCTATCAACTGTTTGATTTGTTACATCTGGACGGTGACGACCTCCGCGGCCACCCCCTGTCGGAACGGAAACAGGCGCTTGAGGAACTGTTGAACAACACACCGGAACTGGGGCGCGGCATCCGTCTGTCCCGACACCTGGAAGGCAACGGCAAGGACATACTGGAGCAAGTATGCGAGCTGGGGTTGGAGGGCATCATCTCGAAGCAAAAAAGCGCCAGTTACCAGGCCGGGCGACAAAAAAGTTGGGTTAAAACCAAATGCACACAACAGGATGAATTCATCGTCGGCGGTTTTACCCGGCCTTCCGGTGCCAGAAAAGGCTTTGGTTCGCTTCTCCTTGGTGCTTTCGAACGGGACCATTTAATTTACGTGGGCCGGGTCGGGTCCGGCTTTTCCACTCTTCAGTTGCAGCAGCTTCATCGTCTTCTGAAGGAGTCGGCCGTCGAACAATGCCCTTTCACCACCGACGTTCCAGAGACGAAAGGTGTCACCTGGGTAAAACCCGACCTGGTGGTGGACGTGGAATTTACCGAAAGAACAGGAAGCGGCGCCTTGCGTCACCCGGTGTTTCGAGGCATCAGGGAAGATAAATCCGCGCAGGAGATCACCTTGACCAAACCCCGAGATGCGCCTCCGACGAAAACAAAAGACTCCCCCGCCAAGGTAGACCTCACCCATCCTGATCGAGTCTTGTATCCCGAAGCGGGAATCACAAAAGAAGAGATTGCCCGCTACTACGAAGAGATACAGGACTGGATACTGCCTCACCTGAAAAACCGACCACTTTCGCTCCTGCGATGCCCTCAAGGCAGGGACCGGGAATGTTTTTTTCAGAAACACCCCGGCCGGAACTTCGCGACAGGAGTTCCGCGCATCACCATCGAAGAAAAGCCCGGCCGCCAGGCCGAGTATCTGTATGTGGAAACCATCCGCGACCTTATCGAACTGGTGCAGTTCAATGTGCTTGAATTCCACCCCTGGGGGAGCTGGAACAAACACCTGGAGACTCCGGACAACCTCGTCTTCGATATGGACCCGGGCCCCGGCCTGGGCTGGAAAAACCTGGTAAACGCCACCCGCGATTTAGGTGAACTGTTGGACTCGCTCGGCTTACCCACCTTTCTGCAGGCCACAGGCGGTAAAGGGCTGCATATCATCGTGCCGATAGAACCCACACTGGATTGGAAAACCGCGAAGTCGTTTTGCCACGCCGTCAGCCGAGTGCTCGAACAACAAGCCCCCGAGCGGTTCACCACCAATATGGCAAAAGCAAAACGTGAAGGCCGGGTGTTTATCGACTATCTGCGCAATGGCCGTGGAAATACCAGCATCGCCCGTTATTCCTTGCGCGCTCGTGAACAGGCTCCCGTAGCGACGCCCCTGCGTTGGGACGAGCTCAGTACTGCCACGAACGCCAACCGCTATACCCTTCATACCATCAGGCGTCGCCTGAGTGCGTTGAAGGAAGACCCGTGGCAGCAGTACGAGAACGCACGCACGGAAATCGGTCCGCACTTGCTGAAAAAACTCCCCTCCACCTGACGGCGTCATCCGGTAGCTTTTACCGATTCCCTGAAAAACTTTCACAAAGAAAGCCGCTTTGGCATATACCTTGCGCTATACGCCCCGCCGATTTTTCCAGCCATATCCCCTGTTCATGCACCCCTCGCCCTTTTCACGCTCCCATGGCACAAGCGATGCAGTGGCATTGCCAAACCCCCGCGGGGGCTTGATTCAGCCTGTTCAACGATCTGAGACCAAAGGAGAACCTCATGCAGCCGTCAGATCCCAATGAGAAAGTCAGCACTAATGGTGGCACCCACCCCAGCCCCGGCGAGCACAGTTCGGCCGGAACAAAGGAATTTTTTGAATCCGCCAGGAAAACCGTTCAGCAACAAACACTCGAAGGGGCCGACCGGGGCCGGGCCAAAGCGTCGCAAACAGCCAGTCGCAGCGCCGAAGCTCTCGACCAAACCGCCCGCAATTTTCAGGAACAGGGGCAGGAAAGTCTGGCGCAAACCACTTCGTCGCTGGCGAACACACTCTCACGTTTCGCCAACCGATTGGAATACACCAGTGCCGACGAATTAATGCAGGACGGGTTGCGCCTGGCACGCCGTAATCCTGGTTTGTTCATCGCTGGAAGCGTCGGAGCCGGTTTTTTACTCAGCCGGTTTTTTAAGGCGTCCCCTCCACGGGACCAGTAATCGCTCGGCGTAATGCCCATTTCTTTACCGCTGTTCAGCAAAAAAGGAGATCGACATGGCAGAACCGGCACACGAAAAATACACAGAGACTGAATCCCCCGATGCCACCAACATCGGTACCCATGAACGCGCCGAAGGCGCACGAATCTACGGCCTGGTCAGGCATTTAATCGACGACGTAGCGGTGCTGGTTCGCAAGGAAGTGGCCCTCGCCGGTTCGGAAATGTCGCACGCCTTTAAAGATACCAAAAAAGGCCTGAGTGGAATGATCAGCGGTACGGTCTTCCTCAACTCAGGACTGATCATGTTGTTGATTTCGGCCACACTGGGCCTCGCCCAAGTACTGCCACCCTGGGCCGCTGCTTTGATCGTAGGCGGTGCCACCACCCTGGTTGGCTTGATCATTATGGTCGCCGGTAAAAAGAAATTCGAAACCACGGGTTTCAGTCCGGCCCACACCGTGGATGAGCTACGCAAAGACAGAGACATGATCAGGAGGTCCACCTCATGAGTACCGCACGCGATACCCTGAAAAACGATTTTCACAAAAGCCCCGAACAATTGGAGCGCGAAGCCGACAGAGCCCGGACGGATATCGAACGGACGATGGAAGACCTGTTCAACCAGCTTTCTCCCGGAGAACTGGTTAATCAGGCTATCGGTGTGTTCCGTAATGGCAGCGACAATGAATTTGCCCGCAATCTGGTGAATCAGGTTCGGAACAATCCGGTGCCGGTTTTGCTCGCGGGTGTCAGCCTGACCTGGCTGATGGCGGCCTCGAAGCAACCTCCGGTACGCGCACCCTATAACGACCCCATGCGCCCCACTCGGGACAAGATGGCTCATGCCGCCCACTCCACCCGCTCGGCCTCCCGCCACTTGACGGAAGAGGCGCGCGAGAAAGGGCACCGTGCAGCGGAGGCCACCAAAGACGCCGCCGAAAGGCTGACCCATGCGGGCAAGCGCACGGCCGAAAGCACTCGCTCCGGCGCCCGGCATGCCCAACAACGCTATCAGGATCTGTTAAACGAGCAGCCGCTGGTAGTCGGAGCCTTGGCCATTGCCGCTGGCGCGGCGCTGGGGGCTTTGCTACCGCCGAGCCGAACCGAAGATGAAGCCGTGGGGGAAGAAGCAGAGGAACTGAAGCACAAGGCGCAACAGAAAATGGAGCGGGGCGGAACCCACACACCCTATGCGTCCGGCGCACGATCCACCCCCGAAACGGGTCCGGCCCCCTACGCTGAACCCGGTATCCGGTCTTCGAACGGCATTACCTCCCCCGGGGCAACGGCGAGCCCGCCGGAACCTGACCCTCGTCGCGACCATCACTGACCGGCACCAGCCAGGCTTCCCACAGCGTCGCCTGGCTGCCCCTTACGCCATCGAACCGGCACGCCTGCCTCCAGCTGCTATAGTGACGCCGTCACCCTTTCACGAGGTCGTCTACAGGGAGCCAGCCGCCCATGCTGTTTGAAGCACAGGTCAAATCGCTGCGCTTTGCCGTGCGCCCAATGGTGGTGGTCCGTTATGTGGCACAAATGCTGTCGTTGGTCGCCATCGCCAGTCTCATGCCGCTGGGCGTTATGCTCGTGGTGGGCGACGTTGTTCCGGCCCTGCTGATGGGGCTGTGCATCGGGGCAATGGGATTGCTCGCCCTGATAAAACCAAAACACCAGACCAAAGACCTGCAACACAACGAGGCGCTGGTTATTTCCGCCTCGCTGATCATCATTCCCGCGCTGGTGTTCAGCATTCCCATGAGTGGCTATGGCCTGGCACCGGCTGACGCGTTGTTTGAATCCGTTTCGGGAATCACCTCCACCGGACTGACTGTTTTGGAGCAATTGGAACAACGCTCACCCGGTCTGTTATTCCTCCGTGCCTGGTCGCAATGGCTCGGCGGATTGGGCATTGTCATTTTATTTCTCGGCATCATTCTCGAACCCAGCCTCGCCACGCGCCAATTGGGGTTAAGCGCGGACCTGAGGCAAGACCCCTTGGGTGGCATCCGAACCCACGCCAAACAAGCCATTCTGACCTACGCCCTGCTGACGGCCGCTGCTGTTTTATCGCTCTGGCTAAGCGGCTTGAGTTTTTGGCAGGCCATACTTTATGGCCTCACTTCGGTTTCCACAGCGGGTTTCACACCCACGGATAACAGCCTTGGCGCGATCAACCCCCTTGCCACGGCGATGGTGTTTCTGTTCTGCATTCTCGGCGCTATTCCCTTTCATGTGTATTACCGATCAGTACAACTGAACTGGCGGATTTTCTTTCGGGACCTGCAGGTGCGCGCTCTATTGATTACCCTGATCATCAGCGTCGTATTGGTTCTATCACTGAACCAATGGCCTGCGGAACTGAGCTTTACCGATCGCCTTTCACAAGCGGCCTCGCTTGGCGTTTCGGCTCAGACAACTTCGGGCTTTTCCAATGACATCACACCCGAAGCACTATCGGATACCGGCAAACTGGCCTTGGTGGCACCGATGCTGGTCGGCGGCGGACTGGGCTCTACCGCGGGCGGTATTAAATTACTGAGATTACTGTTGGTGTTGCGCGTGCTGGAACTGGTGCTGATTCGTCTGTCAGTGCCGCCCCACGCGCGCATAGAAGCGCGGCTCGGTGGCCAAAGCTTAACGAGTGGTGAACTACAATCCGGCATTGTTATTTTATTAGGCACACTGATCGTAACCAGCGTATCGACGCTGATCTTTATTGCCTCGGGGTTCGACCCGATCAGTTCGCTGTTTGACGTTACCTCGGCCATGGGTACTGTCGGACTGAGCGCCGGAATGGTGGGGCCGGAGCTGCCCACCCCGCTCAAAATACTACTCTGCGGCAACATGCTACTTGGGCGATTGGAAACCATCGCCATAATCGCACTGCTGTTTCCCTGGACCTGGATCGGAAGGAGGCGTGAAACCTTATGAGAGTGGTCTTTGTCGGCGCCAGCGCGCTTACCGAACTGACCGCCGGAATGGTGGTCGGCAAAGGGTACGATGTCGTGATCGTATCGAACAACGAAGAGGCCTTGGCAAACTATCGGGAAAACCTCGGATGCGGTCTGGTGCAGGGCGACGGCACCCGCCCGGCGGTTCTGCGAGAAGTCAGCCCCAAGAACACCGATTTTTTGTTTTGCCTGGGGCCTTCGGACCAGGACAATATCATCGCGGCTTTGGTCGGCCGCGCCCTGGGCTTCGAACGCATCGTCACCAAAATAGACGACCCGGACTTTGAACAGGTATGTACCGAACTGGACTTACAAGACACCATCATGCCCGAGGAGGAAGTGGCTGAATCCCTGCTGGACCTGATCTGTGGCCAACACCGCGCCGCCCTGTCGGCAGCCATTCGCGGCCAGGTACGTTTTTATGTATTCAAGGTCGGCGAAGAATACGACGGTCGACATTGCCATGACATTGATCTCGGCAAACATACCCGTGCTGTCGCCGTAAACCGATTCAAGGAAGACAAAAGCGAAGTCGTGGTCGATGGTATCAAGCTGCACAAAGGGGACGAGTTGGTAGTGGTCACCCACGCATCGGAATTGGACCGATTGCGAGCCACCTTTGGCCACACCGAGAACTGACCTGTCGATTTTACTTCCCTGTCAGGGAATTGCCCGCCATCCTTGATGGAGAAATACTCTATCGCATGGAGGGCACCGCATGACCCAAACACTCAATACCTTTGGTGAACAACTCAAGTTCTGGCGTAAACGACGCGGCCACAGCCAGCTGTCACTGGCCCAGAGCCTGAGCATGTCGCCACGCCATTTGAGCTTTATCGAAACCGGGCGATCCCGCCCAGGCAAGGCGGTAGTCACCCGTATCGCTCAGGCACTTTCCATTCCTTTGCGGGAATCAAACCAGTTGATGATGGCCGCCGGGTTACCGCCGCTGTACCCGCATCAGCCCGACACCCAAGCCATTGATCCGGGTTTTCGTACCGCCCTGCAAACCCTGCTGAACAATCACGCCCCTTTTCCGGGGTTTGTTCTAAACCGCTGGTGGGATCTGGTGGACATCAACAAGACGGCAGGTTTCTTTTTCCCGATGCTGAACCCGGGTGACAATTTAATTGAGTTGTACCTGGATACTCCGGCCTTACAACAAAGCATCCTCAACTGGCCGACCGTCGCCTGGGGCATTTACCAGCAGTTAAAAGACGAAGTAACGCTGCACCCCTACGACAAACGCCTACAGGCGCTGTACCAGCGTGCCCAAGAGGATATCCAAACCCTGGATGAACCCCGCCTGGACACCCTTAACAGCCCTGCCATTACCACCCAGCTCCAGGTAAACGATGTAACCCTCACACTGACCGGAATGGTCGCCCGCTTTAATTCCCCGCTCGATGTTCAAGTGGCGGAACTCAAGGTGGAGCTGATGTTTCCGGCGGATGAAGTCACGACACAGTTTTTCAAACAACTGGGAGAACAACCATGACCGATCGTTTCACTCTCTTTTTTCTGGCCTTCGCGGCCATCGTGTATCTCGGCTTCGGTGTATGGGGGCTGGGCTTCGGGCCGAGCCTATGGGCTTTATTGTCTGTCGCCGCTCTGGATGCAAACGGCAGCTATGAACTGACTGCGGTGTATGGCGGCATCAACCTGTTGCTGGGTATTCTGGTTGCAGTCGCCATCTTCAAACCTCAGTTACGACTTACCGCACTGATCGCAGGCGGCATCAACGTGCTGGGCCTGGCAACAGGCCGTGCATACGCATTAGTGTTCATGGAGACACCGGCCGCCTGGATGATCGCCGTGATGGTCAGTGAGATCATTCTGGCTACCATCGCCTTCTGGCTTGCCAAAGGGCATATCCAACCACAGAACCTGAAATACTCAGCACCAGCTTAATGGCCTATACTCCTGTCAGTACCCGAAGGGGAGGGTGGAGTATTGCAGTCGTATTGGATTCTGGGCGGCCTGATATTGGTCGCCCTTGTTGTTGGAAGCATTCAACGAAAAAAAGCCCGGGAACGCTATCTGCTTGAGTACGAGTTTCCGTCGCCCATCGCACGAAAGGTGACAGAGACCTATCCCCATCTCACCGAGGATCAGACACAGCTGGTTCTTCAGGCACTGCGCGACTTTTTCCTGGTCTCAACCAAAGCCAAAGGCCGAATGGTGGCCATGCCCTCGAAGGTTGTGGACGTCGCCTGGCATGAATTCATCGTCTTCACCAAAGCGTATCAACGTTTTTGCAAGGCCGCTCTGGGCCGCTTTTTACATCACACTCCTGCGGAGGCCATGAAATCACCCACGGTCGCCCAAGCAGGGATTGTTCGAGCCTGGCGACTGGCCTGTTTAAGGGAAAAAATAAACCCGAAAGCGCCGGACAAACTGCCACTGCTATTCGCCATTGATGCTCAACTGGGTATTCCCGAGGGTTATTACTACTCACTGAACTGCAGCCCCGATGGCACCGGCTACTGCGCTTCCCACATTGGGTGCGGTGGCGGTTGTGGCGGCAGCTCCTGTGGTGGGGATGGGGGCAGTGACAGCGGTTGTGGTGGTGGCGGTTGTGGGGGGGATTAACAGAGAAAGGAGCCTGCAAAAGCAGACTCCTCTCTCTACACTAAGAGGACGTGTGACAGTAAATTAGATCTGTCTTCTTCCAAATAAAAGCAATGGTAATAACCAAAATGCCATTATCAATGCACCTGCAGAGGGAGTCTCCTTCTCTGTATTACTTTTATGAGGGTTGGTATTATTCGCATACTCTTGAAGATTAGTGAAGCCGTCCTCGTCATAATCCAATTCGGCATCAAAAGCTCGTAACGCGTTTAAACCGTGTTCAATTTCCCATCCGTCCGGCATACCATCCTCATCTGTGTCTTTCTGAAGAGGATCTGTGCCATAGTCCTGTTCTTCTGAGTTGGAAAAACCATCTTTGTCAGGATCATTTGCACCATCGCTTACCTTACCGTCGGTGCCGAATCTGACTTCCCACGCATCCAATAATCCGTCACCATCGGTATCGGAAACCGTCGGGTTCAGCTCATTCAGATACTCATCTTTATTGCTAAGCCCATCTTCGTCCGCATCAAAACCACTATCTCTCTCAAGAGGGTTAAGCTGATATTGGACTTCCCAATCATCAGGTATGCCATCTTGATCCGAGTCGCCCATCAGGGGATTCGTGCCGCTCGTAAACTCCTGCAAATTAGTCAGATTGTCGTCATCTGTATCTGCTTCAGCGTCGTTAACCGTGGGGTTTGTGCCATAAGTAACTTCCCAAAAATCGGTCATCCCGTCTTCATCGCTGTCAGCCAGGCTGTCACTGGTCCCCCATTTATACTCAACAGCCAGATCAAGCCCGTCTCCATCCTGATCCAGTTTTGCGTCCAAGGCGTTTTGGGCATCAAAACCATTGGCGTTCTCCCAATAATCCGGCAAGGAGTCGCCATCAGAGTCAGCTGGCTCTATTTTGACAGCATCGAGTATAGGAGGTTCGTCACCATACCCACGATAGAGCTCGAATTTAAGGTTTGAAATGCCTGCCTTTATGGGGAGGCTGTAATAACCATTATTGCCGCTCTCGATAGTCTTACTGCCATTATTTGTATAAACCCGGGCATACCCCTCATTGGTATTTAAGTAAAACGATAGAGTGCTTGCAACGAAATAACCGTTTAGCTCGATCGAAGCCATGGAGCTATCTAACGTAAGAACGTAACGACCATCCACTGCATCCCGCTCTACAACAGTAATATCCCCATAGGTTACGGCCCACTCAGCCGGTACCGAGCCTTCAAAACTAAAGGACTGTTCAGTCACCACCTTAGGTTGATCAGTGGACTCCAGCGGGTCGGTACCCAGACCTATTTCAATCCCATCGTTGTAGCTGTCGCCATCAGTGTCGGACATTGATGGTTCTGTACCATAGGTTTCAACTTCCGCACCGTCATCTACTCCGTCATTATCGGTATCTGAATCTTTCGGGTCAGAGCCATATACCTTAACTTCATCACCGTCGCTCAGGCCATCCCGATCATAATCGGTGCTATCCAGTCTCGTACCGTTTTGGAACTCTTCGACATTTGTCAGCCCATCGTTATCTTCATCATCTAGGGCATCATCCGCCGACAACAAATCAAGATCCCCATCATACTCCCAGCGGTCTGGCATTCCATCGCTATCCGTATCGCTGTCAATGGGGGAGCTACCTTCCACATATTCTGTCTGATCGCTCAAGCTATCTCTATCGAAGTCCGAATGGGAATAATATGGATCGACTCCATAAAACGCCTCCCAACTGTCACTGACGTTATTACTGTCTGCATCTTTAGACGCAGCCAAATACAACGTGTATTTTAAACCTAAATAGCTTTCACCAGAGCCTGGAGATGCCTCTATTTTTATCGTATGAGCACCAGCCTGCAAAGGAAGTCCGTTGTATGAACTGCAGCAGAAACTACCTTCATACAGCTCTCCGTCCAGCCATATCGAGTAATCCATATTTCCCGACATTAACCGAATAGTTAATGTCCCGGCCTCAAAATAAGCAGTCCATTCTATGGAACTAGCTGCCTCAGGATTCTGAATACCATAAATGGTGTGGACTCTGCCGTTGTTGAATTGCTTAAAGTATCCCCAATCTTTAGCATTCGCCTCCCCATTTTTCCAAATCGAGGTTTCAGCCACATTATAAAGCTCCAAAAGGTCGTCTATGCGGCCAGGGACACTCTGCGTGTCGAGTGGATCGGTATTCAGCGCGACCTCACCACCATCGTTTACTCCGTCCCCATCAGTATCAGCGAGAACGGGATCGGTTAATGTTGTGTTGATTTCTTCGATATCGTATAACCCGTCAGAATCACCATCAGCCATGCCAGGGTTGGTGTTATAGGTATTCACCTCCTCAGCATCGGTTAAACCATCGGAGTCTGTATCCGCCTTAAAAGGGGATGAACCGTTGTGATATTCTTCAAGATTCGTTAGCAAGTCTTCGTCAGCATCTTCAGAGGCATCAGATCCTTGCATGGGATCCAGGCCGTACCGGGCCTCCCAACCGTCCGTCATACCGTCAGCATCGGAGTCAGCAAGGAAGGGGTTGGACCCGACCCAGTATTCGTCCTGATTTAGCAAACCATCGCCATCACTGTCCAACTGGGCATCGTCGGAGTTCGACGGATCCAACAAGTTGGTCCGCTCCCAACTATCCGCCATAAGATCACTATCGCTGTCATCAACAATGGACAAATAGCGAATGCCGTCAATAACTATGAAGTCTTCCGGGGTCCAACCTGATGAGGTTTTGATCGAAAAGGTGATGTCTCTATGCCCCTGATTCAAAGGCACCGTATAGAGCCGCCAGCCGTTGAGCACCTTATTAGAAATCTCGTTGGTTTGCCCGCTGACGCTCACCTGGAGCCCATCATAGTAATATGAGGAGGAAACACTCGACTTGGCCCTGAATTGCAATGTTCCCTGATCGAAGTTCCCAGTATAACGTATCTTGGCTGTTTGTTTTGGCAACGCAACCTGAGCTCTTAATGCATAACTTCCTTCGAAGGGGTATTCTTCCGCTCGAGCCCATTTAAACGACTCTCCGACGTCAGACCATTCAAGCCCCAACTCCGATTCGAACCCTATGGCAACTTTCTTTATGGCTTCAGGGTGATCGTTCAAATCCAATGGATCTGTAGTAACTGACAGTTCGTACCCATCGCTGTACCCATCGCCGTCGGTATCGTTTAGTACCGGATCAGTTAACGATGTCTCAATTTCATAGAGGTCGGAAAGACCATCAACATCTGTATCGGCAAGCAAGGGAGAAGTGTTGTTTTCAAATTCCTGTAAATTGGTAAGACCGTCTTCATCTATATCTTCTGAGGCATCGGCAGGATCAAGTGGGTCGAGCTGAAAACGCAACTCAAACCCGTCTGATAGACCGTCATCATCACTGTCGTCGTTTAAGGGGTCCAGAGAAAACCAGTACTCCAACTCATTGGAGACGCCATCAGAATCGGCATCTTTATTTCCATCCGAGTGATCAGCTTTATCAAAGCCCTGGATCTCCTCCCAGCTATCGGGCATAAAGTCAGCATCAGTGTCCAATGCTGCCGAGATATAACGAAAGCCATCAATTAGGGCATACCCTGAACCGCTATAGGTGTCATACCGAAAAGAGATAGAGGATGATATGGCAGGTATGGTAAATGACTGGGTCTGCCAGCTTTCATTATCATAGGACTGATACACATTATAAGACTCGTCCCGAATATTAAGCGATGCACAGCAGGACGTAGAAACCACTTTCACTTCAAACCGGATATGCCCTGCTTCCAGTTCAACAGGCCACTCAACCCGACCTTGACCATCTGCTCCAGTTTCAATTTTAAGGGCCGAACCATATTTCTGATCTTCTACGACTGATGCCGAATCACCATAAACATCCTGCCACTCATCAGGGAGGCCATTTTCGAACGTGGCGAAATACTGACTGGTTGCGACCGCCGGAGTGCTGAAGCATGAGAGGGTGAAGAGTATGGAAAGCCCGACAAGCAATGTCCGTTTTGACATAATTAAATTCCCTTTCACAGCAGGTAGGAAGAGAGGTTTGAGCAAAAACCGGCCGATAATAGCAAAGTTGAAAGAAATGCGGTAGCGGGTGGTGTCGTTTGTGTCCGCCCTTAATAAGTTAGTTGGCTCTGCCATAGGAGGTATTCGAAGTGCTCACCACCCTGCCATAACCCACATACAACACGATTACACATTCCCCTCCAGTCGATTTTTCGTTAGTGTTAATCCTCCACTCCAGGTATTTAACCCAAACGGTACTCGCTCATGACTGAAATGGACCTTCTCTCTCCGTTACTTGACCACAGCATTCACTCTACAGCCACACGGCGCGTGAATAAATCCCAGGTTAAGCTGGCGAACGGCATGGTTATCAGCGATTTAGCTGACCATAGTCCGGCTTCAGCGCTGGGCCTTGAGGCCGGCGATTATTTGCTGCTGGTAGATGGCGAACCCGCCTGCAATATTGACTTCAATCTATTGGGCGTGGAGCCGGAACGTAGGACATTTGAGTTTTATAAGACGAAAAGTTATGAAAAACTCATCGTTAAATTTGATGGCCTTCCCCTTGGCATAAAATTGGGTGTCTCCGATGAGACCCTGGTCAGCAACTATAATTGGTACCGAGGCGAGCCTGAAGACTTGGTAAAGCTGTGGCAAAACCACAGAGATGGCGCTATCAAGCAGCTGGTCCAAAAATGGATACGAAAAAAGGTGTTGTTTTGGGAAAGAAAAGTCCCTTCCGTTATAAGCCGTATACTCCTGTTGGATGAAAGAGAGATTCTGTTTACCGGTGTCGGTCTGTATGAGGACGACCAATTCGATGCAGGCATCCATTATGTGCAACGCTATCTACAACAATATAGCCATCGCTGGACCACGGAGTATACTGCTATTGCACTCTACTATATGGCTCTGGAGCACATTCGTCGGGGCGATGAAGAAACAGGGATCGAGACCATGGAAACGGCTTATGAATACTGCAACCTCGACCGTATCGGAAACCGGCTTGGATTACTGGGCGGAGAGTTGATTGAAGACCGCGCCACTGCACGCTTACAGGGGGAACGTTTCCCAATTGACTATGAGCTGAAGTCCCTGGATGGAAAAAAGGTGGAGAGTCTTGGCCGTAGATTAAGCGGTTTACAGGCACATCAACTTATGGCTGTCTGCTCTCTGGGCCCTTATCGGTCCAACGCACCCTACGATACATTCATGCAACGCTTCATTCATCTCCACCGTCATTTTCCCAGAGTGTTTGCTGGGCTTCATGTCATCACGGGAGGCGACCATAACAAGCATTGGCTGCGCCATGAGAAGCTCGCTATAGAGCGAGACCTTCCTATTACCGTGCTGACAGACCCAGATCAATCGGTCATGGCGGCTTTGGAATCCACAACCAGCCCCGATCTTTTTTTCCTGGATAAAGATGGCATTGTGGTCTCAACCATCGACCTGGAAAATGAATTGGACGTATGGCAGTTGCTTTGGCAACGAATGAACATTAAAACCGTCGGATAAGCCTTACGAGTCTCTAACGGGGCTCGAACCGCTTCTGCGAAGGCCAATCCCGGTGGTTCAGCACCTGGCCTTCGCGGCGCACCCGCTCCAGGGCATTGAAGTCCAGTTCGGCAATCATCCAACCGGTTTCGTCGGCAGGGCCCTGATCGAGAATTCCATCATCCGGAAAGCCCCGGTCCACCGGGGTATATAGCGCGGCCTGGCCAACGTTCACATCCACGGCGGGTGACCAATCCGACACGCCCACCGTGGGCGATTGGGCGACATAACATTGGTTTTCCAGCGCGCGTGCCTGGCAGCCTATGCGCACGCGGTTATAACCTGCCAGGGTATCCGTGCAGCTGGGCACCAGGATCAGGTCGGCGCCCTGCTCCACCTGTTGGCGGACAATCAACGGGAATTCACTGTCGTAACAAATGGCGACGCCGATTTTTCCGAGCTCGGTGTCCAACACCCGGATTTCATCACCCGGGCTGATATGCCACTGCTCGGTTTCAAAGCGGGTCATCTGCAGTTTTTCCTGATAATCCCGCGTGCCGTCCGGTCTGAACAGCCAGGCACGATTGCGAAACTCCCCCTTGTTTACACGCAACGGGAAGGTGCCAGCCAGAATGTGCAGTTGGTACTGTTGCGCCAGTTCGCTGTACAGCGCCACAAAAGGGTCGTGCAATTCCTGCAATGCATCCAGCTGAGCCGACAGCGAGGAGTAAACCGATTCCTCGAACAGGGAGCTCAGCCCCATGCTGAAATATTCCGGAAACACCAGCAGTTGGGAGCCCTGAAGGTAGGCATCTTTCACCCAGGCGGTGATTTTTTTGCGGTAGTCCGCCCAGTCGGTCAGAAAGTCGATTGGGTATTGGGCACAGGCCAACTGCAAGGTCGCTTTCAAGCCTAATCCTCCAGGTATTTTTGATAGAACATCAGAGACTTTTCCGTCTCGACGGGCTGGTCGATGTCTTTCCAGGGGTATTTAGCCTGAATATCGGGCAGGGGTCGATAACCGAAGCGTGCCCATATTGAATCCAACGGTTGATAATCCACGGGGCGCAATGGATGATCCTCTGGCCGTTGCACCGCGCAAAACATGCTTTGCGACAGACCCAGATGCCGGGCCCAGGCTTCGCGTTCATCGAAGAATGCCCGATACAGGCCTTTACCTCGATATTCCGGTAATAACACCGACTCGGCGCAATAAAAAACATCATCGACCGAAACACCCGCAGTGGCCAACGGCTCACGGAACTCCTCGGTTTCATCCGCCATGGCCAGGCCGGTGGAAGCGCCCACCACCTGGTCGCCATCCAGCGCCAATACGCAAAGGGCTGTGTCGGTTTTCACATAGGTGTTCAAGTAGGCGCGTTCATATTCGAGTGAGCCATCGTAGAGGTAGGGAAAGTCCCGGAATACGCGAATGCGCAGCTCCGCCACCGCCTCAAGCCAACGCGCCAGATCGTGGCCGGTCACGACTTTCGTGGTCAAGGTGTCGCCCATTCTGATCCTCCTGTTTTTTGGGGCAGCCTACTACAAAGCACTTATCGGCATCAGCCGTTTATCGACCCGCTCTTGCCCTCAGACAGCCGCCTTCGGCGCGTTCTTCGAGGGTGACTTGTAGATAGGGCTGAGCGCTTCTATCAGGAAATCCCAAAAAGCCCGAATACGGGCCGCATTGCGCATTTCGGGGTGGGTGAGTAACCACAAACCGGAGTCGTATTCCTGGGGCAGATAGTAAAGGCACTCCAGGTCCCAACCATGGTTTTCCGGCAACACAGCCAAGCCCATGCCGTTTACCGCACACTGATGCGCCGACAACACATTGTTACAGCGGATCGGCATATCTGCTTGGCGAGCATAGCGGGCCAGCCAACGGGTACCGGCGTTTTCAAGCTGCGTATAGCCGATGATGGGCAGGCGGATCAGTTCCTCGACGGAAAGCGATTCAGCCAGGGTCAGGCTTTTGGCGCCAAACACCCCCCACCGGACCGGGCGCAGATAATGGGCAATGGTATCTTCCGGCGCCTGCTGGCTGCCGCGCAGGGCAATATCCGCCTCCTGCTTGCCGACATCCACCAGGGAAACCCCTTCTGTCAGCTCGAACGTCACCTCAGGGTGGCGCTGGCGGAACGCCTGTAGCAACGGCGGCAGCACCTCCCAGGCCAAGCTGCCCGGCGCCGTAACGCGGATAAGCCCACGCACCTCCAAATGGGTGACACAGGCTTGCGAGCGGATCGCATCCGCATGGGCCGCCATCTTCCGGGCGTGTTCAATGACCGAGCGACCGCTCTCGGTTACCTGATAGCCCCCTCGGTCACCCGACAGCAGCTGCGAACCCAACTGACGCTCCAGCGTCTGAATTTTCCGCCATACGGTGGAGGGGTTTACCCCCAATTCCTCGGCGGCCTTCTTCAGGTTTCGCTGCTCCGCCACCGCGACAAGCACTTTCAGATCGTTCCAATCCAGTGGGTTCGGCATTTCAAGCCCTCCAGGTTTATGCAAAACTGCAATCTTGGATTGCAGATCGGAATATTTTATTGCACAAATGAAGAGAATAGCATGGGCGCCACTGAATAGGAGAGCCCTCATGAAAACGATTCTTGCGATTTATTCCTCCGTTGCCGGAGACAACTCAGTATCCAACCAGCTGGCCAAAAACTGGATTCAGCAGCAGGACGCCCAAGTAATAGAACGGGACCTGACCACCCATGCCGTACCACACCTCGACGGCGCCACCGTCGGCGCTTTTTTCACCCCGCTGGACCAACTGAGTGACGACCAGGCCCAGCAACTGGCGCTCTCCAACACCCTGGTGGAAGAGCTGAAAGCGGCGGATACAGTGGTGATTTCCGCACCGATGTATAACTTCAACATCCCCTCCGCCCTGAAAGCCTGGTTTGATCAGGTGGCGCGGGTCGGCGTGACCTTCCGTTACACTGAAACCGGCCCGGTCGGGCTACTGACCGGGAAAAAAGCCATCGTAGTCACCACCCGCGGCGGGCTTTACAAAGACTCAGGCAACGACTTCCAAGTGCCGTACATCAAGCAGTTTTTAGGGTTCATCGGCATTAGCGATGTGGAAGTGGTGTATGCCGAGGGGATATCCATGGGGCCGGAAGCGAAAGCCACGGCCGTGAATGATGCCGAGCGGAGCCTGGAGGCGTTGTCGGCTTAAACACTCAGATGAATGGCAGCAGGCAAATTAAAGTGCATCCCAACGCGTTGGCCCCAACCAGCGCCGCAACAGTGGCGCACCTTTCGAAGTAATCACTAGCGCCCGTTGCCCTTCTTTGTGCCGCAACAGGCCGGTGGCGATCAAATGATGGCTTATCCGGCGCCCCAGTGCACCGGCCAGATGGTAGCGTCGTTCGCTCCAGTCCAGGCAGGGCTGACAGGTATGATCGACTTGAGCGGGCGACGTTGTATTCAGCGCCAGCCCAACGGGGGCCAACGCCGATTGAAGCCGGTCGGTTATACGCGCCGAATCCTGCTCAATAATGATGGCTTGCTGCTCAACCAAATAATCGGTGATGGCCACTCCCAGACATCCGCCAATATGGTCGTAGCAAAGCCGGGCTTTTCTCATCGTTGTGTCTTTCGGCCCAGTGGTTTCCGGCGGCGAGGCTAGCTCCCGTTTGCGAGCTATCCGAGATCGATAGGCCCAAAAAGCGCACAAAATGTCAAAAGCGCCTGTTCGTTGTTCTCTAGCATAGGCCTCATTCCAACCAGAGGAGTGACCCATGAGCAACCTACACAGAACCCATTGGGACATCTACACCAGCACCTGGAAAGCCAAAACCGCCGAGGAAAAGCGGAGACTGCTCAACCAGTGCCTGGCTGAGAGCAATGTCTACCGAGACCCCTTGATGGAAGCCGACACCCAGGAAGCCTTAATCGACTACATGCTAGACTTCCACAAACAGATCCCCGGGGGGCATTTTGTGACGAAGCACTACCAATACCATCACAATCGCAGCATTGCCGAGTGGGAAATGCGTAACGGAGAAAACGAGCTGATGGGCACCGGCACCAGTTTCGCGGAATATGACCCGTCGGGTAAGCTGATCAGCGAAACCGGCTTTTTTGAAGTGCCGGAGGAAGTTGCGCAGTGAACTATTTGAAGCAGGTTCAGCGCGGCATCGATTTTATAGAAGCCAACCTGGATTTCGACTTCAGCCTGGAGCAGGTCGCGCAAGCGGCCTGCATCAGCCAATGGCACTTTCAACGTATATTCAAAGCGCTGACCCACGAAACCTTGAAAACCTACATTCGATCACGTCGCCTGGCCAACGCGTTGGACAAACTGCTGAAAACCGATGAGCGTATCCTGGATATTGCCATGCAAGCCGGGTTCTCCAGCCAGGAAAGTTTCACGCGGGCTTTTAAAAAAACCTTTGATCTGACTCCTCTCGAGTACCGTCGGCTTGCGAATAAAAACCTCTTCCTGAAAAAAGCCCGTTTCGACGAGGATTACTTACTCCATGTTGAGCGGAACCTCTCTCTGGAGCCTGAAATAATTCACCAAGCCGCCAAACGATTGGTCGGCCTGAGGACCTGCTTTTACAGTGTGGATTCCGAGAAAAACAACATCGCCGAGAAACTCCCTCCCCTATGGGAGAATGCACTCCAACGCTTGAACGAAATCCCTCATCTGATCCCGGGAATCGGCTACGGGGTTTTGCAGCCCACCGCAGAGAATACCGACCTACTGGAATACCATGCGGCCTTTGAAGTCTCCACCGCTGGTAACGTGCCGGAGGGTATGGTCGACATAGAAATCCCCGCGACCACCTATGCTTGTTTCACCCACCGGGGCTATACCAAAAACCTGGATAAAACCGTCGACTATATCTATTCCAACTGGCTGTTCCGATCCGGCATGAAGCATACCTATGGGCCGGATATTGAGATTTATGGCTCGGGCTTTAAGCCGGATTCCGAAGACTCAGTAATTTACTACGCCATTCCTGTCGAGCCCACGACTGCGGGCTAGCCTCGGAGCAATGTTTACTCCCCCAGAGAAGACTCTATCATCCCCCTCAGAGGGCCATTCCCGCGCCAGTCATCAAGATTCTTGAGCCTCCGCACAGACCCCTGGGCGGTTTTAGGCAACACTATGAAGATTGGGTTAATAAAGGCAGCGGTATAGTCTACCCTCCACCTCAGGTTAAGCAGTAAGCTCTTATGAAATTGCCATATAAGGAAAGACATTATATGAAACGCTCACTAATAAGCGGGCTTACCGTTCTGCTGATCAGCGCTTGCGCCACCAGCCCCACAGGCCGCTCACAGTTAATGCTCATCAGCCCCGAACAGGCCATCACCCAGTCGAAACAAGCCTATGTAAGCACCATTGCCGACGTTACGGACGAACACCAACTGATTACCGACGAAGCCTGGGTGGAGCGCATTTCCACCATCACCGGCCGCCTGGTGACGGAAGCCATCAAAAAGTATCCCAGCACTTCGGACTGGCAATGGAGCGTCGCCATCATCGACGACCCCAAAACCCTGAACGCTTGGTGCATGGCCGGGGGCCGTATGGCGATTTACAGCGGTATTGTGACGCAATTGAATTTAACCGATGCCGAGATCGCCCAAATCATGGGCCACGAGATCTCCCACGCGCTCGCTAACCACACCGCCGAGAAGATGTCTCGCGCGGTATTGGTCAACACCGGGCTCTCGTTGGCATCTACCGTGACGGATGAGAATGGCTATGTACTCACCGGAGCCGCCCTTGCAGCGCAGCTCGGTTTGCAGTTACCCAATAGCCGCGAAGCCGAAACCGAAGCCGACCGCATTGGTATTGAACTCGCCGCACGGGCGGGTTACGACCCCAGTGCCGCCGTCTCACTGTGGGAAAAAATGGCAAAAGCCGGAGGCGGTGTACCGGAATTTCTGAGCACCCACCCCTCCCCGGAAAACCGGATGGAACGACTGCAGTCGTTGCGCCGGGAGATGCTGGCATTGAACCCTTCTTTGAAAAAATCCGCCGTTCACGACGTTAACATAGTGACGGACATCGCAGAGCTGAAATAAGGTAACGCAGGCCTGGGCGCCACAACCGGTGGGCATCGTTCCAAAAGACGGCTGGGTAAACGAGTGTTTTCCGTTACATTGGACAAACCGGGAGCCAGACAGGCTCCCCCGGGTTCCCCACACTGAGGTACCGTTTATGCTCACGCTCTATTACGCTCCAGGCACTTGCGCACTCGCCTCACACATCGCCTTGGAACAGGCCGGTGCTGAATATCAAACTCGTCGCGTGGACTTCTCCAGCAACGAACAACAGTCGCCCGAATATAAGACGCTCAACCCCAAAGGGCGGGTTCCCGCTTTGGTTACCGAACGCGGCATTCTGACGGAAACGCCCGCTATCCTAACCTTCATAGCTCAAAGCTTCCCCGAAGCCCGGCTGATGCCGTTTGACGACCCGTTCGAACAGGCACAGGTTCACTCCTTCAACAGCTACCTCTGCTCCACCGTGCATGTCGCCCACGCTCACCGCATGCGTGGCCATCGCTGGGCGGATGATCCCGCCGCGATCGAGGCCATGAAGAAGAAGGTGCCTCAAACCGTCGGCGACTGCTTCAAGTTGATTGAAGACGAGATGCTTCAGGGCCCATGGGTAATGGGAGAGCAATACTCCATTTGCGATATTTACCTGTTTACATTGGCGCAGTGGCTGGAAGGCGACGGTGTGGATCTGACGCCTTTGCCGAAGGTGATAGACCACCGGCAGCGTATGCTTGGCATTCCTGCGGTGGCGAATGTTCTGGCGGATGAGCAATAGGGGACGGAGTAAATGCCTACCTTAATACTTGAGAAGGCCACATTTTAAGCGGCCTTGCTGCCTTTCGCTTTGATCATCCGGTCGATGTAATTCTTAACATTAATAATGGAAATCGAAACCACGGTTTCCCTTTTGATCAACTGGGAAAAGTCGCCTACTTTCGGGGGATAACTGCTGTTGGCATATTCCTCTTCCATTTGGCTGAAGCTTTCAAGAATATCCCTATTGTAATCCGTGGTGATCACCAGCTCTTTTGAGTTGTCCTTGCGGTAACCGGACAACAACGGCAATACCTGTATCCAATCGTGATCTTTGTAGGGGGTATAAAATTGAAGGATCTTACCGATGTATACCTTGCCACTGTCCAAGGTCACCATCACGCTGAGACGGTTTTCCATGGCGACCAGCATAACGTGGCTAAAGGAATCGCCGGTTTCCTCGATCTCTTTATAGAAATATTTAGACTCGTTGCCCTTCAGTCGACTGTTTTCAATAATGAGAACAACACAAGCGATGAACAAGCCAAACACCCAGGTGGCGACCAAGAGGTCGACGACATCTGAGAGCCAACGGCTTGTGAAAACGGTTCAATGAAGGCATAGAGTGAGGATTCGCGAAAGCCCTGGCCCTTACCGGCCCAGTAAAAGAACGCATAGAGTAGATAGCCCAGGACAGAGAAGATAAACCCAACCACCAGATACCGGTAATACAGCCCACCGTGCTTGGCGTGCCAAGCAAGTTTCTTCTTCTCTTTACGATTCCAGGCGCAGTAGAAATAACCTATCGCAGTGATGGCTATGATAAAAACGGCGTATGGCATTTAATTCCATTTCAGTGTTAGCTGGCTAGCAGACCGCTCTGACGGAGCCGGTCGACGGCTTCCAGATCATCCTTCATTTCATCGCTGTTGATCAGGTCATGGATGTTTTTAAGGCGTACGGAAGGGCCTGTCCAGACGATCTGGCTTTCAGACCCATGGACCACTCTCATATCGGCCTTTTTTTCGCCTGTGGCGGGCTTTTTATCGCTCTCAGCCATCTTAACCCCAATAGTCCTGTGCGGTTCAGCCCTCAGAGTAGCGTTTCCAGCCCATATTTTCTACCTCTGACTCCCCCCAAGCCATGAATAGGCAGGCTTTCTAACGATGATCGGATCGCGCCCCCGCCTGCATGAGGGCTCATTTCGTGCCCTCAACTTGCCCACAACAAGAGGTCAACCGACGTCATGCCGCATCAGCCAGTTTAAAATCACTTGGTTGGTTTCTTCCGGCATTTCCTGCTGAACCCAATGACCGCAATTCAGACTGGCCACCTCCGCATTGGGTACGAATTCAGTCAGGCGTTCGAACTTCGGAATCACGTCCCGGTCACCATAGATCATTAACGTGGGGTGTTGGATGATTGGGTCCACATCGCCCAGTATGTGCCAGTTTCGGTCCTGGTTCCTATACCAATTAATGCTGCCGGTGAACCCTGATGATTCGAAGGCCGACACGAAAACAGCCAGCTCGTTTTCACTCATGACAGGGCTTCCGAGCGGTGTTTCTGCCCGAGCCAGGTTCATCATCATATTACCGGGCTCAGGCTCACTGAGCGGTACGTCTTTTCGGTACAGATTCCGCAGGAACTGATGGGTATTGGCTTCCAGAACGGCGTCCGCGACGCCTGGCTGTCGATTGAAATGAACAAAATAATAATCACCGCCCAAAAATTCCTCCATGAACTCAAGCCAGGGCGTGGCTCCCCTTTCCTGGTAAGGCAAACTGAGGTTGACCACCCGGTTAACCCGGTTTGGGTGCAATAAAGCCAAGCCCCAAACGACCATCGCCCCCCAATCATGACCAACAAAAGTCGCGTCTTCGTATCCGTAGTGATCGAGCAGTGCAACGAGGTCGCCCGTTAAGTGTTCGATGTCGTATGCCGTAACCTCCGACGGCCGGGATGAGTTGCCATAACCCCGCTGATTTGGCGCAATGACATGGTAGCCCGCTTCGGCAAGCGCAGGCATTTGATGACGCCAGGAATACGCATGCTCCGGCCAGCCATGGCAGAGCACGATCGGATTTCCGGTATTTTCTTTACCTGCTTCAAATACCTCAAGGTTTACACCATTGACATTAATGAGGGAGGGGTGCGGAAAATCGGTTGGGTTAGCCATCTATTTATTCCTTAAATTCGAAAGGGAGGTGGGCCGCGCTTTCTGGAACGCGGGCGCTCTTACCAGCCTCTCGGACGCACAGAGCTGCATTACGGTTTGGAAACCACTGTGCTGGCTGGACAGGTGCACTCTATGTCACTATGGTGCCAAATGTTGTCACCATAGACAGGTAACCTTGCGGTATGAGTGTTCGACTACGACAAGACGCCATCGTGCGGAGCCTCCGCCGCAACAACACCTGGACCGTTGCCGAACTGGCGGACGAGGTAGGTGCATCACGACGCACCGTTTTGCGGGATATCAGCGCCTTGCGCGATGAAGGCTTTATTATTCATTCCGACCCCGGCCGCGGTGGCGGCCTGAGACTTGACCCCCGCTCGATTCAAACCACCGTGCGATTCTCCGTTATCGAGGTGTTCGCCATTCTTATCAGCGTTGAGACCATGCGGGCCGCCAGCAACCTTCCCTTTTCAGGCCTTGCCGATTTGGGCCTTGCCAAATTGGAGAAAGCTTTACCATCCGACAAAATACGCGACCTTCGCCGTTTTATGGAATGTCTGTATGTCGGGCAGATGGCCCCTCAGGTAGACCTATCCGATTTGGGCACCATGGACCCCGAGCTGCTGCCCGCTTTTGAAACCGCGTTTCTTCAACACCTGCATTTGCGCTTTCAATACCGCGACGCGAAAGGAGCCGTTACCTACCGCCAGGTAGAACCGCAAGCGATGCTGATCTTACCTCCGGTCTGGTATTTGGTGGCGTGGGACCCTGACAGGAACGACTTTCGTCATTTTCGAATGGATAGAATCAGCGAACCGGAATGCATTGAAGGTTTGTTCTTTCAGCGGCGGCACGTACTTTTCAACGACAGCGTCTCACCCGTTCGCGATACGGCACCCAGCGCACAGGGTTGATCGGGATCATGTCTTCAATGGTGACCCCATTGTATAAAAGCAACTGATGCTGCCACCGACTGTTCGATACCAAGCGGCCGGGATTGGCACCAACCACCCACACAAAGGGAGCCTGGAAGTGGAGAACCGCGAACGAATTAGCATGCTTATGGTCACTGCCAGTTCGCTGGTATCCATCGCGTTTGGACTGTGGCATTTCTTCGCACCCGGTATTTGGGGTTGGTACAGCTACGTAAACGCTGAGTCTCCTGAACTGGTTATCGCTATTCGGGCTATCAATGTGTTTTTTTCACTGTCGCTGGTGCTGTTTGGCGCGCTGAACCTGTTATTTGTTTATAGAAAACCCATGGTCGGCTATTACATTCGAACTTTGTTGTGGGCGAATGTTCTTTTGTGGGCGACTCGGGTTGGCTTGCAGATCGCTTACCCTCAGGGCACCGAGATATCTGGTTTAGCACCGCTGATGTTATTTATCTTTGCAGCTGTTCTGGCAGGCTACCTGATTCCACTGCTTATATGGCCCGTATTGCGTAGCAAATAATAGACTAACCTTCATTGAGCCGTTTGAGTTTCCACTCGCAACCTTTCAATCGACGCTTCCGACCAAGCCACATACGACTTACCCTTGAACACCCGGTTTTCAGCCCCCAGCGCTTGGCCTTCGGGCGTGACCTGGTATTCGCCATTCACCGATTGGATCAACCCGGCCTTAGCACCGATATCCAGTATTGCCTGCGTAGTGATATTGAACTGGCGGGCTACTTTGTGAGAGGAAAGTGGTTGGCTATTCGAAGCTGGTTGTTGCTCCACCTGCGGCTCGGCAACGGCGATGATTAGGGGTTCCGGTTTAGGATATTCCAGCGCAGGTTTTTCCAACCCGTAGCGGCCCCAGTGGTCGTATTGAGCAGGCACGTGCCGTTCTGCCAAGCGATCACCCAAACGGGCGAGTTCTTCCGCACTGTACCCTTTACCCGTCACTAAGCGGCCAACCGCTTTAACGGTGGGGAGCACGTCTTTCAGCCCGATACGTTCGTTGAGCTTGTCTTTCGTCTCAGATATTCGATCAGGCCTGCAAACAATGTCGAACTGCTTATCCTTAGGTTTTTTCAGGCTCGCTTTATAGTCCACCAAGACAAGGTGATCGAAATGCAGCGCCTCATAACCAATTTCCCGCAGCACTTTTCTTAAGATCGGTTCATGCCGCTGGGATTGTAAAATGGGAGAAGGGATTTCCACATAGCGATTGGCGTAACGGTCCCAATACCAAAAAGTACCGTCTTCCTGGACCTTCAAGCCTGTTGAAAAAGATTTTGTTTCAAAAAGCGTGACATAGCCGTATTTGTTCAACATAACATGGTCTATTTGAGCGACCACGCCGTCGATTTCCAAGCGCAAGTCGTGCAAGACAACAGCGCGTTCAGAGTAGACAACCTGCTGGTCGATCAGGTGTGCTGCATTCTTTTCCGCCGTGTGACCGGCTTTTAGCTTGAGCAAGTCCACTTTAACGGTTTTAGCCAGGGCGGGCTGGGTGGTTTGAAGGTATTGATGAATGCTGTTCAGCTCATCCACACGGGCTTGGATGGAGTCGATCACCTTTCGAGCTTTCATACCGATTCCTTTTATTGCCAGAGGCGGCTACCTCGCCACCGCCTCTCCTTACTGGGTTTCCTTCCAAGCATAGACGGTCTGAGCCCAGAAGACAGCCTCGACCGGCGTTTTTAGCCCAACCTGCTTTCTAAACTACGGTTCCCCATAACAGGGCGGCCAAACACCCACAGCGTGCTGCCGCATCCAACTCACCGCCGCGCGGCTGACCAGCCGACAAAATGCCAGCTCGCACCCGTGAATGCCATCCCCCCTGACGATACCGCCCATGAGATAGGTGAGGCTGAAGGTAAGCGCCTCTTCCGCTTCCTGGGGGTTGGTTTTGGCGAGTTGATGGGTTTGGTGAAAGAAATGCCGACCTTGTTCGGTGTCGTCCAACCCCGCTTCGGCCCCGAACCGTTTGAAGCGCCACCAGGCCACGTTGGCGTGCTTGGTGTGGTCTTGCCGTAAATCCTCGACGTAGTCGAGATCGTACAGGGTGCGCGGCAGGCGGTTGGCCGGGATGGTCGTTTCCTGAATGGCGGGCAGCACCGTGCGTAGCAGCCAGCGGGTGAAGCGTTTCAACAACGGCCTTTCCGCTTGTTTCATCAGGAAATAGAGACCGGATTCCGACACGAGCAGTACGCCTTGGGTGCTTTCGGCATCCGACAGGAGCGCGCGGACCACCTCGTGCTCGGCCAGACCGGCCATCATGTAGGGGGTGTTGGGTCGCTTGAGCGCGGTGAATAGATCGGCCGCGACGAACCAGGCCTGGCAGGAGCGGCGGATGAACTGGATCGGGCTCTGTTCGAATTCAAGGAAGGCTATAGGTGCGGGTAAGGCACAGGAAGCCCTTTAACGAAATCACCTGCGTAGGCAACAACCCTTGTCGGAAAGCGGGCTTTCCCATTCATTGCCCATAGATTAACCATTCTTGGGCGCCAATTAGAACGTCCACTTCATAATGAAAATGAGCTTGCAGTGGAACCCGACCTTCGAGAATGTTGTAATGGCCGTCTTTCAGGACTATGCCCTTGACTTCCATCGAATACTGTATATAAAAACAGTATTCGATGGTCGACATACCAGATCATCATCCACGGTTCCGTGGCTGAACCATAGAGACACCAAGTGGCGGATACACTGTCGACCGAAGAGCGAAGCCGACTCATGTCGCGGGTACGGGCCAAGAATACGAAGCCCGAAATGCGTGTACGACGGCTGGTTCATGGCATGGGATACCGATACCGTTTGCATCGAAGAGGTCTTCCCGGAACACCGGACCTGGTATTCACGCCCAGGAAGGCCGTGATCTTCGTTCATGGTTGCTTCTGGCACCGGCATCCGGGGTGCAAACTGGCCCGTATCCCGAAGACCCGGGTTCGGTTCTGGCAGGATAAGCTGGAGACCAATAGGCGCAGGGACGAGGAGAACCAACGACGACTCGAGGAGCAGGGTTGGCGGGTACTGGTCGTCTGGGAATGCGAGCTGAGTGACATGGATGGTGTCGCTCGTCGGATCAAACGATTTTTGGACAACAGGATGGCGAACAATGAAGGCGGTTGAACTATATGCCGGTGCAGGGGGCCTTGCGATGGGTGTCTCTCTGGCCGGATTCGAATCCTTGGCGGTCGTCGAATGGGATCGTTGGGCGTGCGACACTGTCCGCGAGAACCAGCGTCGCGATTTTCCCGTGGTTCGAGACTGGCCTTTGTGGGAGGGCGACGTGCGCGAGTTCGACTGGGGATCGATACCGGAAGGCATCGACCTGATCGCCGGTGGGCCACCCTGTCAGCCGTTTTCCATGGGTGGTCGCCATAAGTCGTTCGGTGACAAGCGGGACATGTTTCCCGCCACTGTGGAAGTGATCCGCCGTCTTAGACCCAAATCCTTCATCATCGAGAACGTGAAGGGGCTGACGCGGTCCAGCTTCGCGAACTATTACCAGTACATCCTGCTGCAACTCGAATTTCCCGAGATCATACGTCGGGAGGGCGAAACCTGGCCCGATCATCTGAAGCGACTGCAGGAAGAAAAGACATCCGGCTCCGCGCATTTCAAAGGACTCGCCTACAACGTGGTGCCCACCCTGGTGAACGCTGCGGACTATGGAGTACCGCAAAAGCGGGAACGAGTTTTCATCGTGGGTTTCCGCTCGGATCTGGGCGTGGAATGGTCCTTTCCACGGTCAACTCACAGCTTCGACGCGCTGCTTCGCTCACAGTGGATCACAGGCGATTATTGGGACGCTCACAAGATTGCCAGGAAAAACCGACCCACCATACCCCCCCGACTGGAAAACCGGGTTCGACGGCTCGATTCGACATTGATCCCGCCCGACGAAAAACCCTGGCGCACTGTCCGTGATGCGCTCGTGGACCTCCCCGACCCTCGCCGGAAGAAGAAGCCCCCCTTCCACAACCATAAGTTCCAGGACGGGGCTCGCTCCTACCCCGGCCACACCGGTAGTCCTCTGGATTTACCGGCAAAAACCCTGAAGGCGGGAGACCATGGCGTGCCGGGAGGGGAGAACATGATGGTTCGCGACGACGGCAGTGTCCGATATTTCACGGTCCGTGAGTCGGCCCGCCTGCAGACCTTTCCCGATGGATTCGTCTTCCATGGTTCGTGGACCGAGACCATGAGACAACTGGGCAATGCCGTTCCCGTGGCTCTGGGTCGACAAGTCGCCGCTTCCGTGGCGGAGCAATTGGCGGAAACAGAGATAAGAACGCTCGTGAATCAACGCCGAGGAATCAGGAAACAGGCATGACGGATAATAAAGTCGTACCGTTCAATCCACTCGATAAACGCCACCTGGGGGAAAGCGTCGGGCAAGCCATGCTGAGGCAGCCCGTTATCGCTCTATCCGATCTCAAAAAATTCAGCGGCGCCGGTTTATACGCGATTTACTATAAGGGCGAATTCTCGGCCTACGAGCTGATCGCGGAACGGAACCAGGGAGGGGATTTCACCGCCCCCCTCTACGTGGGCAAAGCGGTTCCCAAGGGCGCGCGAAAAGGCGGGAGCTTGGAAGCGGAACCGGGCACCGTACTCTATAACAGGATCATGCAGCACCGGCGGAGCATCGAGGAAGCGGAAAATCTGGAATTGGAAGACTTCCATTGTCGATTTCTGATTGTCGACGACATATGGATTCCATTGGGCGAATCGCTCCTGATCGCGAAGTTTCATCCACTTTGGAACAAGCTGATCGACGGTTTCGGCAACCATAATCCCGGCAAGGGTCGCCATGAAGGTCAGCGGCCTCGCTGGGATACGTTGCACCCCGGCCGGGCATGGGCTGAGCGATGCCAGCCACGCGAGGAAACGGCGGATCAGATCATTCACGAGGCGCGGGACTATTTGCGAAACAACCCACCTCCAGAAGACAGCTCCATGATTACCACCTAATCATTCCATTCTTGAAAGTATTTGTCACAAAGGTGGTAAGCATCCCGGCCAAAGGCCCGATGCTTACGCCGATCAATAGTTTGAACCAGCGAACATCCTTGCGTCATGTAAGCTCCTGCACCAGTGCGGACCAATCACCCTTTATCGCGCAATGCGAGTCACTATGAAATTTCCGATGCTCAAAGCAGAGCTGATCTTCCTCTGAACCGCTGCCAAACTTGACCGTCTTTTCCTTTGATTCAAAAAAGAGCTCTTCCAACGGAATAACCAAGCACTGAAGTGGGTTATCCGGCTCATTGGCATACCCCAACCCTAGGTAGACAGGGAACCTCTCCGAAAACTTTTTGTATCTCTCATATTGCTCCTTCTTAGCCCAGTTAAACCACTTTTTACTTTCACCTTGAAGAAGATTTTCTATGCGGGTATAGCTTTTCCGGTACTTACACTCCACAGCAAAGGCCCGACCCGATGGGGAGCGGAACAAAAGGTCTGGGTTGCCATTCTGTTTGACCTTCAACTTCTGCAAACCACCTTTATCCGGCGTCCACTCCAGAATCTCGCAGCCATATTCATTTTGAAGAGCCTGGGCTACAAATATCTCAAATTTCCGCCCTTTAATGATGGCTCTGTACTTTGTGTCGTCGAAATCATAACCAAGTGCCTGGATATCCTGTTTGAAAATTTCCACTTGGTTTTCCAATGCCTGAAGGGACCGCGTTAACTCCAAAACCTGTACGTTTTGGCGCTCTTCGAACTCCCTCCAAACCGCTTCGCTGGATTGGAAATCTGACTCATACTGTTCGACAATCCGTTTATGGCGTTTATGCAGGTTTTCCACCTCCGCAGTATGCTCCTCACGCAGCCTACTGTTTTCATCGTGGAGCGCCTCGATTTGTGCGGCCAGCCTTTCAATTTCGTGTGACGGGTCGTGGTGATGGTCTATAGCGTTAGCAGTGGCGCGCGACGGATGGGAGGTGGTGGACTCAACCGTTGTCTCTCCCTGCACAGGCTGAGTAGTGTTGAGCTCAGGAGCCCTATTTTGTGTCGTATGGACGCTTGCTAATTCTGGCTGACCATTTTCCATCTCATTATCAATGAAACGGTTTTCAGAAGGTGCTCGGCTTTTCCGCCGTGTTATGAGTATTGCACTGATCACCAGAAGAAGTGCTCCAAGAGAACTGGAGCCACCGAATTTTGCTACGCTGGACAACCTCTCGAAAGGAAAGAAAGCACCAAACAGGTAATACCCCTTGCTTAGCGGCCGCCTGAATTGTCGCACCTTGCCTGCGACGAGTGCATAGGTATATACCCCGCTGCTGCCCTGGTAGGCATAAATAAGAGTTGCGCCTCTTTCGATAGAGCCTTCAACTTTTCTATTGGGCCCTGCTTCACTGTAGTACTCCAGCGGCCTATCCGAATCATAGGTGACTCTGATAGCGGAACGGAAACGGGGGAATGATTTCAAATCGCCGTACTGGTAATGCTCTTCAATAAACCATATAGACGCCATTACGAGGGAACAAACGAAAGCTACACCAGCCAACACTGCGAAGATTAGTTTTGGGAATACCCTCCCCAATACACTTGCCATGTCGAATTCTCTTCCTTAACTAACAGTCAACTCCGGGGTGTGGCATTTCCACCCCGGCATCGGAAGGGGGCAAGTCTAACCGGCCGCTACTATTCAGCCAAGCCCAAGCCAGCCCTTGAACAGCCTCACCGGTTACTCAGAGACCGCCCCAGTTTGCTTTCTAAACTACGACTCCCCATAACAGGGCGGCCAAGCCCCCACCGAGTGCTGCCGCATCCAACTCACGGTCGCACGGCTGACCAACCGACAAAACGCCAGCTCACACCCGTGAATGCCATAACCCCTGACGATACCGCCCATAAGATAGGTGAGGCTGTAGGTGAGCGCCTCTTCCGCTTCCTGGGGGTTGGTTTTGGCGAGCTGATGGGTTTGGTGAAAGAAATGCCGACCTTGTTCGGAGTCGTCCAACCCCGCTTCGGCGCCGAACCGTTTGAAGCGCCACCAGGCCACATTGGCGTGCTTGGTGTGGTCATGCCGTAAATCCTCGAAGTAGTCGAGATCGTACAGGGTGCGCGGCGGGCGGTTGGCCGGGGTGGTCGTTTCCTGAATGGCGGGCAGCACCGTGCGCAGCAGCCAGCGGGTGAAGCGTTTCAACCGCGGCCTTTCCGCTTGTTTCATCAGGAAATAGAGGCCGGATTCCGACACGAGCAGCACGCCTTGGGGGCTTTCGGCATCCGGCAGGAGCGTGCGGACCACCTCGTGCTCGGCCAGACCGGCCATCAAGTAGGGGGTATTGGGCAGCTTGAGTGCGGTGAACAGATCGGCTGAGACGAACCAAGCCTGACCAGAGCGGCGAATGATGTGGATGGAATGCTGTTCGAAGGTGAATGATAGGGGAAGGTGATCTTGGCTTCGCATGATACTTGAATCCTTGTGGGTGTCGTTCGTTCCAGGGCTCCCTCTGTGTTTGTCCCACAAGCCCTGTTGATTGAGCAAAAAGAGCACAACCCGAAGTTTAACTTCGTTAATACCGAAGTTCAACTTCAATATGCTGCGGCTTTTGGGTGGATTCAAATGGCTGCACTTAAGGTATCGTTTGGGAAACGGCTTCGGGAACTTAGGGCATCAAAGGGTATTACTCAGGAACAATTGGCTGATGCGGTGGACGTGACCGTGGAGTCGATCAGCAATATCGAAAGAGGGAAATATGGACCAAAGTTTGATAACTTGGAGAAGATCGCGGCAGCTCTGCAGGTTTCGGTTAAGGAGTTGTTCGAATTCGATCAAGACCGTGGGTAATGCGCAGCTTCGCACCACCCTCATGCTTAAAGCCAACAGCTTTCGCCCTGGTGAAGGGCCTAACCTATGAAGGAAAAAAACCTCGAACAAACCAATCCACTCTTGAGCCTAATTTGGAAAAGGCCGCCAGACCTGTTGGAGCAGGTCAGAAAGGCTCTTGAAGCCGGAGCAGACCCAGGTGAACGCGGCAGCTACTCTCAAACCCCACTACGCGTCACCTCCAATGTCGGACGGTTCGATATCGTTAAATTGCTTTTCGAGTATGGCGCCCCAGAGGACCATTTGAAATGGAGCCCGATATTCCATGCGGTAGCCTACGGTGACGTAGCCGAGGCTCAGACCCTGATAGAAAATGGTGCCGATTTAACTCATCGAGATACCTGGGAGCGAACGCCTCTATTGGTAGCCATTCAGTCTGGAAATACCGACAAGGTTGACTTGCTACTAGAGGCTGGAGCCAGCCTGGATGAGCGGGGTCGGTGCGGTAAAGAGCCAATGGAATTCGCCATCGAGATGGATGATTCAACCATGCTGCGCCACCTGTTGAGTAAGGGCATAAACATCGAAGCTTACTGCCGTGGTGAGAAAACGCCTTTAATGCTGGCCGCGTATCATGGCGCGCACCGATGCGTGGAGACACTGCTCGAACTAGGCGCCGATATCCATAAGACTGACCGCATTCAGGTATCCAGAAAAACAGCCATTGAACACACAGCCAACCCGGATACCGCATTACTGCTGGTGAAAAACGGAGGTGATATAGGCTCAGTCCAGAGGGAAATACGCCTAAAACTACTCAACCTGGGCACTGAAGACTCTCTAACAACCACCAAAGACACTTATTTCCAACAGAAACACCGGGTTTTCGGCAAAACCAACCCCGAACGATGCGCCAAAGCGTTTTGGTATGACATGGTGAAGGTATCTTGTGACGCCTGGACAGCACGGAAAACATTCGACGACCCGGACGCTATTGGTGACGAGCCGGTATGGTGCTATTACCGATATGGGATGTCCTTAACCCTACTGGACAACAACGAATACATAGAGATCGGCGGTGAGCATGAGGATCACTACGACCCCGATTTTTGCATATACAACGAAGTTATCCATCACCGCTCCGATGGAAGCTTCGACATCTATATGTACCCTAAAGAAGTCTTCCCACCGACTGATTTTCACTCAGCCACCCTTGTAGGGAATTCCATATTCATTCTCGGCTGCCTCGGTTACCCAAACGAAAGAAAACATGGCGCCACTCCGGTATACCGTTTAGACACAGATACCTTTGAGATTACAAAAATTGATACCAACGGAACCCCACCCGGCTGGATTTATAACCATATCGCTGTATTAGAAAGCAAAAACACCATCTGCATAAAAGGCGGGGAACGGCTCGAAATGGAAGGCGGCGTAGAGCAACACTATTGGAACGCCTACGACTATAAGTTGAACCTCGATACCATGGTATGGACCCGACATGAATCCATTCCATTGAGCAAGGAGGCCGTTTATTTCCCCGAAGAGTTCAAACAGTTTCATGAATTGGAAGGCACTCTCCATCGGGTGGAGACCAATGGCCAGGAAAAAATAGTCAAGCTGATAGAGGTTTATCCACTTGAAGTACTGGAAGGCCAAACCATTAAGCTTTCCGGCAAGGAATATACGCCAACCTGCAACGACTTTGTCTTCGTAATATTTTGCGCGGAAAGTAAGCCTGTTGAAGCAGCGAATGTTAATGAAAACAGAAAACCCAAAGTGTCTTGGGAATTGGACCACTACCGAGCCATGTTACCCACTTCTTTCCCAAAGAGATCCCGTTTTTTACAATTTGAAGATGTGACAAAACAAGAAAAAGAAGCATTCGACACCTGGCTGGAAGGCTTTTTAAAAGGCCAGAGTAGAATAGACTGACCAATGCCCTCGTCTTGGTGCCCACAACAGCTCTAATGGGTTAAATCTCCCCGTCCCGGATGAACGCCACGCTCTGGCGGCCGCCATCCAGGCCGGGGCTCAGCTTATCGTCACCTTCAACTTGAAGGACTTCCCGAGTGAGGCGCTTAAGACCCCTGGCTGAAATCTATATGCCGCACAACCCATTCCGCCTGGTCTTCGCTCAACTCGCCAGCCAAATAAATAAGCCCTTGCCAGGAGGGGTTGTGGATGTAGACCGAGCTGTGAGCCCCCCCTGAACGAACTATTGTAAGGACCGAAGTCTCAGCAATTTCCTGAACGTCAATCTTTTCACTCGCATCCAGCCATAGAACTTTTGAAACCAGCGACTGCTCCTCTTCCGAAAAGTCTGCACCCTCTAGCCGGACAAACAGTTCATCCACGCTCAAGCCAAAGTGCTGACTTAAACGACCGATAGCACCGTTTTCAGGCTCCCAAAAAACACCCAATTCAATTGATGATGATGATTCGTTTGGCTGCAACACCACACTAGCACTTGGCTCTGACTGATTAAGGTGGGTCAGCTTTATTACTTTACTTTTAGGAAAACAGAAAGCCTGCTGGGAAAACAGATACCAACTATCAAGAGTTTTGCATTGGTTTGCAACGGGTCTGTCTGCATTTGCGGCCCCAATGCTCATCATCATTAACACTAAACAAATAATCGCACTCAATTTCATGTCATAGTCCTTGTGAAGCCATCTCGAGTTCAGACGCCAACCGCCAAATGACCACTTTGGCACAGGTTAAAGACCGGTCGTCTTTCATGCGCTCTCGAAGACTGCGGCTGAAATTCAACGCAACCCACCGGATGGTCGCCTTGCCCCCCGTCGGTTGCGGTACCCAGTTCAACGAGTTCGTGCAGCGGCGTGTTTCCTCCAACATCTTACCGAATACTTCCGCGACACGCTCATTGACTGGCCCTCTAAACGTTCGCTCGATCCCCGCACCACTGTAAAACGCATTGACAGCATCCTTAACGATTTCTTTTTCCATAGTGTTGATATGACCGTTTGTGAATGAGCCCCGTAAAATAACCAATTCCTGCCCAAGAGATTGGAACTGAATCACACCGCCTGCGGCTATAAATTACCGAATGTGATAACTTCTTTTTTCTGTGAGCTGGCACACATTCTCAATCGATGGTGGTACAAGTTGCCGTATTCTTTTCCGCTGTGTGCCCGGCTTTTAGCTTGAGCAAGTCCACTTTAACGGTTTTGAGCGGGTTGGGTGGCTTGAAGGTATTGATGAATGCGATTCAGCTCATCCACACGAGCCTGAATAGAGTCGATCACCTTTCGAGCTTTCATACCGATTCCTTTTATTGCCAGAGGCGGCAACCTTGCCACCGCCTCTCCTTACTGGGTTTCCTTCCAAGCATAGCCGGTCTGGCACCGTAAGGCAGCCTCAACCGGCGTTTTTAGCCCAACCTGCTTTCTAAACTACGGTTCCCCATAACAGGGCGGCCAAACACCCACAGCGTGCTGCCGCATCCAACTCACCGCCGCGCGGCTGACCAGCCGACAAAATGCCAGCTCGCACCCGTGAATGCCATCCCCCCTGACGATACCGCCCATGAGATAGGTGAGGCTGAAGGTAAGCGCCTCTTCCGCTTCCTGGGGGTTGGTTTTGGCGAGTTGATGGGTTTGGTGAAAGAAATGCCGACCTTGTTCGGTGTCGTCCAACCCCGCTTCGGCCCCGAACCGTTTGAAGCGCCACCAGGCCACGTTGGCGTGCTTGGTGTGGTCTTGCCGTAAATCCTCGACGTAGTCGAGATCGTACAGGGTGCGCGGCAGGCGGTTGGCCGGGATGGTCGTTTCCTGAATGGCGGGCAGCACCGTGCGAAGTAGCCAGCGGGTGAAGCGTTTCAACAACGGCCTTTCCGCTTGTGTCATCAGGAAATAAAGACCGGATTCCGACACGAGCAGCACGCCTTGGGTGCTTTCGGCATCAGGCAGGAGCGTGCGGACCACCTCGTGATCGGCCAGACCCGCCGTCATGGCCGGTGAATCCGGCAGGTCGAGGGCGTTGATGAGGTCGGCCGCTACGAACCAGACCTGGCCGGTGCGACGGATGACGTGAATGGGGTGCTGTTCGAAGGTGAACGACAAGAACTGATGGGTATGATCCATTGCGGATTCCTTTTGTGTGGTTAACTTCCCTTCGCCCATAACTCTGGGTGGTACGCAGAGGGTGGGCGAACCGAGCAGGGGTACCACCACCGGCCCACACAGACGCCGGCCCCCCGGAGGGGCCCCACTCGGCTGCCCATAGCAGACGAGCAGCCACAAAAAAGGCCGCCGAAGCGACCTTTTCTGGCGCTGTGTGGTAGGTTTCGGGGGTGGTAGTCCCGGTGGCCGATTTTGCGACCACATCGAAATCATAATTGACTTGAATCGATTGTCAATCGAATCTCTATATCTTAATAAACCAACGTACTATCTTGCACTAGCAACCCTCAACTAAATGGTAAGCCCGAATTCAGTGGAGTAGATTAATATAGTTTGCAAAACAGTACATTTAAGCTACATTTTATCTGCCTATGATATTTAACCTAGGGAGCCTCTGAACAATGAGTTTCAAAGCTGTTCAGATTAACAATTTTGATATCGGCACCTTGATGAGGCGCAAGTTGACGACTTTGGCTTCACCTTTTTGCGAAAATTGACTAATCCATAGCCAATTCGGCGCATCGCAGGCGCACCACTTCTATGCCAGCAATGTTTTCTTCATGGTGATCAGATTAGCCAACGCCGCCAGGACCGTCAGGCGACTGTGGTTCTTGGCCAAGCCGCGATAACGGACCTTCGCATATCCGAATACGCATTTAATCAACCGAAAAGGGTGTTCGACCTTTGCGCGAATACTGGCCTTGGCGCGCTCGGCCTTCTCCTCGGGTGACTCCTTACTCTGTTGATTGCGCTTCCCAGGTCGCATGGCTATTTCCCAACTCGCCGATCTGCCTTCATGTTCCGGTCTTTTATCCATGCCCTGGTAACCCGCATCAGCAAATATATGCTTTTCGCCACCATGCAGCAGCTTTTCCGATGGGGTGAGGTCATGGACATTGGCCGCCGTGGTTTCAAGGCTGTGTATTACACCTGTCACTGCATCGACCCCGATATGCATTTTCATACCAAAATGCCATTCGTTGCCTTTCTTGGTCTGGTGCATCTCCGGATCACGGGCCTTGTCTTTGTTCT
>CBFGUW010000025.1:0-67704 GCA_965652395.1 uncultured Saccharospirillum sp. | reverse complement strand
AACCCCTGTTACCGCCGTGAAAGGGCGGTGTCCTAGGCCACTAGACGAACGGGACATATCAGCAGACGTTTCCGTCGAAAGCGGAGCGCATGATATCAAGATTGGCTCCGAGATCAACAATTTTTTTATAGAAATCAACACATTAACGATCAGGAATGTCCTGCTGTTCTTTGAACACCCTCTGCTCATGGCGGGAATAAGCTGTCTCCCAACGCTCACACTGAGGGCAGAACCACAACATTGTCGTGGACTCGAAACCACAGTAGGTACATTGATACACATCGGACAGCCGCAATTTCAGGCGTTGAAGAGACTCCACCAGCACGCTTTTGGCCCGATCACCGATATCCTCCCTTTGCTCCAGCCAACGCTGCATCAAGCCGAATGAGGCGCCGGTATTCACAATTTCTTCGAGCTCGGCCTGCCAATGCTGTGCTCGCGGGTCGTTGGAACCCACCAGATCCAGCAATGCTTCCAACACCCGGTGACTGGGGTGCTCATCGTACAGATTCTCAAGGTAGCGCCTCAGACCGGCCTCCCCTCCCGTGAGCTTGACCAGCCGTTTCAACGAGGGCAACACGACATCGATCCTGCGAACGTCCCGGGCCAACGCCTCCTTCAGCAATCGAACAGCACGGTGATAATGCCCCATGGACATTTCCACTTCAGAACTGACAATAAAGGTACGGGCACTGTTGGATAGCTTCCGCGCCTCTTTCAACGCGGCACGGGCGGCGGTTTCATCGCCAGCCGCTTTTAACAGATTGGCATGCTCGCAATACAGATTGGCCAGCCGGACATTACCGGAGCCCGGGTCGCCATATTTGCGAACCAGGTTAATCGCCTTGCCCCACTCATGCTCCCGCTCCAACACCGTTAGCCAGAGTCGGAATGCCTGGGCGGAATATACCTCGCCGTCACCGACTATCATCTCTTCCAAAGCCGATTCAGCCCGCCCCAGAAAACCGGCCGAGAAAAAATCCTGCGCCAGCTCAACCCGGATACGATTTCGCTGGTCCCGGTCCAGATCGGCTTCGAGTAACGTTTCATGAATTCGTATGGCCCGGTCTATCTGGCCCCGCTTGCGAAACAATTCAGCAAGTGCCAGATGAGTTTCCAGGGTGTCGGAGTCGACAGGCAAGCGGTCGAGCAGCACATCCAACTCCCGATCCGGCTGAGGTGATAAAGGCTCGAACGGGTCCAGACGATAACGGGGGGCATCATTCAACGGCGTGGTCAGCCGACGCCAAAGCATTTTAACGGTGGACAGCATCAGATGCTTCCCGAGCGCTTCCGCTTGGAGAGACGACCCAGCAACAGGCCGATGAGAATACCGCAGAATAGAGTCACCAACAGCCATACAAACAATGGCAAGGCGGGCGTCTGCCAACCCATAAAGGTCAAGGTGGTGGACTGGTTGTTACCGAAGGCCAGCAACCACGCCAGCAACAACAACACCAAGGCGGTAACTATCTTTAATGATCGGACGATCATGGATGAATTTAGCCTCCCGGCTCAGACAAGGAGATGAGGGCTCAGTCGTCAATCAACCCGACATTGACAGACTCGCGCAGCTCCTTGCCGGGTTTGAAATGCGGTACGTACTTGCCTTCAAGGGATACCGACTCACCGGTTTTGGGGTTTCGACCCACCCGTGGGGAGCGATAATGCAGGGAAAAGCTGCCAAAGCCCCGAATTTCGATGCGCTCGCCATCCGCCAGGCTTTCGGCCATGTGATCAAGCATGGTTTTAATCGCCAGTTCGACATCCTTGACTGACAGCTGGGATTGACGGTCGACGATGCGTTCTATGAGTTCGGACTTAGTCATCTGAACCTCCCCGGTCGGGCGTTCCTTTAGGCCCCTGCCGGGATATCCCGCAAGATGCCTTTACGTTCAATAATTAGACTAAAACAGCACCCAAGATAACACAAGTGTTTATTTTTTAACGTTTTTTTGTCGGGCAGAAGGAGATTTCTGTAGGAGCGCACTCCGTGCGCGACAATGCAGGTATCGTACAGAGTCGCGCAGAGGACTGCGCTCCTACAGAACAGCCACAAAAAAGCCGGCGCAAGGCCGGCTTTTTTATCGGAACTCAGACAACGATCAGTCGTTGCCCTGCTCCATTTTCTGCTTGATCAGGTCGCCGATGGTGGTCGGGCCGGAAGCTTCAACCGCCTTTTCTTTCAGCTCGCGAACAGCCGCTTTCTCTTCCTGAACGTCTTTCGACTTCACGGACAGGCTGATAACACGGTTCTTACGGTCAACGCTGACAATCTTGGCTTCGACTTCGTCGCCTTCTTTCAGGACGTTACGGGCATCCTCCACCTTGTCGCGAGAAATTTCGGAGGCCTTCAAGATGCCTTCGACTTCTTCGGACAGAGTGATGACAGCGGCCTTGGCGTCGACTTCCTTAACGGTGCCGGTTACCAGAGTACCCTTGTCGTTCAGAGAGACGAATTCCGCGAACGGATCGCTGTCCAGCTGCTTGATACCCAGAGAGATGCGCTCACGCTCAGGATCGATGGACAGGATGATGGTTTCCAGTTCATCGCCTTTCTTGTACTTGCGAACCGCGTCTTCACCAGACTCGTTCCAGCTGATATCGGACAGGTGAACCAGACCGTCGATGCCGCCTTCCAGACCGATGAAGATACCGAAGTCAGTGATGGACTTGATCTTGCCGGTAACCTTGTCGCCCTTGTTGTACTTGTTGGAGAAGTCTTCCCAAGGATTAACAACGGTCTGCTTGATGCCCAGAGAAATACGACGACGTTCTTCGTCGATGTCCAGGATCATCACGTCGATCTCGTCACCTACGGAAACCACTTTGGAGGGGTGGATGTTCTTGTTGGTCCAATCCATTTCGGATACGTGAACCAGACCTTCCACACCTTCTTCCAACTCGGCGAAGCAGCCGTAATCGGTCAGGTTGGTGACACGGGCCTTGACCACGGACTCTTCCGGGTAACGACCTTTGATGTCGACCCAAGGATCTTCGCCCAACTGCTTCAGACCCAGGGAAACGCGGTTGCGCTCGCGATCGAACTTCAGGACCTTCACTTCGATCTCATCGCCAACCTGGACGATTTCGCTCGGGTGCTTGATGCGCTTCCAGGCCATGTCGGTGATGTGCAGCAGGCCGTCGACGCCGCCCAGATCCACGAAAGCACCGTAGTCGGTCAGGTTCTTGACGATACCCTTAACGACTTGACCTTCCTGGAGGCTGGCCAGCAGTTCTTCACGCTCGGCGCTGTTGGAGGCTTCCAGAACGGCACGGCGGGAAACAACAACGTTGTTGCGACGACGGTCGAGCTTGATTACTTTGAAATCCAGCTCTTTGCCTTCCAGGTGGGTGGTATCGCGCACGGGGCGGATATCGACCAGAGAACCTGGCAGGAAGGCGCGTACAGAGCTGATGTCGACGGTAAAGCCACCTTTGACCTTGCCGTTGATAACGCCTTTGACCACTTCTTCCGCTTCGTAAGCTTTTTCCAGCTCGGACCAGGCTTCCGCGCGCTTGGCTTTTTCGCGAGACAGACGAGTGTCGCCGAAACCGTCTTCAACGGCTTCCAGAGCAACTTTAACTTCGTCGCCTATGGCGATTTCCAGTTCGCCCTCTTCGTTCACGAACTGTGAACGGGGGATGATGCCTTCGGATTTCAGGCCGGCGTGAACCGTCACCCAGTCGGAGTCGATATCGACCACAACACCGGTAACAATGGAGCCCGGCTCCATTTCGATCGTTTTTAAGCTTTCTTCAAAGAGTTCAGCGAAAGATTCAGTCATTCGAATAATAATCCCAGTGATTAACGGCCCGTCGCTTTGTTCAGTTCGGTTCTCAAAGCGATTCAGGCTTTGCCGTACGCCAGCCCGCACGGGTCAATCCAACATATCCCGGCGCCGCGCTGCTGGTTTACTGCGACTGTCCCGGGAGCCAAGCCACTGTGCTTAATCAATGCACAATAGCTGAATTTAGGAGCGCGTATTATACGGATTGGCTCACAAAACCCAAGCATTTCGCAGAAAAAATAGCCGAATCAGGCCAGGGAGCCTCTGAATAATTCCCGTGTGGCTCTGGCTTTTCCGAGGGACGGTGCCACAAGGCGGACTCATGCCGGAATGTCTGGACCTTTCAAATGAGTCCAACGCAGTGGCACCGTTCCTCGGAAAGCCCCTTCGGGCGGGGCCAAAACGCTCTGCCCCGTCGTTGGACTTCTTGACAAGGGCTACGGCCATTGCGCTGCGAAGTCCGCCTAGTGGCAAAGCGTTTTGGCTCCCGCAGAGCCTCACGGGAATTGTTCAGAGGCTCCCCATTCCTCTGTCGGAAACCAGGCTGAGCACTTCATCCAGTACGGCTTCGATGCTTTTATCCGTGGTATCGACCACCACGGCGTCTTCGGCGGGCACCAACGGCGCTACGGATCGATTGCGATCCCGGTCGTCCCGCTCTTCAATGTCCTGCAGTACTTTTTCATAGCTGGCGACGACACCGCCATCCTGCAACTGTTTGAAGCGACGATGAGCTCGCTCTTCCGCGGAAGCCATCATGAACACCTTCAACGGCGCATCGGGAAAGACCACCGTTCCCATATCCCGACCATCCGCGACCAAACCCGGCTCGGTGCGGAAGGCACGCTGGCGTTTGAGCAGGGCATCGCGCACACGGGAAAACGCGGCTACACGAGAAGCGTTAGAGCCCACCTCTTCACTGCGAATCTGACGGGTAACATCATCACCTTCAAGGAGAACCACAAGAGCGTCGTCTTCCTGTTTGAACTGAATGTCCAGGTGTTCGGCAATGACGGCAAGGGCCGATTCATTGGAGAAATCGACGCCGTGGTTCATGGCCGCGAGCGCGGTCAGGCGATACAGAGCCCCAGAATCCAGATAATGCCAGTTGAAACGACTGGCGAGCAGACCGCTGATGGTCCCCTTGCCGACGCCACCCGGTCCGTCCAATGTAATGACGGGAGCCTTGGTTTGCATAGTTCAGTCCTCTACGGTCACCGAGTATCCGAGCTGACTTGCGTGCTCGGTAAACCCGGGATAGGCGCCCAACACGCGCCCGGAATGTCTGATGATGACAGGGCGACTCGCCATTTGGGCCGCCACCATGAACGCCAGGGCCACACGATGGTCCCCGGCACAATCGACGATGCCTCCGTCGAAACGGCGGCCTGCGCGGCCGCGGATAATGACGTCATCACCTTTCAGTTCTATGTCAACGCCCAGCACAGTCAGCCCTTCGATCATGCGCTTCAGGCGATCAGTTTCCTTATAACGTAGTTCGCGAACCCCCGAAAAACGGGTTTCTCCCTCGGCCCGTGCGGCCAGTACGAACAGGACCGGAAACTCATCAATGGTTCGGCCACTATAGTCGGCACCCACCACCCCTGCCTTGAGGGGCGCGTATCTTACCCGAAGATCGGCTACTGGCTCACCCCCCTGCTCTCTTTGGTTGAGCACGGCAACCGAGCCGCCCATGTCAACCAGAATGTCCAGCAGCCCGGTACGGGTCGGGTTGAGCCCCACCCCCTTCAAAGTTATGTCGGAATCCGGCACCAGAGTAGCAGCCGCTATGTGGAAAGCCGCCAGGGAGAAATCACCGGGGATGTCCAAATCGAGCGCGGGAACAGTCGAAGGGGGTGTGAAACACAACCACTCATCGTCGTGGCGAATGTCGCATCCCATACCAATCAGCAGCCGCTCGGTGTGGTTACGGCTGACAACCGGCTCCTTGAGACGCACCGACACCCCGGCGCACAATGCAGCCAACAGTATGGCGGATTTCACCTGAGCGCTGGCCATGGGAATGTCATAATCGATGGCATGAAGCGACTCAACCGGCCTGATGAGAATGGGAGCTGTGCCACGGGAGGCAAGTTCAATGCGGGCTCCCATGACCTCCAACGGGGCTTGCACCCTATCCATGGGTCTTTGACTAAGAGAAGCGTCGCCGATCAGCTCACTGGGGAACGACTGAGCCGCCAGTACACCGGTCAGTAATCGCATCGAGGTACCGGAACACCCGAGATACAAAGGGCTGTCCGCCTGTCTGAGTCCGCGAAGCCCTTGGCCGGTCACACGGACATCCCCGCCCTCTTCGACTTCGATTTCCACACCCAGCTTTCTCAAAGCCTCCAGTGTGGTGCGATTATCATCGCTGTCGCCAAACCCCCGAATCCGGCTTTCACCCTCAGCCAGAGCCGCGAGGATAATGGCTCTATGGGAGATGGATTTATCCCCCGGCAGGCTCAATTCACCACTCAGCCCGCCGTGGATAGGCGCGGCAATCAGGTTCTTTCGAACATCGTCACTGTGGCGTTGTCGACTCTGAAGAATCTGTGTGAAGTAATCCCGGGCCGATTTGGCGCGGCCAAAAACATCCAGCAAGGCCTGGCCGTCCCGCTGCTCAATGGCCTGCGCCACCTGTTCCAGATCTGTCTGAAATTTACGCAGAATGCCAAGCGTCGCATCCCGATTAGCCAGGAAGATGTCATGCCACATGGTGGGATCGGATGCCGCGATTCGCGTGAAGTCCCGAAAACCTCCCGCTGCGTAGCGGAAGATTTCACGGTTTTCCGACTCCCGAGCCAAAGTGTCTACCAACGAGAACGCCAGCAAATGAGGAAGATGACTGGTCGCGGCAAGCACTTCATCATGGCGGGAGACCGGCATGGTCACCACCTCGGCGCCTACGGCCTGCCAAAGCCGGGTCAAAACAGCTACGGCCTGAGCCGATGAGGTGGGCAGAGGCGTCAGAATAAGCATGTGGCGGTCGAACAGATCGGATTTGGCCGCCTCCACGCCCGACCGTTCCGCACCGGCAATCGGATGTCCCGGCACAAAGCCTGGCGGCAACTCGCCCAACACTTCACGCGCAGCAGAAACCACCACGCCTTTGACGCTACCGACATCGGAAATCACGGTCTGATCCGTAAGATGCGGCTTAAGTTCGTTCAGAACCGAGCGAATCGCCAACACTGGCACCGCCAGCATTAATACATCAAAGGCTGGCACTTCATCGGAATTGGCGACTGCTTCATCAATGATGCCCAGCTCCAGCGCTCGCTCCGCGACGCCGGGTGATGCATCCAACCCGAGAACCCGGGCAGATTGGGAGAGCCGCAAGGCCTTGGCAAAAGAAGCACCAATCAAACCCAGGCCAACAACCAGCACCCGGGGTACGGCCGCCATCATCATAGGAAGGCCAACTCGCGTTCCAAGGCCTCGATGAAGCGGGTATTTTCAGCCTCGAGACCGACTGATACCCGTAAATGGCCGGGCATGCCGTAACTGTCCAGAGGGCGAACGATGATGCCGGATCGGAGCAACCCCTGATGCAGTGCCGCTGTTTTCTCAGGCGGGCCCACTTTGAAAGTAATGAAATTGGCGACCGACGGAATGACATCCAGCCCCAGACGGGCGAACGCTTCGTTCAGTTGAGTGCGCCCCTGCTCGTTGAGCGTCAGGGTGGATTCTAAAAACGCCTGATCCCCCAAGGCCGCTTCGGCGGCGACCAATGCCAGGCTGGTCAGGTTGAATGGCTGGCGCACCCGGTTGAGGATATCCGCCACCTGCGGATTCGAAACACCGAAGCCAACCCGCAACCCGGCCAGGCCATAAGCCTTGGAAAAGGTTCGAGTGACGATCAGGTTGGGATACTTGCGCTGCAGTTTGATGCCGTTCGGATAGTTTTCCTGGTCGACGTATTCGGCATAGGCTTCATCGAGCACCACCAACACCTGCTCCGGGACCATCTTGAGGAACGCTTTTAATTCGCCCTTACTGATCCAGGTACCGGTCGGGTTATTGGGATTGGCGATAAACACCACCCGCGTGCGCTCGTTAATGGCCTCGGCCATGGCATCCAGATCGTGCCCCCAATTGCGGGAAGGAGTGATCACGGCCTTGGCTCCCACAGCCTGGACCATCAAGGGATAGACCGCAAAAGCGTATTCGCTCATCACGGCTTCCATGCCTGGCTCCAGATAAGCGCGCACCACCAGTTCGAACAGCTCGTTGGAGCCACAACCGAGGGTGATTTGATCGGCATTGATGCTGTGCCGAACCGACAGGGCCTCTTTCAGCCGATAACCGCTGCCGTCTGGATAGAGCGACAAGTCGGGAAGCGCCCGTTCGATAGCCTCCTGAACCCTGGGTGACAGGCCGAGCGGGTTTTCATTGCTGGCCAGCTTGATGACATTCTCGACACCCAGCTCCCGTTTCAGCTCTTCAATGGGTTTACCTGGAACGTAGGGGCTCAGATTCCGAACCCCTGGAACTGCCAGTGCGATGTAATCACAGCTCATAATAGATCCCGTTGACTCGACGGCGGGCCACTCAGCAACCCGAAGTTACAGCACCCCTTTCGGATAGGAGCCCAACACCTTGACCTCGACGGCCTTCTTGCGAATCTCGGTCAGGGCCAACTGAACGTTGGCATCCTCGATATGACCGGCAAAGTCGATGAAGAAGACGTACGTCCAGTTGCCGGACGGTGATGGTCGGGTTTCCAACCGCGTCATATCCACATTGTGGTCGTAAAAAGGTTGCAGCAGGTGGTACAGCGCACCCGGCTCGTTACGCATGGAGACGACAATGGAGGTTTTGTCCTCACCGGAAATGCCCACGTCCTGAGTCCCGATGATCAGGAAACGGGTGGAGTTATCCGGTGAGTCCTCGATTTTCTGCTCGATGATTTCCAGATCGTACAGCTGGGCTGCCATTTCTCCGGCGATGGCGGCGGAATTCCACTCGCCATGAACACGACGTGCCGCCTCGGCATTGCTGTTGACCGCTATGCGCTCGGCCATCGGCATGTGTGCATCCAACCATTTGCGGCATTGCGCCAGTGACTGCTGATGGCTGTATACGCGTGAAATCTTCTCGCGCCGGGTATTAGGACCCATCATCAGGTGATGGTGGATGCGCAATTCGACTTCACCACAAATACGAAGGTTGGAATTGATGAAGGTATCCAGGGTGTGGTTGACCACGCCTTCGGTTGAGTTCTCGACCGGCACGACACCGTACTTGCAGGCACCGGCTTCAACCTCGCGAAACACTTCGTCGATGGCGGGCATCGGCTTGGTGCGAACCCATTGGCCAAAATGTTTCAGGGCGGCCTGCTGGGTAAAGGTTCCTTCCGGGCCGAGGTAAGCCACTTCCAGCGGTTTTTCCAAAGCCAGGCAGGCCGACATGATCTCGCGGAACAACCGTGCCATGTCTTCGTTGCCGAGCGGCCCCTGGTTGCGCTCCATGACCCGGGTCAGCACCTGGGCTTCGCGTTCCGGCCGGTAAAACACCGCCGCATCCGGAGACGCCTTCATCTTTACTTCAGCGACACGGACGGCGCACTGGGCGCGCTGGGAAATCAGTTGCAGGATCTCACCATCGATGCGATCGATTTCATCGCGCAGATCGGCGAGATCCATGTTATCGGGGTTAAGCGGTTTAGGGTCGTCCTGGTCAGCCATTGCGTTGCTCGAAGTCCTTCATGAAGTCCACCAGCGCCTGCACACCGGCAAGCGGCATGGCATTGTAGATGCTCGCTCTCATACCGCCCACACTGCGATGCCCCTGAAGATTGTAAAGCCCGGCCTTGTCGGCCTCGGCCAGGAAACGATCATTCAATGACTCATCTGCCAGGATAAAGGGCACGTTCATACGTGAACGGTGTTCCAGCGCGATGGGATTGCTGTAAAAACCACTGCGGTCGATCGCATCGTACAACAAGGCGGCCTTTTCGGCATTGATCGCCTCCATGGAACGAACACCGCCCTGCCCCGCCAGCCAATCGAACACCAGACCGGCCAGATAGATCGAAAAGGTCGGAGGGGTGTTGACCATGGAGCCGTTCTCGGCTTGGGCCCTGTAGCTGAGCAACGAGGGCGTGTCGTGCATCACCTCACCCAACAGTGACTTGCGGATGATGACCAGGGTCAGACCCGCCGGGCCGATGTTCTTTTGGGCACCCGCGTAAATGAGATCGAAATCGTCGACGTTGATCGGGCGCGACAGTATGTTGGACGACATATCCGCCACCAGGGGAACATCCCCCGTCATCGGCACATAGTTGAACTCCACTCCGCCAATGGTTTCGTTGGGGGTGTAATGCAAATAGGCGGCATCGGAGCTGACTGAGAACTCATCCGCACGCACCGCTCTTTTGTAGCCTTCTTCCTTGGTGGAAGCCAATACCCGGGCCTCGCCGTAGCGGGAGGCTTCTTTTATCGCTTTGGCCGACCAGGTGCCGGTATCCAGAAACTCGGCGGCGCCTCCGCGGGGCATCAGGTTCATCGGCACACAGGAAAACTGCAGAGTCGCGCCGCCCGGCATAAAGAGCACAGCGAAATCGTCAGGGATTTGCATCAGGTCGCGCAAAGCGGCTTCCGCGTGTTCAATAACCCCTAGAAACTCGTTGGATCGATGCGACAACTCCATGACCGACATGCCCGAGCCATGCCAGTTCGGCAGCTCTGCCTGGGCTTGTTGCATGACCGCCTCGGGTAGCATGGCGGGGCCGGAGCAAAAATTGTATCCACGCGTCATCTGTGTCTGTCTTCCTGCGTTATCGAAAAATCGAACCGGTTCAGTCTTCCGTTTCGGGCTCGTCGCCCTCATCAGCATCCTGCTCATCAGCGCCCTCTTCGGCGTCGGCCTGACCGGGTGCTGCCGGTTCCAGGTCGCCGTCGGGGGTTTCCGCCTTATCAAGCACGGATTCGTCTTCATCCGGCTCTTCAATGCGTTCAATGCTGACCAGACGCTCGTCTTCAGCCAGGCGAATCAGTTTCACACCCTGGGTATTCCGACTCAGCACGGAGATACCCTCGACCGAAGTGCGCACCAAAGTGCCCTGATCGCTGATCAACATCACTTCGTCACCTGCGAACACCTGCTTGGCGCCAACCAACGGCCCGTTACGATCGTTGGTGACCATGGCGATTACGCCCTGAGTGCCGCGCCCTTTGGTCGGGAATTCAGTGACATCGGTCCGCTTGCCGTAACCGCGCTCGGAGGCGGTCAGAATGGTGCCATCCTGCTGCGGAATGATCAGGGAGATCACCCGTTGGCCGTCCTGCAGTTTGATACCACGCACGCCACGCGCTGTCCGGCCCATGGCCCGGACGTGTTCTTCGTTGAAGCGCACCACCTTGCCGGCATCCGACAGCAGCATAACTTCGCGTTTGCCATCGGTCAGGGCCACACCCACCAGGCGATCACCGTCGTCGAGTGACAGCGCGATCAGACCGGAAGTCCGCGGACGCGAGAAGGCCTCCAGGGAGGTTTTCTTCACAGTGCCGTCGGCCGTGGCCATAAAGATGAAGTGGTCCGGATCGTATTCGCGAATCGGCAGGATGGCCGTCACGCGCTCGTCGTTGTCGAGCGGCAACAGGTTGACCATCGGACGGCCACGGGCGTTACGGCTGGCCTGTGGGATTTCAAAGACCCGCAGCCAGTAAACCTTGCCTCTGTTGGTGAAGCACAGAATGGTGTCGTGGGTATTGGCCACCAGCAAGTGCTCGATAAAATCGTCGTCTTTGAGTGCGGAAGCTGAACGGCCTTTGCCGCCCCGGCGCTGCGCCTCGTAATCGGTCAGCGGCTGGGTCTTGGCGTAGCCGCCGTGAGAAATCGTGACCACCATGTCTTCTTCGGTGATCAGGTCTTCCATGGACAAATCCAAACGGCTGGCGATGATTTCGCTGCGGCGTTCGTCACCGAATTGCGACTTCACTTCCTGCAGTTCTTCACAAATCACTTCCATCAGGCGCTCATAGCTGCCCAAAATGCGCAGCAGCTCGCCGATATCATCGATGATCTGCTTGTATTCACCGATCAGCTTTTCATGTTCCAGACCGGTCAGCTTCTGCAGGCGCATATCGAGAATCTGCTGTGCCTGGGTCGGCGACAGGAAGTAGCGCTCGTCGTGGACGCCGTACTGCTCTTCCAGGTCTTCCGGACGGGAGACATCGGCACCGGCGCGTTCCAACATGGCCGACACAGAGCCCAGCTCCCAGCTTTGCGACAGCATCCGCTCTTTGGCTTCGGCGGCGGTGGCGGAACTGCGAATGAGTTCGATCATCCGGTCGATATTCGCCAAGGCTATCGCCAAACCTTCAAGGATATGGCCACGGGCACGGGCTTTACGCAACTCGTAGACGGTGCGACGGGTCACCACTTCACGGCGGTGACGGATAAAGGCATCGAGCAGCTCTTTCAGGTTCAGCGTTTTAGGCTGACCATCGACCAACGCCACCGTATTGATGCCGAATACGGACTCAAGCTGTGTCTGGGCGTAGAGATTGTTCAGTACCACATCGCCGGATTCGCCACGTTTCAGCTCGATGGCGATGCGCAGCCCGTCCTTGTCGGACTCGTCGCGCAGCTCGGAGATGCCTTCGATTTTCTTTTCCTTGACCAGCTCGGCGATCTTTTCGATCAACCGGGCCTTGTTCACCTGGTAAGGAATTTCGTGAACGATGATGCTTTCGCGACTGGTCTTCGGGTCGACCAGCACTTCGGCGCGGGCGCGGATATAAATACGGCCCCGGCCGGTCCTGTAGGCTTCGACGATGCCCTTGCGACCATTGATGATGGCACCGGTGGGGAAGTCGGGCCCCGGAATGTACTGCATCAGGTCATCGACCGTCAGGTCGGGGTTGTCGATCAACGCCAGACAGCCGTCGATTACCTCGTTGAGGTTATGAGGCGGAATGTTGGTCGCCATGCCGACGGCAATACCGGAGGCACCGTTCACCAGGAGGTTGGGCACCTTGGTGGGCAGTACATCGGGAATCAGTTCAGTGCCGTCGTAGTTCTCGACGTAATCGACCGTTTCCTTATCCAGGTCGGCCAGCAGTTCATGCGCCAGCCGGTCCATGCGGATTTCGGTGTAACGCATGGCAGCGGCGGAGTCGCCGTCGATCGAGCCGAAGTTGCCCTGCCCGTCGACCAGCGTATAACGCATGTTGAAGGGCTGGGCCATGCGCACGATGGTGTCGTATACGGCGGAATCCCCATGGGGGTGGTATTTACCGATCACGTCACCCACAACGCGGGCGGATTTCTTGTATGGCTTGTTCCAGTCGGTGCCCAGCACGCTCATGGCGTACAGCACGCGGCGATGGACCGGCTTCAGGCCGTCGCGCACATCCGGCAGTGCCCGTCCGACAATAACGCTCATCGCGTAATCGAGGTAGGACTGTTTCAGTTCCTCCTCAATGTTTACGTGGAGGATTTCTTTGGCTAACTCACCCATGCGGTTCGGTATCCTTTATGCTCAGACAGCCGCCTTCAGTACCCTGAAACCGGCGTAAAACAGGGGCGAAATCATACCACAAATCAATGAGATAGATAGCGACTGGTGATCCGGCGCCACAGCTAATAGAATGGCCACCCTGACTGATCATTCAACAAATCAAAGGCCCTTCATGGAAACCATCGACACCCTCATCCACGCTCGCTGGATCGTCCCGGTAAACCGCTCACGTGATGTTTTGGTTGACCACAGCCTCGCCATTCGCGATGGCCGCATCGTCGACATTCTCCCGACCGACACCGCTAAAGCCCAATACCAGGCCGGTAACACGATGGATCTGGGCGACCAGGCTCTGATACCCGGCTTCGTCAACGCCCACGGCCATGCCGCCATGGCCATGTTCCGTGGCATGGGCGACGATCTGGAATTGATGACCTGGCTCAACGACCATATCTGGCCCGCCGAAGGCGCCTGGGTGAGCGATGAATTCGTGGGCGACGGCACCGAACTCGCCATCGCCGAGATGATCCGCTCCGGCACCACCACCTTCTCGGACAACTACTTTTTCCCGGCCGCCGCCGCCGAGCGGGTTACAAAAGCCGGTGTTCGCGCTCAGCTGTGTTTTCCGACCATCGACTTCCCGACCAACTGGGCCAAGACCCCGGATGAGCACATCGATCTGGGCATGAAAGTTGTCGAACAATTCAAAGGGCACAATCACCTCAAGGTGATGTTCGGCCCGCACGCGCCTTACACCTGCTCCGACGAGCCGCTGATCCGCATCCGCGATCTGGCCAAGAAGCATGACTTGATGATCCAGATGCACGTTCACGAGACTCAGACGGAAGTCGATGGCGAACTTGAGAAACGTGGCAGCCGCCCGGTTCGGCGTTTGAAAGAACTGGGCCTGCTGACCGATCAGTTCCAGGCCGTACACATGACCGCACTGAACGAAGAAGACATTGCCGACATCGTGGAAACTGGCGCCCACATCATTCATTGTCCCGAATCCAACCTGAAACTGGCCAGCGGCTTCTGCCCGGTCGACACCCTGCAGAAACAGGGTGTCAACGTTGCCCTCGGCACCGATGGCGCCGCCAGCAACAACGATCTGGACATGCTCGGCGAAATGCGTACCGCCGCCATGCTCGCCAAGGCCGTAAGCAAGAGCGCGATCGCCCTACCCGCCATGGAAGCTTTGGCGATGGCAACCCTGAACGGCGCTATCGCCATGGGTTGGGACAGCGATATCGGCAGTCTCGAAGTCGGCAAGCGGGCGGACATCACCGCCATTCGCCTTGACGACCTGGAAAGCCAGCCGGTTTACGACCCGGTTTCCCACATTGTTTATGCCTCCACGCGGGATCAGGTCACCAATGTCTGGGTGGATGGCAGGCAACTGCTGAACAATCGCGAGCTGACGACTCTGGACAAGGAAGGTATCATCAGTAATACGCGCCTGTGGCGGGACCGTATACAGAAGGGTTAAGTCCCGTCCCGATGTCATGAACTGAAGGTCGCGCACTCCGTGCGCGACAAGGCTAGCCCATACCAAATAGGAACCACCGAGTGACCCAAAACATCGATCCAGCCGAACTTGCCAAATTCGAATCACTGGCCAGCCGGTGGTGGGATCCGGACTCAGAATTCAAACCCCTGCACGACCTCAACCCGGTTCGCGCGGCCTACATAGACGAACACATCAACGTCGCTGGCAAGCAGGTTCTGGACATCGGTTGCGGAGGCGGCATTCTTACCGAATCCCTCGCTCAGCGCGGTGGCCGAGTCACCGGTATCGATATGACCGAGGCGCCACTCAAAGTCGCTCAATTACACGCCTTGGATGGCGGACTCGAAGGCATCACCTACCGGCAGATCACCGCCGAATCACTCGCCATGGAACAGGCGGGTCAGTACGACGTCATCACCTGCATGGAAATGCTGGAGCACGTACCCGACCCCCGGTCGGTCATTCAGGCCATTCACACCCTGCTCAAGCCCGGCGGCCTTGCGTTCTTCTCTACCATTAACCGCAACCCCAAAGCCTGGGCCATGGCCATAGTCGGGGCTGAATATGTATTACGCCTGTTACCCAAGGGCACTCATGAATACCGCAAGCTGATCCGCCCCAGCGAACTGAAGCGCTGGGCCGAGACTTCCGGCCTTAAGGCGACCGGGTTCAAGGGAATGCAATACAACCCCTTCACCCGCCATTTCAAACTGAACGATGACGTCTCCGTCAACTATTTGATGGCCAGCCGGAAGCCCGAGGACGCATGACCCAATTCAGCGGTGAAAAAGCCCTGCTTTTCGATCTGGATGGCACCCTGCTGGATTCAGCTCCGGCCTTTCTGTGCGCACTTGATACCTACTGCGATCAGGCTGGCCTGACCCGTATAACCGAGCACCGGGAACACTACGCCTCGGCCGGTGCACGAGCCGCCGTGGCGCAGCTGTACAACATCGAACCTGATCATCCCGATTTCGAAAATCACCGCGCCGACTTCCTGGAGATCTACCTGGAAACACCGGTCACACTGAACCAGTGGTACCCGGGCATCGAAAACCTGTTGAAGCGTCTCACCAAGAACCGCGTCCCCTGGGGCATTGTCACCAACAAGCCGCGGCCCCACACCGAAGCTGTGCTAGGCCATTTAATGGCCGATTTGGCCCTGCCCAGTCTGGTTTGTCAGGGTGACCTGCCCACCATCAAGCCGGATCCGGCCATGCTGCACGCGGCCTGTAACGACCTGGGGCTTGCGCCGGACCAATGCATTTATGCCGGTGATCACCTGCGTGACATCCAGGCGGCCAAAGCAGCGGGCATGCCATCCATCGCTTGCACTTACGGCTACCTTCACGACAATGACACCCCCGAACTCTGGGGCGCGGATGCTCTGGTTCGCACCCCTCAAGAATTGACCGAAAAGGCATTTGAATGGCTGACCATCGAACCGATAGTAAACTGACCAAGGCTGATCTGGCGTCGGCGCAAACGGCTGACGCCCTGAAAGACCAGGTGATTCTGGTAACCGGCGCAGGAGATGGTATCGGCAAAGCTGCCGCTCTGGATTTCGCCCGGGCCGGTGCTCACCTGGTGCTTGTCGGCCGCACCCAGTCGAAGCTGGAAGCTGTGTACGACCTGATCGAAGAGGAAACCGAAACCCAGCCGATCATCCTTCCCCTCGATCTGGCTGATTTGACCCTGGAAAATGCCCGTGAATTGGCTTATGGCATTGAACAAAACTACGGCCGACTGGACGGCGTTCTGCTGAATGCGTCACTGCTCGGCGCCAAGATGTCCATTGCGCAATACCCGGCCGACACCTGGGACAAGGTCATGCAGGTGAATGTAAACAGCAGTTTCTATCTGACGCAGGCCTTGTTGCCGCTGCTGCAGGCGGCAGAATATGGCCGCCTGATTTACACCACCTCCAGTGTTGGCCGCCAGGGCCGCGCCTATTGGGGGGCTTACGCCGTTTCCAAGTTCGCCACCGAAGGCCTGATGGAAACCCTGGCGGATGAAATCAAGAACATCTCCAGCGTCCGTACTCACTGCATCAACCCAGGTGGCACCCGAACCGCCATGCGAGCCATGGCCTACCCAGGGGAAGACCCGGCATCGGTACCGGCACCGGAAGAACACATGCCGCTGTATCGGTATCTGATGAGTCGGTTCAGCCAGGAATTGCATGGACTATCGATTGACGCGCAGGAGTTTTTGGATTCACAGTCCGACTAACCCCTCTCCCTAGCCCTCTCCCTCAGGGAGAGGGGACATTATCATTACGACAAAATTCTGACTCACCCTCCCGACGGACATCGGCAAAACCTGTCCGCCCTGACGTACTTCTGGCACTTCTTTCCCCAACCTCTTGTTTTATAAGCCTTTTAAAAATTGGCACGGTAATCGCTTGAGCCCCACAAAAGCGGCAAAAAGCGGTAACGACCATGCCAACCAGCATCGGACAAAGACAAAAATGGCAGGAACGCAAATCCTTGCGGCACACTCAAAACGACCTGTCGTCGGTTGGTGCCCAGGGTGATCGGCTGAAGGATTTTCGCCTGCAGGTGATGACTCAATTGCAGACTACGCTGGATGTCGAACAGATCTTGAGGGTCTTCTTCGCCGAGGTACAACAGCTGATGCCACTCGACGGTTGCCATTACCAGTTGGCAAGCCAGACAATCAGCCTGCAATTCGGCAATGCCGGTCGTCACCGCTGCAATTATCAGTTGGCTTTGAATGAAGAGGATTTTGGCGAAATCACATTTTCGCGCAATCGTCGCTTGCAGGAGCGGGAACTGGCTTTGCTGGAATCCATCATGGATATCCTGATCTACCCGCTGCGCAATGGCCTCATCTATCGCCGCGCCATCGATACCGCCATGATCGACCCGCTCACCGGCCTAAGCAACCGGGGAGCCATGGCATTGACGCTGAACCGGGAGATCGACCGCTCACGCCGCCACCACCAGGATATGAGCATTCTTATGGTGGACATCGACCATTTCAAACAGCTGAACGACCGTTACGGCCACCTGACCGGTGACGATGTCTTACGTCAGGTGGCCCGACAGATCGACGGCGCGGTTCGCGGTTGCGATGCCTGTTTCCGCTTTGGCGGAGAAGAATTCCTGGTAATGCTATCCAACTCCAACCTGCCCCTGGCACGGTTGGTAGCCGAACGTTTGCGTCAGACGGTCACCGATGAGACTCGTTCACCGGACCCCCAGAACCCGATCACGGTCAGCATTGGGGTGGCCCACTACGAGAATGAAGTGGATTGGCCGGAGTTGGTGAACCGGGCCGACAAAGCGTTATACGAAGCCAAACAGGCAGGGCGGAACCGGGTTGTAGCGAGCTACGTTCGGTCCGTGGATGGGGAGTGGTTGTTCTAAGCATTAAACAGAAGGGGCGCCGGATCCAACCTAAGCGCCCCCCTAGCGCCCTAATGACTCTTTCGAGCAACAGCCCCTTTTCGCCCACCCACTGAGCGCCGGGTACGCTGCTTCTCGGCCTTACGCCGATTAGGGTCATTCTTGCCGCCCAGAATCGATTTCCAGGGGGCTGGTTCCAGCTCAACGGAACGGGCGAGTTTGTCTATCTCGGCCTTGGGCAGTTCTTTCCAGGTGCCTGCACGCACATCGGCGTCCAAAAACACAGAGCCATAGCGAACACGCTTCAGACGCGACACTTTTAAACCCTGGCTCTCCCACAGACGACGAACCTCGCGATTACGGCCTTCCATGATCACGACATGAAACCAGGTGTTGATGCCACTGCCACCGAATTCCTGAATATCGGTAAAGCGGGCCGGTCCGTCTTCAAGCTCAACCCCGGCGTGCATGTTTTCGACATGCTCGGGCTTCACCTCGCCGAGCACCCGCACGGCGTATTCCCGGTCAATCTGACGGGATGGGTGCATCAAACGGTTGGCCAGTTCGCCATCGTTGGTGAAGAGCAGCAGGCCGGAGGTATTCAAATCCAAACGGCCGACGACAATCCAGCGTTCGTCGTCCAAATGAGGCAGCCGGTCAAAGACAGTCGGGCGGCCTTCGGGGTCGCGCCGCGTGCAGACCTCGCCTTCGGGCTTGTTGTAGACCAGCACCCGTCGCACCCGTTTCACTTCCACTTTAATGGGCTTGCCGTCGAGCTCCAGCTGGTCCGAGGTGCCCACCCGATCGCCCAATTTGGCGAGTTCACCATTCACTTTGACCCGGCCCTCTTCGATGGCCCGCTCCATATCACGACGGGACCCTTTACCGGCCTTGGCCAGAACCTTTTGAACGCGTTCGTTACTCATTGTCTTCGTTTTCTCCGCCCGGCTGGTCGTTCTCACGAGCGTCCAGCAGGGCCTGTTGTTGTGCCAATTTTTCCTGAATGATGCGCCACTGCTCTTCTTCGCTCAGAGGCTCTTCGTCTTTCGCAGGTTCGTGTGTGCCGGGGAATCCGCCAGTGCCTGGAGATTCATCGGGGTCCTGTCGCGCACGGAGTGCGCTCCCACCAGGTTCCTGGTCCGGGCCATCCCCCTCTTCCTGTAGGAGTGCACTCCGTGCGCGACCCTCCGCACCGGCCTCCCCTTCATCCGACAACTCCAACCCAGGTTGGCTATGTCCGGCTCGTTGGGCTTCGAAGGCTTGCTCGATGGCGTCGTTGACGGCGTCCATTTCGGAAAGCTGATCGTCCAGCTGTTCGTCAATGAATTCGTTGCCGGTTTTGCCGGTCCGCTCACCTTCACGCAACTTGTCGACCATGGTGCTGAAAGAAATTTCCGCCTGTTTGTCCACGGCACCGGCACTGTCGGGGCCTTGCTCTTCCAGGCCCAGCTCGGGGTTGATGTCGTCCAGATCACGAATTTCGCCCAGGCTGGGCAGTTGATCGAGCGAGCGCAGACCGAAGTAGTCCAAAAACTGACGGGTTGTCGCATACATGGCCGGTCGACCGGGAACATCCCGATGCCCCACAACGCGGACCCATTCCCGCTCCTGCAGGGTTTTGATGATGCTGGAACTCACGGACACACCGCGTACATCTTCGATTTCGCCGCGCGTGATGGGTTGGCGATAGGCGATCAATGCCAGGGTTTCAAGCAACGCTCGGGAATAGCGCGCGGGCCGCTCCTCCCACAACCGGCTGATCCACTGACCGACATCGGCACGGGTCTGAAAACGATAGCCGCTGGCCACTTCAATCAGCTCAAAGCCGCAACCTTGATACTGCGCCATCAACTCGGCTACCAGAGCCCGCAGGACTTTGCGGTGCGGGCGCTCATGCTCCTCGAACAGGGCCGCCAATTGGACAATAGGCAACGCCGTGCCCGCTGCGAACAACGCGCCTTCGAGAATACGCTTGACCACTTCCGGTGAATGCCCGCCATAGGGGTCGCCTTTTTCGGTGATTTCCTCTTCGGCTTCGTCTTCATCCGCGCCCAAGGCATCAGGGTCGTCGTGGGCAGCCGGGTCAGACTCGGGAATGGCTTCAGGCGCAGTCAACGCCGAGGGCCCATCGGAACCCTGCTCTTCTAGCCGTTCCGGACCATCACCCTGCGCCTGCTCTTCCGGCACGCCTTTATCACTCTCTTGAGCTTCGCTCACTTCATTATTTTGATCGTCGGATTCCGTCATTCACCACGAGCCTTTACATGAATGGGCGCAAACGCCTCGTTCTGGATCAAATCAATCAGGGATTCCTTGGTTAATTCCATCACCGCCAGGAAGGTCACCACCACCCCCAAACGCCCTTCGCGGGGGTCGAACAGGGTGATAAAGGGCACGAAGGCCGTACCGTTCAATCGCTCCAGCACTTCGGCCATGCGTTGGCGGGTCGACAGCGTTTCCCGTTGGATTTCGTGTTCTTCGAACATATCGGCCCTGGCCAGAACATCTTTCAGTGCAAGCAGGACCTCCCGCATATCGACATCGGGGTGCAGCCGGGGGCGTTCGTAATCCGGCTGGTGTTCAGCCGTGGTGTACATGTCCCGACCCATGCGGGGGATTTCATCGAGGTTTTCGGCCGCAGTCTTGAACTGCTCATATTCCTGCAGGCGACGAATCAGCTCTGCCCTCGGGTCCTCTTCCTCCTCATCGTTCTCATCTTTGGAACGCGGTAACAGCATGCGGCTTTTTATCTCGGCCAGCATAGCCGCCATAACGAGATATTCCGCCGCCAGCTCAAGCTGCATGGCATGCATCAATTCAACGTATTCCATGTACTGTTCGGTAATTTGAAAGACGTTGATATTGAGGATATCGAGGTTCTGCTTCTTGATCAGATAGAGCAGCAGATCGAGCGGCCCTTCAAAGGCATCGAGAAACACTTCAAGGGCATCGGGCGGGATATACAGATCCATGGGGATCTGAGTCATGGCCTCGCCTTCGATCACCGCGAACGGCATTTCCTTCTGCTCTGCCTGGGCCTGGTCGCGCAGCCGCTGCAGAGCCCTCTCCTTTGGCGTTTGAATGCCGTGAATGACGGGAATTTCCGTCGGCTCGAATAACGGCTGGGCGTCGGCACGCGTCGGTACAGGTGCATGCCCCTGGCTTTCCGGCGTATCGTTGCGCTCTACCTGACCGGATTCTTCCGGCTGGTCGGCAGGCGAATCAGGGATCTCAGCCACGGCTACTTCTCCACTCTTTGGCCTGCGCCGGTCTCAGGTCCTGAAAGGGCTGACATCGCCAGCGCCCTCCCGGAGGATTTCCGGAGTATCGTCCAGGAAGCTGACAATACTGGATTCCTCGAAGCCACAGAAACCACCGTCGATGACCAGATCCAGCTCATGCTCCAGCACTTCACGAATGTAATAGGCATCGTTCAAAGGTTCGGGTTCGTGCGGCAGGATCAGAGTGGTGCTCAGCATCGGCTCGCCCAGCTCTTCCAGCAGGGCAGCGGCAATACGATTGGCCAATACCCGCAAACCGATGGTGCGGCGCTTCGGATGCATCAGCCGCCGCGGCACTTCCCGCGTCGCCGGTAAGATAAAGGTGATTGGGCCTGGGGTGTTGTTCTTGATCAACCTGAACGCCACGTTGTCGACTTTGGCGAAGTTCGACAGTTCGGAAAGGTCCCGGCATACCAGTGTAAGGTGGTGGCTATCGTCCACGCCGCGAATCCGGCGAATTTTGTCGACCGCCTGTTTGTCTTCCATGTGGCAACCCAGTGCATAGGCGCTGTCCGTCGGATAGGCGATCACGCCACCGTCTCTGACGATCTGCGCCGCCTGTTTGATCAGGCGTGTCTGGGGGTTTTCGGGGTGGATAACAAAAAACTGGCTCATACGTTGGCTCCCGCCAAGAATTGGGCAATGGGCGTCACTTTAGCACTGCCGTCAGTGCGAGAAAACCCGAACCGTTCCGCTTTCCAGAATGTCGGTCAGCCGCTGGCCCTCACTGGGCCATTGCGGATAGTGGCCCAGTCTCGCCCAGGGGGTGTCCGGCACGTGGAAATCGCTGCCGCCACCAATGAACAGATCCTGCTCGACGCAGTAATCCACCAGTCGCTTGCGCAACTCCGGGGGCATGGCCGGGCAGCTGATTTCAATTGCCTGACCTCCCGCCAGTTGGAAATCGGTCAGCAGTTGATCCATCTTCCGCCAGGTCAGCTTGTAGCGATGCGGATGCGCCAGCACGGCAACGCCACCACACTGACGAATATCCTCCACAGCACGGGCCATCTCCGGCCAACTCTGTTTTACATCCCCCACCTTGCCGTTGCCCAACCAACGCTTGAACGCCTGGGCGCTGTCTTTTGCCTGACCAGTATCGACCAGATGCCGCGCAATATGAGGACGACCCAGAGTACCGTCACCGGCCTGTCGCCGGACGGCCTCTTCATCGATTTTCAGCCCTTCTCTGCGCAATACGAACAACAAGCGTTCAAGGCGTGCTTCACGCAGAGCGGCGTAGCGCGACTCCACCGCCTGCCACGCACCCCCGAATACATCCATACCGATACCCACGACATGGATGGATCGCTTCATCCACACCGAGGAAAGTTCCGAGCCCGGCCATAGCCGCAGTGCCGGGTTCAAGACCCCATCGTCCGCCAACCAACGATAGCCTGCGGCTGTGTCATGGTCGGTCAACACCAAATGGGAGAGTTCGGATGCCAGGGCCTGATCGTACAACGCCTGAGGCGACAAAGTGCCATCGGAAAAATGACTGTGGCAGTGCATTTCCCAGCTGTGAAGAATATTGGAAGTCAAAAAAATAGACGCCTGTTGCCGTTCGGTTTGAGCTTCCCGTATTATGCCAGCTTTCTTCTGTTTCAGCAGTTATCGGTAGCGATTTAACTTTATTTGGGGGATTTCATCATGCTTTACGCCATTATCACCGAAGACGTTCAAGACAGTTTGCCACTGCGTAAAAAAGCCAGGCCCGATCATCTCGCCCGCCTGGATATTTTGAATGCCGACGGGCGACTGGTCCTGGCTGGTCCCAACCCGGCGGTCGATGCCGAAGATCCGGGCGAAGCAGGGTTCACCGGCTCCATCATCATCGCCGAATTCGAATCGCTTGAAGCCGCCCAAGAATGGGCCGACACCGACCCTTACGTCGAAGCAGGGGTTTATCAATCGGTGACGGTTAAACCTTTTAAGCAAACGTTGCCCTGAGTCAGCTAATAAACTCAAGTTTGAGTTCGTCCACCGGAATTAGTAGCGGATGCCACCGAACTATCGCGAACTTCGCAACTTGAGTAATAAAGAGCGTGTAAAAGGTGACATCGGCCTCTGACTTGAACTGTCAAAGCCTTTACACTCTTTCGCCGCTGAATTGACTTTAAACACTACTGACCTCGAATCCGAAGCCCGGCCATTACCCATTCATACCTTGGCCGGGTACCTTGAGTAACACGGGAATTCTGAGAAATGACACGGTCCACCCCCTTTAACCTGTTTTTTGGTTTAATCACCGCCCTGATGATCAGCGGCACAGCCTTGAGCGATACCCGCTGGTTGATCGACGAACTCTATGTCAACATCCGCACCGGCGCCGGTGACCAGTTTCGCATCCTGAAGACCATCCCTTCCGGCACGCGCATGGAAACGCTGAGCGATACCGCTGAAAACGGCTACCTGCACGTTCGCACCGAAGAAGGTATTGAGGGATGGATTCCCGAGCGCTACCTCCAGGATGAACCCACAGCCGAGATTCTGATCGCCAATGTCCAGGCCGAACGCAATGAACTGCAACGCCAGCTGGAAGAACTGGATACCAAATACAAAGATCTGCTGGCCGATAAAGGCGATGTCAACGGCGAACTGGAAACCCTGCGTTCCGAAAACCAGCGCTTGAGCACCGAGTTGCAGAACATCAAACAAATCAGCGACAACGCCATCCAGCTGGATCAGCACAACCAGGAACTGGCACAGGAAAACGCCGGATTGAAAAACGACCTTGACCTGGTGCAGTCCAAACTCAGTAACCTGCAGGAAAGTCGCGACAGCCGAATGTTAATGGCGGGTGGCGGCCTGATCCTGGCTGGTACCATTCTTGGGTTGCTGTTACCAAGAATGCGCTCCAAGCGCCGCGACAGCTGGGGCTGATCAGCCACCGGCGGTCACCGCACTTCCAACACAGCTTCGTCAATCCCAGCGATGGGAGCCCCTTCGGCTCCCATCGCATCCTCCCGGCATGATAAACTGCCCCGACATTGGCAAAGAGACACTTCATGGCCTGGTCCAACGACCCCATCGACAAACCCTTCACCCTGTCCAACCTGGCTGACTTGTTAAGTCAGGGGCTCCTGGGTTCCATGTCCCGTTTCAGCCATTTCCAAATCGTGGAATGGTGCGCCCGTTTCGCCGAGGAATTCGATCACGAAGCCGACACCGACCTGCCCGCCACCCCGACACAGGCACTGGACATCGCCGACGATGTGATCGTGCAATGGGAGCTTTACCTGGCCAGCCAATACACCCTGGAAGAACTGAACCGGTTCTCGTTGGGCGATGTGGTCCTCCCCAAACAGTTGTTCGAAACCTGGCTTAACCAACTGCTGGATTTACCCACGACACACTAATGGACACGCCACAGCTGGAATTGACGGCCGAAGGCACACCTCGCTCGGCCCGCTACGACGATGTTTACTTCTCCAGGGAAGACGGCCTGGCCGAAAGCCGCTACGTCTTCCTGACTCATAACCGCCTCCCGGACCGGTTTGGAAAACTCAAAGAACATCAGGTCTTCAGCATCGCCGAAACCGGCTTCGGGACCGGACTGAATTTCCTGGCTGCCTGGCAGCTGTTTGATCAGCTCGCTCCAACCAACGCCCGTCTCGTCTTCGTCAGTACCGAAAAATACCCTTTGGCGCCGGGCGACATAGCCGCCAGCCTGGAACATTGGCCCGAACTGGCACCCTATCTGGAAAGATTGCTGGCGGCCTATCCACCCCGAATAGAAGGGTTCCATTGCGTAGAGCTGACGCCACAGGTCGAGCTACTGCTGTTGTTCGGCGACGCCAACGATACGCTGGCCGACCTGAATGCCCGTATCGACGCCTGGTTTCTCGACGGCTTCGCTCCCGCCAAGAACCCGGAGCTGTGGCAACCCAGCCTCTTCCAAGCCATGAGCCGCCTGAGCCACCAAGGCACCACCGCAGCCACTTTCACAGCGGCCCGCCTGGTACGGGACAGCCTCAGCGGCGCCGGTTTCCAGGTCGAGCGAGTAAAAGGGCACGGCCGCAAACGTGCCATGGTTCAAGCGAGGTTTATCGGCCGCTGCGGGCCACCCGAACCCGGCACCTGGCCCGGCAACGAATACGCCTGGCCCAGACCTCCGGACATCAAGACCGCCACAGTAGTCGGTGCCGGACTCGCCGGTGCCCACACAGCCAGGGAACTCGCCGAACGTGGCTGGCGGGTAACCGTATTGGAGCAAGCCGACGCCGTTGCAGCCGGAGCCTCCGGCAATGCCCAGGGCGCTGTCTATGCGCGGCTGTCACACGAACGATCCGCCAGTAACGCCTTTTACACTCAGGCCCTAAGCCTGGCGCAACACCGCCTGACCCAACTGCCACAGGCTGTACCGCACGACGCTTGCGGGTTACTGCAGTTAAACCAGGGTGCAAAGGAAGCCAAGCGGTTCGAGCATTTCCTCAGCCGCAACCCTTTCCCGGAAGAGTTCGTTCAATGCCTGAATGCTGAGCAGGCGGAAACCAGAGCCGGAGTTCCAGTTTCCACCGAAGCCCTTTATTTTCCGGGCGGCGGCTGGGTCAGCCCGGCGGAGCTGGTCGCCCATCGATTGGACCACCCCAATATCGAGGTACGCCTGAGCCACCGGGTCAGCCAATTGACTCCTTTAGCGAGTGGCTGGCAAATCGATGCCGAGACACCGGACGGCACAAAATCTTTTTCCAGCACCACCCTGATACTGACGACCGCCTGGGAAAGCACCAATCTGCCTCAAACCGCTTACCTGCCCGCCCGCCCCATCACCGGGCAGGTCACCCGAATTGCCAGCGAAGGCGTGGTGGCCGGACTGAAAGCCGTTCTCTGTTCCGACCGCTATCTGGTACCGGAACACCAAGGCCAACACTGCCTGGGAGCCACCTTCCACCTCAAGGAAACCAAGGCCGAATGCCGCCCGGAGGACGACGCCGACAACCTCGCCGCCCTGCACCAACTCCTACCCGAAGTGGTAAGCGAGGAAGTCAGAATTACTGAATCCAGAGCCGGGGTCAGGTGCGCCGCCCCCGATTACTTACCCATGCTCGGCCCGGTGCTGAACGCGGAAGCCTTTGTCAGCCAGTACCAGATACCCCTGCAAAAACGCCTGACCCAGCGCCTGCCACCGCCACCCTGGCAGTCCGGCCTCTGGGTCAACATCGCGCACGGATCCAAAGGGCTCTGCTCCATACCCTTGGCATCGAAAGCACTGGCTGCCTGGCTGAACGGCGAACCCCTGCCTGTGCCGCAACAGTTGGCAAACCACCTCAACCCCAACCGATTCCTGATCAGAAACATGATTCGAGGCAAACGATGAGCCGTTACCGCCCCCCGCGCCCGCGCAGCAGCCCTTACATCACCCCCGAAGGCGAAGCCCGACTGCGGGAAGAACTGCACCAGCTCTGGAAAGTGGAACGGCCCAAAGTCACCCAGGAAGTCTCCGACGCCGCCAAGCTGGGCGACCGCTCGGAAAACGCCGAATACATCTACGGCAAGAAACGGCTCAGAGAGATAGACCGCCGGGTCCGGTTCCTGAGCAAACGACTGGAAAGCCTAAAAGTGGTCAACACCCTGCCAGACGACGCCAACCGGGTGTACTTCGGCGCCTGGGTCCGAATCGTCGACGAAGACGAACAGCCACGGGTACTACGGATCGTCGGTCCCGACGAGTTCGACGCCGACAAACGCTACATCAGCGTCGACTCCCCCATGGCCCGCGCCTTGCTCAAAAAGCAAGTGGACGACGAAATCGTCGTGCGGACGCCTCAAGGCGAGATCGAATACTGGGTCACCGACATCAACTATCAGGCTCCGCCGGAGGAGGCGTAGGCAGGGATTTGGGCTTATCGCCCGGTTTCGGCAGCGCCTCGCGAAGCGCCTTCATACTGCGGATGATCTCCTCCGCCGCCAGATAGGAATACCCAAGGCTCTTACGCATCTCACGCGCCTTCAGCCCGGCCTGACGCCATCGGTCATCTTTTTTCACGGCGGAGTCCCGGTCGGAATACACTCCCATTGTAGGAGCTCAAACCCTGAGGTGCCATCTCCTACTTCAAACTGCTAGAATTCGCGCCCAGATTTAACACCGGACCCCCTATGAGCCGCCTTTTTGTCGACCATCTCACTGTTTTGGACTTCAGCTACTTCCACCCCAAACGCGGCGTCGTCGGGGAAAGCTGGATCGTCGACGTCGAACTGGACGGCGAACTGAACGAAGAAGGCATGGTCTTCGACTTCGGCCACGTCAAAAAACTCCTCAAACAAGCGCTCGACTCCGGCATGGACCACACCCTCGTCCTGCCCACCGAACTGCCCGGCCTCGACATCACCGAAACCGACAACGGCGAACGCATCCACGCCGAATACACCGTCAGCGAACAGACCCGCTTCCGCTACCAATCACCTCGCGAAGCCGTCTTCCTCGTCGAAGCACCCGAAATCAGCCTCGACAGCGTCCGCCCCATGCTTGAAGCCCACCTCAACACCCTCGTACCCGACAACGTCACCCGCGTCCGCCTCGGCCTGCGCATCGAAACCATCAACAGCACCTACTACCACTACTCCCATGGCCTGAAAAAGCACCAGGGCGACTGCCAACGCATCTGCCACGGCCACCGCTCCCGCATAGAAATAACCCGCAACGGCCAACGCGACCCGGAAATTGAACGGGAATGGGCGGCACGCTTTCAGGATATCTACCTCATCACCCGCGAGGACATCCTGCCCAGCGACCTCCCCGGCCTGTTCCACATCGGCTACGACGCCGAACAGGGACGCTTCGACGTATGGCTGCCCCAAGATCGGTGTTGCACGCTCGAAACCGACACAACCGTTGAGCTGATCGCCCAGTTCATCGCCAACGAGCTTGGCCGTGAATATCCGGACGAACTTTGGAAAGTGAAAGCCTTTGAAGGGGTTATGAAAGGGGCTATCGCCGAACACCGGCCCATGACCGGAAATAAACTGAGTGATAGACTTACGGCTCAATAGCACACAAGTAAGTTTGTTTGGCGCGAGCAATGCAGCGCTGGCTAGCAGCTGGTGCCTGGAGCGCCCATTCGAGGATATCTGAGGCATGGATGCCGAAGTTAAGCCCCCATGGACGGGTTCACGGCGACCTCGAATGGGCGCTCCAGGCACCGGCTGCGGGTTAAACCACCAAACGCAACCACCAACCACCAAACCAATCCGTCGGAATCATAGAATGACGCTTTATCTCTACAATACTCTGTCTGGAAAGAAAGAAGCTTTTGTACCTCAGGATCCGAACAGAGTGACTTTTTACGCCTGTGGCCCGACGGTCTATAACTATGTTCATGTCGGCAACGGCCGCTCCGCCGTCGTCTTCGACCTGCTCTATCGGCTGCTGCAACGGGTCTACCCCAACGTCATCTTCGCCCGGAATTTCACCGACATAGACGACAAAATCAACGCCGCCGCCAAAGCCGAAGGCGTCGACATCAAAGAATACGCCGAACGCTTCACCGAAGCCTACATCGAAGACATGCAAAGGTTGGGTAACCAGCCCCCCACCCTGCAACCCAAAGCCACCGAACACATCCCGCACATTATCGACATCATCGAACGGCTCATCGACCGCGGACACGCCTACGAATCCGAAGGGCACGTCCTGTTCGCCGTCGACACCATGGCCGACTACGGCCGCCTCTCGCACCGCAACCTCGACGACATGCTCGCCGGCGCCCGCGTCGAAGTCGCCGACTACAAACGCAACCCCATGGACTTCGTCCTCTGGAAACCCTCCAGCGACGACCTGCCCGGCTGGGACAGCCCATGGGGGCGAGGCCGCCCAGGCTGGCACATCGAATGCACCGCCATGATTCTGCACCACCTCGGCGAAACCATCGACATCCACGGCGGCGGCAGCGATCTCATCTTCCCGCACCATGAAAACGAAATCGCCCAAGGCAAATGCTGCGTACCGGAGAGCCAGGGCTACGCCAGGTACTGGGTGCACAACGCCATGCTCGACGTCCAGGGCGAAAAGATGTCCAAATCGCTCGGCAACTTCACCCTGCTGCGCGATGTACTGGACGCCTACCCCAGCGAACTGGTGCGACTGGCGCTGCTGTCAGCCCATTACCGGTCGAACCTGAACTGGTCCGAACAACTCCTGCATCAAAGCCGGCAGACACTCGACCGGCTATACACCGTCCTGCGTGACAGCGAAGGGCTTGAACCCCACATGCCCAGCGACCCATTCGCCACCGAAGGCATCCAGGCCCTGCTGGACGACCTCAACACCCCCAAAGCCGTCGCCGCCCTGCACGAAGCCTCCGGACGCTTCTTCAAAACTGAGGATCGCGAAGAGAGAGCCCGTATCAAAGGTGAAATTCTCAGTGTTTGCGACCTGCTCGGCTTGTTGCGACAAGACCCCGAAGCCTGGTTCAAAGGGCTGGACAGCGCCACAGACGGCCTGACCGCCGAAGAAATCGAAGCCATGATCCAGGCGAGGCAAGACGCCAAAAAAGCCCGGGATTTCGCCAAAGCCGACGCCATTCGGGATGAACTGAAAGCCAAGGGCGTGGAGATCCAGGACACGCGTGAGGGCACGCGTTGGTCGCGTGAGGGTTGAGTGCCCATAGCGTTCCCTCTCCCTCTGGGAGAGGGCTAGGGAGAGGGCATCAATGAAATGGCCCCTAATCGCCATCGTCCAGCTATACCGCTGGCTTATCAGCCCACTGCTGGGGCCACGATGCCGCTACTACCCTACATGCTCGGAATACGCCATGATCGCCCTGAAGCATCATGGCGCCATTAAAGGAAGCTGGTTGGCCGCCATGCGCATCGCCCGGTGCCACCCCGGCTGCGAAGGCGGCATCGATCCGGTTCCCGGCGTGCCCCTACCGACTTATGAAGACACCGATTGCGAGGAGAAAGCTCCGCATGATGATCGATAAGCAATTGCTTAACATTCTGGTTTGCCCGGTAACCAAGGCACCCCTGCAACTCGACCGCGAAAAAGACGAACTGATTTCCACCGCTGCGAAACTGGCCTATCCCATTCGCGATGGCATACCGGTCATGCTGGAAGATGAAGCCAGAGCACTCGGCCAGGAAGAATATGAATACTGGCTTTCAAAGAAAAGCACTCATATATAGCCCAAGGGAAGGGTTGTGCCATGAGTACGCACCGGCTACCTGGTTACCTTATCAAGGGTCGTGCGGGATGCCGCCCACTCAACCCATCCATGGCGGTCCGACGTCTCGGGCCTGGATCGCAGCCGAAGCGTCGGACCGATCCCTGCTGCGAACCACCCTTGATAAGGTAACTAGGCATCCGGTGCTCGTCCCTGCCAGTTAACCCAGAAATTTTCGGGATTACCGGACCAATTGCCTGACCAGCAAAAAGAGCTAATCCCCTTCCTCCTCTTCTTTTTCCGGATCCGGTCCACGATCTTTGGCGTTGGACCAGCGCTTCTGCTTGCGGCTCGCCTTTGTATTGCCCTCTGACTCGTTTACCCACTCCGGCTCTTCAGCCATATGAATGGTCTGGGTCGGTAAGGCGATCTCGGCACCATGCCCATCGATGATATCGATAATCCGCAGCATCACATCCTGCTTAACCTGATGGTAGCGGACCCATTCGGTGGTCTTGGTGAAGATATAAATGAAGAAATCGATCGAGGACGGACCAAACTTGTTCACGTTCACGATAATCGTCTGGTCGGTATCAATCTCCTCATGCGATTCGACCATGGCCTTCACGTCCTTCACTATGTCGGCCACCTTGGTTGCATCGCCATAGCGTACGCCAACGGTTTCGAAAATCCGCCGATTCAACATCCGGGACGGGTTTTCCACCGAAATGTTGACAAAGGTCGCATTGGGCACATAGAGAGGTCGCTTATCAAAGGTGCGAATCCGGGTCAGACGCCAACCGATATGCTCGACAGTGCCTTCAATTTCCTGGTCGGGTGAACGAATCCAATCCCCCACCCGAAAGGGTTGATCCAGATAGACCATCAGCCCACCAAAAAAGTTGGCCAACAGGTCCTTCGCCGCGAAACCGACCGCGATACCGCCAATCCCGCCAAAGGCCAACACACCGGAAACGCTGAACCCCAAAGACTGCAAAACCACCAACGCAGTGGTGATGATTACCGAAAACCGCAGCAATTTGCCCAGGGCGGAAGCCGTTGTGGCATCCAAAGGTTTTTTGACCAAGGCCGGATCTTGAAGGGTTTCCTCACCCTTACGAGCGAGGTTAGTCATGAACCAGGCGAAAATAATAATGAAAGAGACTTCGCGAACCGGCTCGACAAAGTCGAATATGGGCTCGTCCGACACCCGGCGTACTACGTCCGTCGCCAATAACAGGCCGTTCACCCAAATAAACGCCCGAACAGGTTTTCGTGCTGAGTTAACCAGCAAGTCGTCCCAAAAGGTGTTGGTTTTCCGGGTGGCTTTCTCAAGCCGGTCGAACACCATCTTGGCAATCAGGTTGGCGATGAGAGTCGCGAGTACAATCACGAAAGCCTGGACAACCCAAGTATGCTCCTGGCCAATGCTCAGTGCCCGGGATAGCCAATTAACGGCCTCGGTCACATTCTCTTCCATGCATTTCCCCTTTTTTTAATGGCGATATTCAACAATACCGGCTGTGCCGGTTGCATGTTATGGACTCAATCAGAGCGAATCATTGTAGGAGTGCGCATAGGTTTCAAGGCCTCGCACTCGGAACAGGGCATGGTACACTGCCCCGCCTATCCACATGACAGGCCCGTACTATGTACATGATTATCAAGTATTTTCATATGGCGTTCGCGGCGATCTCCATCACAGGTTTCATATTGAGATCGGTTCTGACCTGGATGAAACACCCTGTCATGCAACAGAAATGGATCCGAATAGTTCCCCATATCAATGACACCCTACTGCTGGTTGCCGCCATAACCCTGGCCGTAATGATTGGCCAATATCCTTTTGTGCATGGCTGGCTCACTGCGAAAGTCGTCGCTTTGATCATCTATATTCTGTTGGGCGCCATGGTCATCAAGCAACGCGGCCCGACCTGGTTTCAAGGGTTGGCATTTGTGCTGGCGGTGGCTACCTTCGCGTATATTGGCTGGGTGGCAATCAGCCATTGGCCGTGGCCCTGGCAGCTATAAACCGAATAGGGAAAGAGCTAAGGCTTTGGAACGGGCGCTATTAGGAGGGAGACTGAACTTTGCGTTCGGTAGGGAGCCAGCCTGTCATCAGCTTGATCCAGGCATAAGCCGCGATGGATGCGAGCATGATCACAGTTTGCAACGAAAAACCACTATCGATCAGAGCGAGAATCAGTACCATTTGAACAGTGTACCCGGTTACCAGGGCACACCAACGACACACCAGAGTCGAGCGTGACCATTCGTACCAGCACACCAGCGGTACAAACAAGAAGGCTACGACCCATTGGGCTGTCGAAAAGAAACTGACTAATGAAATAGATTCACTCATGGGCGAGGAGTCTAACGGCTTTCGAGCCCCAAGAATAGGCTTTTCAGCGAAGAAAACCGATAACTGGTACACAGATTGACTTCAAGAGTTCGGTTTATGCTGAATTTGCCAAACAGGGCACATTCCGCAGTCGCTTTTTCGAGACTGAGCAGTATCACAAAGGCTATCTTTCGCCTAAGTTGTTAAGTGGTCCAGGTCTCTCCGGGAAATGCGTGAGAATGCTGGTGGTAACTGACAAATGTGGAATAAAGGATGTCTAAAAGGACGCTAGTACAATCACCAAACTCCGACATTGCCCCAGATGTCAGAGGCATTCAGTGTAGAGTTTCCCTATTATGAAGTGGCATTTCGGGCATAAACTCGCGCTGATCATGACGCTGCTGGTTCTGGTGGCGTCTTCCATCCTCGGCTACACCTTGGTGTATCGCCAATTTTCGATGATGGAAGCCCAGTTCAACGCCACCGGCACCACCCTCACCTCTCAACTCAGTGCCGCTTCCGTCGAGCTGGTTTTCACCGAAGACCAATTGAGCCTCGGCAGCCTGGTGTTTTCACTGACGGATCAACCCTCAGTCGTATCCGCCGCCGTAATGAACCGCGATGGCGAACTGTTGGCCGATGCCGGCAGACGCCTTCCCAACATTACCGATGTGAATGCGTTCAAAACCGATGGTTCCATCACCACGGCCGACGATGTTGTCTGGTTCTACGCCCCGGTCGTTTTTCGAGGGGTCAGCGGTGGGGCCGCCTGGGTCGGTATGGACAAATCGGATCTGCTGGCCAGCCAGGCCGCTGTTATACGCTCAGGTATTATCGTCATTGCGATGCTGGTGTTATCCATTACTTTGGTCGCCATTCGGCTTGGGCAATCCCTGGCGAAACCGGTGCGGGACTTGATCGCCGGTACACGGGCCATTGAATCCGGCCATTATGGATTCAGGATCAGAGGCAATCACCGGGGCGAATTCAGCGACCTGACCAAAGCCTTCAACACCATGGCTGCCGGGCTGGAGGAAAAGCAACGCGTGGAAAGGCTGTTTTCCCGCTTCGTCAGCGACCCGGTCGCCGCCCGCTACATGGCGCAGGATAACGTAGAGCTCAAACAGGAAGGCAAGCGGGTGGACGCCAGCGTCGTGTTTGTCGACCTGGTCGGCTATACCGCGTTCAGCGAAGGTCGCCACCCAGAGGAAATCGCTGAGGTCCTGAACCTCTATTTCACCGAATTCGCTGACACCTGCCACCAATACAACGGTAACGTCGACAAATACATCGGGGACTGCGCCATGCTGATATTCGGCTGCCCGCAACCGGACCCCGAGCACCGCTTTCATGCCATGAAGTGCGCCATTCAAATACGCGAACGCATCCAACGCCTGAACCAGATGCGCACCCAAGCGGGCGACCCCTGCCTCGATATCCGCATCGGCCTTAGTGGCGGTACCGTTCTGGCCGGGCTGCTCGGCTCTCACGAGCGTATGCAATATACCGTGATTGGCGCCCCCGCCAACCTGGCCTCCCGCCTGTGCGATTTGGCCGCGCCGGGGCAGATCATGACCGATAAGTGCTTCTATAACGCACTCAACGAACGCCACCCCATCCAGGCACATCAAACGCAAAGCATCCAGGTCAAGGGGTTCCAAGCCCCTATAGAAACACTGACCATCGACAATTGGCCGATAGAAGCCACCACCATTCCCTATCTCGGACACGAAAGGACCGGCTCCTGACCATGAGACCCTTGCATTATGTTCTTAGCCTGGTTCTGCTGCTTTCCGGTTGTACCCAGTTCTATGCCAAACAAACCGATGTGGATGCCCAGATAGACAACTGGGTTGAGCAGGATCAGTACGACAGGGCATTGAGTACCATTGCCGCTCTGGACCCCGCTCACGACAAATTCTTCGAGCTGCAACAACGCGCCGGCGTTATCGAAGCGAAACGGGAAGCTTATATCGAGAACACCCTAGCGGAAGCCCAGCGATATGAAGCCGAGGAAGAATGGGCGATGGCCGTCAGCGTACTCGACCGCGCCCTGCTCAACCTGCCCAATGCACCCGAACTGCAAGCGCAAAGATCGGAATACGAAGAACGGCGATTGAGCAGCATCAACGTCAGCGAAAGAGATATCCTGTTGGCCAGAGGCCGTTTCCTGCTGGCGGTTCGCGTCAGCGAGGAAAACCTCCTTAAAGCCAACCCCGAAAACTTTTTCGCGCAGCAGCGCTATCGCCAGTTTCAAACCGACCTGAAACAAGCCTCTCGTGAGCTTTATGTGATCGGCAAACAAGCCCTCTACCAAGACGACACGCCCACCGCTGTCCAGGCGCTCTCCCTCTCTAACCGACTGGCACCGAACGACCTCAGCCAGGAATTGCTGACCAGCATTCAACAGGCGCAACGGGCCGACCGGGCGGCGGCACGAAGTGAGCAGGAAGCGGCGGCGGAGCGCCAATGGCCAGAGCTTGAATCCAGTTTTCGATTATCCATGCAGCTGAATGACCTGCTGGGTGCCCGCCGCCTGGTCGCCGAAATGAAGGAGATCAATCCCGAAGCGGCAAAACCCTTCGATACCCAGTTGACTCAACGCATCGACCGCGAGGCCAACGCCTTATTGGAACGCGGCCAATTGCTGTATGGCCAGGGGTTCCTGCAGGAAGCGCTGGAGGTATGGCAGGAAGCATTGCAATTGAAACCAGACGACCCCGAGCTTCAAGCCAGCGCGCAGCGCGCCGAGACCTTTCTGAAAAACCTGGACCGCTGGGGAGACTGATAGGACTTTTTATTCCGCTTTCACCTTGGTCTCGCCGCATCGCTCACAGCGGTATCGCGTCATCAACCGCCCCTGTTTCACGTCAAACTGGGGCTTTTGATCCAGGACCCACTTGTGGCGCCCATTGCGACATAAAGTCTTGCCGGCAGCCGTTTGTTTGCGCTTTTGCTTGCGAAAGGCTTCCAGGGAACGAACATCCGCCATCGAATTGCCTGCTTTTACCGCGAGAATTACGCCCAAGCTTATCAAAATCCAGGCACGATTCCGTTATACTGCGCGCCCACCAAGCATTCTGAATACAACCAGGTTATCTATGCTCGATGCCAAAGCCCTTGCACAGCTTCAATCTCTGAAAACGGACATTAAATCCAGCAAACCGGTTCATGCCGGCACCATCAAGGGCACCGGCAGAAGCTTCGGCTTTGTGGTTACCGACGATGATCTCGAATATTTCCTCCCACCCGAAGACATGAGCAAGGTGTTTCCCGGCGACCGGGTGGAATTCACCCTGGAGGAACAGGGCGACGGCAAAGTGAAAGCCGCGCTGGAAAAACTGGTGGAAAGCACCTTCACGGAATTTCTCGGCCGGTATGTAGAACGAGGTAAAGCCCAAGGCGTCGAACCGGAAGCCCCGGGCCACGCCAAATGGTTGTTTGTACCGCCCAAGAAGACGGCCGAAGCGAAAAGCGGCCAATGGGTGAAAGCCGCCGTTACCCGCCACCCCTGGGATACCGGAAAAGCTCAAGCCGAAATCACCCATATCATGGGCTCCGAGCAGGAGCCCGGTACCTGGCACGCCCTAGCGATTGAAAAACACGGCCTGAAACGAGACTTCGAGCCCGCCCTGGTCGAAGCCGCAAACGCCCTTGAGGAATCGTTGATTGACGACTTGGCCGATAGACGAAAGGACCTGACCGATATCCCCTTCGTCACCATCGATGCCGAAACCACTCAGGATATGGACGACGCCCTCTTCGCAGAGGAAACCGACGATGGCTGGCTGTTGCGTATCGCCATCGCCGACCCCAGCGCCTGGTTCGAAACTGGCTCGCCATTGGAACAAGGGGCTCGGGAACGCCTGACCACCACCTACCTTCCCGGCCTGCCACTCGGCATGCTACCAGACCGGCTGGCGCATGATCTGGCCTCGCTCATTCCCGAGAAAAACCGCCTCGCGCTGGTCTTTCATATCCGGGTCGCCAAAGACGGCGCCCTGAGCAAACTGGCGATCACACCCGCCGTCATTCGCAGCACAGCCAAACTCAGCTACGCCGAGGTCAGCGATTGGCTGGATGGGCGAACTCCAATTCCGGCTCAGCATTGGCATCTGGAAACCCTGCGTGAGTGCTGCCAGGCATTGAACGCCTGGCGCCACGAGCATGCCCTGGTCATGACCGACCGCCCTGATTACCGCGTCAAGGTCGATAACGACCTCAACGTTACCGGTGTCGAAAAGGAAGAACGCACCACGGCGCACAGCCTGGTGGAAGAATGCATGCTCGCCGCCAACCGCATCGCCGCCGCCTGGCTGGTGGAAGATACTGCTCTGTTCATGACCCACCCCGGTTTTCGCCCCGAACGGGAGGATGAACTCAAGGGTCTGCTCCGCGAATTCGCCAAAGGCATAGCCGACACCGATGGCCACGACCTGGAAGGGTACAAATCCATCATGCGGACAGCGCGCCAGATCGAAGACTTCCCCCTTCAGTATGTGCTGCAAAAACGACTCGAACGGGGCGCTTGGGCCACCAAGGCCGCGCCTCATTTCGGCCTCGGGTTCGACCAATACACCACCGTCACCAGCCCCATTCGCAAATACACGGACCTCACCCTTCACCGGCTGATTCATGCCAAGCTGGCGGGCAACGCTTTCACGATCCCCGAAGGGCTGGTCGACGACCTGAACAACCGCCTGGCCAACAGCCGAAAAGCCGCCAACGAAGTGGACAACCGGCTTCGCCTGCAATGGCTCGCCACGCAGCCGGAACAAAACTGGCAGGCCACCATTGTGCATATCAACTCCGGCGGCCTGATAGCCCAGCTGGATGATAACGGCGCCAGTGGCTTCATAGACATGCGCAACGGCGAGGAAAAATTCAGCTACGACCCATTGAGGATGATGCTGAGAGGGGAAAAACGGACCTTCATCCTGAACCAACCGGTGGAAGTGAAAATCGCCAAGAACGACGGTCAAAAGCTGGAGCTAGCCCTGCTAGGATAAAAATCGGCCCCAGACCAACTCCCTCTCCCTCAGGGAGAGGGCTGGGGAGAGGGACCCTATCCAAATAATCACCCAAAGATCATCAAGGACGTACAATTGCCCCACTCTTTCCCCAAACATCTACGTCAAAACATGACCGACGCAGAACATCGCTTGTGGCATCACTTAAGAGCCAGACGCCTTAAAGGCTTCAAATTCCGAAGACAACACCCTATCAATCCTTACATTGTGGACTTTTATTGTCACTCAGCGAATCTGATCATTGAAATTGATGGTGCCCACCATTTTGATCCTGAGACAAAAACCAAGGATCAGATGAGAACTGAATATTTGGAAAGTAACGGTTTGAAGGTCATCAGGTTTGATAACCGGCAAGTCCTGTTGGATACAGAAGGGGTGTTGGAGGCTATACTTCGGGAGCTTCCCTTTCCCCAGCCCTCTCCCTAACCCTCTCCCAAAGGGAGAGGGAATGATTAGGGGCCCTACCTTTTATAGCCCTGGGGGTTTTGGCTTTGCCAGCGCCAGGAGTCTTCCACCATCTCTTTCAAGCCTCTTTCGGCTCTCCAGCCCAGTTCCTGTTCGGCGAAGGCCGGATCAGCATAACAACAGGCAATGTCCCCCGGTCTGCGGGCCACCAGTTGATAAGGCACCTCTCGGCCAGAGGCTTCTTCAAACGCCTTAACCATCTGCAACACACTATAGCCATTGCCGGTGCCCAGGTTATAAGCCACGCATCCCGGTTTACTCTCCAGTTTCTCGATGGCTTTGACGTGGCCCTTGGCGAGATCCACCACGTGAATGTAGTCCCGCACGCCGGTACCGTCCGGTGTATCGTAGTCGCTGCCGAACACGCTCAGTTCCGGCAGTTTGCCGATGGCCACCTGAGTGATAAAAGGCATGAGGTTGTTGGGCCGACCATTCGGGTCTTCCCCTATTGTTCCGCTGATATGCGCTCCCACGGGGTTGAAATAACGCAACAAGGCAACCTGCCAACGATCATCCGATTTAGCCAGATCCCGGAGGATGTCTTCGATCATCAGCTTGGAGCGGCCGTAAGGGTTGGTCGCGCTCAACGGGAAATCTTCCTGGATAGGGACGGTATGAGGGTCGCCATACACAGTGGCGGAGGAGCTGAATACGATGCTCGAGACTTCGTGCCGCTTCATCGCCTGAAGTAGATTGATAGTGCCCCACACATTGTTTTCGTAATAATCGAGAGGTATCTCGGTACTCTCCCCGACCGCCTTCAAACCGGCAAAGTGAATGACCGAGGTAATGGAATGCTCGCTGAAGAGGGTGTCGAGCAAGGCGGCATCCCGGATATCCCCTTCGACAAAGGGAATGGGTTTGTCAACAATGGCTTCCACCCGCCGCAGTGACTCGCGGGAGCTGTTGGCCAGATTATCCAGCACCAGGATGTCATAGCCGGCCTGAATCAGTTCAATACAGGTGTGGCTGCCAATGTAGCCCGCACCCCCAGTAACAAGTACCGTCATTTAAAGCTCCGTCCCAAAGTAGGAGCGGACTCCGTGCGCGACCCAAGTAGAAACCCATTAACTCTATGTCGCGCACGGAGTGCGCTCCTACAAATACGTGACAATATTACTGGCGAATCAAAGCCAGCAATTCCTGCGTCTTTTCATCCATCAGCTCTTTATCCGCCCGGGTTTCCACATTCAGGCGGATAACCGGCTCGGTGTTGGATTTACGCAGATTGAAACGCCAGTTCTCAAACTCAAGCGAGAGGCCGTCGATCCGGTCTTCCGAAATGGCTTCGGCTTTGTAGGCCTCATATACCCGGGTCATGGTGGCATCTGCATCCGCCACTTTGCTGTTGATTTCCCCCGGAGAGGGATACATCGCCATGCGTTCGCTCACCAGCGACTTGAGGGTGGTTTTCTTCTTGCTCAACAGATCCACCACCAGCAACCAGGGCAGCATGCCGGAATCGCAATAGGCGAAGTCGCGGAAATAATGGTGGGCGCTCATTTCCCCGCCATATACGGCGTCTTCCTTACGCATCTTTTCTTTGATAAAGGCATGGCCGGACTTGCACATCACCGCCTGACCGCCGTTGGATTCCACGATCTCGATGGTGTTCCAGGTCAAACGCGGGTCATATACGATTTTCGAGCCGGGCTGTTTCACCAGGAAAGCCTCGGCCAGCAGACCGACGATGTAATAGCCTTCGATGAAGTTACCGTCTTCATCCCACAGGAAGCAGCGGTCGAAGTCTCCATCCCAGGCGATGCCCATGTCGGCACCGTTGTCACGTACCGCCTTGCTGGTAATGGGCTGCTGCTCATGCAGCAACGGGTTGGGTATGCCATTGGGGAAGGTGCCATCGGGTTCGTTATGGATCTTCACGAATTCGATGGGGGCGCCTTTGGCCTTCAACGCGGCTTCAATGCGGTCCAGCGCCGGGCCAGCCGCACCGTTGCCAGCGTTGGTAACCAGTTTGGTCGGCCGAAGGTCGGAAAGATCAAGATAACTGATTAAATGTTCGGTATAGGCCTGGCTGTTATCGACCGTTTTCATGGTCCCCGGCTGAGCGGCCTTCTCGCCATAACTCTCGTCTTCCGCCATTTTACGGATGTCATCCAGGCCGGTATCGCGGGAAATCGGCTTGGCGTCTTCCCGTACCATTTTCATGCCGTTGTAATTGATGGGGTTGTGACTGGCTGTCACCATGCAGCCACCATCGGCCTTAAGATGCTTGGTGGCAAAGTAAATCTCTTCAGTACCGCACTGGCCGATGTCGATCACATCCGCGCCAAAGTCCATCACCCCTTTGGCGAAGGCCTGTTTCAGTTCCGGAGAGGTTTCCCTGACATCACCGCCCACTACCACCGTTTTAGGGTTTAGATAGGCTGCGAACGCCCGGCCGATCCGGTAGGCAATGTCTGCGTTCAGCTCGACACCCAGCTCACCACGAATGTCGTACGCCCCGAAACAGGTCAATGTAATCATTAGTCGCTCCCTTTGGTCTTTGGGCCGATTATAGGCAGCTTGAGGGGGGGCTTGCAGCCCTTTTTTGGAGTTTTCGCACACCTCACCGGGTTATACGACCTTATTTTTGTGAAAGAAAACAACAGTGTGACCGCTCGAACGCTTTCACTGACCAGTGCTTGGCCTGAAAACCCCGTTACCCTATACTCTCGCGCTTTGAATCCGCAGTACAGAGGCAGCCCATGAGTTCGAACACCCCACAGCAGGAACCGACACACCTGCGACCGCACCCGGATGATGACACCATCGATCTGGGCGAACTGCTTAGGGGTATTATCGAACAGTGGAAACTGATTGTTGCCATCACTCTTCTCGGCGCCATCGCCGGGGTCGCGGTGGCCTTGGTTTTACCAAGGCAATACCGGGTTGAAGCCATTGTCAGCCAGCCCAACCGGGCGGCCGTTCAATCAATTCTCGCCCAACAGATCAGCCCTATCACGCTGGATGAACTGACGCAGGCCTTTCTACTGAACGTCCAATCCTTGAGTTTGATCGAACTCGCCTATCACAATTCAGGCATGGGCGAAGGCAAACGCGCCTCGGAAGTGTCGGAGGAAGAAGCCTTTTCTGCCATCCGCGGTGTTTCCGAAAACCTGACCATAGAACCCGTTCGTTACGACTTTTATGAGTTGGCCAGCGAAGAAAAAACGCCCCTGAACAAGATCACGGTGAATCTGCTCTCCTCCGAGCCCCGCAAAGCCAAAGCCTTTATTGATGAGCTGCTCCAACTGGCCGAAGAAAAAACCCTGAAAGACACAATCAGCGATATCAACGCCACCAAATCCATCCGGATTCAAACCGCCGCCTCCAAATACGCGCAACTGATCAAAGGCGCCGATGCCTCATTGATGCGCGAGAAACAGAAAGTCCGCCAGGCCCTGGCCGTTGCCACCTCACTGGGCATTGAGGACCCGACCAGTTGGGAAGCCCTCATCCATGGTGCCGGCAACATACAAATGCTCAATCATTCCGAAGGCGATGAAGACCTCTTCCTGAACGGCACCCGTTTCCTGCAGGCACGGCTGGAATCCCTGAACACCGAAGGCGCCAACCAGCTGTTCCTCGAAGGGATAGACGAACAAATCATTGACGAGAATGGCAATATCTCCATTCTTCATACCTCGCCCAGCCAGTTACAAGGCGAAATCCGGGCGCTGGAAAGCCTCGGCTTCCACATTGAAGACGTGAACCTCTTGGATGACAGCACCAGCGCCCGCATACCCAGCTCGGCGGAAAAACCCAACCGCCCGCTAATCGCCATTGCTGCCACGGTGCTGGCCGGGTTCCTGGGCCTGTTCATCGCTCTGGTACGCATGGCCATACGCAAGGACGAAGAATAACAACAAAAGGCCCACCACCATGGCTGTTCAAGGGCTACTTCGCCTGCTCAATCTACCTGCGGTTAAAGCACTGGCTTTAATACTGGTCACCAGTCTGGCCCTACTCAGGGGCCAGGATCACGAAACGGATATCCGCTGGCAATTACCACCTGTCATCCAGCTTTCGCCTTCCGAACCCCCCGTCTTCGAAAGCCAGGCCCTCGCCTCAACCACCCGTAACGTGCACGCCGCTCAGGCTGTTGCCCTGCCCGACGGCAGGCTGGCCGTATTTTGGTTTGGCGGCACCAAGGAAGGCCACAGAGACGTTCGCATTTACCGTCAGTTCATCGCCGACGGCCACCCACAAGGACCTGCCCAAGCCGTACTGGATGCCGACCAACTGGGCGACATGCTCGGGATTTACGTCAAGAACCTCGGCAACCCCGTACCCTATTACCACCGGGGTAAACTTCATCTTTTCGTCGTTTCCGTGGCTTTGGGAGGCTGGGCCACCGCTCAGGTCAGCCATTTGGTATCGGACAACTTTGGCGACCATTGGCAGCAAGTCCAACAGCCGATTCTGAGCCCGTTTTTCAACCAAAGCACTTTAGTTAGGACCACCCCGAGAGCCACCGAACAGGGCTTTATGGTTCCCGCCTACTTCGAACAGGGGCGTATCAACCCGATGTGGCTCCATTTCGACCACAGCGGTGCTTTCCTCGGTAGCCAGACCCTTGAGGCAGAGGGCTTACAGCCCGCCGTTATCCCCTCTACTCCGGAAACCGCCGATTTATTGATCCGACCTTTGGAAACCGGGCCGGTTTTACATCTGGAAAGTGACTACCTGGGTGAAATAGCCCGCCCCGAAGAGTCAGCCCCACCCTTGAACCCCAAAAGCGCCGTGGCCGTTTTACCCATGGGGCCCGATGAATGGCTAATGGCACACAACCCAGGCACGCATCGCGACTCTCTCGCCATCAGCCACACACGGGATGGCGGGAAAACCTGGCGACTGTTGAAAACCATTGTTCAGGAGAAAGGGGAACGTTTTTCATACCCGAGCCTGATACACGGACCGGATGGCTATTTTCATCTGTTTTACACCCACAAACGCAGCCACATTCAGTACGTTCGATTCAATTGGGCGGGGTTGACGCAGGAATGATTCCAATCAATGGCTTTGTCTTGTATCTATGGGCCAGCCAGCTTCTGGTTTGGCTGGCGCTCTGCTCTTCCATATTACGGCTAATACCCGGCTCACCGGCCTATGGCAAACGCATCTCCCTTGCACTCGCCTTCCTGTTAATCCCTGTTTGGGTTGGCCACAACGCCCTATTCTATTTGGCAGGCTGGTTTGGCATGGCCTCTGTTCCAACCCTGGCGGTCGCGCTTCACGCTCTGCGTTTCGATGGGAAGCGCCCGCTGCCGACATCCATCTGGGTCGCGCTGGCCCTGGTGAATACCCTTGTGCTCGTGCCCTTTTTAACCTGGCCACTCAACGGTTACGAATGGGGCTACACCAGCCTGTTCAGCCTGGTGTTATTGGGCCTGGCCGTCGCCACCTATCAATTAAGGCAATGTCACTGGTTCTGGTTGAGTATTCTTGTCCTGCTGGCATGGCTCGCCTGGCCCGGCACCAGCCGTAACGGTTTCAATTATCTGGTGGACGGCATGATGCTGGTGGCAGCACCCTGCATACTTATTACCCGCCTGGTCAAAACCGGTTGGCGTGGCCTGCATCACAAAGCCCAAACACCAAGCTACTAGTTGCATCGCACACCATTCGTTACAATCCCCGCCTGTTTATTTCGCCTTGGGGTACAGACTTGATCACCCGCTATCTTTGCCGAGAGACCCTAAAGCCATTCACTCTCATCACATTGATTCTTACCGTATTATTCATCGCCGATGAGCTGAGCCGGGTATTGGCCAAAGCCATCTCCGGTCAATATTCCGATTGGGCCATCGCCGTGATTCTGGCCTACCAGCTGCCCATCCTGTTGCCCGAGTTGTTGCCCGCCGCTTATTTCCTGGCATTGCTCATCGCCATGAACCGCATGAGTCAGGAATCGGAACGCACCGTGTTTATGGCCATCGGGATTAACGACAGCGCCATTTTCAATCGATTGTTTTGGTTGACGGCCCTGCCCGTCACCCTTCTGTCTCTCGGCTTCAGCCATTACTGGGCGCCCGGCGCCGAAAACAGACTGGCCAATTTCATCATTCAGCAACAGAACCGACCGTTGACCGAGCTGGTTCAGGCAGGAGAGTTTTTCTCGTTGACAGAACGCCAGGCCACGCTCTATGCACGCGAAGCGGACAACAACCGCGAAGCACTGGTTACGGTATTTATGGCCAGAACGGAAGAAGACCGCATCACCGTGAACACAGCGGAGCGGGCACGCATTGAATTGAATGACGACCGCCAATACCTCTCGCTGCAAAGGGGCCAACAGCAGGTGTTCTCACTGTTGCCTTCCGACACAACACGCATCGACTACGACCGGTACAACCTCTACATCCCCACCTCAGAGACCGAATACACCGCCGACCGAATAGAAAGCATGAGCAGCCGGGATCTCTGGCAGGGCGATCAGAAAAGAAAAAGCGAAGTGATCTACCGAACCCTGCAAAGCCTAATGATCCCGGTACTTTGCATCTGGGCCGTAGCGCTGACCAGGGTAAAACCCCGGCAAGCCAGAGTGGGAGCCCTGGCATTCGGCATCGTACTCTATGTGCTGTTCAACTTCGGTTACCGCACGGCCCAGGCAGCCGTCGCCAAAAGTCAGATTCCGCTTGAAGCCAGCCCCTGGTGGCTACATGTGGGGCTGCTCCTGATTGGTGCCTACCTGCTCAGGAGACAAGCCCGATGACCCGCTACCTGCTCAGCCGATACATCATCAGCCGAACAGCCCTGTTCGTCGCCATCGTCATATTGGCCATCGGCGGGTTATTGCTGGTTATGGGGTTCGCGGATGAAGTAAGCCGCCGCGTCAGCGACCGTTACTCACCCTGGAATGCCTTTGTTTACAAGGCGATGGGCATGCCGTCCGAGATATACACCTTCGTTGGCCCCATGGTCATGCTCGGCACTCTGATTGCCGTTGGCGGCATGGGTAAAGCCAGTGAACTGGTGATAATCCAATTGGTCTCGAGAAGCGCAGAAGGCCTGATATTCCGGCTGATACTGCCCGGTTTGATCCTGCTACCCATCGTATTCGCCATTGGGGAATGGGTAGCGCCTTCGCTGGCGGTAAAAGCCGAGGTGTATCGCGCAGACAAGCGCAACTGGGGCCTCCCCACACTGGAAGGTGAATGGTATCGGGACGGCCAATGGGTCATTAATACCGAGTTCGTAGGGCCCACCCAAAGCATCAAAGGCCTGACCCTGTTCGAGCTGGACAACAACCAACTGATCAGCGCCAAATATGCCCAAACCGCCACACCGAACGCCAATGGCTGGCTGCTCAGCAACGTACGCGAAACGGTATTCAACCCCGAAGGAGTGCAATACAGACAGCACGCAGAACTGCAGTGGACCCCCACCAACTTCGATGCCGACCTGATCGAAATTCTCGCCCAGGACACCAACAAACTGACCCTCAGCCAGTTGATGACCCAGGTTAACTTCTCCTACGAGCAAAACCTGCAACAGGGAGACCTTTCCCTAACCTTTTGGAACCGGGTGTGGTTTCCAATCGAATACCTCGGCATGCTCTTCCTTGCCCTGGCTTTTTCGATGGGTTCTTTCCGGCAGCGAACCTTGGGTGACACCGCCTTCCGCGCCCTGGCGCTCGCCATTGCCGCTCAGTTGCTTATCGATACCACCGCATCCGTTGGTTTGGTGCTCAATCTAGCTCCCTGGCTGGCCGCCCTACTCCCGCATTTACTGTTCATGTGCCTTGCCGCCTGGCAGTTGAAGCGCAAATTGTAGGCGGTGGACCGACCCTGGTGACAAAACCGAAACCTCAACATTGAGCAGACAACTATTCTATATAAATTCACCGCTTAAGGAGCCTCTGAACAATTCCCGCGAGGCTCTGCGGGAATTATTCAGAGGCTGCATGAATCATCTTTAGTGGTATTCGGTGTGCCGGACAACCGTATGGTGCCAAATAACAATTGGCGGTACGCAATACTTCAGTCGCTCCTAGCGCAATGGGGTGACCTTTCGCAGGTCATTGTTCCTGAAAGTTTGCTGCAACTTGCCTCGTTTGTGGCGCATTGCTACACTCCAGAAAACCCTTTGGAGGATGCTCATATGGCGACTAACAGCATACGGTTAGATCAAGACCTAATAGAAAAGGCCGCAATTATAGCCAAAGCGCTTAATCGGACCACACCAAAGCAAATAGAACACTGGGCGAAGATCGGTGAGATGATGGAAGACAACCCCGATTTACCTTATGAGTTTGTTAAGCAAACCATCATCGCAAATGCGGAGAGAGAAGCAGGCAAATTGGAGGCTTACGATTTTGGCTAAAGCCACCAGTGTCTTACAGACCCCTACCTTCAAGAAAGCCGTAAAGAAGCTTAAACCCAATCAGAAGATAGACCTCGATACGGCCGTCAAGAAACTGATGGCCGATCCCGCCCTTGGTGAGCAGAAAAAAGGGGATTTATCGTTCTTGTGGGTACATAAATTTAAAATGAACAAACAACTGACTTTGCTGGGATACAGCTTTGATGATGGCACTTTGATTCTGGAACTAATGGCGTTAGGCTCTCACGAGAATTTTTATCGTGATGTTAAACGAGGTAAGTAGCGAGTGACGCGGGAAAAGCGCTGAAGCCAGCTGCATACCCGAGCCTACACGGCATTAATGCCGAGTAAAAACCTCTTCTAAGCTGCGTGCGTCCAACAGGTTTTCCGCCCAGGCTTCCAGATCTTCCGAGGAGGCCGTTTCCAACCGGGACAAAGCCGCTTCATCCAAGGGACCAAACCGCCGGATGAGCAACCGCTTTATAATCGCCACCTCCCCTTGCTGCATGCCCTGATGAACGCCTTGCTGGTGGCCTTCCTGCCGTAATCGCTCAGACAAAGTAGCCATCGCTGAACTCTCCTGAGGGTGTTTTTCTGTATATTCTCGCATTTCACTATCATCCAGTGCCGTGTAGATGTCGATGAAGTCAATGTACTTCAACTGCCGTTCCGGATCGGGCTCCAAAGTCAACAAACCCCGAATTGCCTGAACGTACACCCGGACCTTGTCTTCCGGCGCCCACCGCATGTTCGGCAGGTTCAACCGAGCCACCAGGTTGTCACTCTCCCAATAATGTTCGCTGGGGAGCGACGACAACACACATCGGAGGTAGCCAAACGTCAGATAGGAACGCCGTTCCGAGCCAAGAATCAGGGAGGTGGGAATCTGTTTGCCATCGGCCAGGAAGATGACAACCGGAACCACCCGCTCCACCGAATACAGCTCGGCCAAGTCCAGACAGTAATGCGCCAGGCGATGGATCGAGAAACGCCAAGGGTTGGTCTCTTCCTCCATACCGCTGTAAAGGAACTGATGACCGACAGTGTCCGAGGTAGTGGTTCGCTACTTCCGGCTGTCAATTTAACTTATTGCTTCTATACCTTTGGTCTCCGCTAATGCAAGCATTTTCAAAGCCGGGCCTCGAGGCTTGCTTTCGCCCTGCTCCCATTTCTTTACCAACTTGTCGCTCACGTTCAGGTAGTGGGCAAAAACAGGCTGTGACAGACCGTATTGGAGCCTTAACGCTTTCACTTGCTCAGGGGTGAATTCATGCACTGCGGTCAAACAAAGGGTATCGAACTTACGCATGGTCGTTTTATCAATCGCCCCCGCCTTGTGTAAGCCCTTGGCTGTGTCATGAACCGTGTTAAGAATATCGCTCATACACTTTGCTCCACTATTATCAGTTCCCCTACTTTGACAAGGTGCTCAATGGTCTCCCGTTCGAAGCCAACAAGCTCTTTCGCCAGTTCTTTAAGGGCCAGCCTTTCTTGATTGTTTATGTTCGATCTATCATTTTTGGCAAAGATGTATAGAAAAAAGTATCTTTCTCCTACAACAGCGCCAATCATTGTTCGATAGCCACCGCTTTTGCCTTTTCCTGGCGGGGCCACTCGTTTTTTTTAGAGATGGTCTCCCAAATCCGCATCGACAAGCCCTCTTGCCATTTCATCGCAGGCGGTGATCAGTTCAGAGTCACCGATCCCAGCCTTTTTGAATTTTGATTGAAAGCTCTTTGTCTTATAGATCATGCCAATACTATACCCTGCCAGGGCACACTTACAAGGAAGAGCCCAACAATAAATACCGCGCTAGCGGAAGGCCGGCCCGAGGCACATGGAAGCGCCTCTTCACTCGCGAACAAGGCCAACGCTTCCAGAGGATAATCGAGGATCAGGTTCTTGAAATTCTGGTCATGGCTGATTTTCCTTGCCACTGTTCAACCCCCACAATACTGTATATACATACAGCCTATAGAATACCCAAACACCGATCAAGCCAACTCAGTCACTATCTTTGTTATTCCCAAGAACCCCCAAAAGGGGCAGACCCACCCCAAGTGGAACGGTACAATACCGCTTTGCGAACCGCCCCATGAGACCCAATGCCACACGCTTTACCACCCATAGACGCCGTAATCACCTGGGTAGACGGCGACGACCCGAAGCACCAAGCCAAACTACAGGCCTACCTCAAAACCCTGGGGCGTGACATCCCCGGTTCAGCCGCGCCGACACGCTTCCGGGAGAGGGGCGAGTTGGAATACTGTGTTGCCTCCATTCTGCGGTTCGCCCCCTGGATTCGAACAATCCACATCGTGACAGACAACCAAACACCGCCCTTCCTGCAAGGCAACGTCGCCAAGCCCTTGGCAGACAAAGTCAAACTAGTAAGCCACGAAACGGTATTCCGGGGTTATGAGGAGGTGTTGCCGGTATTCAGCTGCCGCCCCATTGAAACCGTACTCTGGCGGATACCCGACCTGGCCGAACGATTCATCTACTTCAACGACGATATGATGCTGGCCCAACCGGTGGAGCCAACGGATTTTTTCCACAACGATAAAGTGGTGCTTCGCGGGAAATGGACGCTTCTATCTGACCACCAATGGCTCTACAAACTAAAGCGCAGCCGCCCCATTCTCGCCCTGCGCCCCAAAAAGCTAAAACCCCACCGGGCCAACCACCTGAGAATGCAGGAACTCAGCGCCCGGGCCATGGGCTATGATCAGAAATATTTCAACCTGCCACATGAACCCCACCCGGCCATGCGCTCTGAAATGCAGGCGATTTTTAATGCCCACCCGGATTGGCTGCGACAAAACATTCGACACAAGCTTCGCCACCCGGACCAACTCTGGAGCTTTGCCCTGGCAGCCCATTCTGCTTTAAAGTCCTCCAAAGCCCTGGTCAACAATCACCTAAAACATCGTTTGATTAAAGCCGAAGATCGCACCCTACCAGGCATTAAATGGCAGCTTGCCCAAACACTTCGCAATCCGCGAACCGCTTTTATATGCATTCAGAGTCTGGATATCGCCAAGAAGCCCGTACAGCACTACCTATTAGAGTGGCTTGATCAGCACATCGGCTCCTTACCCAGAGCGACCTCTGAAAATCCTTTGTGAGGCCTGTTAATTCCATCACATTACCGTAAAATGCCCGCCATTCGACGAAACGAGCGAACTACCCAGCCCATGATCCAAACCACCCGCATTGCCTTTATTGGCCGCAAGCAAGGCACCGACCACCGTTGGGCGGGCCAATACCTGGGTGAGTGGACGCTGGAACGCCCACGAAAAGATGAGGAAGCAGGGTTGGCCGCCTCTGGCCTGCAAAAAACCGACGACCCAACCAAAGCCGAACTGGTGTATGTGCGTATCAACCCGGAGCGAGTCAACAGCCGCTCCCTAAAACGGGTTCGGCGCGCCGAAGCCCGGGTGCCAACCGGCACCCCTATCATCAACAGCACGGCTTACTTCGAACGCTATGCCGACAAGGCTCAATGTTTTACCCACTGGCAAAAGGCAGGCTTAAACTGCCCCCGTTTCCATATTGAATCCCCCTGGGTTGCGCAGCGCCATCTTGTTACCACTTTGCTGCCATTGGTACAGCGCTATCAGGGCCTATATTTACGCACCAGCAACGAAGATTCCGGCAAAGGTATTCACTACTTACCCGCCGACAGTACCCATTCAGACATCAAAGCCGCTATTCGACACCTACGCTGGCGCAGCCTGACAAACAAAGTCAGCCAATCCCGCCTGCTGGCTGTAGAGCCGATTAATACGAAGACCGAATCAGGCCTTGCCCATGTTTACCGCGCCCACGTGGTCGGTGATGCCATAATAGGTGGCTACGCCCTTGTTGGAGCCGGCCCTGTGGTGCATGCCCGGGATGTGTGTCTGCCTTATTGGGACGCCTTCGTCCAACAAAACGCTACATTTCAGGACATCATCCAAACACCGGCATTGCGCGAGCAAATTATACTGGCTTGCCAAGTGCTTGGAGCCCAGGTCGGAGCCGTCGAGTTTTTTCACACTCAAAACGGACTGTGCTTTCTGGAACTGAACCCCATGTGGGGGGGGCACCATAAGTTTGGCGACGAAGCCTTCATGGAACACCTAAAGAACCATAACGACCTTTCTGAATTGGACTATGTTCGCCATTGGCTGGACGCCAAAGCCTACTACAAACACTTATACCAAGCCCTCACCGGCCTGACCCAAACACAGCGATGCCACCAGAGCGCATGAAACCGAAGGAATACTTTCAATACGTCAAACGAGCCACCCAATTACGACGGCTCAGCCAAGACGCCCTGAACCACCGGCAACGCCCCGAGGTACCCGTGGTCGTCTCACTCACCAGCATTCCCTCGCGCCTGAAACAGATCCACCTGACCTTGCGCAGCCTAATGGCGCAAAGCGTGCGCCCGGTCACCATCGTGCTGTGGCTCAACGAAGACCTGAAAGACCAACTGCCCGAGAGCCTGACCCACCTCACCGGCGACCTGCTGGACATCCGCTATTCGCCGTTGAGCTGCTCTCACCGGAAACTGATCCACAGTCTTGACGCCTTTCCGGAGCACTGCATCGTCACCTGCGACGACGACGTGATGTACCCCGGAAACTGGCTGGAACGGCTGTGGCAAGAGCACGAGCGCTACCCGGACCAGATCATCGCCAACCGTTGCAACCTAATCACCTACGACAGCGACGATAATACCCTGCCCTACAGGGAGTGGATCAAACAGGTGCCCCCAGGCACCAGCCACCCGGCGCTGATGCCGGCTGGCTACGGCGGCGTACTGTACCCGCCGCACAGCCTGCGCCCGGAAGCCACGAACGCGGACCTGTTCTTGAAACTGGCCCCCAAGGCGGACGACCTCTGGTTCAAGGCCATGTCGTACCTGAACGGCACCCTGTGCCGTCGGGCCAGCCAGGTAAGCGAAAAGCCGGTGCCGGTACGCGGCACCCAGCGCACTACCCTGGCGAAAACCAACATTCGGGAAGACTACAACCGGCAACAGTGGGATGCCCTGCGCCGTCATTTCCAGTTCACGACACCGCAGCCTACCCGGCCCGTACTGCGGGAAGTCACAGCATGACCCTGGCAGCCAATACCCACATCGCGCCATCGGCCCTGCCGCTGACGGACGTGAACCGCTGGTTCCCTTCGACCTGGGACCGGGGGCCCAACTGGCTGGTGTGGCTGGGCATCATCTCCAGTTTCGTGGCGATATTCATTAAGCTGTGGACCCCCATCAGCATCAACCGGATTCCGGAAGCGCTGTACACCCTGCCGTTCTTCTACGCGCTGTACAAGAACTTTCACTGGCTGAAGAAAGACCGGATCATCCAGCTCTTTTTCGCCGCTCTGCTCTGGCCGATCATCGCGTTCGGCATTAATTACCTGCAGGACCCGGAAACCGCGCTCAAGTATCAGAAACTGGATAATTTGGCGCGGTTGTTTTTGTTTGTGCCTATTGCCTGGTGGTTGGGGGGGAATGCACGAACCTTAGGTTGGTATTTGGCTACCGCCTTTGGCGGGTTGTTGTTGGCCTGTTTGCTGGATCCGAACCTTACCGGTACGCTCAAAGCGCTGGTTGAAGGGAAGCGCGTGGATTTCAACATACTCAATGCTCAGCATGTGGCCTTGTATTTTTCGATAGCCTTGATTGGGTTGTTGAGCACTACCCATCTAATCCTTGGCGCCACGAGATCCATCAAGGACGCCTGGAAACCCCTTCTGTGGGCCGCCGGCCTGGCCATTTGCGTTGCTGTTGTTCTGGGAACACAGACCCGGGCTGCTTGGCTTGCCTTAACTGCTTGCGCCGGGCTATGGATCATCCAGATTGGTTGGCAGTATAGAAATAGTAAGCCGGGATGGGAATTCCTAGTTGCGGTTCTAATATTAGCCGCTTTTTCAGGCTTTTTGGGATACAAATTTAGCGATACAGTTATTGAACGTATCCAATCCGAACAAAACACCTTAAATCATATTGTTAGTGGCAACTGGAAGAGAATCCCCTACTCCAGCATCGGCATTCGCATTAACACGTGGATCGAAGCCACAAGCTGGATTGTTGACCGACCAATTACGGGCTGGGGCGGAGATGTCAGGCAAGATGTGATCAACCAAGCACATCAATTTCCTGCTTGGGTAAAAGATCAGTTTGGGCACTTTCACAACTCATACATCGAGTTCAGCCTAGCGTATGGCCTGGTCGGCCTGGCAATACTGATTGGGCCATTCCTCTCACTGTTGCTATACTTATACCGATCAACAGAATCACTCCCACACTATGCAAGAGTATTTAGTCTGTATTCCATCGTACTATTGCTGATCATGAACGGATTTGAGAGCTACTTCTTCTTTTGGAGCGGTATTTACGTCATTACTGCAATATTGGTAGTGCCATATTCCAGTATGACTATTCAAAATGCGTTGTTACACTCAAGAAAAAATTACTTCTATTTAAAAACTTATCAGGTTAAACAACATGATTGAAGCATCGGTATCATTTTTCGGCGTATTTTTTGCCACTTACATTTTGACTCCTTTTACTAACCGACTTGGCCTTGTAGACATACCCAACCATCGCAAAGTGCACGATGGTCACATTCCGTTGGTTGGTGGTATCGCTATGTTCGCCACGACGGCTGTAGCAGCATTGTTTTTCGTACCGTCATCCAGCGAGATGGGGTTTCTGTTAGCCGCGTGTGCCCTTCTTACTATGACTGGTTCAATCGACGACCGATATGACTTGCACTATCAAATACGCCTGGGGGTGCAAGCCATCTCCGCCTGTTTGCTAATATGGGGCGCGAACACAAGCCTGTTGAGCTTTGGCAACTTATTTGGATTTGGTGATATAGAACTGGGTTGGTTAAGTATCCCCGTTACTGTAATCGCCGTTATTGGCATGATCAACGCGTTTAACATGATTGACGGCATTGATGGCCTTTCAGGCGGCCTCAGTTTGATCACTGTCACAGCGTTGTATTTTTTAATTGGTGACAAAATTGCCGATGGTGCTAGCAATATACTGCTACTGATAACAGGTGCTTTGACAGCGTATTTAATCATGAATCTTCATATCTTCCCCAAATGGACCCCTAAAATTTTCATGGGGGATGCAGGATCTATGGTACTAGGATTTACAATTACTGCGTTCTTAGTTCGATATTCACAAGGTGCCAAGCAAATCATGATGCCGGTGACAGCGCTTTGGTTGGTGGCGGTACCCCTGATGGACATTTTTGTAACCTGTATACGCCGAATACGGCATGGAAAAAATCCATTCCATCCCGACAAAACTCACATCCACCATATTTTCATGAGGGCTGGATTTTCAAAGCGATCCACACTTTTAATCATTCTTGGTTTTCATACGACAGCAGTGGTTATCGGTGTAATGCTTCAGGTTGTTTATCAATCTGATTTGATCAGCTTTCTTAGCTTTTGTGTCTTGTTCTTTGCCTACCTGGAATTTATAAAACACTCTTTTAAAGCTTCGAAGTGGATTCGAAAGCGGATGAAAAAGGATCGATTCAATAAGTTATAAAATCGCGGCTATAATTCAAATATCATTAGTTTACTTTGCAAAAAAGATCTAAGACTCAATGTTCAATAATTGGCAGGTTGAACAAATTATGTGGGGAAAATTCAGACCCTGCCTACGGGGCCCACTCCCTATCTGTCAAGGTAGTTGTCCAAGTTGGCGGTCTAACCAAATTTCACTCAGAAAGTAAGTGGAATGGACAATCAACTACTACCAACTACGTTATTCGGAGAACGGAAAGCCGCCGTCCTCAAGAAACTGCGTCCATCGCATTATGGTACGTTGATCTTGGTCGCCTCAGAAGAAGGCATTGCCAATGTGAACCTGTACACTTTGCTGAAATAGTGTAGTAAACGCGAAGTGCATATTCCGGCGTCCGGAGCCGAGGTGAGCGTCTATTAAAGGCGACAATATGAGCAGAAACAGCAATGGAAAGAATCGCCCGCCAGCAGTGCTAGTCAGACAATATCCGTAATTGGACACCGATTGGACCGGTCAGGAAAGAAAAGTTCTACCTGTTACGGTCAGATCTTATATAGCCTTCAAACATTCCGTTAAATGAGTGATCACTAAAAATACCCCCATTCCAGACATTCAGAAATAGAGAATATTCAGACCACATTAAATACACTCCTCATATATATTTATAATCTTCCCTACCATCTCATCCCTAGTAAAATTTTCCATAAAATACTGCCTGATTTTCCCACATCTTACAATCATTTCACAATTCACTATTTTTTCAGCCAAATCAACGCTATCTGAGGGGTTGCAAATCAAACCAGTAACTCCATCTTTATTTACCCAACTAACCCCTGAACCAGGTATTGATGTTGAAACGACAGGCTTGTCAAATGACATTGCTTCTAATTGAACTACGCCGTAAGCTTCTGACCGCTCTATAGAAGGCAAACAAAATACATCACAAGCTTTAAAATAAGAGCCTAATTCGTTAACTGGTATTTTACCTACAAAGTACACCTTATCGGTAAGCCCTTTATCAACAACTTTCTGTTTTAAACTATTAGTTAACTGACCTATGCCGCCGATTAATACGATGTAATTGTCAGGAAGCATTTTCGCTGCATCAATTAAATATGAGAACCCTTTATAATAAACATGCCTCCCCAAAGCAAAAACAATCTTTTTTGACTTAAATCGTTGTTTAATATGATTCAATTTATTCTGATCAACACTTGTGGACGATGGATCAATCCCAATGGGTACAACTCTGACTTTATTTTTAAACCTCTGCAAATCTTTAGATGACTCTGCATAGTTTGGGGAAGTAGCCAACACATAATTACTGCGTTTTAGTAACCATTTCTGCAATGGCATAAACGGTATTTTAAGTATCTTTTGCTTAACGATATCACTGTGCCAGTGAATCACAATTTTCCCACTACACCGGAACAAAAAAATTGCAATCAAGGCTAGCGGGTTAGGAAAATGAACATGGATAATATCATAGCTATTTCTAATCTTATACCAATAATAAAAAAACGATAGTGAAATATATAGACTAGATAGATGCATTAATGATCCACACCTAAATATTGTACTTCCTTTTTCACACTCAATCGTTGTGTTTCTATCCTCAGAAACACAAAGAACGTCCACTTTATAATCTTCATTTCTCAATCCATGCACTACGTCATAAACTACAGTTTCAACCCCCCCCCAAAATGGCGGGTATAACTTACTTACATGCAATACTAACATTATTAATTAACAACCTGTGTGAATTTAGAAATATTAGATGTCAGTGAAAACTCTCGCTTATAGTCACAGTATGTACTAACTTCGCAACCGTTTTCTGATATATCTTGAATGATTTTCATATACTCGCATTTAGTATTTGCAACAAACAATCCTTTAGCATCATAACACTTATCATACCCTATCAAAGAAAAGTCAGAGGCAATTATAGGTTTATTGTAAGACATTGCTTCAGCAATTTTCACTTTCATACCAGCTCCGCAGAAAATCGGAGAAATAAAGACATCGACTTTCTTATAAAAATTCGATATTGAGTCTACTGAACCAAGAACTTGTAAATTGCTACAACTCAATTTTGATTCATAGTCTGAAAAACCTCTACCGCAAACCAAAAAATTATGGTCAGGTAGTGCCAGCGCTATTTCTTTAATGAAATACGCCGCCTTTATATTCGCATAAAAGGCACTACCTAAAAAACCAAGCGTTAGGTTTTTCTTATTAATGTAATCAGTTCCATGGTAAACCTTTGGGTCACTGACAGCAACGGGAATACTGATTTGTGATTCCTTTCCATAAAGTTGTTTACACCGCAAAGAATCTTGCTGATGCAATGATATTATAACATCACTATTCTCAATACATTTTCTCTCGTTAAAAATCACCGACCAGAGGGATGGTAAATAAAGGAACCCTCCACTTTTTAAACGACTAAGCTCAAAATCCAATTCAATATTATGTATATAACAAATAGTTTTGACGTTTGGAAAGTTAGATTTAACCCACTGAGCAAGTTCGCCAAATATTGTTGAGTCAAAATAAACATGTGTCGGACTTTCTTCACATATTATTTCTTTTATTCTCTCGATATCTCCACGAGTAAACCTGCCGGGCAATAAGCACAAATTATTTATTGCAGTCCTAACTTTACTCCTTTGTGGTTTAACGCTTAGCGAGTAGCCCTTTACCTCGGAATCAACAGGGTTAAATGAAATATATCTCACAATACCGTCAAAGGAGCGTAAAAGGCATCTATAATTACTCATAGACACCATACTTCCTCCGTACTGCTTATCACCTAAAAACGGTGAGACATATATAAGCTTTCCATTACTCTTCAATCTTTACCCCCAAAAATATTAATATACACCAAAGGAATAACATATGCGTATGCCAACTCTATATTAACCGACAACAATATTGAGAAAAAGGTATAAAATAAAAGTATTCGCAAAGTCAGCTTCTCAAATACACCAATGTTTTTAGTTTGGCTTAGCATTACAAAAGATCGAACATATAAGTATACATAGAATATGAGAGCAATCATTCCATTATATACAACTTGCGACAGAACACCTGATTTGACAGCCACATTCTTTCCAGTATCTATCATATTAGACACTTCTGAGAAATTTAAATTGAATGGAGTTATATTTTGAATTACCCCCATAGAATACAATAAAATATCAGAATATAAATTTAAATACGTTCCGTAGCCCTCTCCGAAAGGATATTTAAAGAGACTAACTAATCCCCAAAGCATCGTAGAAGCTCGCGTAGCTAAGCTCGTATAATTCTCAATATCGATAATAAGCGATCGCAACAAATACTCATTAAAATAGTAAGAAAAGGAAAATAACGATGCAAAAAGAAAAGCCGCGTAGAAAACCAACTTTGAAATAGTCATTCTAGTGAGAAACAGCGCACATACAATAGAAATCAATATAAATAAAAGAGACACTTTAGAACCCACATACAAATTAGCAAACAATATCATTACCAATATAGTCAACCTATGATATTTGCCATTACTATATAATAAGGCCATCCCACCAAAAACATTTATAATTAATGCGGCAATAGAAGGCTCTCCAGACAACAACCTCACTCTTGAATAATTAACCTGGTCTGAATGAAAAATACCAAAATCTGATACGTCTAAATACTGCATCAAACCAACCGTAAAAAGCAGCACAAAAAATACATACGAATATTTAGCAACATGATTGCTAGACAAATTCCGAAAAACATTTTCTAAACATAACACATAACAAAAATAAACAAAGTTATAAGAAGACGCGCGCAGTAACTTACTAAATATAGACTCACCATAAGGTGTATCGTAAATACCATATATCAAATAGAATAACAAAACCCAAACTAATGATACCAAGAATGTTATTATAAAATATATCGCAAAAGGAATAGTGAAATCTTTTCTTTTAATAGTAAAATAGCGACCTATAGTAAAAAATAAGGCTAGCGGAACAAGTATAAATACTACAGGACTAGCTCCTATAGTGCCAAAGTATCTCTCTAGCGGTATATTTGTTAATATAGTAGACAAATATATTATTATAAGAGCTATTTGATTCACTTTACACCACCAGAACAATACGACACTTTCACAACAAGTAATTAGTCATTACAATTTCATGTAAGAACATATGGGACAAACTAGTAACAACACATCACTTGTGAATAGCATCATTTAGCACATAAGATTATCATAATACAACAGTGAAACTTAAACGTAAGCGATATCAACCATGTTTCAACAATTGAATTCTTTATACATAAAATCAAATAATAATGATAAGATGCAATTATTGACAACAGAAATTGATCATTTAATACTCTTCTCAATTATCATATAGCTTTAATACCCGAAGGCATCGTTTCAAAGTTGCTTTGAAAGCTTCAATTAAAAAAATACTAGCGTAATATACATTGACTTTCATATCATGATCAATCACCGACCAACGCTCAAGTGTAGATACTAGTCTTTTTTGATCTGACACCCCCCCTACCTCATATGAGGATACAGTTACATCTATATGAATAAAACGACAATTTTGCTTCCATGCTTGGTAAAAGAATTCAAAATCAGAAACTATATTTAAGTCCTCTCTAAATTTTTTCATCTGGAGGTTCTTCCTTACAAAAACTGACTGGTGAGAAAATTGAGAACCTTTCCATATAGCTTCTATGTTTCCGGCTCTAACAAAACGTACCTTTCCACTTAAATAACGAATCTCATGATTACCGTAGATTACATCAAATTCATTATAATTTGTACCGTTGAATATTTTCCCAATTACGCTAGAGTCGACAAACCAATCACCGGCATTCATATATATAACCCATTCGCCAGTAACATATGACAATGCTTTATTCATAGCATTATATATCCCTCCATCGCTCTCGCTTATCCAATAATTAATCTTATCCCTGTACTTCTTTATAATATCCACAGTACCATCATCAGAGCCACCATCTATCACTATATATTCTATTTTATTATATTTTTGCTCCAATACACTTTCGATTGTTTTTTCTATTACATCTACCCTATTAAACACAACAGTTATAATACTAACTACTGGCCGACGATCATCCTGACAATCCAATAGAGATAAGTTATTTTCTTTGATATACTTATTCTGCATATTAAAATCCAGTAGTTATTATCAATATCGAACAACACTCTGATTGTCCAGGAACCATTGATATGTATCTGAAAGCCCTTCGCTAAGACTTATTTGTGCAGTCCAGCCAAGACTTCTTAAACGGCTTACATCTAAAAGTTTACGAGGGGTTCCATCTGGCTTTGTTCTGTCAAAACTAACTTCGCCATTAAATCCAACAACTTTAGCCATAGTTTCTGCTAACTCTTTTATAGAGCAATCTATTCCTGTGCCAACATTTATATGAGACAACATAGGCGACGTATACTCGTGGTATTTATCAATATCTAAATTCATAATATAAACACTCGCTGCAGCCATGTCATCTACATGTAGGAATTCGCGCATAGGTTTTCCACTTCCCCATACAGTAACTTCCGAAGCTCGAGATTTTTTTGCTTCATGAAAGCGACGCATGAGAGCTGGTATGACATGTGAGTTTTCCGGATGAAAATTATCGTTTGGCCCATATAGATTGGTTGGCATTACACTCCGATAATCCCTTCCGAATTGTCGATTGTAACTTTCACACAACTTAATACCTGCAATCTTTGCAACTGCATATGATTCGTTTGTGGGCTCAAGTGTACCTGTAAGTAATGCATCTTCTTTAATTGGTTGGCTTGCATATTTTGGATAGATACAGGATGAGCCTAAAAAAAGCAACTTATTTACCCCAGCATCATGAGCAGCCTTGATGGTATTACACTCTATCATCAAATTGTTATAAATAAACTCAGCTGGATAAGCATAATTAGCATGAATACCGCCAACTTTGGCAGCTGCTAAATATACCTGATCAATTTTTTCACTATGAAAAAAGTCAGCAACTTGCTTCTGATTTGTTAAATCTAGCTCAGTTCGCTTCTTTGTAATAATGTTTCTATAGCCTTTCTTTTTCAATTGTCTTACAATCGAGGAACCGACCATACCTTTGTCACCAGCGACATATATCGAAGTATTCAGATCAGTCATTTTCCGTTCTCCAGTGATACAGGTAGTTCAAGACCGTGCTTTCTTAATAATGCAAAACGACGAGCTGATTTCAGGTCCTCTGCTATCATCTCAGCACACATTTGCTGTGCAGTAATTTCTGGTACCCAACCAAGTTCCTCTTTTGCTTTAGTAGGATCACCTAAAAGTGTCTCTACTTCTGCTGGTCGAAAATATCGAGGATCTACGCGTACGATTATATCTCCAACTTTTACTTCGGGTGCTAAATCGCCCTCAACATATTCTACAACACCATACTCCTCAATTCCTGCACCTTTAAACGCCAACTTAATACCTAACTCTGACGCACTCCAAAGAATAAAATCCCGAACTGAGTACTGTTTGCCAGTTGAGATGACATAATCCTTTGGTTCTTCCTGCTGTAACATCATCCATTGCATGCGTACATAATCCTTGGCATGCCCCCAGTCTCTAAGCGCATTCATGTTTCCCATATAAAGGCAACTTTCAAGCCCTTGTGCAATATTTGCAAGGCCTCTAGTTATTTTCCTAGTAACAAATGTCTCACCGCGTCGAGGGGATTCATGATTAAACAGCAAGCCATTACATGCATACATTCCATATGCTTCTCGATAATTTACGGTAATCCAATACGCATAAAGTTTGGCTACCGCATACGGTGACCGAGGGTGAAACGGAGTACTTTCGTTTTGAGGTACTTCTTGGACAAGACCGTATAGCTCAGAGGTCGATGCCTGATAAAATCGAGTTTTCTTTTCAAACCCTAAAAACCTAATAGCCTCAAGTAAACGAAGTGTACCGATAGCATCCACATCAGCAGTGTACTCTGGTGATTCAAAACTCACTGCTACGTGAGACTGAGCACCTAAATTATAGACCTCGTCAGGCTGAACCTCCTGCAAAATACGCGTGAGGTTAGAAGAGTCTGTTAGATCTCCATAATGCAAAATAAAATTCTGGTGTTCAACATGTGGATCTTGATAAAGATGATCAACGCGCTGTGTATTAAATGAGGATGCCCGTCGTTTTATTCCGTGTACTTGATAACCTTTTTCAAGCAGGAATTCAGCAAGATAAGAGCCATCCTGCCCGGTTATACCAGTAATCAATGCTTTTTTCATTTCTCTGTTATTTCCTTGTATAGGTCGATATATTTTTTAACCACTATTTTTTCATCGAAAGCAGTCTTTATCTTGTTTACAGAGTTTACTGATAATTCACTAGAAGTCATTACGTTGTTTATAACCCAATTAATCCCACGTGCTAAATCCATCGAGTCATATGGTTTAGAAAGATAACCATTAATTTGATGGTCTATTAAGTCTCTGTTGCCACCAATGTCAAACGCTACGACAGGCGTCCCACAAGCCATAGATTCCATTATAGTATTTGACAAATTTTCCTGTAAACTCGGAACCACCATAACATCCGCTGCACTATATACTATTCTTAACGTAACGTCGTCATAGATATGACCTAAGTAATGCACATTCCTATTGAAATTTTGAGATTCCTTTGGCGTAGAACTGCCAAATACAAATAACTCAACATTGTCATTATCAATTAGTTGAATCGCACTAGAAAGCTCTTTAAAACCTTTTCTAGCATCCCCCGTAGCATTAATAGCCCCAAATAAAACTAATCGCTTATCTTGAGGCAAATTCAATATATCTCGCGCTACTTCTTTATCTATTGACTTGAACTGATTTGTATCTATAGGGTTAGGAAGGTTTATAACGTTTTCATTCTTAAAAACGGCGCTTTTTCGAGCGCAATCAGCTAACCACTTACTTAGACCTACAACAGTTATTTCCTCCTTCGACTTAAATACATTTAATTTTTTGCGAATTATTTTTCTGCTAATATCATTATTCTTACTTGACATTAATATCGGGCATGACCCACATTCATTTTGATACTTATCGCAACCTGCATCATAATGACAACCTCCAGTAAATGGCCACATATCATGAAGGCTCCAAACAACTGGTGCCTTTATTCTCGAAAGCTCCGAAATAGGAATCATTCCACTATTAATCCAATGCAGATGCACAATATCGGGATTAGCAGCGTTAATGTTCTTGACAATTCTACTTGGAAACCAGGCAGTACTAAATAGTGACTTCCTCTTATCTCTATATTTATACAGCGGTAGTGAATCTAGTGTAGGTCGTAGCTTTGAAAACACCTTATTTAAAATACCATCACGGGTATAAACGGAGTCATTATCGCTTAATTTAGATTGCACTAGCATTTCACTCTGAACACCTTCGTTCAGCAGTGCGCTGTGCAACCTTATAGCGGCTCTAGCCGCGCCACCCGATATGTCAGTTGTATTAACTATCAAAACTTTCAAGTAATACACTCCCTGTTTTATTTCTGGATGAATTAGCATTCAATATATCTGCAATAGCAGCATCAAACTTAAGTTGCTCTCTCTTCACAATATATTGTGGCGACCTATTGATCTGAGTAGATATATTTGACACTATTTCTTCAGCACGTAGATTATTAATACCCAACAGAGGAATACTGAAGCGTTCACCTAAAGATTTAACCTTACCTTTACCCATCGTATAGTCAATTGCTACACTGTTGATATTTAATGTTATTCCAAATACTAAGGAATGGAATCGCATCGCCAACAATGCGTCAGAATTTTGAATTTTCTGTACATATTCAATTGGAGATAACTCCTTACCTAATAAGGAATAATCTAATGAACTAGCTATGTCATCACATTTACGGAATAACTGTCGATAAAACCATCTATCATCGCCTCCATAGTGATTTGTACACATAGGTAATGGTCGGACAATGAGATCATCGTTGTTCTTAACGAGCTCCCTAATAGCTTTCACCACTTCCGATTCATAGTTTTTCTTGATACTTAATGCCTGAGACAACGGAATGTCTTTCGCATATTCTCTATAAGGAAAATCACGCAGCCCTAATAATAGTACTTTCTTTCCTGTATCTGAAGCGCTACGATTAGACTTAGGAAGACTTGAAAGCCACGTAAAAGCAGGATCTTCAACTACATAGTCATTTTTTGTGTTCACACCTAAACTTTCTGCATTTGTTTTTGATTTCTCATCGCGATAAAGTTTGTAATCACACAAATTCAAAATACGTGCAATGCTCTTATTAAGCCATCTTTCGCCTAATGGTCCAACTCCAACCCCTGTTGCAAGTGTTACTGCTCCTGCCTTATTAGCACGTTCAAAAATTATTTGCATTGGGGCTAGAGATGGTATAGCCATTAATGGCCCCCCCCCGAATAGTACAAAATCCATTTTTGAAGATAGCTCTATAGCTTCTTCAATACTAACAATACGCACCCCATCAAATTCGGCCATCTGCCGATGAGTCATTTCCGTCACATAGGGGTTAAGGGATGCTACAGTAAATTTAGCTCCCTCGGGTAAATACTTTCTAAATGTCTGTATGATACCGCCAATTATTGCTTTGTCACCTAATGTCTCAGTTCCATACCACCCACAAATCAAAACATTTTTCTTATATACGTCCTTATTATTTTCTTCAACTACGTTAATCTGCTCAGGTATTGATTTGAAATATTCAAGAGATTTATTATATTGCACATAAGAATGACAAGCTCTGGCAATTCTATAACCCGGAACCTTCTTAATATTCCGCTTAAAACCTATTTTTTTGTCTATTCTTTGCAGGAACAACTTCCGATATTCTTTCTTATTTGGTACACCCACATAATCATGATGACAAGTATCACAGTGATTTTTCAATATTGAATTTAAGTGTTCTTTATTCCCAAAATATGAAGACATGTTATTTGAATCAGCAATATTCTCAGCCAACACTTTACTTTGAACAGCGCAATATGCCAATTCTCCACGAGCCGTGATAGTAGCTCCCCGATATTGCCAATCACAACCAGCCTTTCTGGGTGCCCCTAGCTTAATTTGGTCTGCTAGTGATCGATAAAAGAATCGCTGCATAATGCTAGGCTCATAGTGTTCAATAAGTCCTTCTAAGAATTCTACAAATTCATATTTTTCTTCAAATGTAAGGGCATAAGGATCCTGGAGATTCTCAGTGTACAACCTTTGATGAGGAATTCCCAACCGGAACTTCACATATAAATCATTTCGAATACAATATTCCAGTAGGTCAGGGAGGTAGTTTACATTTTCTCTAATTACGGTACAACCTATTCTAACTGAATCAACTAGTGGGGACTTTTTTACAAAATCGATTACGTGCTGCGCACGCTCAAAGTTGCCTTTCCTTCCTCTCACATTATCGTGGACTTCCCCATATCCATCCAAAGAAATCATAACATCAAAATTAATCTTCCTTTTCCGCAACACCTTTCCCATTTGCTCTATCTGTTGGTTTACTTCTTTATATTTATAAGCATTTGTGATTAGTGATACATTTCGAAGTGATGGTAAACAGTCAGTTGTTACTTTAACAATTTCTGTTAAATCTTTCCGGAGAGTAGGCTCTCCACCATTAAACCCTATTGATTGCACCTCTGAGAAAAGGGGATCAGACAGCCCTTTCTTCAGTTCTTCGACAGATATATCGTCACTTTTTTTATTTTCCCAAATCCTACACATCTGGCATCTAGAATTACATATATCAATTACTGGGAATTGTATAACTTTTGGCTTTTCTAGAGGAAGGGGACGCTCGGCTGTAAGTAAATGTATCTGAGTTTTAATAGTGTCTATGTTCAAAATAACCACCTTCAAGAACCAAAATCGGAAAGTATCCTGCCAACCCTATTTATTGCTCGTATTAAAGCTGGCTTTCTATTACTTGAACGCATTTTATTAAAGCGTTTCATCAACGAATAAGCATCTCCTCCCCTCACCACTATCGGGGCACCACGAGGTGTAAAAATCTCTTCAAAGCTTTGATATGAAGCCCTATAAACTAATCTCAGTTCATCTTTGTTCATTTCATCACTACTATGAACTAAGAGTTGATTAAAAATTAGTACATCCCCTGGATCAAGCTCAATATGAATCGCCTTGGTTACATCTACCCCCTCAAGATTAATTCTATCGTGGTGTGTTTCGCCCTTAACTCGATACCATGGTAGAAACCCGAAGCGATGGCTGCCTGGTATAACTTTAAGTGCCCCAGTATCTTTTGAGACACGATCTATTGCGCACCAGGCAATAAGTTTTCTTGGCTCATTCGGACGAGAAACAAAATCTTGATGCCATGGGACTCCATTTCGTTTTCCTTTAGGTTTGTAGACAAGACTATTTTCGTACAAGAATATATTTTCACCTAGAACTTCAGAGATAGAATCTAGAATCCTTGAGTTCCGAGCCATCTCGTTAAATTCAGGATGCCGTTGAAATAAGTCGTACAACACTCCTTGATCGGCTCTGTGCCTAAGATAATAGCGTTCAAATTCATCATAATAGTCATTCTCTGCATATTTAATTAGCGATTTAAGGAAGGTGCGCCGTTCGCTTAAATAATCTTCATCGAAAACTTTTCTGAGAACAACGAATCCATCTCTATCGAAATCATATTCTTGTTTCATTGACCACCTCTATAAGTCGCTGTACTTTTCGTTTTCACCTACTTTTTTCGGGATCAAGAATAAAGAGTTCATCCCTAATGTGAAAAGTGCCTTTGATTTCATAATGAACATCAATCTGAGTTTGGGAGTAAACATGTCGAACAGGTAAAAAGCAGCAATCACTGCAATTAACGTCGCCCACGCAGCCCCTATTGGACCATATGAAGGTATTAATATGACATTTGCAATAATGTTCACTATCAAACCAAAAAGGTTTCTGTGTAGATTCCAAATTAACTTCTTTTCTGCAGCCAACCATGAACCAGATGCTGAGCCAAGAAAAATAAATATTGCTATTAAGCAGTGAAATCTCAAAATTATTGCGCTTTGACTATACTCAACACCATATAGTAGGTCTATAACAAAACTGGAAAACAAAATCATTCCCAAACATACAAACACTGTAAACGCGACAATGGTGGAATACAGGAATTGCAATCCTTTCAAAAACTTAGACTCGGATTCATGTTTCATCTGTACTATTTTTGGAAAAGTAACTGAAATTATCGCTGTCGGAAAGAAATACCAAGCTTCAGATATCCTCACTGCTGCAGAATATATCCCGACACTTTCTTCCCCCTGCATCAATTGAAGCATAATTTGATCTAATCGCACAAATAATACACCGCTAAAACCTGCTATTAGTTCGGGCCAAGATTCTTTCAAAAAGCTTACTGCTCTATATCTTGAAAATTTGGTGAAACTTAAAAAAGACATACCATTTATCTTATTTGTAAGATAAAGAAAGCCTAATGCCAACAAGAAATACTCAACAAAAACCAGAGCAAATATCCACGCAATACTTCCATTTAGATATACAATTCCAATCTTCATGCCTGCACTGATCATAAAAACAGTAGTTCTTATTATTGATACACCTCGAATCTTAGCAACTCCTTGCTGATGTAAATCAACTACGTCAAAAGGAATTAATGTGATTGATGCCAACACCAACAGCAATAAACTACCATTTTCAGCATAAAATACGACTCCCAACCCTACTATTGCCATTATAATTAAAGAAGCTAGTAGTCTTAGAAAGAATGCCGTTGCTACTACCTCTGCCCTCATCTCATTGTCATTGATAGCTGCAGTAGTCTCACGTATTACAATACGATTAAGTCCTACATTAACGATCACAACTAGCACAGACAATGTAGCTAGTGCAAAATTTAACTGACCAAATACAGAAGGACCCATGTATCTTGCTATCAAAGCTATGACATAAATCCCGACCACTAGACGGATACCTTTCTCAAGTACCATCCAAAAAAGGTTCCAGCAAACTTCTCTATTAGCTATTTTAGATGACAATGACTTTTACACCTCTATATTTATATATTTTTCGAATCAACAATACTATAGCCTGATAGAGATTCCATGTTTATTCGGAATTCACTTCAGTAGACTTTACCAGATTGAGGCTTTCAAACATAAAGAAGCCATTTTAATCATCAACTTCTCAATATAATCAACAATTAGGGAACCTCTGAACAATGAGCTTCAAAGCTGTTCAGACTAACAATTTTGATATCGGCACCTTAATGAGGCGCAAGTTGACGACTTTTACTTCACCTTTTTTGCGCAAATTGACTAATGCATAGCCAATTCGGTGCATCACAGACGCACCACTTCTATGCCAGCAATGCTTGACGTGGTCAAGCAGATATTACCAACCCAGTTAAGCTACTTTCTGTAGGCT
>CBFGUW010000024.1:0-70528 GCA_965652395.1 uncultured Saccharospirillum sp. | reverse complement strand
GCAAGAAATCAGGTTTAACTCTGCCTTAAGCAGTTTGGTGAAATATCCGGGCTAGCGTGTCCGCTGATGCAGATGGTTAGTATTACCCATTCAATTTTGTAATGTTATACGTCTTAGTGCTTTCTGAACCATCTGAATACTTCTCTGATATCCTCAACTCGCTGTCGTTAACAGAGAACGTAATTATCGAGTCATATTGATCTGTTCGCCATCGACCAGTGTCTGAAGCCCAAATTGCTCTGTTCCCTTCCAATTTGCATCGGTATTTCCAGTGCGTTCCATCGGCCTGCCTTACATATGAAAGGTAAATGATATTGCCTTGACTGGAATCAACCGCAATGATCGAAGGGTTCCGTCCCATCGTTGCCGCAATCGTCGCAATACATATTTGCTGATCACTAAAAGGGCCTTTATTAGGAGCAGTCAGGCTAGAATTACCAGCCAAATTGCTTATAAATGAGGCTACGACCAGAAAGCCTAAAGCGTACATCCATAACTTCTTTCCAGTTTTCTTGGGATATTCCGCGTCTGTTTTATTGCTTGGGATTTGTCCTTTTTCTATTCTCTGGCACTCGTAGCATAGAGTATCATCCGCACCTGTCCATGGGGTTCTTTGCGTCTTTACCGCACTTATCACACTTCATAGGCTTGAGCCTCTATAGTAATTCTGTTAACAGCTATTTTTCATTGTCCTTTCCGCCCCTTATCCCGGCATGACCCACTCACCTATCAATAAGCCACCACCACAAAACCACCATTCCAGAGCTTTCCCATGCACCTACTCCTCCCAACCCCTCTGACTATCACTTCCACAAAAACCATCAAATCCAACGACTATCCCCAGATATTCAGTCACTTTTGGTGCATATCCCAGCGAATATCCAGAATATGTGTCACTCATTCACTTAAGTTAAGACCAATCAGCAACCCAGTTCAACCGCTAATTCCCCCAAGGTGTCGAACGTGTCCGCCCCTACCCTACGCCCCCTCAGCCCTGGTTCACTCACCAGCCCTCCTACCCGCTGGTTTAGCGCTGAATGGCTTGTCGGTCTAAACTGAGTAGTGGTCCAGATTGAAGGGGTGAACGATGGGCTTTGTAGGCGTCGGTGTGGTGATGTTGGTGCTGGCGTTGATCATCTATATGCGGGTGGTCAGTGCACGTATGAAGCAGCGGCACCGGGAAGACCGTTCGGAAGCACTCATTGTGGAGCAGGCGGATACGCTGGCGGAATTCGGGAAAACGGAGGATGCTATTCGCCTGTTGGAAAAAGCCCTGCTGGAAAAGCCGGGGTCGCCTCTTATTCTTGCCCGGCTGGAATTATTGCGCGCTGAAAGCGAGGGCTGAGTGGCCGTTTTCGGCTGTCTGTCCTAACCTCGCCTCATCTGGAATTACCTGCGATGAGGTTCACCATGAATCACGAATCCACTCCCCCCCTGCCCCCTTTCAATCGGGATGAGCACCTGGCCCAACCCGAAACCCATGAGGTGCTGAACCAGCCGGCGCCGCTGGACCACTATAACCTCTATCACAGCGATGTCGCTTTGCAGCACTGGGTGCATGCCTTTGGTGGCAGCTGGGCGGAGGATGAACTGGTCGCTTATGGCGCGCGCTGTGGGGGTGACCTGATCGAGGCTGGTTTTCAGGCCAACGAGGTGCCACCTACGTTTCACTCGCATGACCGTTTCGGGCATCGCATCGATGAGGTTCGCTTTCACCCCGCCTATCACGAGCTGATGCGCACGGCCGTGGAGGCCGGGGTGCCTTCGCTGCCCTGGCGGGAGCGGAAGGCGGGGGCGCATGTGGCGCGGGCGGCGCTGGAATATATGCACATGCATGCGGATGCCGGTTCGGCTTGCCCGCTGACGATGACGTTCGCGGCTGTGCCTGCGATCTCGGGTACGGACAGTGTGGCGAAGGTTTGGCTGCCGAAAATCCTGGCGCGAAAGTACGATCCGCGCAATGTGCCTTTTTTTGAAAAGGAAGGCGTCACCATCGGCATGGCGATGACGGAAAAACAGGGCGGTTCGGATGTGCGTGCCAACACTACGCGGGCTTACCCCATGGGCAAACGTGGCCCCGGTGAGCGATACGAACTGATCGGCCATAAGTGGTTTTGCTCAGCGCCGATGTGCGATGCCTTCCTGACTCTGGCGCAAACGGAAAACGGTCTTTCCTGCTTTCTGTTGCCGCGTTGGCGGCCGGATGGTGGGCGCAATGCGTTTTATGTGCAACGGCTGAAAGACAAGCTCGGCAATCGGTCCAATGCGTCATCCGAGGTGGAGTTCCGGGGGGCGGAAGCCTGGTTGCTGGGCGAGGAGGGGCGCGGGGTGCGCACCATTATCGATATGGTGGCGATGACCCGGTTCGATTGCATGGTGGGGTCGGCGGCGTTAATGCGGGCATCCACAGCCCAGGCGCTGCACCACAGTTCGGGCCGGTCGGCGTTCGGCAAGCCGTTGCACGATCAACCGTTGATGCAGAATGTGCTGGCAGATCTGGCTATCGAATCCGAAGCGGCGCTGGCAATGAGCCTGCGTGTGGGTCATGCGTTGGACCAGGCGGGGAATGATCGGCACGAGCTGCTGTTTGCCCGCCTGGCGACGGCCATTGGCAAATACTGGGTGTGCAAGCGCACGCCGCATCTGACTTACGAGGCGATGGAGTGTATTGGGGGTGTCGGTTACGTGGAGGAGAACATTCTGCCACGTCATTACCGGGAGGCGCCGGTGAATGCGATCTGGGAGGGGTCGGGCAATATCCAGTGTCTGGATGTGTTGCGTGCCATCGAGCGGGAGCCGGAAACTCTGGAGGCGTTTTTGTCGGAGGTGGAGGCGGCGAAGGGGCATTCGACGACTTTTGATCAGTTTATCCATGGGTTGATGGCGGAATTTACGGATCGGGAGACGGTGGAGTATCGGGCTCGGTCGGTGGTGGATCGGTTGGCGGTGGCGCTGCAGGCGAGTGTGTTGGTCCGGTATGGGGATCCGACCATTGCGGATGCGTTTGTGGAGGCGCGGTTGCAGCGGTTGGGGACGTTCAATTATGGGACTTTGCCGGCTGGGGTGGATTGTCGGGCGATTGTGGCTCGGGGGTGTCCGGTGGTTTAGTTTGGTCGCGCACGGCGCCGAATGCGGACCATGCGCTCCTACAAGAGGAGCGGTTGCTGTGCGCGACAGTTTTTAGCGTGTGCAGGCTACGGTATCCGCACTCTCGGCGGGCTTTTGCACGAAGCGGTTTTCTGTGAGTTCGACAATGGTGGTTTTGGTTTCTTTGCCGAGCTGGCGCTGCTGTTCGGCTTTGAACTGGGGCATCATCATGTCGAGGAAGGGTGAGGGTTCGCCGGCGTTGGCGACGTCCATGGTTTCGGCGGTGCTGATGAGTTGGTCGCCTTCGATACGCCAGGTGCCGGTGCCGTTCATGTCGATGGCGAAAGCTTGGTCGAGTTCGGTGAGGTCCATTTTCATCATCATGTTGTATTCGGCGGTTTTGTCGGCTTTGTATTCTACAGTGCCGTCCATTTCCATGGTGCCTTGTGGGGTGGTTTCGGTGACGCCGCAGTTCCAGGTGCCTACGAGTAGGTCGGCGTTGGGGGCGGCCAGGGCGGCGGTGCTGAGAGAAAGAGTTAGAACAGTCGCAAGAGTTTTCATGCGTTATCCTTCACGGATGAGAATGTGCTGGCGAGTATAGCCTGCCCACCAAGTCAATTTCGATGAACCGGTCAAAGTTTTCGCTTCCTAGGCAATGGTTTACAGGTAGCTATGGCTCGCGCTGGGTGCCAGGGATGCTCCCGTGGGGTCGGCGTGAATCTGTCCATGGCGGTCCGACGTTTCGGGCCTAGGCCGCAGCATCCTTGCTGCAGACTTCCCCACGGGAGCTTCCCCGGCATCCGTCGCTTACTTCTCGGCCAATCTTAATACTTGAAAACACTATTCAGTTCCGATTCTGGCTAGTGCTGGATCCTCAGCGGCGTAAACTGGGCTTAATGAAGACTAAAGAGATGCCCCAAATGGATGCCGAAACCTGCCGTAGAGCCCGCCTGGCGCGTGATCCGAGATTCGACGGTCGCTTTTTCGTGGCGGTGAAGACGACCGGTATTTACTGTCGGCCGATCTGCCCGGCTCCGGCGCCAAAGGAGAAAAACGTGCGTTATTTCGATAGCGCTGTGGCGGCGGCCAATCAGGGGTTTCGTCCTTGTCTGCGCTGTCGGCCGGACAGTGCTCCGGCGTCTTTTGCCTGGAAAGGGACGGATACGACGTTGGAGCGGGCGCTGAAGCTGATCGATAACGGGGCTCTGCTGGAGGGGTCGGTGGAGCGGTTGAGTGAGCGGTTGGGCATTGGTCCGCGTTATCTGAATAAGTTGTTTCAGGCTAAGTTGGGCACCAGCCCGAAGCAGTATGCGTTGTATCAGCAGTTGTTGTTTGCGAAGAGTTTGTTGCAGCAGACGTCCATGCCGGTCACGGAGATTGCTCTGGCGGCGGGTTTTGGCAGTGTGCGGCGGTTTAACGATTGCTTTGTGCGTTCGTTGCAACTCACTCCTACGGCGTTGCGTCGTCAAAGTGGAGGTAAGACGGCTACGGGGCTGACGTTGCTGCTGAGTTATCGGCCGCCTTATGCCTGGTCGGCGTTGCGTGATTTTCTTCAGGCGCGGTTGATTCCGGGTTTGGAGTGGTGCTCTGAACACAGTTACGGTCGTACTTTCCGGTGGCCTCAGGCCGATGGGGCTTTTTTGGAGGGCTATTTTACGGCCCGCCATCGGCCGGAACGGTGTGGATTCAGTGTGACGTTGGAGCTTTCCCGGCCTGGGTCGTTGTTGCCGATTATTCGTAACATCCGTCGTTTGCTGGATCTCGATGCGGATATTGCTCTAATTGAGGAGCAGCTGAAGCTGTTGCCCGGTTTGGGAGATCGCATCATACCCGGTCTGCGATTGCCGGGTATTTGGGATCCGTTCGAGGCGGGGGTTCGTGCGGTGCTTGGGCAGCAGGTGAGTGTGGCGGCGGCTCGGGGCTTGGTTACCCAGGTGGTGGATCAGGTGGGGCCGTCTTTGGGGGAACACCGGCTGTTCCCAACTCCGGCTGAACTGGCGGAGGCGGATCTGGGTTTTCTGAAAATGCCGGGCCGTCGGCGCGATACGCTGACCCGGTTGGCTGAACATTGTGTGCAGGCCGGGGTGGATTCAGACCCGGATGGCTGGGAGGCGTTGCCTGGCATCGGCCCCTGGACGGTACGTTACGCGCGCATGCGCGGCCTGAGCGACAGCGATATCTGGCTCGGGTCCGATCTGGGTGTGAAACGCGCGCTGGAACGGGAGGGTCTGACGCTGGAGCCGTCCCAAGCGTCGCCCTGGCAAAGTTACCTTACCTTTCAATTGTGGAACCTGACATGAGTACTCTCTATTACAGCCATCTCAATACGCCCCTGGGCTGGGTTCGGGTGGAAGCCAGCGACCAGGCTATTACCGCCGTTCAATTTGTCGATGCGCCCAATGCGGAAACCGAAAACGACATCAGCCGGTTGGGAGCGGCGCAAGTGAGCGCTTATTTCCGCCGTGAACGCACGACGTTCGATTTACCGCTGGCGGCGAAAGGTACGGAGTTTCAACAGGCGGCCTGGCGGGCGCTGACGGAGATTCCTTACGGTGAGACGCGCTATTATGCGCAACAGGCGGAGTTGATCGGCAAACCCAGTGCGATACGTGCTATCGGGGCGGCCAATGGGGCCAATCCCATCGCTATTGTCGTGCCCTGTCATCGGGTGATCGGGAAGAATGGAACACTGACCGGTTATGCGGGTGGGTTGGATAAGAAGCAGTGGCTTCTGGCGTTCGAGCAGGGGGCGGTTCAGCAAGAGGATTTGTTCGCCGTGCTTGGGTAGCGGGGGTATAGTCACGGCACAGGCGCAATTTCTTACAAGACCTTTCTCTGAGGCTCTGGTGTGATCCACCCATGCAGACACCCCAACTGATCGAAAAAGCCACATTCAATGTGGTGCAGAAGCTGGATACCGACCGGGGTTTCGAGATTGTCGAGGCTCAGTACCGGACCCACGCTTTCAATCGGCACGTTCACGAAGGCTATACCATCGGCGTGATCGACACCGGTGCGCAACGTTTTTACCGCACCGGCGCCCAACATGTGGCGGGGCCAAACACTCTTATTCTGGTGAACGCGGACGACGTTCACACCGGCCAGGCCGAGACGGAAGGCGGTTGGGCTTACCGTGCCATGTATCCACTGGCGGACCATTTTGAACGCGTCTGCGCCGGTGTGTTCGCCAACGATAGCGGCGTGCCATACTTCCCCAATGCTGTAATCGAAGACGCCCGGTTAGCCGCGCAACTGAGGCTCTTTTTTGACGTTGTGAAGACGGAAACCAATCCCTTGTTGGTGGATTCCGTTCTCTACTCTTTTATGAGCAACCTGGTGATTCGCCAATCCAAACGGCGGAAAGCACCTAAAACACTTGAAACAGGGAGGTTGCGGCTGAAGTGGGTGCAGGAATATCTGCTGGACCATCTGGATGAAAACCCTTCTCTGGAACAACTTGCCGCGATCGCAGGTTTAAGCCCCTTTCATCTGGTACGACAGTTCAAAAAAGTATTCGGCCTGCCACCTCACGCCTTTCAGATTCAAGCGCGCATCAAACGCGCCAAACAGCTATTGCGCCAGGGCATGAGTCCTGTTCAGGTGGCCGTTACCTGTGGTTTTCACGATCAAAGCCATTTTACCCATCACTTCAAGCGCTGCATGGGCATTACCCCGGCACGTTACCAGAGTGCGCTGAGCAATTCCTTACAATAGCGGGCATGCCGGTTGGGAATAAAGTAATTGGTCCCAAACCGCATTCGGTCAGCCCATGAGCACGCAATTCCAGGACGCTTCAATACAACCGGTAAACCAGGCCCTTCGGGGAACGTTGGATATTTTCCCGCTGGCCCTGGCGACGGCGCCCTGGGGTGTGCTGTGTGGTTCACTGGCGTTGGAAACCGGCCTCAGTGCTCTGCAGGCTCAGTTGATGTCGTTGCTGGTGTTTGCGGGAGCCGTGCAGCTAGCGAGCTTTACTCTGATACCCATAGGGAGCCTGACCGCCCTGCTTGGAACGAGCACCATCATCAGTTCACGCCACCTGCTCTATTCGGCTGTGTTCCGTGATCATACTCAAGCGCTCGGTTTAAAATGGCGGGTGATCCTGGCGTTTCTGCTGACGGATGAATTGTTCGCGGTAACGATGAACCGTCTGCAACATACACAGCACTTCAGTCGCTACTATGCCCTGGGTGCCGGGGCCACTTTTTACCTGTGGTGGAACCTGGCTTCGCTGGCAGGAATTCTGTTGGGGCGCAGCATCCCCAACCTTGAAAACCTCGGGTTTGAGTTTGCGGTTGCCGCGACCTTCATTGCAATCGTGATACCGGAAATCCGTGACCGACCGACTCTACTGTGCGTGGTAACCAGTGGTGTTTCATCGGTGGCCTTCGCCGTTTTCGGAGTGTCCCAGGGGCTGCTGATATCGACACTCGCCGGTATGGTAGTGGGCTATTTTTTATCGGGGGTTACCGATTCGAAAAGTGTTCTGCCATGATCAATGTCTGGCTCGCGATTCCGCTGATGGCGTGCATTACTTTTTGCTGCCGCTATGCCTTTCTAACCCGGTCGATACCGATCACGCTTGATGCGCGCACCCGGCGGTTCCTGAAGTTCACCGCGCCCGCCGTACTCACCGCGATGTGGGCTCCCTTGGTTTTTCTGCCTACCGTTGAAAACGGCGACCTCACCAATCTGTTTCTTCTGGCCGGTGTTGGCACGGTGGTCATCAGTTTGGTGGCGAAACACACCTTAGCGGTGGTTATTGGCGGAATGGGGCTGTTTTTAGGGCTTAAGCATTTTCTGGGGTAACGGCCTTGTTGGCGCCCGCCTGTGAAAGCGGGCGCTCGGTTCACTCCCCTTAATTAGGGTAATCTGGTAGGTCATAACCCCGGCCATTCTGAATATACAAATCAATAGTGCCATAGTCCGTTTCGGCTTGAACCGCATCCATCAAGTCAAAAGCCAATGTCTGGCCGGTGCCCACATTAACCGTGTCGGATGTTTCATCGTTCAGGTCGCCATCCAGATCCCGATCGTACAGGAAGGAATCACCACCGGCGTGTGTGCAACTAGTGGTTGGCGCATAGGTGATGTTGGATGAACTGCCGTTGCTGTTCGAAGGTTCGAACAAACCGCTGCTGTCCGACCGGGTGATATGCTGGCGCTGGGCGTAGGCAAGCAGGGTATGATCGTTGCCGGGGCCCGCCCAATTGCAGATAAACCCTTTAACAATGTGTTCAAAGCCGGTGGTTTCCACGTGGTCGCCGTAACCGAAATAGGCTTCGCCGGAAGAGCCGTCGGACACTTCCAGCCCTACATTGAATACCCGGCTTTTGTCATCGCCCGGTCCGGCCTGCCAAACGTAGGCATAATCCCCTCGCAGTGTGTCGGGGTTAAAGTCCGCCGTGAAATAGGCGAAATTGTTCTCCCAACCGTCCAGGGTGGCGTTGTTATTGTCCGGGTCGGTATCCGGGTTAAGAACATAGCCGGTGATTTCGGTGCTCAGTCCCGCTGTTGCGATATCCTGAGTCAGGCCGTTGGCATCCGATGCCAGGTCTAAATCAAAGTGTTCACACCAGGCGGCTTCACGTGCCTGCAGGCGAATGTCGGTAGCGCTGTTGCTGATGAAGTGCAGCGAGGTGCCACGCGTTACGGCGTTGTCATTCACACAGCGGTCTCCGCCGTTAACAAAGGTATCTTCCACCAATAGGTTGAGCAGGCTTTCGTAGGTATTTTCGTCCCCGTCCACCTCGTCATAAATGAGTGAGACGGCGATGTCATAGTCGGTACTGTCTCGGGTGTATGTCAATTCGAGGCTGTAGCTGTATTGTTCGGTCGCGCTGTCGTATTCAATTTCCGCGCTGACAAAGTTAACGTTGGCGATGCCTTCGGCGTTGAGGGTGGCGGCAAGGTCGCCTGTACTTCCTGAGGTTTCCACGTCGTCCGGCCAGGCATGGCCGTCTGATTCATAAGCGATGATCAGGCTGGCTAATCCCATCATCGACATGAAGGTGCGGTTTTGTACACCTTCCAACTGAGCGTTCAGCTGGGCTGCGGCACAGGCTTCGCCGGTATCCAGGGTTTCCTCCCAAATACCGAGGTCGCCGGTCGGCAGCGAGCCGTCGTCATTGGCATCCGGTGCATCGGGGTGGTCCTGATACAGCAGTTCGGGGCCGTAACACTCGGCATCGCCACTCATGGCGTAAAACGCTTCGGGGTCGAATACATCGCTCACGGAAGAGGCACCACTGAGCAGGTCTTCCAATTGACTGGTGAGTGAGTCGTATCCGGTTGTCCGGTTCATGACGCTGTTCAGCGTCAAGGCTTTGCCGGTGGTACTGCTACCGCTGCTCGTGGGTGACGCTACGATCATTCCACTGGGGAAGCCAGCACGGGATGCGGACGGGTATCACCGTTGTTATCTGTATCGTCCGACGCGTTATCGCATGCGGTTAAAAGAAAAGGCAATACACAGGCAAAGTAAAAAGCTGGGTTATTTCTCATACTTCGGCTCCCGTTCAACAATAACTTAAGCGTTATGAGTTTTAAAAACGTTAGCCGGGCATGGGGGGCTTTTCCACGAAGTTACAAAAACGCACGCTAATCGAAATTTTCGGCGCGTTAACGGGCCGAGTACATCCAGTTTGTTGACGCTTTTGATACAACCGCCTGGCCTCAACGAGAACTACTATCAAGTACGTGACAGGCGCCTTACCGATTCAGTGGCCGTTTTCCCATCTGTCTAGCGGTGCTCCTTCCCGGTCTAGTCCTGGGGGGAGAGGGGTTGATTCTCTGCAAGGTTGAAAAAATGCGGTTCATTTAGTCCCCCGCCTTCATTACTCTCTGCCGATTCCTGGCAGAACCCTGCCGACCGAACAGCCCCTAGGCTGACGAACCAGCCTTTATTGATTTGACAGGACCACCGACCATGCAGCAGACATCGCCCCATACCCCCACCGAAGCCTGGTGGAAAAACGCCGTTGTCTACCAGATATATCCCCGCAGTTTCATGGACAGCAATGGTGATGGCATCGGTGATCTACAGGGCATCACCCAGAAACTGGATTACCTGAACGATTTGGGCGTCAACGTGCTTTGGTTGTGTCCGATCTTCTCCTCGCCCAACGACGACAACGGTTACGATATCAGTGACTATCAAGGCATCATGGCTGAATTCGGCACCATGGAAGATTTCGATCACCTGCTCGCCGAAGCGCATCACCGGGGCATTAAAATTCTGTTGGATCTGGTGTTGAATCACACCAGTGACGAACACCCCTGGTTCCAGGAGTCACGTTCTTCGCGAGACAACCCAAAACGCGATTGGTACATCTGGCGGGACGGAAAAAACGGTGGACCGCCCAACAACTGGGAAAGTATTTTCAACGAATCTGCCTGGCGTTATGACGACACGACAGACCAGTATTTCCTGCACGTGTTTTCCAGCAAACAACCTGACCTGAACTGGGCGAACGCGGAAATGCGCTCGGCCCTTTACGATATGGTGCGTTGGTGGCTGGACAAAGGGGTCGATGGCTTTCGCATCGATGCCATCACCCACATCCGCAAAGTGGATGGCCTGCCGGACATGCCCAACCCCGAAGGCCTTGTCACGGTACCTTCGATGGACATGCACATGAACGTCGAGGGCGTGTTGGACGATGTAAGCGATTTGTGCGCGAATACCTTCGCCCACTACGACATCATGACTGTCGGCGAAGCCAATGGTGTGAACGTGGACCAGGCACCGGATTGGGTGAGTGAAGACGCTGGTCGTTTCAATATGCTGTTTCAGTTCGAGCAGCTCACTCTGTGGAGCACCTCGGAATCCGGTCTGAACCTTCCTCATTTGAAGAAAACACTGACGCGTTGGCAAAAGGGCTTGGAAGGTAAAGGCTGGAATGCGCTCTTCGTGGAAAATCATGACATTCCACGCATCGTTTCCACCTGGGGTAACGACAAGGAATTCTGGAGCGAGAGTGCCACCGCCATCGCCACTCTGTATTTTCTGATGCAGGGCACACCCTTTATTTATCAGGGCCAGGAATTGGGCATGTCCAATTTTCCGTTCAGTGAACTGCAGCAATTCGACGACGTGGCCATTCACAACAAAGCCCGTAAATGGCGTGAACAGGGTTGGGGAGACGAAGACATCATAGCCGCCCTGCGTGACAACGCACGGGACAACTCCCGCACGCCGATGCAATGGTCGCCAGAGGAAAATGCCGGGTTTACTACCGGTAAGCCCTGGCTGACCGTCAACCCGAATTACAAAACCCTGAACGCCGAAGCTCAGCAGGAAGATCCTGATTCCGTGTTGAATTACTACAAACGGATGATCAGTCTTCGTCGGGACAACCCAGGGTTAATTTACGGCACCTATGATCTGGTACTGGAAGACCATGAACAGATCTTTGCGTACAGCCGAACACACGGGAATGAACAGTATTTAGTGCTGTGCAATATGAGTGATCGATCCGCTGAATTTGATCACCTACCCAAAGCCATTACTTCGGCCAACCTGATGTTGGCCAACCACAACGTCGAAGCACACACCCTGACTACCACGGGTACACTCAAGCCGTTCGAGGCGCGGGTGTATCGTTTGTAGCCATAGACTGAATACGATCAATCAAGGTCATCAGTTCGAGGGAGGCGGCCCAATCGTGCTCGGGGCAGCACAGCTCGCCTTCATCGAAGCTTCGGTTCACCGCCGTGAATTCGTAATGATAGCCCTTGCCAATGACAGGATAGCGCCGGTTGCTGACCGGTCTGGCAGCGTCGGTCATCCAGGCGGCAGTATTCGGCGCGAAAAACGGCGGGCGAACCTCAACCCAGCCTTTGTCTCCACTGATGGTCGCTGTGTTCGGTAATTGGCAGGCCAGACTGTAGCTGACCGTGGCGCGTCGGCCGCCTTCGTAGCTCAACACCCAATCCGCCGATTGATCGACACCGGTGCTCATAAACGCCACATTCCCATCAATGCTCTGGGGCGTACCGAAGAGGTCCAGCGGCAGCAGTAGCGGGTAAAGGCCAATATCCAGCAGCGCACCGCCAGCCAGCTTGGGGTTGTTGAGGCGGTGCTCGGGGTCACTCGGGCTGGTAAAACCAAAGCTGGCGTAGCAGTGCTTCAGGTCACCCAAACGGCCGTCTCTCGCCTCGGTCAGTATCTGTTGATACGCCGGGTTAAACCGCGTCCATACCGCTTCCTGGCAAAAGACCGAGCGTTTCTCAGCCTCTTCATACAGCCGCTTGGCATCCTCCAGGTTGGTGGTCACCGGCTTTTCAATCAATACGCCTTTACCGGCGGCCATCGCCTGCATGCCTTGTTCAAAATGGCTGGTGTGCGGGCTGGCAATGTAAACGAGGTCGATGTCGTCTCTGGCGAGCAAAGCGGAAAGGTCGTCGTAGCTGTGTTCGATATCGTGCTCGGCCGCAAAAGCTTTGGCCTTTTGCATTGAGCGGGAATAAACGGCGGTGAACCGCCCACCCTTGCCATGCCTGGCGTCTTCCACAAAAGTGCCGGCCATTCCGCCGGTACCGATAACGGCCCAATTATTCATTGTGCGCTCCTTTGGATTGAGTGGGTTGTTCCACCACCGAATTTAAAAACACCAGCGCGCGTTGTTCGCGCTCCTCATTTTGCGCCTTATACAGTACGGAGGTTTTCACCCAACGTTCGCCCAGACTATACAGCCGGTGCCGTTGAATGCGGTTTTCCGCATCGTACAGTGCATAACGGGCCCGCTGACCTTCCACCGATAGGGGTTCGTAGACCGCCCCGTTTACTTGTTCCCGGTCGACCTTCATCATCCGCGCTGCCAGTTCCGGCAAGGGAGTTTCCAGTGGCCCACTCTGGACCAGAAATTCCATCCCCTTACGCTTAAGGTGCCAGACAGACCCTGCCTCTCCCGCTCGGCGGGTCGGCTCCGCCTCCCACTGTACCTGAACGCCCACTGGCAGGTTGGTCACCACATAATCCGGCGTTTCAGGTTGGCGTACATGAGTTGGCCACTGCGTATACAGAAAAACAGCCAGCATCACCAGCACAACCCAGAAAGTCGGGCGCTTGAAGGAATCCCGCCAGTTGAAGGGCTTGGGATGGTTTGGTTCAGGGGGGTATTTGTCCGCCAAAAGCTTAACTCTGAGTGAGGGTTTGGCGGCAGTATAACATCAGTCGGATGGGCGTTTGGTGATGTGCAATGCGGAGAAAACAGCAGCGGTGTCCACCGGACACCGCTCGCGGTAGATCAATCCTGGATTTTTGAAAATTCCCGGTCTAATTCGAAGCGTTTGGAGGTCACGTAGCGTTCCATTCGCTCCACACGCCCCATCACTTCATCCAATCGTTCCTTAGCGGTCTTCAACCGCTCGCCCGGCTTCGCCCGGTAACGGAACATATTGCGCGGCCGATCCTGATGCAGGGACTCATCGTACTGATATTCCTGAGCCACCGGTCCCTTGGGCCGAGGCACCATCAGGAACCAGGCAGCCAGATAGGCAAAAATCGCCAGCGAATTGAGAAACACAACGCCACCGATAAAGATCAACCGTGCCACCCAACGTTCAATGTTGAAGTGATCCGCCAGACCGGCACATACGCCGCCGATCATACCGTCGCGTTTGTTTCGATAAAGATTCATACCATAACCGTTACGCCGACGCTCCCAGAAATCCTGCGAATGGCGAGGGTCTTGATGATGGCGACTCATGGTCGGCCTCCTCTTTTACTCAGTACCGCGCTTCCAGCGGGGGTTGCGCTCATCCAATATCGATTCCAATGCCTCAACCCGATCCGTCAGTTTATCCAGAGTCCGCAACAAATCATCCAGTGTTGCCTGGTCCTCCTGAGCGAGACCGGAGTTCAAGCGGCCCTTGTGCCGATAGTGCATGGTGAGCCAAATCGGCATCACAACGACCATGAACAAAATGGTCGGCACAAACATAAATTGAAAAAAGTTCATGAATTAACTCCTTGTAGGGGCCGGTCGGGCTCCCATTTAATGCCGGGACAGCCCCACCGTCAAACGCTTACTCAGCCTTCTCGGAGTCTTTTTTGCCACCCATGTCGGCCTTCAATCGTTCCAGCTCCGCATTGATGGAATCGTCCTGCGCCAGGCTGTCGATCTCATCCGCCAATTGATGTTTACCCTCACGCCCCAGGTCCATCGCCTCGATTTCACTTTCCATGTTGTCCATCCGGCGCTCATAGCGCTCGAACTTATCGAACGCATCCTGAAGGGTCTCACGGTGCAACTGACGCTTCGCCATCAACCGGCTGTTCACCGTTTTATGACGCATCACCAGCGTTTTCTGCTTCGCTTTCGCATCATTCAACTTTTGCTGCAACGCACCGATTTCCTCGGACAACTGGTGCAGGTGATCGTCCAACGCCTTGAACTCCTGGTTGATGATCGCCTCTTCGTCCGCCAGCCCCTGCTTTTCAGCCAAAGCCGCGCGTGCCAGATCTTCACGACCCTTCTCCAACGCCAGCCGAGCCTTACGCTCCCAATCCTCCGCTTCACCGCGCACCCGCTCCAAACGACGCTGGGCTTCTTTCTTATCGGCAATCACGCGAGCCGAGCTACTGCGCACCTCAACCAATGTTTCTTCCATTTCCTGAATAATCAGGCGGATCATTTTTTGCGGATCTTCAGCGCGATCCAACAGGGAATTCAGGTTGCTATTAACAATATCCGTCAAACGAGAAAATATACCCATGGTGTTGCTCCTCAAGTTGTGATCGACCCCCGCGCTTAGCGCGACAGCCGGAAAAACCAGTGATTCAGCCCTTCAAAAACCAGGGCCACCAGACCGAAAGTCACCAAACCCGCCCACAATTGCGTTAACGCAGCCAGGGCACTGCTGAGAGTGATCATGCCCATGTAAAGCGGTGTCCGTTCACTGAGGTGAATCATTTTTTGTTCTCTCCCTATTTAGCCTGGAGGCTGTTGGTTTTTTCTTTATCAGGAAGCATGCCAAAACTGTAACTATTTGATTTTTAAAGAAAAAGTGATTTAGTGACTTTCTGGGGCTATCTCTACTTGGTGGAATTGGCTAAGTTAATTGGGTTATTTGGCTATTCAACCACTTTAGGCTAGCGCTGGTGGCTGGGGATGTTCTGGAGGGGACATCTGAGCCATGGATGGCGAAGTTAAGCCCCATGGAAGGGTTCATGCGGTCCCCGGAAGAACATCCCCAGCCACCAGCGCGGGTTCAAGGCACCCAAAATGACCGAACGTACGCCCCAAAGGATTATTGGTGAGAGTCAGGCACTCTCTGACTTGCTGGATCGGGTTTCCGACGTCGCACCACTCAACCGCCCCGTGTTGGTGATCGGCGAACGAGGCACCGGCAAAGAACTCGTCGCCGAGCGGTTGCACTATCTGTCTCAACGGTGGGAACAGCCCTTCCTCAAGGTGAACTGCGGCGCCATCAGCGAACAACTGCTCGACGCCGACCTCTTCGGCTATGAACCCGGTGCATTCACCGGCGCCAACCGCATCAACAAAGGCCGCTTCGAACGCGCCCACGAAGGCACCCTCTTCCTCGACGAAGTCGGCAACATGTCTCAAGCCCTACAGGAAAAACTGCTGCGCATCATCGAATATGGGGAATTCGAACGCCTGGGCGGGCAGAAAACGCTCACTGTGGACGTACGTATCATCGCCGCCACCAACGAGCACCTCCCCACCCTCGCCGAAGAAGGCAAGTTCCGCCACGACCTGCTCGACCGGCTCGCCTTCGACGTACTGACCCTACCCCCTCTACGCGCACGCCCCGGCGACCTGCAACTGCTCGCAGAACAATTCGGCATTCAAATGGGCACCGAATTGGGCTGGTCCGTATTCCCGGGATTCACCGAAAAGGCATTGGAAGAACTCAGCCAGCACCCTTTCTACGGCAACGTGCGCGAGCTGAAAAACGCCATCGAACGCAGCGTCTATCGCTGGGGTTTGGAAGACGAACCGATAGACGACCTGGTGCTGGACCCGTTCGACTCACCCTGGAGACCGGAATCGACGGGGGGAAGCCCAACCGAACCCGACCCCAGCCTAGGGTTTACCAAGCAGGTCGCCCACTACGAGGTGACCCTGTTACGCCAAGCGCTCGACAGGCACGAGCAACATCAAGGCAAAGCGGCCGAGGCCCTGGGGTTGACCTACCATCAGTTTCGCAGTCAGTTGAGGAAACATGGTTTGATTGGTGCAAGCAAGAAAGGCTAGGATTAAACCCAGCCTTTCTGCAGTCCAGCTTACTGAGATTGAAGAACGGTATAGTGGTAGGTTATTTGTCTATAACTCCCTTCCTTATCCCCAAACGGTACTATTTCATCCGAATAACTCAGTGTGAAAGGCCGTCCGGACTCCTGGTTTAACAAAGAGGCAAAATTCTCTTCCGTCACTACAAAGTAATCAATTAACAAGCTAATCAGCATTTCTTCCGAGCATATAAGGGTACTCTCAGCATCGAGATTATAATATGGCTGTTTTGCATAAGGAGTTTCCTGATAAGCATCTTCAGACATGCAGTTAAAAAGGTCTTCTGTAAATAAGACCGAAGCAGTAAATGTCTGCTCAGGAACATTACTCTTTAAATCTGAACCATAGTAGGTGTATATGCTATTTCCGGGCACAAAGTCATAGGTTCTTTCAAGATGCTTTATTTCAACCTCCCCATGGGCGACACTCCCTTCATGATTTGGAAGCAAGGTTTTATCACCTACAAAAGGCTGTCCCAAAAACACTCCTTTATCTGTATGATTATCAATACTAACAATAACTTTCATATAACTTTCTGGATCACACCGGTAAGTATTCTCTTGCAAGTTACAATTATCAACAGCAACATCTTGACACCCATAAACGAGAAATACAAAAAATGCCGCAATAACTTTTTTCATATTTTTCACACTCACTCTAAAAAGACAGACTTGTACTATCCAAGTACATGAAAGCACCAATTCGTCAATCCTCGCCCGGTGTATACTGGGGGCGCGGGTTTGAACCAAATCGATACAGATATTTTACCGCATAGATATCCCACGGCGTCAGCCACGTTCCATAACGAATTCTATTCTGATCTCTAAAGAAGCACCCTCGATTCCTATGCTCAGGATTCCTAATATAATTGCGGTCCCTACACCATCGTTGAGTTACACCCACTCCATAGTGCATAACTGAATTATAGTCGTAGGGGGTGTCATATGTATTAGGCCCAGAGCCAAGCCTACTATATCTTTGATTACAGTTACTCGCCCCGTTTACACAACCAAACATGCTCACCGTGATATGGTCATCACGATCCCATCTTTGATGCTCATGGTTCATGCCAAGCGTGTGCAGCAACTCATGTTGGATTGTACTTAATCGCTCATCATTAATACTGATGTTGTCCTCCCGAAGTACCGACGCTCGACTATCGTTATCTTTTACATTATATCGAACGTACCCTAACCATGACCGGCCAACAACAGCACAAGCAGTAGCACATCTTTTACCAGAACCAAACTCAACCCTCACGTAGGAAGGCGACGTCAGCCAGCGAAACCGTCGCCAGGCTGTATTTTTATATTCTTTGAAACGTATTCCAGTAACCCGGCTCAAATCATTCACTTCGCGATAAAAACGAGCTTTTACCCGATTCCTTAATGCATCAGACGCATTCCACCCCATGTTTTTCGAATCGATGAAGTAACGGACAGTGCGGTCAGGCCAAAGCCTCCAGTGTCCACGCCTCATCCCCAGACTTTTTTCACCTTCAATAGGAGGCTCCTGGCTGGCTGTTTGTTTTTCATGAAGGACACTTAACGCAGGAACGGCGACGCCGTCCATATAATAATAACCATCTTTAGGATAAAGGATTTCTATCCCCGTCACGTCGCCCTGACCATCGACAATCTCCACCTCCATAGGCATGCTGTCCAAATCTGCGAATGACTCATTAAAATCCTCTATGATGGCCTCAATAGCCTCACTGACTTCCGGTTGGGCTTCCAGGTAATCGTCTATCAACTGTTCTTCTTCATCTGAAAGCTCCCGGTTGTCTTCCAACGAAGGTAGTGTTCTGGCGGCACTTCGCGAGTCGGGCGCCAAATAGCGAAGCAACGCGTCCCGACCTGGATGGGAGACCAAGCTTAAGCTACGTGTCTCCATGCCTTTTGCGGTTATTACCCCATCAGTCAGTAACTGCCACATTTTATCTTCTGCTTCGGCTATCTCTTCCGAAACTATGGGTAAGGATTGGGTCGAGGGGTCCTCACACCCTGAAATTAGTCCAACCGTACATAACAAGCCAAACAGCACCGGTTTCAAGCCTTGGTACAACGCAGGTTTCATATCGCTTTTCCTTATAGCGAAAACGTCTAAATACAGAATTTAATCGAGCTGGAAGGGACAGTACGAGACGGCTAGGCCCGGAACTCATTTTGTAATCGTACCCGGGAGACACTGGAGCAAACGTCCTGTTTCAAGCCGAGAGGCTCGGCCGATCCTTCCTATCGTGACCCTACTGTCAGGGGTGAAAGCAGGGGGCGAGAGGATAGTTCATAAAGAATAATCGAAGCCATACTGAAGCGAAGGTTCTGCGACGCCGGTCACAGTAATCCATGTTGTAGATTAACCAGGGCAGACCAAAGTCGGATTGAGGCCCCAGGAGATTCCACTATCGTTACTTCTTAAACCAAAGGGCCAACCCCCCTTTAGCCCATGCCATAGTTATGTATCAGAGAACAACAAGAAAGGTGGCGGATATGAATCCCAACGTACAACGCATCGCCCTGGCGGCGGTGGCCATGGTCCTGGCGGCACAATTCGCCGCGCAAATGGCGCAATCGCCGACTCAGTTACTGGTGGTTCTGGGGATGGTCGGGTTGGTATTGGGAGGTTTGTTCAGAACCGGTCACCGACATTTGATTACCGGCTATGCTATCGGCCTGGTGCTGACAATGATATTCGAATTCATCACGATTGGCCCCATCATTCAAATGACCGGTCCGGTGTATGTCGCGGGGTACCTGTTTGCAACGGCCGCCGGTTTGACGGCCCGCTTTGTAAGAGCACAGTTACCAGCCTATTGGACCGCCCGGCGCAGCCATAAAACAACCTAACGGGGGTTTATCAGCCCTCTCCCTCCGGGAAAGGGCACCAAACGCCCTACCTGCTATACAGCGTCTTCTCCAGTCTCACCGGTACGAATCCGAATCACCTGCTCAAGCGAAGTGACAAAGATTTTGCCATCGCCAATTTTGCCGGTGTTGGCGGATTTGGAAATGGCTTCGATCACGGGCTCGACCTTGCTGTCGTCGATGGCGATTTCGAGTTTGATCTTGGGCAGAAAATCCACGACGTATTCCGCGCCGCGATACAGTTCGGTGTGGCCCTTCTGACGACCAAAGCCTTTCACCTCGGTCACGGTAATACCCTGGACGCCGACTTCCGACAGCGACTCACGCACGTCGTCCAGTTTGAAGGGTTTGATAATGGCGGTAACAAGCTTCATGGCAGACTCCCTAGCGAATTTGAAAGAACCAGCTGATGAGCCCAAGCATAACTCAGGGGCGAAGGGCGTCAAAGGGAATCGACGATTCAAGGCAACCGCTGTTTGAAACGACGTAACAGCCAGACATGAAAAAAGGGGCCGAAGCCCCTTTAGGAGAAGGTTTGCCAGGCAAACCTTATTTTGCTGAGGTGAATTCCGGGTAAGCGTCCATGCCACATTCGGCCAGGTCGACGCCTTCGTACTCTTCTTCTTCGCTGACGCGAATGCCCATAACGGCCTTGAGGATGGACCAGACAATCAAAGAGGCCACGAATACCCAGACAAAGATAGTCAGCGCGCCGATAATCTGGCCAGGCAAGGTAACTTCAGGATTAGTGGCAGGCACCAACAACAGACCCAACAGACCTACAACACCATGAACAGAGATGGCACCGACCGGATCGTCGATTTTCAGTTTATCCAGCGTCACGATGCTGAACACCACCAGCACGCCACCAATGGCACCGAACAGAGTCGCCAGCAGCGGAGTCGGCGTGGAAGGCTCGGCGGTGATGGCCACCAGACCGGCCAAGGCACCGTTCAGGGCCATGGTCAGGTCAGCCTTCTTGAACCAGATGCGTGCCAGAACCAGCGCGGCGATACAGCCACCAGCCGCAGCGGCGTTGGTGTTCAGGAAGACAACGGCCACAGCATTCGCGCTCTCGACGCTGGCCAGTGCCAACACGGAACCGCCGTTAAAACCGAACCAGCCCATCCATAGGATGAAGGTGCCCAGAGTCGCCAGCGGCAGGTTGGCACCGGGGATAGCGTTGATCTGGCCTTTCGGGCCATATTTGCCCTTACGGGGACCCAGCAGCAACACACCGGCCAGAGCGGCTGATGCGCCCGCCATATGAACGATACCGGAGCCTGCGAAGTCGCTGAAGCCCAGGTCGCCCAGGGTGTACATACCGAACACAGCATCGCCACCCCAAGTCCAGGAACCTTCCATGGGGTAAATGAAGCCGGTCATGACAACCGCGAACACCAGGAAGGACCACAGCTTCATGCGCTCGGCAACGGCGCCGGAAACGATGGACATGGCCGTGGCCACGAAAACCACCTGGAAGAAGAAGTCGGCGGAAGGTGCGTAGGAATCACCATCGGCCACACCGTCGCCCAGAATGCCGCTCAGGAAGGGGACAGCGGCATGAAGACCGTCTGCGCCACCATACATGATGAAGTAGCCGCAAATTAGGAACATGGTGCAGGAAGTCGCGTAGAGGGCGACGTTCTTGGTCAGAATTTCAGTCGTGTTCTTGGCGCGTACCAGACCGGCTTCGAGCATGGAAAAGCCTGCGGCCATCCACATGACCAGGGCACCGCACACCAGGAAGTAGAAAGTATCGAGCGCGTATTGTACTTGGGTTAGTTCGTTCATTGATCTGTCTCTCCCGTTAATCCGGTCGGCTTATATCGCGTCGTCGCCGGTCTCGCCGGTACGAATGCGAATCGCCTGTTCAAGCGGGGTCACGAAAATTTTGCCGTCACCGATCTTGCCGGTGTTGGCGGCTTTTGAGATGGCCTCGATGGCCCGGTCCAGCAGTTCGTCGGATACACCGACTTCCACTTTTACCTTGGGTAGGAAATCGACCACATATTCCGCGCCCCGATAGAGTTCGGTGTGGCCTTTCTGACGACCAAAGCCTTTTACTTCGGTCACGGTAATGCCCTGCACGCCAATTTCAGACAGCGCTTCGCGGACGTCGTCCAGCTTGAAGGGCTTGATGATGGCTGATACGAGTTTCATGTCGTTCGCTCCTTTCCGTTGCACCGTGGGCTAGTTGCCACCAGCTCCGGCCCGAGGGGGATCGCCTATCGCGGCCAGTGCCACCGGTAATCACCCGAGTTACAATGTCCAACGCAACGGTTGGCTGCGCTTGGAATCATCTGTAGTGCAGCTATAGCGAAGGACGTGCCAACTCGGTTTTTCCTTATAAAACAAAGCGTTAGGCTTCGAACGCCGTCACAAAACGACAACTGACGCACCAACAGGGGGCGCTGCACAAAATTTGTGCGCTGTCAGTGCACACTCTTTGCCCAGCCTGAGTGCACCCAGGTGGCATCGAAGCTGTTCGACCGGTTAGGAAAGGGCTTTTAGCTGTTTAAATGCCCTGGAATTCATTCAATGCTCCGAAATGGAGCCGGGAGGGACTATGAAACTGCCCGAAGACCTGCTCGACCAAATCAGCCGCCAGGCTACGGAACTGTTCAGCCAGGGCCAGAAAGCCCGGGACGACATTCGCCAAAACATGCGCAGCCTGATACAGGCACAGCTCAGCAAGCTGGACGTCGTCAGCCGGGAGGAATTTGAAGCCCAGCAGGCGGTGCTGAACCGAACCCGCACTCAATTGGAGCAACTGGAACAACAATTAAAAGACTTGGAAAGCCGTCTTAATAAAGAGTCGTGACTTTTACCACTGTCTCCACCTGGCATAACAACTAGAATAGGCGCCAGTTTCAAGCCCCGCAGGAGTTCCAACCGGGGCTGGTTCTCTTTCCGCAATGGAGATCGGCACTATGTCAGCCCCCACTTCGTTCAAGACCCTGGGTATCAGTACACTCTTACTGGCCGTCGGCGCTTTGGTTGGCACCTCGGCCTATGCCAAGGACGCGTTGATCGACATGGAAAACGCCCGCTCAGGCGGCTTTGGCGGGCCAGTGGTCAAATATGGGGACATCAACGGCGACAGCGCCGCCATGATTGGCGGTGAAGGGGCCGGAACCTTTACCTCGGGCGATCATTCCCTGTTGATCGGTGGCGCCGGTTTCGGTTTGGTCAACGAGCTGGACTGGGATACCGACCGCAAACTGGAAATGGGCTACGGCGGCCTGATGCTGGGCTACACCCACCGGCCGGATGCCGTGGTGCACGTGGAAAGCAAACTGCTGTTGGGCGCGGGTGGTGTATCAATTATCGACACCGCCGGTGACGACGAAGACAGCGGCAGCTTCATGGTGACCGAACTGACCGTCAGCGGTGAAGTGAACGTGACCGACTTTTTGGAAATCGGTCTGGGTGGCGCCTATCGGCTGACCAGCGAACCGGGCATCGACGGTTTATCCGCCAGCGACCTCTCCGGCCCAAGTATCGTGATCAGCTTCCAGTTCGGGCAGATTTAAATCTCTATCCTGTCAGGCAATCCTCTCTCTCTGTGAGACCGAGGATTGCCTGAACGCCCCCTCGTTAAGCCCTTCTTTTTATCTCTACCGCCCGCAACAAACTCAACCCCAAATGCCGATCGTAATAGGCCGCTTCGTTAACAAAAGCGCCGTACAGGGTTTCCTCGCCTTCGAAAGGTATCGTTTCACCGGCCAGGGTAATAAAGAGTGGGTCGCCGGGGTTAATGGGCTGGTAGTCCGCATCCTGCAGGTTCGGATGCACCATGGCGGTGAGTTCACCCCGTTCGTTGGTGGGCAGATGCAGGGTATCGACGAATTCGAAACCGGGGTATGACTCGGGCAGAGGCGGCACGTCGCCTGCGTTGTAGGCTTGGAGAAAATCCAGGCAATGATGCGTGGCCTGTTGCGAGAGGTCGTAGATGTCCCAACGCAGCAGGCCTTGGGGAATGGCGCCGACTTCGATCAGCATGCCATGGTGACGCCCGAGCGAGATGAGGAAGTTGTCGTCCATCCGCTCTATCGGTTCATAAAACAGGGTTACCTCGGGCATCTTCTGCTTCACGTAGAAGGCCATGTCGACGACGACGGGGTCGTCGGTGCGAATCACCAGGGTGGCACCCATGCTGGAGGTGGTGGTGTGCAGGTCGATGACAAAGTCGACCCGTGGGTCATCCTTGGGGCCAAGGAGGGTATTGAGTGATTTGGCCCGATTCTGTTCATAGCCGCACAGTTCATGGTTGTTCAGATCGTCCCATTTAAACTGGCGATTCAGATCCTGGTCGATATAACGGCGGTTGCAGCCGTTGGCCTTGGGGTTGGCCAGGTGCAATTCGGTCACAAAGCTGTCGCGACACACCAGCTCGGGGTTATTCCGCCAATGCTTCAGCAGGTGCACCCCGGTCAATTCGTTCCCGTGGGTTCCCCCGGTAATGGCGACGTGTTTGATGGCAGGCATAGTAGGCTCTTCTCACCTGTGAGTATTACTACCCAGTATGATGGCCTGATCGAAAATGCCAAGGGGTTCTTTTTGGGTGGCCGTGGTTGGCTTTTGCTTTCGCACCTCACTTAACCAACCCGATCTCCCGCAGCCGCTCCATGAGGTATTCGTCGCTGGTGATGGCTGGGTAGCGCTTGGGGTTGTCTTCGGTGACGCACTGAGGGAGGGCGTCGAGTGAAGTGCCCGGGTTTGGGTGGACGAAGAAAGGGATCGAGAAGCGGGATACTTTGCCAGCCTCGCCTTTGGGGTTGACCACCCGGTGCGTGGTGGAGGGTAAAACGTGGTTGGTCAGGCGTTGCAACATGTCGCCCACGTTGCAGATGATGGTGCCTTCAATCATTGAAATGCCGACCCACTCGCCCTTCTTGTTCAGGACTTCCAGGCCTTCCTGTTCGGAACCCACCAACAGCGTGATCAGGTTGATATCTTCGTGCGCACCGGCACGAACATTCGGCAGGTTCGGGTCGGTGATCGGCGGGTAATGCAGTGGTCGCAAAATCGAGTTGCCGTAGTTCACCTTCTCATCGAAGTAGTGACGGTCTTCACCGATGAACAGCGCGAAAGCCTGCAGCAGAACGCGGGACAGTTTGTCCAGCTCCGAATAGAGCGCTAGCATCGCGATTTTGAATTCCGGCACCTCTTCCGGCCACACATTCGGCGTCAAATCCTTGTGCGGTGGCTCGCCTTCAATTTCGCGACCCACATGCCAGAACTCTTTAAGATCCACATGTTCCGCATTTTTTGCTATCTCAGTACCGAAAGGCGTATAGCCCCGTGTGCCGCCGTTGTCTTTGAAATATTGATGCTTGGTTTCCTGCGGCAGCGCGAACACTTTCTCCGACGCACGCAGCGCATTGATAATGATGTTCTTATCAATGCCGTGATGAGTGATACCGGCAAAGCCCCAGGCTTGATATGCCTCGCCCATTTCCTGGACGAACGCTTCGGGGTCGGTTTCAAAACGGGACAAATCTAGAGAAGGAATCGTAGTCATGGCAAAGCTCTCAACTTTTTCCGAATTCCCGGGCGGGGGTTTGCCCCGCCCGGGTCCGGTTTCTCAGTGAGACCCCGGGAGCGCACGGAGAATGCGTTCCAGGGCCTGTGGGGGACTTTATTTTTTGTGTCCCCTCACGGCACAACCGGCACCCGATCAGGGTGCCGTAGGTTGTTCAAGGTGCGGCTTACTCACGCTCTTTCACGTAAGGGCGACCGATGGCCTTCGGCGCAACGGCCCGGCCAATGAAGCCGCCAAGCAGCACCACAGTCAGTATGTATGGCAATGCCTCGATCAACTGCACCGGCATTTCGATGCCTGCGATCATCAGCCCCTGGCTGCGGTCGGCAATCGCCTGCAGTACACCGAACAGCAGGCAGGCCTGCAATGCACCGCGTGGCCGCCACTTGCCGAAAATCAAAGCGGCCAACGCCATGTAGCCTTTACCGGCACTCATGTTCGGCGAAAACTGGGCGGTGAGCGCGACGGATAGATAAACGCCTGCGAAACCAGCCAGAATACCGCACACCAGCAACGCCATATAACGCGTTCGGGCAACGGAAATACCGGCCGTATCCACCGCTTGCGGGTTCTCACCGGTGGCCCGAACGCGCAACCCGAAACGGGTGCGGAACAGGATAAACCAGCACACCGGCACGGCGATGAACGCCAGATACACCAGGAAGTAATGCCCGCTCAGCAATTCCGAATAAATACCGCCGATGATCGGGACATCCGCCAGTTGGTCGGCGAAGGGCAACACGATCGGTTCGAAACGGGCATTCAGTTCCTGGGCACGGTTGACCAGGTTCGGGGTATTACCGCCTTGCTGGAACCAGAAATTACCGATTGACGCGGTAAGACCCATGGCCAGAATATTGATCGCCAGACCGGAAACAACGTGGTCACCGTTATGGGTCACGGTGGCAAAGGCGTGAAGCTGGGCAAAAACCACGGAAGCCAAAATACCGGCCAACAAGCCCATCCAGGGGGAGCCGGTGGCAAAGGCCGCTGCGGCACCGGCGAAGGCGCTGATCAGAATCTTGCCTTCGAGGGCAATGTTCACGATGCCGGAACGTTCGGAGAACATCCCCGCCAAGGCCGCGAAAATAAGCGGTGTGGCATTACGCAGAGTGGCGTCCAGAATCAGAATGATGGTGTTGAACATTTCCATGATCAGGCCTCCGCTACCGCTTGCTCGCCCCGGCCTTTGCTCAGGCTGAGGTAGAGACGCTCAATCGGGTGTTTCATCATGTTCTGCAACGCGCCGGAGAACAGAATCACCAGCCCCTGCAGCACAACCACAATGCGCGCATCGATGGCGTATTCGAACTGCAATTCACTGCCACCCTGCGTCAGGAAGCCGAACAGAAGACTCGCCAGCACGATGCCCATCGGATGGTTGCGGCCCATCAGGGCGACGGCAATGCCGGTAAAGCCCATCTGGTTAACCAGGTTCAGCTTGATCTGATGCGCCTCACCCTGAACCACGTTCAGTGCCATGAAGCCCGCCAGGCCACCGGCGACCAACATGGTCATGATAACCACGCGGGGAATGCGGATACCACCATACTGAGCACCGGAAGCGTTGCTACCGACGGTGCGGATCTCATAACCCCAGCGGGTGCGCCACAGGAAAACCCAGACCGCCCAGGCGACAAACAAAGCCCAAAGGATGGAGAGGTTCAGCGGTGAGCGGTCCAGTGAAATACCGAATACCGCCAACACATCGTGCATTTTCGGAATCCAGGCGGATTCGGCGAACACCGCACTTTCAACCGACATAGTGCCGGACGGTTTGAGGAAGTTGATGAGGATGTAGTTCATCAACGCCGCTGCGATAAAGTTGAACATGATGGTGGTGATCACGATGTGCGAACCGCGCGTCGCCTGCAGCCAGGCGGGAATCAGCGCCCAGAGCGCGCCGAAGACGGCGGCGGCAATAATGCTGATCGGCAATATCAGGATAAAGGGCAGGTGACCGCCCAATCCGAGGCACACCAGCCCGACACCCAAGGCGCCGATATAGGCCTGACCTTCGCCACCGATATTGAACATTCCGCATTGGAAGGCAACCGCGACGGCAAGACCGGTAAAGATATAACTGGTCATGTAATAGAGCGTATAGCCCCAGCCGTAGGAGCTGCCGAAAGCGCCGTAGGCCATGGTGCCGAGCGCTTCGAATGGGTTGATGTCGAGGTACCAGAACACCAAACCTGCGGCGATGGCCGCCATCAGAACGTTGGCTAGAGGGATGACGCCCACCGTTATCCATGCGGGAATCCGATGCTGACTCATGCTGTGACCTCCGCCTGCAATGCTTTGACTTCTTCAGGTACGATGTTGGCCATCATCAGGCCCAGCGTCCGCTCATCGGCTTTATCGGCCGGTACTTCGCCGACAATGATGCCGTCGAACATCACCAGAATGCGGTCCGCCAGTGAACGAATTTCATCCAGCTCAACTGAGACCAGCAAAATCGCCTTGCCGGCGGCACGCATGTCGAGAATGCGCTTGTGGATGGATTCGATGGCGCCGATATCGACACCGCGCGTCGGTTGGCCGATCAACAACACATCGGGGTCTTGTTCGATCTCACGGGCAATGACCAGTTTCTGCTGGTTACCCCCTGAAAAATTCGCGGTTTTCAGATACGGATCCTGCGGGCGAACGTCCCAACGCTCCATTTTCTCGGCGCAGTCGTCCACCATCGCTTTCTGTTTCATTTGTATCTTGCCGTTGTACAGGGGGTTACGGTGATAACCCAGCACAAAGGCCTCATAGGCCGGGAAGGCGTTGATCAAGCCCATACGGTGGCGGTCTTCCGGGATATGACCGACACCCACCTTACGAACTTCGGAAGGCGACAGGCTGTGTTCCGGGGTTATCACATGGCCGTTCAGGTCGATTTTGCCGCTGTTGATTGGGCGGATACCCGCCAAAGCTTCCAACAGTTCGGACTGGCCGTTGCCGGAAACCCCCGCAATGCCGACAATCTCACCGGCACGAACATTCAGGGAAACCTCTTTCAGGCGTTTTACCCCCAGGTGGTCTGTCAGGGTGACGTTGTCCATTGAGAGCTTCACATCGCCCACTTTGGAATCGCCTTTTTCCACCCGCAGCAGCACCTTGCGGCCCACCATCAATTCGGCCAACTGCTCGCGGCTGGTGTCCTGCGTGCGAACGTGCGCCACCATTTCACCACGACGCATGACGGAGACGTTATCCGTCGCGGCCATGATCTCGCGCAGCTTATGGGTAATGAGAATAACGGTGGTGCCCTGCTCTTTCAGCGACTGCAACACCTTGAACAGATGCTCGGTCTCCTGCGGCGTCAATACACCGGTGGGCTCATCCAAAATCAGAATCCTGGCACCACGATAAAGCGCCTTGAGGATTTCAATGCGCTGTTGGTAACCCACAGCCAGTTCTTCGACCGGCGTATCCAGCGGAACCTCCAGGCCGTATTCTTTGGCCAGCCGTTCCAGCTCGGCCCGGGCTTTGGCCAGGCTCTCGTCAATCAAGGCGCCACTTTCGGCCCCCAACACAACATTCTCGATGGCGGTAAAGTTTTGAATCAGCATGAAGTGCTGATGCACCATGCCGATACCCGCCGCGATGGCGGTTTTGGAATCCTTGATTTGCAGCGTCTGACCGTTGACCAGGATGTCACCTTTATCGGCTTGGTAAAAACCGTAAATAATGCTCATCAAAGTCGACTTACCAGCACCATTTTCACCGACAATGCCGTGAATGGTGCCTTTTTCCACCTTGAGATCGATATGTTTGTTCGCGTGAACCGCGCCAAAGCTTTTATCGATACCACGTAGCTCAAGGGCCAGGTCTGCAGCAGAGTCTGTCTGGGCAGTCATGGGTCACCCGGTAATTCAGTTAATTCATAAAAAAAGCACTCACCCTGGGGCGAGTGCCCTTAAAAAGTCCGGGCTTCCACGGAACGGGAGCCCGGCGTCACACAGCTTAGTCTAAAGCTCAGTATTCGCAGCTGCTGGTGGAGGTGTAATCGTGCACCTCGATTTCGCCGTCGATGATGGCCTGACGGATGTCGGCCATCTTGGCTTTCATTTCGTCGGTGACCAACTCGTCGTTGTAGTCGTCCAGCGCCCAGTCAACACCGCCAGCGGCCAGGTCCAGAACCTTGATGCCACCTTCCCATTCACCGGCCTGGGCTTCTTCCCAGGAGGTGTAGGCGGCCAGACCCACGCGCTTGACCATGGAGGTCAGCATGGTGCCGGGTTGCAGGTAATTCTGGTTGGAGTCCACACCGATGGCATATACGTCTTCGTCTGCCGCAGCCTGATACACACCGATACCGGTACCACCGGCGGCGGCGAAGATCACGTCAGCGCCCTGGGAGATTTGGGATTTGGCCAGTTCGGAACCGCGTGCGGGATCATTAAAGGCAGCGGGCGTGGAACCGGTCATGTTTTCGAAGTATTCGATGTCGCTGTTAACGTATTTGGCGCCCTGCTCGTAACCACAGGCGAACTTGCGAATCAGCGGGATGTCCATACCGCCGACGAAGCCGACGGCGTCACTTTCGGATTTCATGGCCGCCAAGGCGCCGACCAGGAAAGACCCTTCATGCTCGGCGAATACGATGGACTGGACATTGGGCAGGTCAACGACAGAGTCGATGATGGCAAACTGGACGTCGGGGAATTCCTTGGCGACTTTCTCAACGGAGGAGGAGTAGTTGAAGCCGACCGCCACAATGGGGCTGAAGCCACGGCTGGCGAGACGGCGCAGGCCCTGCTCGCGCTGCTCTTCGTTTTGCGGTTCGAATTCGCGAACGGCAATGCCTTTATCCATGGTGAATTTTTCGGCGCCGTTGCGGTAAACCGCTTCGTTGAAGGATTTGTCGAATTTACCGGCGGTGTCATAGACAACAGCCGGTTGGAAATCAGCCGCGGCGGCGATGGCGGCGGACAGAGACAACACAGCCGTAGCAGCAGCCTTAAACATAGGTTTCATGGTGAATCCCCTTCTCAGCGTGGATCTATTATGGTTGTTTTGCATACGCCCAACGTACCCGTCAATGGGAGCCGTTGGGTGCACTCTAGGCAAAGTTGACCGTTCGGTCAACCCCTAATGTACCTCTGCAACAAACCGTTGCATTATACACAGCCATCTTGTCGTTACATCGGAAAAATCACAGCAGATTCATCCTGGATTCATCTATCCGTCATCCTACCAAACCCGATCTAACGGTCAGATAATAAACATATTAAGCAAGAATCCGGCCTTTATGAATCAATCAAAGGAATCGGGCATCGATTGTCGGTTGAGTAACTATGCACCTTAATGTCGCCATCAATAATGTCCTGGCGCAATTCATTGACACGTTCTTCCATTTTTAATGGCACCAGTTGGCGGTTGAAGATGTCGAGCGCCCAGTCCACACCACCTTCAGCCAACCCTAACTGCTGAATACCGGGCTGCCAACGGCCTTCAGCCGCTTGCGCCCAGGTCTGGTAGGCGGCCACACCCACCCGCTTGACCATGGATGTCAGCATGGTGTTCAAATGCAGGTAGTTCTGGTTTGAATCGACCGCGATGGCCAGCTTGCCAGCCTGATCGGCCGCCTGATACACCCCTATGCCACTGCCACCCGCCGCAGCGTAGACCACTTCCGCATCGGCTTCTATTAACTGGCGCGCCAATTGAGCTCCGCGCTCCGGATTGGACCAGGCATCGGGCGTGGAGCCGATCATGCGCACCAAAACGCGGCTGTCGTCTTCCACATAGTGGGCGCCCTGGGCATAACCACAGGCAAAGCCTCTTATAAAAGGAAGGTCCATTCCGCCTACGAATCCCAACACTGGATCTTCCGCCTTCAGCGCTGCCAGAGCACCCACCAGGAAGGAACCTTCGTGTTCTTTGAACATTAGCGACTGCACATTGGGTGCATTGACGACCGAATCGATGATAGCGAACTGGAGGTTGGGGTATTCACCGGCCACTTCGCGCAGGGCGTCGGCATAAGAAAAGCCGACGGCGACGATGGGGCTGTGCCCACTTTCGGCGAGGGTTCGTAGCGCTTGGGTGAATTCGGTGGCGCTGCTGGGGTTTACCTCGGTCACGTCAATGTCGTAGGTGGCCTCGAAGCGGACTACGCCATCGCGGAATACGGATTCATTAAAGGAATTGTCGAACTTGGCGCCGTCGGAATAGGCTACGGCGGGTTTCACGGCGGCTTGGGCGAAGCCGCTGACGGTCAGCACTCCCAGCAGGACCCCGATACGGATGGCAGTCATGTTACCTCTCTTTCTGACCTATTGGTTAGTTTTTGACCGCCGAGTATATCCACCTTGAGCCCCGTGATCGAGCCCTGATACAAAAGAAAATAGAATGACCATGTGGCAGTGGTCCGCGCTGGCGGGCGGGGATGTCTCTGCGGGGTCGGCGTGAATCCATCCATGGAGCCTAGACCGCAGCATCCTTGCTGCGGACTACCCCGCTGAGGCATCACAGCCCGCCAGTGCTAGTCTTCCAATCCCACCGTAGATAAAAGCCTTTGCAGCTCAGCACCAAGATTCTTGTTTTCAATGAGACGGCATGGACAGCCGATAGCGGCGGGACGCCAATACCGGGCCAGCCAAAGCCACGGCGTGGGCGCGGTTACTGGCTCCCAGTTTCTGAATCAGATTGGCGACGTGGAACTTAACGGTGCTCTCGCTGATCGCCAGAATCCGACTCATTTCCCAATTGGTCTTGCCTCGGCACAACCAGCGCAATACATCATATTCCCGGGGGGTTAATTCGATGTCCGGCAGACAACTGGCTTCCAAAGCCCGACTTTGCGCCAACTGGATGTGAGGCAGCCAGGATTCCAAAAGAGACAGCCAATGCGCATCCGATTCGGAGTCCGGTTTGTTGAGCATACAGATAACACCGACCAGATTTCGGGAAGGCCGAATGATTCCATAATAACCACGACGGATGTGAGCGCTTTCTATGCCCACTAGAACTTCGTTGTCGCCTGACACCATCGATGAAGAATGACCGGAGCACTGACAGTGCTTCAACAGCACTTTGCAGTTGGCGATCCGGTCATTTTCCAGAAAATCCTGCTCCAGTTCTGTCGGGAAACCACGGTTATGCAAGGCCAGAATTCGAAACCGGCTGCCTTCCCGACAAAACGAAACCACTGCAAATTGCTCGATGGGGAATGTCTCTGAAAATAAGCGAATATAGGCATCCAATTCCGACTGATTCGAAACCCGCAAGGCATTCACACTCAATTCCTGCAGGCGAATCAGATCCTCCCTGGAGAGATCCTGATATCGACCCATTGCGTATCCCTTGCCAACTCTTTGTAGAGTTCGTTGTTGGAGCACTACCCATTTTTTTGGCGCGCAATATCCTAGAGAGTGCCCCGTTTATTTCAACCTGGCTAAACAGCCAGGTAGTTAGTCTTTTTTCATCGTTCCACAATGAAACAACCGGTTAACGAATAAGAAGAAGGCAGGCTGGGAACCATGCATCAAACCCAACCGTCGTTCAGTACAGCTGTCGACAACTAACGCGAGGGAGTATTCAACTCTTGCGGCCACGAGACAGACTTTGGATACCATAGCATTACCAATGCATTTCCGCCCGTCCCGCAGGTGATTTTGTACAACCCTTCCCCGTGTCGCCCCCTGTCATCATAAAATCGGGACAGTAGTTGATAAAACCAGGACTCAAGGAATGAGCACCTCAATACACATCCAACAACTATTTTGAAAGGAGTCTAATGTGACAATAAAAAATGCGCTTTTCCGCCCCATTAAAATAGGGAACCTTGAACTCGCCAACCGTTTTACCATGGCGCCGATGACGCGCAGCCGCTCCCCCGGCGGCGTCCCCGGTGAAGATGTAGCGGCTTATTATCGAAGACGCGCGGAAAATGGTGTGGGCTTGATACTCACCGAAGGCACTGTTGTGAATCACCCCGCTTCCGCGGGTGGCCCCAGCGTGCCACGCTTTTTCGGCGAGGATGCGCTCGCCGGTTGGTATCGTGTCGTTAATGAAGTCCATGCGGTCGGTGGGAAAATCATGCCGCAGCTGTGGCACATTGGCATGATGCGAACTCCCGGTGCAATGCCCAACCCCAAAGTGCCACCCCTGGGTCCTTCCGGATTGGCCGGGCCCGGTGTACGAGCGGGAGATACCGCCACCCTTGAAGATATTAACCACTTGGTCAACGCTTTTGCGTCGGCAGCGGCCACGGCTCAATCGCTCGGTTTCGATGGCATTGAAATTCATGGTGCCCATGGCTATCTGATCGATCAGTTTTTTTGGGAAGCCACTAATAAAAGAACGGATCACTATGGAGGCAGCCTACAAAATCGTGCGCGTTTCGCGACTGAGATCGTCAAAGCCTGCCGCGACATCGTCGGCCCGGATTTCCCTATCCTGTTTCGATTCTCGCAATGGAAAATTCAGAACTTCAATGCTCGCATCGCGCACTCCCCCGCAGAATTGCAGCAATTGCTGACACCACTCGTCGATGCCGGGGTCTCTATGTTTCATTGCTCCACACGACGTTTCTGGGAACCCGCCTTCGACCATTCGAGCCTCACTCTGGCGGGCTGGACCAAGGAGCTCACCGGTCTCCCCACCATGGGCGTTGGTTCGATCGGTCTGGACGATGACTTTATTGTGGCGCTGATGGAAGGGAAGTGCGCGGACAACGCAAGCCTGGATCGAGTCATCCAACTGGTCGAAGAAGGGGAGGCGGACATGGTCGCCGTTGGCCGTGCCCTGCTGGCCGACCCGGCCTGGACCCGAAAGATAGAACAGAATCGCCAAGACGAACTCAGGCCGTTCAACCCCGTCGTCCTGCAAGACCTTATTTAACGCCCTCACCGGAAAGGACCCTTTTACATGCGTGCCTACCAGTTGCAAGACAACCCTCATTACCCGTTCGGCTGGAAAGCCGTCGAGCTGCCCATTCCCGAACCCGGCCCCGGTGAAGTACTGATTCGCGTCAGAGCGGTTTCCCTGAACAACCGGGATTTGACCATCGCCAAAGGCGCCCACCGGGGCATGGTCAAACCCGATTGCATTCCAACCTCCGATGGCGCCGGAGAAATAGAAGCCATTTCCCCCGATGTTATGGAATTCGATGTGGGCGACCGGGTGGTCGCGGCATTTTCCCAGGGATGGATCGACGGGCCCCCGCAGGAAGCCTACCGACTCACTCATCTCGGCGGCCCCATTAATGGCATGCTGTCAGAGTATGTTGTCATGAAAGCCAAAGGCCTCGTCCGGGTGCCGGATACCATGACCTTCGAAGAAGCCGCCACCCTACCCTGTGCGGCGGTCACCGCTTGGCATGCCTTAATGGCGGCCCCCTTTCCACCGATGCCGGGTTCGAGTGTTCTCACCCTGGGTTCCGGCGGTGTATCCACTTTTGCCATTCAGTTCGCGAAATCGTCAGGGCTAAGGGTTATCGCCACTACCAGTAGCGACGAAAAGATGACGCGCCTTTATAACCTGGGCGCCGATGCCGTGATCAACTATCGGGAAGTGCCGGATTGGCATTATCAGGTGCGGGAACTGACCGATGGGCAAGGTGTGGACCAGGTGATTGAAGTCGGTGGCCCTGGCACACTGTATAAATCGCTGGAATCAATTCGGCTGGGCGGAAAAATCAACCTGATTGGAGTGGTGGCGGGTCTGGATCACGACTTCAACCCCATGCAGATTCTGCAGCGTAATGCTCGCATGCAAGGGATCACCGTCGGGCCGCTGGCCATGCTGAAAGAAGTGATTCGTTTTATGGGCGTACACCATATCCGCCCGGTCATCGACCGTCTCTATGGTTTCGATCAGGCCCATACCGCCTTGGAGAGGCTGCAGAGTGGTGAGCACATCGGCAAAATAGTCATTCAGTTATAAAACCAACACCGGCAATTAAAAAAGGCCGCAACCTGCGGCCTTTTTTAATTAAACAGGGTCAGCCTATTACTTCACAGTACACTGCTTTTCCAAATCGTTCACCACGGATTCCCGATTGGCCTGAGCCGCTTTCAGTTCTTCCACCCGCGCCATATCGTCGGCCTGCATGGCGGCAACCACTTCGTTATAGGTGTTGTAGGCCTGAATACTCTCGTAAAACAGAACTTTGTCGGGAAGGCTTCCGAGACCTTCGCTCAAACACTCGCAATCCATCCCTTTTTCAGCACCGGCAACTGCGCATTGGTCGACAATATGCTGACGGGCTTGATCCAGTACACCCGTACTGACGGCACGATCGAATGCGGTTAGGCTCTCAGGGTCTTCAAAAAAAGAATCCATGTCGGCACTGGCTATCGCAGCCAAGCTACCAACGGACAATAAAGTTACTACGAGCAGGCGGAAGCCATATTTCAGATTCATGCCAGCACCTCATTGTTGTATTCGGATGATCGCTTATAACTTTTTAGTAAAGACCCACTCGTCCAAGCGGCCCACAGCAAAGAAAAAGCAATGCCCAGCGTTACCAAGGGCACATAGGCCAGCGTACCCGCCTTAACAATCTCAACAATACCCACAGCAATAAACAGCATAGCCAGAAGAGCCATCAGAAAACTGCTGATATAAGCCAACACCGACCACTGACTCCGGGCAATTTTCAAAATGGGAAGGATAAACACCGCAATAGCAAGAACGGAGATAACGATACGGGAAATAGACGCCTCTATGGCAAATTGCCAATCGACCACCGCCGCGAGTTCGATCAGGGGAAAAATCACTCTACGCACTACAACAACAGCGGTGAGGACTAAGAACAGGCATAGAAATGCCAGGGTGGCGTTCCTTTTCATTATTCATTCCTTTTCATAAGGTCAGGTTTTAAAGGGGCCTTACTCAGCTTGGGCCACTGAGAAAGTGGCACAACTTTAACAACCCCCGCTTCGCAGACAAAGACGAAAATGGCAGAGACGCCTTTATTGTGATTGAGCTCACATAAAAAAGCCCGGCAATCCAAGCCGGGCTTTTTTACTAATCACGCGGGTTAAACGGTCTCTTTGACCAGTTCAACCAACGCATCCGCCGTAATACCGAAGTGCTTGTACAAATCACCGGCCGGGGCGGACTCACCGAAGGAGTGCATACCCAGAATGGCGCCGTCGAGACCGACGTACTTGTACCAGTAATCGGCGATGCCCGCTTCCACGGCAACGCGCTTCACACCGGTTGGCAACACGGATTCGCGATAGGCGGCGTCCTGTTGGTCGAAACGCTCGGTACAGGGCATGGATACAACACGGACCGCCGTTCCGGCACTGTTCAGTTTATCCGCCGCTTCTACAGCCAGGCCCACTTCGGAACCGGTGGCGATGATGACCGCCGCCGGAGTGCCGTCACAGTCCTTCAACACATAACCGCCCTTCTCAATACCCGCCAGCTGCTCATCGGTACGAACCTGATGCGGCAGACCCTGACGGGAGAAAATCAGGGCGCTCGGGCGGTCACTGCGCTGCAGGGCACATTTCCAGGAGACGGCACTTTCCACGGCATCGGCCGGGCGCCAGGTGTCGAGGTTCGGTGTCTGACGCAGGCTGGCCAATTGCTCGACCGGCTGGTGGGTCGGGCCGTCTTCACCCAGACCGATGGAATCGTGAGTGTAGACATGAATCACCGGCTGCTTCATCAAAGCCGACATGCGTACAGCATTGCGGGCGTATTCCATGAAGATTAGGAAGGTCGCGCCGTATGGACGGAAACCACCGTGCAGAGCCATACCGTTCATGATGGCTGTCATGCCGAATTCACGAACGCCATAGAAGCAGTAGTTACCGGCCGGTTCGGCTTGGCTCACACCCTTGGCACCACTCCAGAGGGTCAGGTTGGAACCTGCAAGGTCGGCGGAACCGCCAAAGAGTTCCGGCAACTTGGGCGCCAGAGCTTCGATGGCATTTTGCGAGGCCTTGCGGCTGGCAATGGTTTCGGCTTTTTCGTTGACGGTTTTGACGAAGTCGCTGGCGAATTGGTCGAAATCGGCCGGTAACTCGCCTTTCATGCGGCGTTCCAGTTCAGTAGCCAGTTCCGGATGGGCGGCTTTATAGGCGGCGAATTTATCATTCCACTCGCTTTCGGCTTTGCTGCCTTTACCCTGGGCATCCCACCCTTCGTAAATATCCTGAGGGATCTCGAAAGGTGCGTGGCTCCAACCCAGCTTTTTACGGGTCAGAACGATCTCGTCGTCGCCCAGCGCCGCGCCGTGGCTTTCTTCCTTACCTTCTTTGTTCGGCGAGCCAAAACCGATGATGGTTTTGCAGCAGATCAGCGTCGGTTGGTCCAGATTGTCGCGCGCGGTTTCGATGGCCTGGGTGATTTCTTCCGGATCGTGACCGTTCACACGAGGAATCACCTGCCAACCGTAGGATTCAAAACGCTTGACGGTGTCGTCGGTGAACCAGCCTTCCACTTCGCCGTCGATGGAAATGCCGTTGTCGTCGTAAAACGCGATCAGTTTGCCGAGGCCCTGAGTACCGGCCAAAGAAGCCGCTTCATGGGAGATGCCTTCCATCAGGCAGCCGTCGCCCAGGAACACATAGGTGTAATGGTCGACAATGTCGTGACCCTTACGGTTGAACTGGGCACCCAGGGTTTTCTCCGCCAATGCGAAACCGACGGCATTGGCAAAGCCCTGGCCGAGCGGGCCGGTGGTGGTTTCCACGCCCGGGGTGTAACCATATTCTGGGTGGCCAGGAGTCCGGGAGTGCAACTGACGGAATTGTTTCAGGTCTTCGATGCCGAGGTCGTAACCGGCGAGGTGCAGCAGGGAATATTGCAGCATGGAGCCATGGCCGTTGGACAGCATGAAGCGGTCACGATCGAACCACTTCGGGTTGCTCGGGTTGTGCTTGAGGTAGTCGCACCAGAGTACCTGGGCGATATCCGCCATGCCCATCGGCATGCCCGGGTGACCGGATTTGGCTTTTTGCACCGCATCCATGCTTAAAGCACGAACGGCGTTGGCAAGATCACTACGTGACGGCATCGAAAGATCCTCGATTGTTTGGTTTCGCGTGCGGCGTTATACCGGGGGGCCCCGGGAAGGGAGGGGATTGTCCCAAAAATAACCAAGAGGGGCAAAGCAACCCGTCACGCCGAAATTAATTTGAGAGTCGCAATTATTCCATAAAAACCTGTCACAATGCCAGCGAAGCAATCTATATCAAAAAATTTTGATATAGATATTGTCTCAACGGGGACCGGCTGCTAGTCTTGCCGACCATGACACTGGACCAGCTACCCCCATTCTTCAAAGCCATCGGCGACCCCATCCGCCTCACCGTTCTGCAGGTGCTTGGCCATGGGGCTTTTGGGGTGCTGGAACTCAGCGAATTACTGGAAACACGCCAGTCCGGCATGAGCCACCACCTGAAGATACTGAGCAAGGCCGGTTGGGTGGAAAGCCGACGCGAAGGCAACAGCATTTATTACCGGCGTGCCCTGACCGACCGGTTGGAGATCCAGCAGCAGGTATTCCGCTCGCTGGACCAGTATGAACTGCCGGACGAGTTGCAACGTAAATTGGCGGACATTCGCGAAGCCCGGCTGCAGGCGGCCGAAGCCTTTTTCGCCAGCCACGCCGATGAATTCGAGCTGCACCAGGAGCGCATCGCCCTGTTCCATCAGTATGGGCCGGAAACCCTGCAGCTGCTCGACAGTTGCCGCCAGCCGCGCCATCGCAAAGCGCTGGAGGTCGGCCCCGGCAAAGGCGAATTCCTGACGGCGCTGCATGAGCGGTTTGAATCGGTCACCGGGGTCGATATTTCCCAGGCCATGCTCGACCAGGCCCGCAGCCAGACCACCAGTCTGGACCACCTGGAGCTGCGCCAGGCCGATACCGGCCAACTGGCGAACGAAGCGGCCCGGTTCGACGTGGTGGTCTACAACATGGTGTTGCACCACGTGCCTGCCCCCGGTCAGGAACTGGTGCACTGCGCCCACCTATTGAATGAGGGCGGCCTGCTGGTCATTACCGACCTGTGCCGTCACGACCAGGAATGGGCGCACAGCCAATGCGGCGACCAGTGGCTCGGTTTCGAGCCGGAAGAATTGCATCAACTGGCCCGAGCGGCGGGCCTTGTAAATGAACAATATCGTTTTCTGGCACTGCGTAACGGCTTTCAGGTACAGACCCAGGTGTACCGCAAGCCAACCGGCAAAGATTTGAACCAACCCTGCGAACCGGCCCCATCGGCGGCAGACCTTTTACATTCGACGCTGACTTGAGGAAACAAGCCCATGAGCGAGTACAGCATTTTCACCTCTGAATCGGTCTCTGAAGGCCATCCGGACAAAATGGCCGACCAGATTTCCGATGCCATTCTGGACGCCATTCTGACCGAAGACCGTCACGCTCGCGTCGCCGTTGAGACGCTGGTGAAAACCGGTATGGCCATCATCGCCGGTGAAGTCCGCACCGACACCTATGTCGATCTTGAAGACATCGTTCGTGGCGTCATCACCGACATCGGCTACACCAGTTCCGAGGTGGGTTTCGACGGTGCCTCCTGCGCCGTGCTGAACGCCATCGGCAAGCAGTCCTCCGACATCGCCATGGGTGTGGACGAGAAAGAAGACAAAGACCTCGGCGCCGGTGATCAGGGTTTGATGTTCGGTTACGCCACCAACGAGACCGATTCCTACATGCCCGCGCCGATTCATTTCGCGCATCGCCTGGTCGAGCGTCAATCCAAGCTGCGTAAGCACGGCGTACTGCCCTGGCTACGCCCGGATGCCAAATCCCAGATTACCCTACGCTATGAAAACGGCCAGCCGGTCGCGATCGACGCCGTAGTGCTTTCCACCCAGCACGATCCGGAAATCAGCCTGAGCGACCTGCGCGAAGCGGTGATGGAGCACATCGTCAAGCACACCCTGCCCGCCGAATGGTTGCACAAAGACACCCAATACCACATCAACCCGACCGGTAACTTCGTGATCGGCGGCCCGGTGGGCGACTGCGGCCTGACCGGTCGCAAGATCATCGTCGACACCTACGGCGGCATGGCCCGCCACGGTGGTGGCGCCTTCTCCGGCAAGGACCCGTCCAAGGTAGACCGTTCCGCCGCCTACGCCGGTCGTTACGTCGCCAAGAATATCGTCGCCGCCGGTCTGGCCGACAAGTGCGAGATTCAGGTGTCCTACGCCATCGGTGTTTCCGAACCGACCTCGATCTCCATCAACACCTTCGGCACCAACAAGGTGGATGAAAACCTGATCGCCCAACTTGTCCGCGAACATTTCGACCTGCGCCCGCACGGCATCATCGAAATGCTCGACCTGCGCAAGCCAATCTACCGCCCAACATCCGCCTACGGTCACTTTGGCCGCGACGGCTTCAGTTGGGAGAAGCTGGATAAGGTTGAAGCACTGCGCGACGGCGCTAATAGCTGATATTCGCAGGAGGCTGGACGGGAGACGGGAGACGCTGCTTAGCTCTCGCTGCCGTTCAGCTTATTTGGCAAAGGAAGAAGCGTAATGCGACGGCATCAAAGGATGGATGTCTGGAAGCTCGGGATGACGTTGGTTGAAGAGATTTACCAACTGACTCGCAGCTTTCCAGACGGTGAAAAATATGGGCTGGTCAGTCAAATGAGGCGGGCTGCTGTCAGCATTCCTTCAAACATAGCCGAAGGAGCTGCAAGGGGCGGCGATAAAGAGTTTTGTCGTTTTTTGCTGATCGCAAGAGGCTCCCTAGCGGAACTGGAGACTCAGGTGGAAATCTGTCGCCGCCTGGGATTAGTCAACGATGTAACCGTAAAGCACCAGCTCCTTGAACATCTGTACGCAAAACTAAACAATTTGATCAAAGTACTGGCAGGGGAAAAGCCGTCTTCAGCGTCTTCCATCTCCCGTCCAGCACCCAGCGAGGAAGCACCATGACCACCGCGACGAATCTAAACAACTTCACCGACTACAAAGTCGCTGATATCTCCCTGGCCGATTACGGCCGCAAGGAAATCGCCATCGCCGAGCGCGAAATGCCTGCTTTGATGGCGCTGCGTAACAAATACAAAGCCGACCAGCCGCTGAAAGGCGCCCGCATCATGGGCTGCATTCACATGACGATCCAGACTGCCGTGCTGATCGAAACCCTGGTCGAGCTGGGTGCGGATGTGCGCTGGTCTTCGTGCAACATCTTCTCTACCCAGGATCACGCCGCTGCGGCCATCGCCGCCGCCGGTATTCCGGTGTTCGCCTGGAAGGGCGAAACCGAGGAGGAATTCCTGTGGTGCATCGAGCAGACCATTCTGTCCGAGAAAGACGGCAACACGCCCTGGGATGCGAACATGATTCTGGACGACGGCGGTGACCTGACCCAGATGGTTCACGACAAATACCCCCAGTTGCTGGACCAGATTCACGGCATCAGCGAAGAGACCACCACCGGTGTTCACCGTCTGCTGGAAATGATGGAGGAAGGCACGCTGAAGGTTCCGGCCATCAACGTGAACGATGCCGTCACCAAATCCAAGAACGACAACAAATACGGTTGCCGCCACTCCCTGAACGACGCCATCAAACGTGCTACCGACCACCTGCTGGCCGGTAAAAAAGCATTGGTCGTCGGTTACGGTGACGTGGGCAAGGGCTCCGCCGCCTCCCTGCGTCAGGAAGGCATGATCGTGCGCGTTTCCGAGATCGACCCCATCTGCGCCATGCAGGCCTGCATGGACGGCTTCGAGCTGGTTTCTCCCTATAAAGACGGCCAAAACGACGGTACCGCCGAGAGCATCAACACCTCCCTACTCGGCCAGACAGACCTGATCGTCACCACCACCGGCAACACCAACGTGTGCGACAAGCACATGCTCGCCGCGCTGAAAAACGGCGCCGTGGTGTGCAACATCGGCCACTTCGACAACGAAATCGACACTACCTTCATGCGCAAAAACTGGCGCTGGGAAGAAGTGAAACCGCAGGTTCACCAGATTTACCGCTCCAGCGACGCGGACGACTACCTGATTCTGCTCGCCGAAGGCCGCCTGGTGAACCTGGGCAACGCCACCGGCCACCCAAGCCGGGTCATGGACGGTTCCTTCGCCAACCAGGTTCTGGCGCAGATGTACCTGTTCGAGCAGAAATTCGCCGACCTTCCGGCGGACAGGAAAGCCGAAGGCCTGTACGTTAAAGTGCTGCCGAAGAAGCTCGACGAAGAAGTCGCGGCTGAAATGGTACGCGGTTTCGGCGGCGTGATTACCCGCCTCACCGAAGACCAGGCGAAGTACATTCGCGTACCGGTCGAAGGCCCTTACAAGCCTTCGGACTACAAGTACTAAGAAGCAAGACGCTTAACGGGAAACGGGAGACGCTTGCATGGCGTCTCCCGTCCAGCTTCTCCCGTCTCCCCAAAAAAACCTGAGCACCCACCATGACCATTCCAGTCAGTTTCGAATTTTTCCCGCCCAAAACCGACGCGGGATTCGACAAACTTCTGGCTGTTCATACCGAACTGAAAACAGCCAACCCCGAGTTCTTTTCCGTCACCTATGGCGCCGGTGGTTCCACCCAGGAACGCACCATTAATACCGTCATCGAACTCAACCAGCGCGGCGTACCCACCGCCCCCCACCTCTCGTGCATCGGCGCCACCGAAGCCACCCTGGTGGAATTACTTGATCGCTACCAAGCCGCGGGAATCGATCGCATCGTCGCCCTCCGCGGCGACCTGCCCTCCGGCATGGGCAACACCGGCGGCGATTTCCGTTACGCCTCGGATCTGGTGAGTTTCATCCGCAAACGCTACGGCCAACAGTTCAAACTCGAAGTCGCAGCCTATCCTGAAATGCATCCACAGGCGCCAAATTTCGACCGCGATGTGGATAACTTCGTCACCAAAGCCAACGCCGGGGCCGACAGCGCCATCACGCAATACTTCTACACGGTCGACGCTTACAAACAGTTTGTCGCGGAGGTGAGACGCCGGGGCTGTGATATTCCGGTGGTGCCGGGTATCATGCCCATTATTAATGTTTCCAATCTGATTCGGTTTTCCGATGCCTGCGGTGCTGACGTACCCCGTTGGTTGCGCAAACAGCTCGAAGCCTGCAGTGACGACAGCGTCCGTATCCAGGCCATTGGTCTGGATGTAGTCAGCACACTCTGCCGGGAATTGCTGGATGCCGGTGCGCCGGGCCTGCATTTTTACACCATGAACCGATCTGAGCAGTCGTTGGCTATTTTGGATCGGCTGGGCTGAAGCTGACAGGACAAAGACGGACCTAGCATTGGACTGTGGCGAGTTTCGGCGTTTGATGTATTCAGTGGCAGTGGCCCGCAGCGGCTACCGGTGGTGCCCCTGCAGGGTCGGCATAAACCCTTCCATGGGGCCTAGACCGCAGCATCCTTGCTGCGGACTTCCCTGCAGGGGCACCACCGGCATCCGCTGCTCGTACAGTGCGAACGCCGAAACTAGGGTTAATCTAAGTCACGTTTTGGAATTCGGTACAGGGACAGAGACTAGCGCTGGATGCCCGGTATGCTTATCAAGGGTAGTCCGCAGCATGGATGCTGCGGCCTAGGCCCCATGGATGGGTTCACGCCGACCCTTGATAAGCATACCGGGTAGCCAGCGCGGGTTATGGCACTGAAGAAAATCAGAAACTGAGTACTGAGAAAGCGAGAGCGACATGGCACATAAGGTTTTTATCGACGGGCAATATGGCACCACCGGCCTCCAGATTCAGCAACGCCTGGAAGCCCACCCCGAGGTGGAATTACTCTCCATCCCAGAGGATCGCCGCCGCGATGAAAGCCTCCGTCGCCAGTGCCTGAATGACGCCGAGGTCGTATTCCTCTGCCTGCCCGACGACGCCTCCCGCGAAGCCGTTGAACTCGTCACCAACCCGGACACAGTGATTATTGACGCCTCCAGCGCCCACCGAGTCACCCCCGGGTGGGCCTACGGCGTACCCGAATTGCCCGGTCAGCGGGAACTGTTGCGCAGCAGCAACCGCATCGCCAACCCCGGCTGTTATCCCACCGGCATGACCCTGCTGACCACCCCCCTGGTCAACAACCACCTGCTGCCAAAAGACTACCCCATCACCGTTAACGCCATCACCGGCTACAGCGGCGGCGGCAAAGCCATGATCGCGGACTACAAAAGCAAAAGCCCGGAAGAACAGGAAGACGCCGCCGCGCGGCCGAAAAACCTCGACCTCAAACACAAACACCTGCCCGAGATGCAGCGCATTCCCGGCTTCCAATACCCCCCGGTGTTCGTGCCCACGGTCGGCAACTTCGAGCAGGGGATGATCGTTCAGGTCCCATTGCACGAACGGCTGTTGAAAGGCTCCGCCGCCGAACTGCACCAATGCCTGGCCTCAGCCTACAGCGGCGAAACCTTCGTGCAGCTCTTCCCCATGAACGACCAGTCCCAACTGGACGATGGCTTTATGAAGCCCACCGCCTGCAACGGCACCAACCGTTGCGAGCTGTTCGTCTTCTCGGCCGATAACGGCCTGATCATGCTCATGGCCCGCCTGGACAACCTCGGCAAAGGTGCCTCAGGCGCGGCGGTGCAGAACATGAACGTCCGCCTCGGCCTCGATGAAACGACCGGTCTGCTGTAACGCCAGTCAGCCATGAGAATTCCCCGTATTTACCTGCCCGACGCCGAGTCGGGCGGGCAAACCCTGCCCCTGCCGGAAGGCCCTTTTCAGCATCTGGTGCGCGTATTGCGCATGGGGGAAGGGTCGACTATTGAAGCCTTCAACGGTCGCGGTGGTCGATTCGCAGCCCATCTGATGGACGTTGGCAAACGACAGGCTTCTGTGATTCTAACAGAATCACTCACCGCCCTGCCCGAATCCCCGCTTCATACCCATCTCGGCCTCGTCATGTCCAAGGGCGACCGAATGGATTACGCCCTTCAAAAAGCCACCGAATTGGGGGTCTCCACCATCACCCCGCTCACCAGCGAACGCTGTGATCTTCGGCTGAAGGCTGATCGCGAAGCCAAAAAGCTGCAGCATTGGCAGGGGGTGATCGAAAGCGCCTGTGAGCAGTGCGGACGGGATACCCTGCCTACTTTAGCCGGAGTGACACCACTGACTGACTGGCTGAGCCAGCAGACAACTGAGTTGAGGCTGGTCCTCCACACCGCCGCCGAGCCGCCTGTGTTTCCAACCCAAGCGCCCGGTTCGGTCAGCTTCCTGGTCGGACCGGAAGGCGGGCTGACCGATTTCGAAGTGCAACAAGCCCGGCAACAAAGCTTCCAAGCCTGGCAACTCGGGCAGCGCATTCTGCGCACCGAAACCGCTCCGGTCACCATGCTCGCTATTCTCCAGCACCGCTGGGGGGATTTGGCTTAGTTGAGGCACGCTGATTCAAAATTTGGCGACAAGATGAGCACCGGCGGCCAGGTGGGCTCCTCAAGGGTGGTCCGCTGCATGGATGCAGCGGTCCAGGCTCCATGGATGGATTAACGCCGACCCTTGAGGAGCCCACCTGGCCGCCGGTGCGACGACTGGCAACACCCTGCCCAACGATCCCTGGGACCAGGGCCAAGAAAATGACCCTTGGCCAATAGGGGTCAAGCCGATTTAGCGCTATCCTATCCGACTATCCTAAACCGACAGGAGGCCCGACCATGGAAGTGTTTGAATTTGTTCTCGCCATCATCTTTATCGCCACCGTCGGCGGCATCGCCAAGGAAGCACTGCGCTACAAGCACAAGGCCGCCTCCGCGAAACAGTCAGACCAAAAGGATGAACGCATCGAAGCCCTGGAAGAACGCGTCGCCACCCTCGAACGCATTCTCACCGACGACAAAGAGCGCCTCCGCCGGGAAATCGACGACCTGCACCGCGAACGCGCCTGACCGTATAGGCGGATCAGTTAAACCGGAACAACCGTTCCGCGTTCTGGTGTGTCTGGCGCAATACCTGGTCTACCGGGATATCCTTCACATCCGCGATTTTCTCGATCACGAACGGTAAATACTTGGGCGCGTTCTCCTTACCACGGTAGGGCACCGGCGTCAGGAACGGAGAATCCGTCTCCACCAGCAACTGCTCCAGCGGTGTTTCCGCCAACACCTCCCGAACGTTTTCCGCTTTATTGAACGTGATAATGCCGTTAAAACCGAGCATGAACCCCTGCTCCAGGCAAAAACGTGCCAGCTCGATACCCGAGGTAAAGCTGTGGATCACCCCCTTACGTTTCAGGTGAGGGGCGTATTCGGTCAGAATGGCGCGGGTGTCGTCGTCCGCGTCACGGGTGTGAATGACCACCGGCTGGTCCAGATCACAGGCAATCTGCAATTGCTCGGCAAAAACCCGGCGCTGCACGGCGCGGTCTGAATTGTCGTAATAGTAATCCAGCCCGATTTCACCAATGGCCACCATCCGTTCGGCCGCACCGTGCTCACGCAGCTGGGCGGCGGTCGCTTCGGTATAAGCCTCGGCATCATGAGGGTGAACGCCCTGGGTGCCATAAATCATCTCGTCCGACTCCACCAGATCACGAACGGATGCCAGGTTGTCCGGAGAGACAGCAATGGTCACAATACGCTCCACTCCCACCGCCCGGGCATCAGCCAGCACCTGTTGCAACTCGGCGTCTTTCAGATAATCGAGGTGGCAATGAGTTTCGATAATGGGGTGGGAAAATACCGGTATATCGCGCTTTTTGCGGCTCATGACGGTCTCTCGGCGAGCATGGGCCGCACAGTGTAATGATCTCGAGCCGGGGACGCCAGTTGGGAGCGGGAGATGCTTAACGGGAAACGCTTAACGCTGAACACAGCCTCTTCCGTCTCCCGTTAAGCATCAAGCGCCCTCATTCAATGGAGCCATCAATGCAAACACCGATCAAACATCTGATATTCGACATGGGCGGAGTGCTCATTCGGATTTATTGGCATGAGCAGGTCAGCCGAATTCTTGGGCAAGACGTACCCTTCGCAGAGGTTCATGCACTCTGGGGTAACGCCCGCTCCACCCATTCGTTCGAAACAGGAAAAATCGGTTTCGAGGAATTCACCGATGCCTTCATCGATGAATTCAACCTGGAGATTGACCGCGCTGAGTTCCAGGAGCAATTTAAAAGCATCGTCAGTGACGATTTTCCCGGTGTTAACGAATTGCTCGACGAATTAAAGCCGCACTTCACGCTCAGCCTGCTCAGCAACACCAATGAAGCGCACTGGAATATGGTGAAAGAACGCAACACCTTTCTGCCACGATTGCATCATCACTTCACCAGCCTGGAGCTGGGCGTGATGAAACCCCACGAAGATATTTACCGGATGGTGTTGAAGACTCTTGAAGCGGAACCAAACGAAACACTGTTCTTCGACGATGGTATAAAAAACGTGGAAGCGGCACGCGCACTGGGCATGGAAGCGGAACAAGTCTTCGGGCCGGAGGATATTCGAAAGGCGTTGAAACGACGCAACCTGCTCATGCTATGAGCGAGCACAAGGCTGGGCCTGATCGGCTTCCAGCCTTTTTAGGCAATGTCCCGGGAATGACGTCAATCCATGGCTTCGACCGGGCGCTGCTGCTCAATCCAATCGGCGATGCCACCCACCAGAAATCGGGCATCCAGCTCCATGGTTTCCAACACGGCACACAGCCCCTGACTCAGCTCCCTTCCGTGGGCACAATACAGCACGATCGGGCGATCGGTGGTGAGCGTGTCTTTCCATTCCAGCCACTGTGCCGGGTCCATCCATTGTGCCGATGAAAGGCGTAAAGGAGTCTCCTGTACAGCGGCCAATTTACGCACATCCAACAGCGTGAATGGAATACCGTTCTGCTGCCAAAGTTCCACTTCCCAACCCGTAATTCGACTCATTTATTGTTCTCCTAAACCCATAGATGTACCGCGAGCCCGAGCACCGCGCATCCAACAATCACTTCAATGATTGAGCGTTTAAAAAGAAACAAAGCAACGAACGCCATGATGGAGATCGCAGCGGGAATCCATTCAAACCCGCCATCGAACCCCTCCGGCCATACCAGGTAATAGCCGAAGAAGAGCGCCAAATTGACCACAACTCCAACCACGGCTGCGGTAATGGCAGTGAGCGGGGCGGTGAAATTAAGGTTTCCTCGAGTGGACTCCACCAAAGGCCCGCCGATCAGAATAAAAAGAAAGGAAGGTAAAAAGGTAAACCAGCTGACCAGGCAGGCCGCTACGGCGCCCGCCAGAAACAAAGAGTCGGGTCCGAATACCGCCTTGGTGTATCCCCCCAGAAAACCCACAAAAGCGACCACCATAATCAACGGACCGGGCGTGGTCTCACCCAAAGCCAAGCCGTCGATCATTTGAGTGGGCGTCAGCCATTGATAGTGCGTGACAGCGCCTTGAAATACGTAAGGCAGCACGGCGTATGCACCACCAAATGTCAGCAATGCGGCCTTGGTAAAAAACCAGGCCATCTGTGTCAGGTTGTGCTCCCAACCAAACGCGATCATCAAAGCGGCCATGGGAACAAGCCACAACAAGGCACCGAAGAGGATAACCCGACCCAAACCGGCCCACTTGAACCGGGTATGCTCCTGTACCGGCGTATGGTCACCCAGCAACGCGCCAGAAGGTTCCTTTTTTTCTGTCGCCTCCTTCGGCCCGACAAGAAACAGGTCTGGCCGCAAACGACCGCCCAAATACCCCAAACCTGCCGCAGTCAACACGATATAAGGGAAAGGAAGTTTAAAAACAAATATGGCCAGAAAAGACGCAGCGGCGATACTCCATAACGCGGCATTTTTCAGAACACGGTGACCAATTCGGTAGGCGGCGAATAGAACAATGGCCGTGACCGCTGGTTTAATGCCATAAAACAAACCTTCGACAATGGGTAAATTCCCATAGGCGAGATACACCCAGGAGAGCCCGATCAATATCAACAAGGACGGCAAAATAAACAACAGGCCCGCGACGATGCCACCCGGCGTGCGGTGCATTAGCCAGCCGATATAGGTTGCCAACTGCTGAGCTTCCGGCCCAGGCAACACCATGCAGTAATTCAGCGCATGCAGGAAGCGGGCTTCGGATATCCAGCGTCGCCGCTCAACCAGCTCCTGATGCATAATGGCGATTTGCCCGGCGGGACCACCGAAGCTGATAAAGCCCAGTTTCAGCCAAAAACCAAAAGCCTGCCAAAAGCCAACGGACGCCGGTGGGTTGGATACCGCTTGTACACTGGAGCTCATGAGCGTGATGCCTCGTTGGTGAAAGCGTTCAGCAAGCCGTCGAACACCGCACTCGCACACGCCAAAAGTTGGTCGTCGTCTGGAATCGTTTCCCTCAGACCATTGAGTACCGTTTCCACCCCGGCCGCCTCCGCTGGCTGTATACCTCCGACGTCCAGGTAGTGAACCAGCACGCCCAGCCGCTTCAACGCGGGTTGCTCCAGTCCAAATCCAGCCAACAGCACCTCGAAAGTCACATTGTCCCCCAGGTGTGTGAAGCTGGCGTTATCGAAATCGAACCCCAGTGCCTCCGGAGGACAATCCGTTGGACTCTCCAACCACAAGAACCGGGCCTTTTTGTCGATGAAGGTTTTGATCAACCAGGCACTGGCCAGCCGGTCGACCCGGGGGCGGCGGCGCGTGGCCCATAGTCGTCCCTGATATTGCTCCATTTCTAATGGCTCTATCGCCCCGGCAACGCTTCGCGGCTCATCCGGATCTTGTGTTCGGGCAATGGCCACTTCCAACTCCTGGAGGGCGCTGTCCACCTGTCGTTGAGCCGCCCCGGGGAAGAAATCGATTTTTGTCACCTGACCGAAAGCCTTACGCAGCTTCCGGACCTGTTTGAGCACATCGCCCACCGATTGGGCCGATAACCTGGCCCGCTCGGCAGCCACCTGAGCCATGAGTTCCGCATAGGTCTCGCTACGGTCGAACAGAGCCTCATACTCCCGGGCTTCCACGCCCTCGACATTGAGCAAATGGGCCGTACCATCGCCCTCCCGAACCTCTTCGGCAATGGCCTCCAGCGCCTTGCGGTGCCCTTCTCCATCCGGCATTAGATAGACACCATCGCGCAGCACAGCGGCGCCGCAGGCTTTGAGCGCCCGCCAGGCGCGCATTCGAACGGTGGAGTGGCGAGTGGGGAGCGAAAGAATCAGCATCGTCATATTCATGCCGTTATAAATACAACATGGGTGTTTGATACTCAACATTTTTTGTTAAGAGAATAACAAAAGTACACCCCAGCCAAGAGGATGGCTACAGGGCAGATGTTGATGAAAAGTAGGAGGAAGGTCGAAGGAATGGCCAGACGCCCGGCCGGGCGTCTGGTTCAAGCGATACGGATCAGAACCCGTAATTGAACTGCAATGTAGTCGTCAGCCCGCTATCGAGACCATCGCTGAACAGGTCTTTGTTGATCACAAAGGCGGTTTCCAGCTGCGGTGTCATCTGGTACATCAATCCAAAGTCGACACCACTGTTGGAGGCATACCACCGATTTGAAAACTCTTCGGTTTTCTGGGTGTCACCGCCCACGAAATCATGAATTTCACCGCTGGACTGATTGAAAATTTCAGCGGAGGCGCCGCCGATCAATGTCGTTTTTTCGGACTTCCGGAACTCGACACCCATGGCCACAGGCACCCAGTAAACGGCGAAGGTGTCATGCTCCGCCTGCGATGGATCCGCGTTTTCATTAACGTACCCCACCTTGCCGGAAACCCTGTTCAGTGCGATAGATCCAATCAACCGAGTCCGGTTGTTAACGACCTTTTCATGGGAAGCCACCAGTCCCCATGTGAAGTATTCCTGAATAAAAGTCAGTTCCGCATTGACCGTGTTACCCACGGTTTCTTCGTCGATGTAATAATAATCGCCGGCCGCCGAGCCAATGTAGCCGGAAAGCAGAGTGGATCCGTTCGCGCTGTCTTCACTCAGCTGATACTTGGCCGTGGCTCCCCAACGCAAGCCTTTATCGACCTCGGCTTTGACTTCGTCCTTGGTGTTGGCGCCCTCGTCTTCATTCACGGATTCATAGCCGCCGAACGGAACGCCCAAGGCCACCGTTGCCTCCAGGGGCAGGCTGTTTGATACCAGCCCAACCGTGGTGTGGAACTCGTACAGGCCACCTTCGAAGGTGACATCGGTCGAGTCGTCCGCCATATCGGTTTCCAGGGTAGAGGATGAGGCGCGATAGTTGACCCGAACACCGAGTTTGCCGGCGCCGGTGTTTGCCGCCCAATAGGCATCCAAAACACTGGTGGTGGGTAACCCGCCGGACACACTCAACAGGTCATCCAGCCCATGGCCGCTATCGACGTAGCCATCGTCGTCGTCGTCATCGTAGACACTGCCGTCACCATCGATATCGACGCGGTAAAGGAAGCTGTCGTAGGTTGGACGGGAGAGATACAACCCGAGGTTTTGCCCGAAGAAAGGCGCGAAAACGCCCGCGCTGAAATCGTCGGATGAATCCATACGCGCCTCAGCGGAGTTCATCATATCGAGCGCATAGGCCGGGTTGATGACATGGTTTTTAGTCTTCGTGGCAGTCAGGTAACCCTGATTGAACGCCGCGGACCGATAAAACCGGGAATCGGAATCCCACCCATCGATGCCGATGTTGGGAAGAACTACATCGGCGGAAGCGGAAACACTGAGAGAGGCAATGGTTGAAGCCAGGAGAAGTTTTTTCATACGACAGCCCTTGTTACTGCTTGAACTGCACACCAACCTTGGTGCACCTGAGCCGCTTACCGGTGGGGCTATGCCCAACAGGCTGCGGAAACTCGTCACCATACGGATAAGCTTAGGAAAGACTATGATGAAAAAAGGGGATGGGTAAGGAAAGTATTGGGTAATCGGTTACAAAATGACGTTATTTATCAATAGAGTGATAAGGAAGCCTCGAAATAATTTTCGAGGCTTCCTTGCTTTTACTGAGCCGCTACCGCATCAGCCTGATTGGTATAAACGGTGGTATCCCCACCCTGGTTATACCAAAGCTCCGTCACCGTGGTGGCGCCATCGTTCAAGCTGTTGTTTTCCAGATTGTCCGATTGGGCCGAAGCCGATTTGATGATGAAGTTGAACGCAGCGGTGTCATCCTCGATCGGGACATAAATCAAAGCACCGAATTCATCGACATCATTGAAGGTGCGGTAATCGTCCCAGGCGGTAACGAATTCAGGAACAATACCGTCACCCCAAACATGAATGCCCCAGGAGTCGGTGGTGTAATCCGCGTCGGCACGGTAGTAGTGTACTACGACTGCATCCTGTTGCGAGAGCGTAATGGTCGGGGCATTGGTGTCCGTAGCATCGAGTGTTACCTCTACCAATATCGAGCCATTGTTTTCGAGCGACAGGTTATTATCGTTTGTGCTGATCGGGGTATCAAAGGCGGTGAAGTCGCCGCCCAGCCAATAGGTTCCAACGTTTACTTTGAAATCGTAGAACCCATCGTTGCCCCAGGCTTCGTCGTTTTCCGGGTCGAGTAGCATCAGGCCGCGATATTGGCCGTTACCGATGAATTCCATGGCGACGTCGCTGAACAACTCCCCTTTGAGATAGGCCGTAACACCCTGGCCATAAGGCGGAACTTCGCTGGATTCGACTTTGAGTACCGGGTTTGCCGGATCTGTCGCGTCCAAAGTGAAGGTGTAGTCATTCTCGGTGGCAACCGATAGGCCTATGTTTCCATTGCCCGGGTCGGTTAATGCAACGGAATCGCCGTCTATCGTTACATCACCGTAACCGTAATCGATGTCGCCCCAATCGCTGTCACCGAGTTTGAACTCGTAGTCGCCGACGGCCAGATCCTTCACTGTGGCGCTGTAGATATCGCCACCCTGGTGGGCCAGGTGTGTAGCGCCCGGCAGGTTCCAATCGGACAGGCTACCACGCAGATAGACCAGTTCGCCAAGGCTGCCATGATCAATGGCGATAAAGGGTACGCGCATATCCGTACTGCCGTCGACATTGGTATCCACACCGACCACATAGAAGTCATATACAGAATCGGCTTCGAAACTGTTCAACAGGTTGGCCGGGTTGGCACCTTGTGTGAGGCCGGTGTGGGTCACCGGCCCGCCGATGTTGATGGCGGCCCATTGGTCGTCGGCGAACTTGAATTCGCCATCGCCTTTCAATATGAATGCTTCACCGTGGTAGGTTGAGTATTCGGTGTTGGTCATATCCACGGCGCTTTCGGCGTCCCAACCGACAATGCCGCCGCGCAGGTTAAGTCCGTCAATCGTACTGTTGACTGCTTTTCCTTCGCTGACAATCAAATCCGCCGCTGTACCGGTCAGGTTGACTCCGTTTCTGGCATCAACTGTCAGGCTGGCGGTTAAACCACCGTTGCCGTCGTCGCTGGAATGCGCGAACAGATCGGTTCGATTCAGGGTGTAGGGTTCATCGAAAACAGCTGTGCCGGTGGTGTCGTCCAAGCTGGCCCAAATCAATTGATTGGCGGTGTCGTTTTCACCCCAGGTGAACACGTAATTACCTTCCGTTGAGGTAATCGGCCCCTGGAATTCACCGCCATCGCTGACTACATAAAGCGCCTCGCGACCATTCGGATTGCTGTAACTGACAGTGACGGTTTCGGGGTAGCGACTGTCGACTATAAAGTCGCGCGTGACCACATCCATTTCGCCGTTACTGTTGGTGACCGTGGCCTGCACGGTCAGGTCGGTACCGTCTTCGAATTCACCGAGGCGGAAGAAGGAACGGTAGGGAGCGTTGTGGTCTTTCGAAATCAGCTTCCAGGTCGCGCCACCGTCTGTTGAGTATTCAAATTTAGCGGTGTAATCCGGCAGGGCGAGGTTATCCAAACCGGTGATGTCGAGGCCGATTTCCAGTGTTCCGGTCCGGGCTTCGCCACTTTCAAAGCCGGTCATGGTGACTTCCGGAAGCGGGGAAACCGGAACGTCGGTTTTGGCTTTGTAAATCACAATGCCATAGGCGGGAATATCCAATTTCACATCGCCCTGATCCAGCACGGCGTCGCTATCAGCACCGTAGACGGCACTGTAACCCGAGGCGGCCGCTTTCACATAAACCGTGGTCGCGATGTTGCTGGTATTGAACGCGACCAGATATTCGATGTTCTCATCCGGATGAACCCGTGACACCACATAGGCGCCTTTGGTACCACTTTCGGCATAGCGTTCGTGCTGAATACCCTGGCGCAAAGCTTTGTGTTCGCGCAACACCTTGGCGTAGTCCGCCAATGCGGTATAAAGCGGATGGGTCTGATCGAAATTGTCCGCCGCTGTTGTAGCGGAGGTACCGATCAAATCGTTATTGTTGTATTCCTCCACCTGAGACGGAAACATATTCTGGCGCGCGGATTGATCGTCGCCAATGCCGGTGAAACCCTGCTCGTCCCCGTAATACACGACTGGTACGCCCCGCAGAAAATACATCATGGCGTGTGCCAGTTTCGATTTGGCGAGATTCTCCGGCGTATCCGCGCCGCCCAGGAAGAAACCGAAGCGACCCATGTCGTGGTTGCCGGTGAAATTCATCAGGGTGGAGGCATCGCTGTCATGGTCGGCGTATTTGTCGTCCGCTATGAAGAGGTTACGCAATGTCTCGGGCGTATCACCGCCGGAAACCGAAGCGGATACCGCAGCCTGGAAGCCGAAATCAAGCACGGAAGGAATTTTACCTTCGGTGGTGTAGGTGCTCAGGAAATCCGGATCGGCACTGTAGACTTCACCAAACATGGTGAAGTTTTCGATGCCTTCGCTTTTCGCATGGTCAACAATGGCGGGGGCGAATTGCTGCCAGAATTCGGTATGGACGTGTTTGACAGTATCGATGCGGAAGCCGTCCGGTTTGAAATCCGTGACGATGTTTTTGAAGATGTCGATCATACCGTCGATCACTTCCTGATCGGCCGTTGCCAGGTCGTCCAACCCGACAAAGTCGCCATAAACAGCGTTTTCACCCGAGAAAGTGCTGTCACCCTGGTTGTGATAATACTTGGGGTCATTCAGCCAGGAAGGCACCTTGGCGTTCTCTTCACCGGCCGGAACAAAGGGCGTGTAGGTATCGCCACCGGCGACGTCCTCCAAAGATTTATAAGCACAGCTTTCCAGGCCTTCCTGATAAGACCCGTCCGCTTCGTGGCATTCTTCGTATTTGATCACGTCCGCCGTGTGGTTGGTGATGATGTCGAAGAAGATTTTAATATCACGTTCGTGTGCGGCCGCTATCAGGGATTTTAAATCGTCATTGCTGCCCAGGTGCGGGTCAATCTGGGTGAAATCGAGCGTCCAATAACCGTGATACGCCGAACTGGCGCTGTCGCCTTCCCCCTGAACCGCCTTGTTTTTCAAGATCGGCGTCATCCAGATAGCCGTGACGCCCATGTCCTGCAAATAATCCAACTTGGCTTCAAGGCCCGCCATATCACCGCCGTGATAGAAGGCTTTGTCGGTCGGGTCATAACCATGGGTGAACTTGTCGCCGCTCAAGCCGCCGTAGTTGTTGCTGGCATCACCATCGTTGAAGCGGTCGGGCATGACGAAGTAGAACACGTCATCCCGCACATCCCGCTCGTGGTAGGGCGCCAGTTGGGCGGCGTTGTCACCCCCGCCGTTTCCATTGCCGTTACCGCTACCTTCGTCGTCGTCTTTTCCTCCACCGGTGTTGCAACCCGCCAGAGCAATGGCGGCGGCCAGGCCGGATATCAGCCAGGGTCGGGATGTGAACTGTCGCATGGTCAACCTCTCTCTTATTTTTGTTGGGCACAGAATTTTGACCTCGCAGTGTGCACGCTTGTCGTCAACGGGTGGAGGCCGAAAACAATAGGGGTTTGGTTTTTACTTCCCCTTCTCCACCCCCATCAACCCACCGCCATTTTCCTCCACCCGCGACATTCCGCCTGTTACTTTCCGTGTTCATTGGCCAGAGTGCCCAACGTTGTAAAAAAACAAGAATGCGACGAGGAAAGCACCATGCTGAAAATTCGACTGGGAGTAGGCCTGCTCTGCCTGATGGCCATGCTGAGCGGCTGCAATACGAACGCGCCTTCAGGGGGAGACACCGATAACGACAATGATCTGCCCGACAACGAAAACCCGACCACCTTGCCCGAGCCTATCTACGAGCCCAAAGCCAACGAGGCCGTTATTTACTACAAACGCAATGATCATCTCGGCGACGATGGCCGGGTCGACAAAGCGGCTTACCAAGGTTGGGGACTGCACTTGTGGGAAGATGACCGGGACAGCGTACAGGGAGAACTGAGCAACCCGACGAGTTGGGACGCGCCACTGTCCGGCAGTGCCGTGGATGAAAACTACGGGCTTGTGCTGGTGGTCTCAATGAATACCGAAGCCTGGAATGACTTCCTGTTCATCGTGCACAAGGGCGATGAAAAAGACATCGGCGGGAAAGACTGGCAGTTCGACCGCGAGACTCTGGGCAACCGAATCTTTTTATTCGAAGGGGTGGACAAGCTCTATACCGACCCCGTTCTGGAACCGCCCGTCGAAGTCACCGGTGCGGCCGCTCATTGGGTGACTCAGGATCGTTTGCTGTATAACCCGAAGAACGATGAAAACAAGATCACCCTTTGGCACTCGGCTCCAGCCGCTCTGTCAGTTGACGCAAGCACCAAAGCAATTACCGGCGGCGAATCGCTTGAACTTAGCCAAGCCGACATTTCCCAAAACACAGCAGACCGCTTTCCTCACCTGGCCGATTGGCAGGGCTGGGCGATAGACACAACGGATGCCAACCGCAAGAGTCTGTTAAAAGGTCAGCTGTGGGTCGCTGAATACGACAGCGAAGGTGAGTTGGTCAATGCAACGGAAGTGCAAACGCCAGGCGTGCTGGATTCCCTTTATGCCGACGAAGCCGCTGAAGCAACCCTGGGTGCGCGACTGATCGATGGCAACACCACGGTGTTTGACGTCTGGGCACCCACGGCCCAGTCCGTTTCGCTGGTTCTTAACCCAGGCAACGGTGAAACCATTACACCCATGGGATTGGACGAGGCCTCGGGTATCTGGTCTTTAACGGTGGATCAGAACCTGAACGAAGCCTATTACCTCTATGAAGTCGAGGTCTTTCACCACGAAAGCGACGCTATTGAAACGCTTCGCGTAACCGACCCTTACAGCCTGAGTCTGGCCGTCAACAGTCGCTACAGCCAGGTAGTCGATTTGGAAGCCGCCAACCTGAAACCAACAGGCTGGGATACCCCGGTCAACTTACCTGATTACGAGCCGGAAGACATCAGCATTTATGAAATGCACGTTCGTGATTTCTCCGTCAGCGATGCCAACGGCAGTGCCCAATACAATGGCAAATACAAAGCCTTCACGGAAACCGGTCGGGAGAGCGTTCAGCATTTACAGGCACTGACCGATCACGGTCTGACCCACGCCCATTTACTGCCGGTTTTCGATATTGCCACCATCGACGAAGACCCCACCCAGCGGGTGGATCTGGAACAACCCTTCAGTGACCTCTGCGCGGCCGTTGAAGCCGTCGCCACGGACTACAGCTCCGAATGCGCCGGCGGCAAAAGTGTGGCGGAAGTGTTGGCCGACCAATTGCCGGAAAGCCAAGGCGGCGAAGTGCAGTCATTGAATGCCCATCTTCGCAACCTCGACAGCTTCAACTGGGGTTACGACCCCTTCCACTACACTGTACCGGAAGGCAGTTACGCAACGAATGCCGAAGGCACACAACGCATTCTCGAATTCCGGGAAATGGTAAAAGCGTTGCACGACATGGGCCTGATGGTTGTTATGGATGTGGTGTACAACCACACCAACGCGGCGGGTCTGAACCCCAAATCCGTACTCGATAAAGTCGTGCCGGGCTATTACCACCGCCGCAACCCACTCTCCGGCGCAGTGGAGACCTCCACCTGCTGCCAGAACACTGCATCGGAACACCGGATGTTCGAAAAACTGATGATCGACAGCTTGAAAGTCTGGGCACGCGATTATCAGATCGATGCCTTTCGCTTCGACCTGATGGGTCACCACATGAAGTCGAACATTACCCGGGCACTGACGGAAGTTCAGGCCGTTCGTGACCATGTGTATTTTTATGGAGAAGGCTGGGACTTCGGCGAGGTCGGCCAGAACCAACGTGGTGAAAACGCCAGCCAAACCAACATGGCGGGAACCGGAGTCGGCACCTTCACCGACCGCCTGCGCGATGCCGTTCGCGGTGGTGGTCCGTTCGATAACGGTGAAACCATCCGGCAAAACCAAGGTTTCGCCAACGCCGCCGTGGCCAATAATTTGAACCAGGCGGACCCGGCGGCTTTTAAAGCAGCACTGTTGGAAGACATGGATCAAATACGGCTGGGCCTGGCTGGTAACTTGAAGTCCTTCACCTTCACCGACCGTACCGGAACCGTCGTTAACGGCACCGAAGTTGACTACAACGGCAGCCCGGCCGGTTATGCCGAAGACCCTCAAGAGGTGATCAACTACGTATCGAAACACGACAACCAAACCCTTTGGGACAACAACATGTACAAGGTCGCCAGTTCCGTAAGCGAAGCCGACCGCGCACGGATGCAGGCATTGGCCCTGAGCATTCCGATGTTCAGCCAGGGGGTTCCGTTTTTCCACATGGGTTCGGAACTGTTGCGCTCCAAATCGATGGCGCGCGACAGCTACGACAGTGGCGACTGGTACAACAAAGTCCACTTCGACCAGAGCGACAACAACTGGAATGTCGGGCTGCCCCGTGAAAATGTGGATGGTGAAAACTGGGCGTTGATTGAAAGCATCATTGCAGACCCGCAAGCCGATGCCAGCGTTCAATCCATCACCTTGACCGCGCAGCAGTTCGGCGAATGGTTGGATATTCGAAACAGCAGCAAACTGTTCCGGCTGAACACCGCCGATCAGGTGAACGAGGTAGTCAGTTTCCACAACACCGGCACGGAGCAAACGCCCGGTGTGATAGTGATGCGACTGGTCGATACCGCCGCCGACCTGGACCCGGCACACAACGAGTTGGTGGTGGTGTTCAATGCCACCAACACCGAGCAAAGCCTAACTGTAACCAGTGCTACCGGGTTTGGTTTGCACCCGGTATTGCAGACGAGTGCGGATGCAGTGGTTCAAAATGCCTCGACAGACGGCAATGAATTCACCGTACCGGCGTTAACTACGGCTGTGTTTGTGAAGTAAACCCCTCCCTGGGGTGGCTTCCACCCCAGGGCTTTCTTGCCCCATCACGCCACGCTCAATACAACGTCAACAGCCGCTCCAGTAACTGGCGGCTTAATCGCCTCAGCCAGTCTTCCTGGCTTTCGTCGTCCCCCCGCCCGATATCGAATTGCCCAAATATAAACAACTGGGAAAAACCGTGCACAACGGACCACACAAGGGCGACATCCAGACGACTGGATTCGTCCGCCATGGCATCCGGCACGCCCCGCACGGCCGCGACCGTTTTCGCCAGTTCAAGAAAAGCCGCCTCGGCTTGAACCCTGAATTCCGGGTCGTCGTTATCGAGCAGGGCGCAGTTAAACATCAGGTTAAACAGGTGCGGGTTATCCGCCGCGAAGGCAATGTACCCTTCGCCGATGGCCAATAACACGGCTTTTGGGTCTTCAGTTTCCACCGGTTGGCGGCGGCTTGCCATAGCCTGGTTCAACCGCTGAAAGGCCAGCGTGGCCAGCGCCGTCAACAGTTGGCCGACATCCCGAAAGTGATGTTTGGGCGCCGCATGGGAGACACCCGCGCGACGGGCACACTCGCGCAGAGTGAAGCCTTCGAGCCCTTTTTCAGCGAGCACCGCCTCGGCGGCGTCCAACAACGCGGCTTTGAGATCGCCGTGATGATAGCGGCGTTTCGCTGTCGTCTTCTCTTCAGGCATCCGTTCATCCCCTATTTCGATTGCTGGCGTCAAGTCTGCCACAGCGAGCCACATCTTTACACTGACTAAATCAATCTTGACAGAGAATAGATTATCCTTCTAAAGTAATCTTGCCGCTGTAAAGTTAAAGCCGCCATTGGTCACACCGAATCCGATGACCAGGGGCAGTGGTTCGCGGCCCAATCCCGTTCCAAACTGGCTCGACGGTTTGGGACCTATAAAAAATGCTCAAGGAGGCTCTTCATGAATACGCTCTTCAGCCTCGCCAGCCTGATCGTACTTCCCGCCTGGCTGGCGTTGATGTTCCTGCCATTCCGCTGGCCGGGTAGCGCCCGGCTTGTTCAGTTCACGGTGCCGGTACTGCTCGGTGTCGGTTATCTGGTGCTGATTCTGATGTTCTGGGGCGACCGGGAAGGCGGTTTCGATTCTCTGGCATCGGTTCGCGATCTGTTCCAGCACGACGGCTTGCTGCTGGCGGGTTGGTTGCACTATCTGGCGTTCGATCTGTTCATTGGTGCCTGGCTGGTGCAACGGTCGAGAGAGGTGGGTTTGCATCACGGCTGGACACTGCCCTGCTTGCCGCTCACTTTTATGTTCGGCCCCATTGGGCTGCTGCTTTATTTTGTGCTGGAAGGGGTTTCCCGTCTGCGCCAACCCAGGGAGGCCACCGCATGAATACCACCACCGCCCCCGGCATTACCGAATCCCGGTTCTCACTCGCCACCCTGTTGCGGGAACTCGATCATCGCGACCCCTGGCTAACCCGGTCCGGATTATTTTTACTGGCGCTGCTGATCCCTTCTTTTATTGCTTCTTTGGTCGACCCCAGGCTGTTCGAAGGCGCCAGTACCTGGATCAAACCGATGAAGTTCCAACTGTCCGTCGGTCTCTACCTGCTTACGGCGGCCTGGTTTATGGCTTATACGCGGCCAGCGTTCCAACACAGTCGAAGACGCAGTCTGTTAAGTGGACTATTGGCGGCCGGAGCCCTGTATGAGGTGTTGTACATCAGCCTACAGGGAAGTCTGGCCGAAGCCTCGCACTTCAATAACAACGATGCGCTCCATTCGCTGCTCTACTCGTTAATGGGAATAGGCGCCTTGTTATTAACCGCCATGGTAGGTTGGCAAGGGGTGGAAGTGGCCCGACACAGGCAGAGCGGACTGACCGGCGTATTGCGGTGGAGCATCGCCATCGGCCTTGTACTGACGTTTGTGCTCAGCGTGATTGCCGGGTTCACCATCAGCACTTTGGATAGCCCCATCGTGGGTATGGAGAAAGCGACCATCACGCCCCTATTGGGGTTTGGTTGGGCCACGAATGCCGGTGATGTGAGAGTGGCGCATTTTATCGGCACTCATGCCATGCATCTGTTGCCACTCGCCGGTTGGGTACTGTCAAAACGGCGCGTACCTTACGCAGGGTTCTGGTTGGGAGCTTTTAGCCTGAGTTTCTTACTTGGCTGGTGGTTCGTTTACCAACAGGCTCTGGCCGGGCGACCATTGCTCGGAATGTAGGAGCGGACAGGTTAAGGCCTCGGAACCTATGGCCTTAACCAACGTTTCATCTTTGGAAAGGCTTCCGGATGCCCTGGCATTTCAGTCATGCCGTACCAGGCCAGCAGGGGATAGCCAAAGCCACCGCCACTGGAAAAAGCCTGAATGTATGTCTCGGAGCCGCCCTTATAGCCTTGCGCATGAAATAAAAATTCAGGATCGCCACCCACCTTCTGGAGCGCGGCCCAAGACCACGCTATGGCGGCCATTTCATCGGCGGGGCCGTGACCGCATTTGTGCACGTCGCCGGTCAATTCCACGCGCTTGGCTTTCGGTGTTACCGCGATGTGTCCCGCTTCGTGTAATGCGTCCCCAGGAAAAACGAGCTGCTCGACATCAATAATCAGTTGCCCTGTCTTTATCATTAACCCCGGCAAAAAAGTACTCTGATCCAGAGATGCCAGATGATAGGGCATACAGATCTCATCAAAGAAATTCAATACGTCTTCGATCACACCAGCCAAAAAACACCTCGTTTTCCCACCCCTTCCTTCATTGACTATAGCAGTGATTTCAGCGGTCAAATGAGTAGTGGTATTGAAGTTGTTTTGCTATACGCAATATTTCAGGGTGGTTCTGCATTTTTGACTCGACAACAGGTGTTTGCGGTATCCCGCTGTGTTGGTCATAGGGTGACTTGTCAATCTGAGAGCCGACCAGGGACTGATTTACCAGAAAATAGCCCAACTGTTCCAGCCTCTTGTCGGTAAACAGTTCTTCGAACCTCACGGTCAGCCAGTCATTCGATGACCAATTCTGTCGATACTGCCGAGCGTGAAGTTGAACTTCAGCCCAGAAATATAAGTTCTTCTCGAAAGGCGTCAATCCTGTCCATCGTTCTTGATATTGGGGTAGACAGGCCCCTTCCGCTGACGGACTAAACCAGGTTTTCTCCGTTTGATGAGGCAGAAAAGGGGGCACAAAAGCATTTTGTTTCAGCCAGGAAGAAGCTGTTTGTATCGGGTCTCGATGAAGATAGATGACTTTCACCGGCCCGTTTAGGCGCTTTTGGAACCAGGGTAAATGCCGCCAGGCAGGAAAGCCGCACTCCAAATAGTGCCCACCTTTGTCTAGATGGTCTTGGATCGCGTCCGCATGACCTTCTATCTCACATGCATTCCTTACCAATGGGCGTGACGGTGAGTTTTCTGTTGGACAGTAGCCGTAATGCAACGGTTCATGGGTGACCCAAAAACCATGGGCTTCCAATGGCGCGCGCAGTCGATCGTACAACCACTGGGTACCGCAGCGTCCCGTTGACAGGATGAAATAAGCCGCCATAAATCTCCTTAGATACGTTTAGCCATCTCTTTAGTCCAGATTAGACGAATTTCATATAAGTACATTTTTATTCCTGGGTTGTGCTCGATGCATTCTGTGCTATCACTTAAACGATGTAGGAAGGACTGTGGTGATTCGGGATGTTATTTTGTCGGTTAAAAACAGATCTGGACTTAAAGGCGCTGCAAGATGAGATTAATTCTCTAGTTGAAGAACAATGGCTGGAGCATGTAAACACTCGTGGTTACTCCGGCGATTGGTCTGTCCTGCCGCTCCGCTGTGCCTCTGTTCACGCAAATGCCCACCCCATTCTCCAAGGGTTTTCTCTCGATGCAGCCACTGAATGGGTGGATTTACCACGCCTGGAGAGCAGCCCTTACCTGTCATGGTGGGTTCATCAGCTTGAATGTCCAGTCAAGTCTGTCCGCCTTATGCGGCTCGCACCTGGCTCGACTATCAAGCCCCATCGGGACAACGGTTTGGATTGGGAAGGACCGGATGCCCGTCTTCATCTCTGTGTATTTTCCAATCCTGATGTGGTTTTCAAGGTAAATCACAAAATAGCACCTATGGAGGAAGGGGAGTTTTGGTATATCAATGCCGGTGAGTTGCATGAGGTAAAGAACAGCGGGAACACTGACAGAATCCACATAGTGATTGATTGTGAAATGAATGACTGGTTGAAGTCACAATTTATTAATTTGGATGAAACTAATTTGGATGAAACATCGAACAACGAGAGGAGCATATTTAAAACCATCGGAGAAATCCAACACTCAATATGATAAATGACAAAATTGACAAAGGAGTTTCGTGCATGGAGTTCAGTAAATTACACATGCCAAAAGGGCTGAATATAAGACCATCAAGGCCTTCGGACAAAGTATTTCTCGAAAATCTATACAAATCGACCAGGGATGACTTACGGCAAGCGGACAATAACCAGGAATATATCGAGTCAATTCTTGATATGCAGGTCAATGCTCAACGCCAAGGTTATGGAAGCCAATTCCCAAATGCCATGTACTTTATCATTGAAAAGCATGAGGAGCGCGTCGGCAATGCCACATTGGACTTTGGTCCCAACGAGGTATGTCTGGTTGATATCGCTTTCATACCCAGTGCACGGGGTAAAGGCTTTGGAGAAAGCGTTATTCGTTCTTTCATGCACTGTGCCGAACAGGTGATGACACCTTTTACTCTATGTGTTCTCGAACAGAATATCGGAGCAAGGCGTCTTTATCACCGCTTAGGCTTTCAAGTGGAGAGTGTGGATGCGCCTTATATAAAAATGGTTTGGTACCCCAACAGATCTGTGGCTGTTTGAGCAGTGGTTTTCTGGACGGGATCAACTTTCAGGTCAACCAAAAAATCATAAGGATTTATATGAACAAATTCGACTACGATGTTTTACAAAAGGCAATCGGCCAAAAAATCCAAGTATTTAAACCGGATACCGATGAACAGATTGCCGAGCTCACCATTACCAGTGTCGAAAAATCAAAAAATGATGGCAAGGAATTCAGTTCATTTTCTGTTGAGCTCGCCGGGAGTGAAGAGGAACACTGCCAACAAGGGAACTATAAGTTAAAAAGCGATGTGTTTGGAGAGGAAACTTTGTTTATGTGCCCTCACGCCGTGGATAAGTATCAAATTATCGTATCCAGAAAAGCCGAGTAACAAGTGATTGCTCGTTAAGTAAAACTATAATTAAAGGAGTTTTCTATGTCTGAACCATTTATTGGTGAAATGAGACTGGCCGGCTATAATTTTGCCCCAAAAGGCTGGGCAAAATGCGATGGCCAGATACTGACGATTCACGACAACGCGGCATTGTACTCTTTGTTGGGAATTTCATATGGGGGGGATGCCAGAACCACTTTTAATTTACCCAACATGCAAGGTCGTACTCCGGTACACCCCGGGCCCGTGAATTACGCTTACAAACAAGGTGTTGTTGGGGGCAGTGATTATGTAACCCTGACTGCAAGTGAAATGCCCGCGCATCGGCATAATTTTTATGCAGATCAGATGGATGGATCAACATTTTTACCTTTTACCCCTTCGACCAAGGTGGGCAATGTTCTGGCGGCGTCTGATGCCGAGCCATATTACACAACTGAGTCGCCTGACACCGCGTTGAATCCAGCGACTGTTTCCTATACCGGCTCAGGAACATCACACTCCAATATTCAGCCGTCGGCCTGCGTACTGTTTATCATTGCTTTAACCGGCTTATATCCATCCCGGAATTAGGAGAACTCAAATGTCTCAACCCTTTATTGGCGATATTCGCATGTTCGCCGGACATTTTTCGATTCATAATTATGCTTTTTGCAATGGCGCGATACTTCCTGTTTCACAAAATGAGGCGCTCTATTCACTACTCGGTACAATGTATGGCGGCGATGGGCGTACAACGTTCGCACTACCGGAGATGCGTGGTCGTATTCCGGTTCATCCCGGAACGGCTCCCGGGCAATCAATGAATTGGCCTCAGGGTGCTAAATACGGCTCTGAAACGGTGACGTTAACAGCAGACAACCTACCCAGCCATAACCATGCTTTTAATGTTAGCGACCAAGCGCCCACCAGCCCTGCCCCCAGTGGATCCAGCATAGGAAAGGAACGTCACTATTTTGCAGCGGACGATGTCGCCATCATGGGTGAGCTTGATACGTCGGTATTAGCACCCGAGGGGCAGAACGGGGCTCACGAAAACATAATGCCTATTAGTGCAATCAATTTCATTATTGCACTCAAAGGCGTTTATCCATCTCGTAATTAAGGAGTTGAATCATGTCGGCATCATTTATTGGTGAAATTAAAATGCTCCCCTATGCGTTCAGCCCGATGGATTGGGCATACTGCAATGGGGAATTACAGTCCATAGGCCAAAATCCGGCCTTGTTCGCTATTATTGGAACAATTTATGGAGGTGACGGCCGCACCACTATGCGGCTACCGGATCTTCAAGGCAGGTCTCCACTTCATGTTGGCGGCGCCCAAGACTCGGGGCCCGGACTTTCGCCTTACAGGCTCGGTGAGCACTACGGTACGCCTACAGTGACCCTAACGACGAGTACGATGCCCTCTCATGATCATGGAAAAGTTCAGGCAGCGTTTGGAACATTCGTTAATTCGACCGATGTAGCAGATGAAACAACCTATTTGGGGCCGCAAATAAACCCAAAGGCTTCAGCATTCAAGACACCCCCCATGGAAACGCCTGTCCAAATGGCGGAAGAGGTGGTTGGCGTAGCAGGCGGCAGCGAGGCACATAACAACCTACAGCCATATTTGGTCGTACCTTTCTGCATCTGTTTATCTGGTATCTTTCCTACAAGGAATTAAACACACCGCCGGAAGGGTCAGGTTTTAAATGAAAGTGTCAGCCGCTGTCAGATTGTTTTTGCTCGTGATCAGTCCTATGGTCTACGCGGCTGATTCTATTTCATTCACCAATTTCTCCATACCTTACGTATTGACCGAGGGAGATACTGGATACCATGTGGAGAACAGCACTCTCTCGGTACAATTGTCCTCCCGCATCATCGTGAAAATTGCGGATTCAACCGATAAGGCCGAGTTGTCGGAAGTCCACCGTGGAATCGAACAGGTAACGGAATTATATCAGGGGTCCAACTTTCACTACCTGATGCTGGACATGAAGGACAAAAGCAATATGTTCGAAGCACTGGCACTGCTGCAGCAACACCCTGAGGTGTTACTGGCTCAGCCCGATATACTGCAGCACCGCCCCATGAGGACCGACCGGATACCCTTCTTCCCCTGGGTTGAGTCTGCCTCCGCAGCTATTACACCAGCAGCCGATACCGTGCTCTCATCATCGCATTCTGTAGAGCAAACCAGGCATCCGGTCAATATTGCCATTATTGATGACGGCTTTGACCTGACACACTCCGAGCTTGCCGGCGCCAATGTGATTTTTCAGTACGATACAGAGGAAAATACGCTGGATGCCTCACCCAAGCATACAGCAGACCACCATGGCACTAAAATTGCCGGGGTGTTATTTGCCTTGGCCGATGGCAAGGGAGCCGAAGGGTTGGCCCCTGATGCCAACTTGATCGCCATTCGTCAACCGAATACCTGGACATCACAAACTTTGTTGGCATTTCAAGTCGCCAAGCTGGCCAAGGCAGACATCATCAACTGCAGTTGGCGCTCTCAATGGCTGCTGGAACCCGTCAAGGATATTGTTAAAGATTTGGCTGCTCATGGCCGAAACAGCAAAGGGGTTGCCGTGGTATTTGCCGCTGGAAACGATGGTATCGAGATACAGGAGAACCAATACGAGGCCTCCATCAGCGAAGCCATCGTCGTTGGAGCCTACTCCCGGCCAGGGCAAAGAGCACGGTACAGCAACTGGGGGCCGACCATTGACGTTTTTTTTGATGGTTCTCCTCTTCTGACCACAGCAAATCGTCAGAACTATACTAATATCAATGGTACCTCCCTGGCTGCGGTCAGGGCTGCGGGTTTTATCGCTCAACTTCTCTCCTTGGAGCCAGAGTTAACTCTAGCGGATATAGAGAGCAGGTTGCAGAAACGAAGTTCGATCTGGGAAGAGTGATGCAGGAAAACACAGGGTCTGAAGACATTTACAAAACGATGGATTACAGCGCGGAGTACAGTGAAAACCTTCCGGCGATCCTCAAGCACTTGAACATATCCTTAGCCTTTACGTCCTATCAGGCCAGTCGACTCATGCTGGTGCGAAGCGATGGAGAGGAATTGGATATCAACTTCAAGACCTTTCCCCGCCCCATGGGGCTGACCGTAACCCACGACAGTTTGACATTGGGTGTGTTCACCCAAATTATTCGTTTTCAACGTGAAGATGGTCTCATTAAGCAAATCAAGCAGCCATTGAGCCGTATCGAGGAAGATGTAACAGCACCCAAAGCCGGTGGCAACCAGGACCCATTAGCCTGGGAGCATACGGAAGTGCTTCAAAACGAGTATCAAAAGACACTTCAAAACGACGATGACGACAGTCTTGATTTCCAGAAGCAATTCGAACTGTGGCAACAGTACCAGGAGTCCTTATACGAACCCGCCGACTCTCGAGTCGATGCCTGCTTTATTACCCGAGCCTCCCACTACTCCGGCATGATTAATATTCACGACATCAGTTGGGGGGAAGAGGGGCTTTGGGCTGTGAACTCAAGTTTTTCCTGCCTCTGCACTCTCCAGTCGGATTTCAGCTTCGTTCCACGTTGGCAGCCGCCCTTTATTACTGAACTCAAACCTGAAGATCGATGCCATTTAAACGGCATGACACTCAGAGACGGCAAACCGGGTTACGTGACCACTTTTTCCAAGCAGGATAGCGCCACCCAGTGGCGTCAAAACAAAAACCGGCAGGAAGGCACGTTAATAGATGTTCAAAATAACGAGATATTGGTGGAAGGGCTTTGGATGCCCCATTCACCCCGCTGGTATCAAGGTCGGCTGTATTTTTGTAACTCCGGCATAGGGGCTGTTTGTCGCTATGACTTTGATAGCGGTAAAGTGGAAACCGTCGCACAGGTGCCCGGATTCACTCGAGGCATGGCATTTCATGGGCCTTTGATGTTTGTCGGGCTATCCAGAGTTCGTCAATCGGATGTGACCCGCCCTGCCCCTCTTGGTGAGATGTATGATGAAACGCTGTCCGGGATTTGGGTATTTAATTTGGAGGACTTCAGTGAAGTGGCTCGGCTTACTTTTCGTGGAAATGTCGATCAAATATACGATGTTGCCGTGATTCCAGGATGCCATTTCCCTGAAATTATCGAGCCTTCTAACCCGAGAATGCGAAATCATTTCTGCTTTCCTGCGGTGTGAGCTTGAAGTTCATCGCTGCTTACTGTTTTTCGATAAAGATTCAAGCTCATTGAAGCTTAAGCAGGTGCCATCATGGTAAAAAAAACCGAAAAAAATCCACTTAGCAAGGCAATTGCAGCCGTCATACCTGCATTTTTCATGGCTCATGGGTCAGCCAGTGTTCGTAGCGTCTCACGAGTCGCCTCCAACAGCCCCTCCCAGGCTTGTATCAGCACCGATAAGCCTCTGACAGAGACACGATCGGATACCGTCAACGACCCCTTCAACAACTATTGCAAAAGCAATTCGGCAAATACCAATCAAACTGCGGAGCAGTCTGATCAAGCCATTCTCAGCTTCCTGGAGAGCAATGGTCTCTTAAAGGCATCGAAAACGGCAACCAGCCACATCAGCGGTGACCTTTCTTCTTTAACAGGAAGGAAAACCTTCACAAGCTGTACCCACTCGCCCAGTATATATACGACATCATTAGTCTGTACGGCTGCCGGTCACACTTGGAATGGCGGTGGCGGCAACAACGCGCCTACGAACATCGGCCTGAGCGCGAACTCCATCGCCCAAAGCGCAACGGGAGCCAACGCGGTAGTCGGCGACCTCAGCACCACCGATGCGGATGGCGGGGACACCCACACCTATTCATTGGTATCAAACGGTTCATCCGGCAGCGGCAGTTGCGGCGCCTCCGGGGATGACAACAACGCCAGTTTCCAGGTAGACAATGCCAATGATGATTTGGAAACCGCCGGCAGTATTGCCGCCGGGACCTATAACGTGTGTGTACAAACACACGATGGAACGGACAGCTACCAAAAAACCTTCAGCATCACCGTCACCACCGCCCTCAGTGCTTCACCCACTCTAACGTTCACGGCCAGCGGTGCGGATATAACCGCGGACGACATCGCCAGAGACGGTGAAGGGGGTTCCGTCACCATCAGCGATATCGATATCGATATCTTTGGTATTTCGGATACCAACGGTACCCTGCATGCCGATCTGGACTGGAAAAACAATACTTTCCTGACCAGTAACGACGCTAATATGACCGGTTTGACCGACCCCAACACCGGCTCCAAGGGGATGTCGATCAAGTCGTCCGATGGCAGCGAATTCAAGCTGGTTCAATTCGAACATTACAACTGGGGGGAGACTTCGTCGTTCACCAACACGGTTGTCGGCTACCGTGACGGTGGGCAGGTGGCCACGACCACCTTTGACGGTTATGACAGCGGTTACCTTCCTCAAACCGTGAGCTTCGGCAACACCTTTTCCAACGTGGATGAGGTCCGTTTTTACATCAGTGCCGGTGGTTATGAAGGCAGCCAGGCCTACAGCAACCACACCATCAACAACATCCAGGTTACATCACCGGTTGCCATCAACAGCGATGGCGACCTGACCGCCAGTGCCGTCGTCACGGAACCGGTGGCGATTCCAACCACGATCGATACCGTCGGCGAAGCCGTCGATGTCTTTGATTTCACACTCTCCGACGGCGGTGGTGGGGACGGCCTGCCCATGAGCATCAGCCAAATTGTGCTGAATGTCACCGGTACGACCAGTGACGCCATTCGGGATCAAGTCACCTGGCGTTTGAATGGTCCCGACACCTCGAATGTCACCGGCACCTACAACGCCGGTGCCGATACCATTACGTTTTCCGCCCTCAGCATTTCCATCGCCGATAGCGGCAATGAAACCTATACGGTTAACGCCTATTACAATGACAACAGCGGACTGACCGAAGACCAGACCTTTATCCTCTCGGTCGACGGCGACACCGATGTCACCACCAGTGGTGCCGGTACCGGCATGGGTGCCACCTCCGCCGTGAACAATGGCATTGGCAGCACCGTTGATGTCACGGCAACGGCGCTGGCGTTTACCACGCAACCGGCCAGTTCCACCTCGGGCTCGGCGCTCGGCACCCAACCGGTGGTGACCGCGCAGGACGCGTTCGGCAATACAGATGTGGACTTCACCGAAACCGTCACACTCTCCGAGGCCAGCGCGGGTAATTTGTCGGGCGATGTGGACATCGCCGCCGTCTCGGGGGTCGCCACCTTTACCGATGTCGCCTATACCGCAACGGCGGATCAGGAAAGCTTCACCCTCACCGCCAACGACCAGGACGGTGTCGCTACCGACCTTTCAACCGTCGATGCCAATGCGGTTACATCCGACGTTGTCGCGACCAAGCTCGTGGTGAATACCCAACCGGCACCCACCACAATAGACAGCGGCTCTTCGACGGATTTCACCACCGACCCGGTGATTCAGGCCGTGG
>CBFGUW010000023.1:0-78784 GCA_965652395.1 uncultured Saccharospirillum sp. | reverse complement strand
GGAACCGGAACCGGAACCGGAACCGGAACCGGAACCGGAACCGGAACCGGAACCGCTGAGAGTAGTCCCGGCGGCGCCGAAGCAAGAGGTCGTCACTCCTCAAGAAACCGCGACTCCGGCCGAGACTGTAACAATAGAAGAAGCAGGCACCATCCAGACAGAAGAGGTCGACACCACCGACCTGAGCCGCTGGCTCGCCAACGGCAGGCCTGCTTGGGCTCAAGAACGATTCGATTGTCTGGTCTTCGTGGTCGACGGGCTTAAGCTTGCAGTGCCCCTGCTGTTGCTGGGTAACATCCATCCGTTGGACAGAGATCTGACGCCTCTGTTTGATCAGCCCAACTGGTTTTTAGGCTTGTTACCCATACAGCAGGACAAAAAGAACATTCGCGTGGTCGATACCGCACGCCTCGTCATGCCCGAGCGCTATCGACCCGAAAGCAAAGAAGACCTCGCCTACGCCGTAGGCGTACACGGCAGCGACTGGGCTTTTGGCTGTCATGCCATCGAGGGTTCCATTACCCTGTCGCCTGAAGCGGTAAAATGGCGCACCACACGTACCAGCCGCCCCTGGCTGGCTGGAACAGTGATAGACAAGATGTGTGCCCTGGTAGATTTGAATGCCTTCGCTAAGACGGCGTTGGTGTAAACCAAACAAAGCCCTGGGGTGGAAGACCGCCGGTGGTGAACTATAGTTGTACGATAGAATCCAAGAGGATTACTCCATGACAGCGCAAACAGCGAAAAGCGGTGACGATCCGATCCTTCAGTGGGTCACCTTCCGGCTGGGTAACGAAACCTATGGCATCAACGTCATGCAGGTGCGGGAAGTATTGCGCTATACCGAAATAGCCCCCGTCCCCGGTGCGCCCAGCTATGTGATCGGCATCATCAACCTGCGCGGCAATGTCGTGACCGTAATCGACACCCGGGAACGGTTCGGTCTGCCCAATGCGGACGTCACCGATAACACCCGTATCGTCATTCTCGAGTCCGATGACCAGGTCGTCGGCATCATGGTCGACTCCGTCGCCGAGGTTGTCTATCTGCGCGAATCCGAAATCGAAACCGCGCCGAACGTCGGCAATGACGAAAGCTCACGTTACATTCAGGGCGTCTGTCACAAGAACGACACACTGCTTATCCTGATTGAAATCGAGAAACTGCTTACCGAGCGTGAATGGCAGGAGATCGCCGAGCTTTAAGCCATGCGCTAATGGAAGAGAGCCAGGGAACGGCGCTAATTCACGTCAAACACACTCCTCCAGCATCCTCCCTTGCATCCATTTCTGAAACGCGATAAACCTGCTAACGCGCAGGACGTCATTGCTCCCGCGGAAAAATATAAATGTCTCAATGGAGTGTTGAATATTGCGAATTTTTATCGGCTCGTTCTTAACCTTGGTGACGATGCTTTTTCTTGCCATCCTTCTACAGTGGATAGTTGGGATTGGTAATGACATGCAAATGGTTGCCACCTATGGAGTCGCCATTCTCACTGTCCCAATCGCTGGTGCGGTATTGCTGGTATGGGGCCTGCCGGTCCATTTTGCTTTGTCAGCGGCTGGACAACAGAGTGTTTGGTGGTATGCATCAGCCGGTTTTGTTCCGGCACCTCTGGCCGTCTTTGCATTTAAACCATTTGGTGCTGACCCTCTTCCTACATTGATCAGTCAGTCTCTATACTTCGGAATGTTCGGCGTGACAGGGGCGCTGGTGTTTTGGTGGCTTGTCGTCAAACTCCGCCCGGGTAGCTCGTCGCAGCCAAGTAGTTAATAAATGCTGCAGTAAGTCCCAGAGTCCAGTTCGGCTCCGTATTAAGCCGAATGCACCAATTGATTCGTGACTATTCGCAGTTCATCATCGCAACTCATTCCCCTAATCTCATGGCCTACCCTGGAGCGACAATCTATCAGATAGATAAATCAGGGTTATATCCGATCAGATACGAGGACACCGAGCACTACGAAGTTACAAGAGCCTTTTTAAACAACCCAGGCCCGATGCTGAAGGAGTTGTTTGAAAACGAGTAGTGCTCGAGTGACAGCCTGGAGCTCAGCCGGTAATACTGGCTTGATAAACCAATAGGATTAAGCCGGTGGGCATGAATGTGGTAGTTGGCCCGCCCTGTGCTAGGGTCAGCTAAAGCGTCAAAACTTCGAGAGGCACCCCATGGAACCTACCGTCAACACCGTCCAAAACCTGGTTCAATCCAGCCAATCAGTCCTTATATTGGGCATGGCTTTACTTACTCTGGTTTTGCTTCTGACGGGCCTCCTCTGGCATCATGCCCGGAAGATCCGCCGTCTGGAACAAAAGCTGGTGAGCCAGCATCGTTTTTTCCGTCAGGAAATGAAGATGATGAACCAGGGAGCTATCGGAGTAGGGCACCGCGTTAAGCATTTGGAAAAACAGGTGCGCCAACAACCTGTCACTCCGACCGCCGCTAAGCCTCAGGCCGCCCCCGGCACATTCGAGCAATTGCTGAAGGGGTACAATGAGGCACCCGCGCCAAGCCCCATCCCTGCTTCCAAGCCGCGGAAAGAGACTGCTGCCATCCGGTCCACTGCTGAACCATCCAAACCGATGCAGAGCCGTGCCGAACAAGCGTTGGCCGACTGGATGAAGGACTACCAAACCACAGCCTGAGGTTGAACCGCTTGATGCCGAAATGGAAGACGCTTCGCCACCTTGCCGCACTGAGCCTGTTTCTGGTCGGACAGTGCGGTCTGGTGACTGCCCAAGCCGCTGAAAACGACCCTCTTGAACCCATGAACCGGGCGATCTTCGTATTTAACGATGCGTTGGATCAAGCCGTACTCAAGCCTATCTCCGAAGTGTACAACCAATTCACGCCAGACCCGTTCGAACGTGGAGTGCGCAATTTCTTTGGCAATATTGGCGAAATCCGCAACGCTACCAATAACCTGTTTCAAGGCAAATGGCGTGAAACCGCGACTTCATCGGGCCGTTTTCTAATCAACACCACGGTCGGCATTGGCGGCTTGTTTGATGTGGCGACCAAAATCGGCCTGCCGGTGGAGCGGGAAGATTTCGGCCAGACATTAGGCCGCTGGGGTGTTCCCACAGGCCCCTACCTTGTAATTCCTGTTGTTGGGCCGTCCACCTTCAGAGATGGCTCGGGCACGCTGGCCGATGTATGGCTGAGCCCGCTCCAATATACCGATTTGACGCTTGTTGAACGAGGTGGCCTGGCTGCTTTGGATGGCGTACAGACGCGGGCCGACCTGCTGGCCTCCGAAGGGCTGCTCCGTGGCGATCAGTACCTGGTGATCCGCGAGGCTTATTTGTCGAAACGGGAATACGATGTTAATGACGGCAGGGTCCAGTCCGACTCCTTTATGGACGGTGAGGAGGAAACGGAAGGTTTCGTGGACGAAACCTTCTGATTAACCTGTGTTGTACAGCGCAATACGTCAGGCCAGTTTCAGAATCTCAAGGCCAAGGAAATAGTGCCCCTGATCGTCGGCTACACACCGGTTGACCTTGGCCTGGGCGTCCAACGATTGAAACTGCTCGTTGGGGGATTGAATAACCACTCTCAATTCGGTCCCCTCCGGCAGCGGTCTGTCCAGGGTCAGGCTCATTCCGGTAGCGCTCAGGTCGCCACATTGGCCGATTAGAGGGCTTGGCTCACCGTCCAGATGGACTTGCGCCTGGGCGTTCATGGTCATGCGAATGTAATCGCGTTTCTCGCTGTATTCCCGATCCGCTGTACTCATTGTCACCTCGTCTGGGTTGGGTACCCTACCGGTACCACCAAAAAGAAGCCGGTAAACCGGTCAGGCGGATGCATTCGTCTATTGCGTTCGATGCATCACCCCGTTAACTTGCCTTTAACGCCTAATGGAAGTCAACCAGATGCTTCTTACCGACTCCAAACTCCTGGTCGTAGACGATGAAAAAGCGGTCCGGGACTCTATCGTGGCCTACCTGGAAGACAGTGGCTACACCGTGCTCGAAGCCGATAATGGCCAAACAGCGATGGAGCTGTTTGAACGCGAGTCTCCGGACCTTGTGATCTGCGATCTCCGCATGCCCGTGATGGACGGGCTGCAATTGTTGCGCCGTATTATGGAAGTTACCGATGAGGTGCCGGTGATTGTTGTCTCCGGTGCGGGTGTAATGACCGATGTTGTCGACGCCCTACGCTTGGGCGCGAGCGACTACCTGATGAAGCCCGTGGTCGACTTGGGAGTGCTTGAACACTCCGTAGAGCGGGCCCTGGAACGTTCGCTGCTGATGAAAGAGAACTACCGTTACCGGGTAGAGCTGGAAGCCCGAAACCAGGAGCTACAGGACCATGTGGACCGCCTCAAGTTGGATCTGCAGGCGGGCAGGGCGGTGCAGCAACGCTTGCTACCAGAGTTCTCATTGGAACACGGTGGCTACCGTATTAACCATCGCATGGTCCCATCCAGCTATTTGAGTGGGGACCTGGTTGATTACTTTCAGCCGGTACCGGGAAAGCTGGTGTTTTACATCGCCGACGTATCAGGACACGGTGCCAGTTCGGCATTGATCACGCTGTTGATCAAGAACCAGATCGACCGTTATCGTGACGAGATTGAGAACGATGCCTCGGACATCGTGCTAATTCCCGCCCAGGTTCTGCGTCAAATTAACCTGGAGTTATTGAAAACCCAGACTGGTAAACACGCGACCATGTTCTACGGCGTGATCGACGTCGAAGAAGGCTGGATGAACTACGCATCGGCGGCGCATTTCCCGGCGCCGGTAGTGTGCAGCACCCGGTTGTGCCAGGCGATAGAGCCGGAAAATCTGGCGGTCGGGCTGTTCGAAGACGCCCACTACGAGAACCGGCGCCTCAATCTTGACGGATTTGAGCGACTTTCCGTCATGTCCGATGGCTTTTTAGAATTGCTGGATGACGCGACATTACAAGAAAAGGAGTCGCATTTACTTGAGTTAGGCGCAGACCCAACCCATACTATGGTCGACTTCCTGTCGCAGATGTCCAAAGCGGGAAAAACCCGATCTGCGCCCGATGACATCACAGTGTTAACGGTAGAAAAGGTCAATTAGGTCGGATTATCAATGAGTACCGGTCGTGTTCTGATGGCGAATAAGGCAGGCGCCTATGTCATTAAGTTGACAGGGGATGTACGCATGACGCTTTGTACGACGCTCGACAACTGTTTGAATAAAATGGTGGAAGATCCGGCGTTTTCGTCAGTTATTGTCGATCTTACCGAAGCGGAGGGTATCGACAGTACCAGCCTCGGGATGCTTGCGAAGGTATCCCGCATGGCCACCCCTGCCATGGGGCATGTGCCCACACTCATTTCCAGCCGTCCCGACATCACCCGCATCATCGAAACCATGGGGTTCCGTGACAGGGTCTTTGTCATCGTCTCTCAGTCCGATGTGGATCAAGACGTTCCCCTTAGCGAAGAGGACCCACTCCCGGTGGATGAAATGTCCGCTCGTGACCGTGTCCTGGAAGCTCATAAAATTCTAATGTCGCTGAACGAGCAGAATCGCCAAACCTTTCATGAGTTGGTGGAATGCATCGAGAACCAGCCGACTCACTGAACAGGATTTTTCAGTCCTAAGGAAAGTACGTGAACGAAACCTCTTTGGAGACCCCCCAGTCCATCGCCGTGTTGGGCGGCGGCAGTTTTGGCACGGCGGTGGCCAACATCGCCGCGAGCAACGGCCATCACGTCAAACTCTGGATGCGCAGTGAAAAGCAGGCGGAAGATATACGCACCCATCGCGAAAACAGCCGCTACCTGCCGGGTTACCACCTGAGTGACAATCTGAGCCCGGAACTTGATCTGGTCGAGGCGGTTCAGGATGCCGATTTTGTCTTCGTCGCGGTGCCCAGCAAAGCCTTTCGGGCTGTGGTGGAGCAGGCCGCGCCCCTGTTACAGCCTCATGCAGCGTTAATCAGCCTGACCAAGGGTATAGAGCCGGGCAGTTTCAAGCTAATGAGCCAACTGCTGCATGATCTGGCGCCTGCCCATGAAATCGGCGTGATCTCCGGGCCCAATCTCGCCAAAGAAATTGCCGACCATCAGATTTCCGCCACCGTTATAGCCTCCTACAGCCAGCCCCTGCGTCAGAAAGTCCAGCAAATGCTGAGCAGCAAAACATTCCGGGTATATGGAAACCCTGACATCTACGGTGTCGAACTGGCCGGGGCGTTGAAGAACATTTATGCCATCATCACTGGTCTCGCCGCAGCCCTGGGCATGGCCGAAAACACCCGTGCCGCCATCATCACCCGTTCCCTGGCGGAAATGTCTCGTTTCGCCGTCCGCCTGGGTGCCAACCCCATGACTTTTATTGGCTTGGCCGGGGTAGGGGACTTAATCGTGACTTGTAGCTCTAAACTGAGCCGGAACTACCGCGTAGGCTATTACATCGGTGAAGGTGATTCGCTGAAGCAGGCCATCAAACGGGTAGGTGAGACGGCCGAGGGCATCAATACACTGCGTATGGTTCATGAAAAAGCCGCTGAAATGCAGGTATACATGCCGCTGGTGAATGGTTTGTACGCGATCATCTTTGAAGACAAACCCATCCGCGAAGTCGCCGGCAACCTCATGTCGGGGGACTTGGCGCAGGATGTCGAGTTTATGGGAGCGGGAATCTGATGGCTTCAATGGATCGCGAACAAAAAGAGCGTCATGGTCTGCGTATCGTATTCATGATTCTGTTTTGGCTCATTCTGAGACTGAGCTATTTCATCACCGTATTATTGGCGTTTGTGCAGTGGGTCTGGCTCTGGTTTGGCAAGCCGGACAGTCGCCTGAGGCTGTTCAGCGTCTCCCACGCCAGGTTCCAGCGGCAGGTGGTCGATTATCTGTTGTTTAACACCCATCACAAACCCTTCCCGTTCGATGATTGGCCCAGCAGCGTGGCAGAAGACTTCCAGCCCGAAGACGAAACTCCGTTGACGTCGGAGGAGGACGCTCAGGAAACCGATGTGAACGGAGAAAAACGCTGAGTATGAGGCTCTATCTACTGCGCCATGGCGAAGCCGAACCCTACCGCTCCGATGATGCGAGTCGTGCTCTGGTAGAGGCTGGCCGCCGCGCGGTATTGAGCAAATGTCCTCATCTGGAGCCAGTGGACCGTTTCTATTGCAGCCCTTACCTGAGAGCGCGCCAGACAGCCGAGTTGGTGCAACCCAAGGCGGGTCGGTCGCCCATGCTGGATGAAAGACTGACACCCGACCGGCCAATTTCAGAGGTGATAGCACTGCTCCAGGCCGAGGAGGTGGGAACCACTCTGCTTGTCGCGCACAACCCTCTACTGAGCTACCTCCTTTGCGAACTGGTGGGGGAGCGAGGTACCTTGAATCTGCCCACCTCGGGGCTGGCCTGCCTGGAGGCCGAGTTCTGGTCTCCTGGGAGCGCTATGCTGCAATGGGTTCGCTGAGTATTCAAACGACCGTTTGAACAACGTCGCCGGTTGCGCTAGATTGTGGGCTGGTCAAACGGCTTACTTCTACCATGAAACCGCAAATTCATTTCGCACACGCCAATGGTTTTCCTTCTGCCAGCTACGCTGTCATGTTCGATGCCCTGGCTCCGCATTACGATGTCAAAAATCTCCCGTTGATCGGGCATGATCCCGACTATCCGGTCACCAACAACTGGCCGCACCTGAAGCGTCAGTTGATCGATAGTATTGAGCGTCAGTGTGATCGACCAGTTATCGGCGTGGGTCATTCGCTGGGCGGTGGTCTCACCTTAATGGCGAGTCTCGAACGCCCCGACCTGTTCGAAGCCGTCATCATGTTGGATGTACCTGTGTTCAGCCGTTGGGAGGGCTGGGTGGTGCGAATGATCAAAGCACTGGGATTGATCGACAATGTCACCCCGGCCGGCCGCTCTAAGCATCGTCGCACCCATTGGGCTGACGAAGCCGTCGCGTTCGAATACTTCAAAACGCGCGGCCTGTTCAAGAATTTCCATGAACAATGCCTGCAGGACTACCTCGCCAGCGCAACCCGCCCCTCACCCGAAGGCGGCATCGAACTGGCCTATGAGCTGGCGGTTGAATTAGCTGTGTTTCGCACTGTACCGCACATCCTCGCTCCCAGGCCCCATCAGATAAAAGTGCCCAGTGGGGTCATCGTCGGCAGGGAAACGGATACCGTACTGAAGCGCCAGTATCTGCACATGAAACGTTCCCTGGGCTTTCACAGTATGAGGGTGCCGGGTAGCCACATGTTTCCGTTGGAATATCCGATAGAAACCGCAGGTCACGTACACCAGATGGCTGAGCAACTGCTGCACCGGAAGGTGGCCTGACGAATGCGGGAATTTTCCTTATTGAATGGCCGTATTCAGGGGATTCGTTTTGGGCAAGGGCACCCCGTGCTGGCGTTTCATGGCTTTTTGGATAACGCCATGAGCTTCAAACCGCTGGGCGATGCCCTTGACGGTGTCGAAATCTGGTCCGTGGATTTGCCCGGCCATGGTCGTTCCTGCGCCCTGCCTTCCGGAGAAGGGTGGACGTTCATGCAGTGGCTGCCCACCCTGGGACGAATAATGGACGAGTTGGACTGGCCCCATTTCCAACTGCTCGGTCATTCATTGGGCGGGATATTGGCTCAGATGCTGGCGACCGTGGATGATCGAATTCAAACCCTGATCTCCCTCGACGCCCTCGGGCCGATTGCTGACACCGATGACGGCAACCTCGACCGAATGGAACGTATCTACCGAAACCGAAGTGCCACCAACAACCTCAGACGCTACTATTCAAACCCTGACCAGCTTTGGCAGGCGCGATTGAAAGGCCGCTTTCCTCTATCCGAGCGCAGCGCCCGCCTATTGTCCAAACGTGGCGTGGGTGTCAACGACCAAGGCTGGTTCCATCGCTATGACCGCCGCCTGCGTGAGGAAAGCACCTGGCGTTTGACCGAATCCCAGATTCGGGCTCTATTGGGCCGAATCGCCTGCCCAATGCACCTCGCCGTGTTTGAAAGCAGCCCCACCAGCCAACTGCCAGACCTCATTCAGGGTCGTGAGGCCTGTGTGCCGAACCTGCACAGGAAAACCTTTCCCGGCAGCCACCACGAGCATATGGAAAACCCCGAACCCATTGCCCGCTGGATTGAGGAAATCCTTATGGATTACCCGGCTTTCTCTTAAAACCCCTCAAGTTCAAAGCCAAACCACGGTATACTGCCCGCCAAATTGATCAAATCACCCCATTTTGACGAGGCACCATGAGCGACCCCTTTCCTTTGATGGACTTCACCGATTCAGACCGGCGAAACGAATGTCTGAGTGAGCTGATCGACCTCGGGGATTGGATACGTTTCGCCGCCAGCCAGATGGGGCATCATGAAGTCTTCTTTGGACATGGGTTCGACTCAGCCTGGGATGAAGCCGTTTTTCTATGTCTACGAGCCCTGCATCTCGATTGGGACGCCCCGCCGCAGGTAATGACCGGGCGGTTGCTGCCCAGCGAACGAGCCCGATTGTGGAGCTTGATCCAGCAACGCTGCGTTGAGCGTATTCCAACCGCTTATTTACTCCAGGAAAGCTGGTATTTTGGCGAGCCGTTCAAAGTCACGCCCGATGTCCTCATTCCCCGTTCCCCGATAGCCGAATTGATTGAAGCGCGGTTTGCCCCCTGGCTGGAAACGGAACCGGAAATGGTTCTGGACCTTTGCACCGGCAGTGGCTGTATTGGCATCGCCACTGCCCGGGTCTTCCCGCATGCCCAGGTGCATTTGAGCGACCTCAGCGAAGCCGCTGTCAGTCTCGCCATTGAAAATATCGACAGCAAAGACATGGGTTGGCAGGTCAGCGTATTTCAGGGCGATCTGTTCGATGCGCTGGAAGGCCAACGGTACGACCTGATCGTCACCAATCCGCCTTACGTCGACCTGGAAGATCTGGAATCCATGCCGGAAGAATTCCACCACGAACCCAGGTTGGGTTTGGCTGCGGGTGAAGACGGGCTCGACATTGTTCGCAGAATTCTGAAAGAAGCGCCCAACTATCTTACTGAAAACGGCCTGCTGGTGTGTGAGGTTGGCAACAGTGCTGCTGCATTGACCGAAGCCTATCCAGACCTGCCGTTGGAGTGGCCGGAGTTCGCCAACGGAGGACATGGAGTATTTATAGTTACCGCTCAGGCCTTACGGGAATACAACGCAGTCTGATATATACAAATGACAGCCAAAGCATGGCTGTCAGGATGGGAGAGACACGAAGAGATGTCTGGAAATACTTTTGGAAAGTTGTTTACGGTCACCACTTTTGGTGAAAGTCATGGTGCCGCCCTGGGTGCCATTGTTGATGGGTGTCCTCCAGGCATCGAAATCAGCGAAGCGGATTTGCAAACCGACCTCGACCGTCGCAAACCCGGAACAAGCCGTTATACCACCCAGCGCCGTGAAGCCGATGAAGTTCGTATCCTTTCCGGCGTGTTTGAAGGTAAAACCACCGGCACGCCCATTGGCCTGTTGATCGAAAATACAGACCAGCGCAGTAAAGACTACTCCGACATTCAAAACACCTACCGTCCCGCCCACGCCGATTACGGCTACGACCAGAAATACGGCTTCCGCGACTACCGTGGCGGCGGACGCAGCTCAGCCCGCGAAACTGCCATGCGTGTGGCCGCCGGTGCCATCGCCAAACAATATCTGCGTCAGCAGGGCATCGAAATTCGAGGTTATCTGAGTCAGTTGGGCCCCATCGAATTGGGCTGCAAGGACTGGAACGCCGTTGGACAAAACCCCTTCTTCTGTGCCGACCCCGACCGGGTTACCGAACTGGAAGAGTACATGACCGCCCTGCGGAAAGAAGGCAACTCCGTCGGTGCCCGGGTCAGTGTTCAGGCTGTCGGTGTCAAACCCGGTCTCGGTGAACCCATTTTCGACCGGCTGGACGCCGACCTCGCCCATGCTCTGATGAGCATCAATGCTGTCAAAGGCGTTGAAATTGGCGATGGCTTCGATGTCGTCAGCCAAAAAGGCACCGAGCACCGCGACGAATTGAGCCCCGAAGGCTTCCTCTCCAACCATGCCGGTGGCATCGTCGGTGGCATTAGCACCGGGCAGGTAATCGAAGCTCACATCGCCCTAAAACCAACGTCCAGCATTACCATTCCGGGACGCAGCATCACCCGCCAGGGCGAGTCCATCGAAATGATCACCAAAGGCCGTCACGACCCCTGTGTCGGTATCCGCGCCGTGCCCATTGCCGAAGCCATGCTCGCCATCGTACTAATGGACCATTGGCTAAGACATCGAGCCCAAAACGCCGAAGTCACACCTCCGCTGCCGCCGATCCCAGGACAGGCGCCGGAATAATCGCCGGGTCGGTCGTTTACAAAAATGGCTGGCCGTGCGACCTTAATCGTTCCGGGATTTGCCCACCAAGGAGATTAAAAAAATGAAAAAAATCCTGCTAACGGCTTTGCTGAGCCTTGCGCTGCCCTTATCAGCCTGGGCCGAAGTGCCCCGCCATCAGTTCACACGGAATATCACCGATCGTGAACCGGTGGACCAACTCAAAAACGCCACCAATATTGATCCGCTTTACTACTTTACCGAAATCCAGAACATGACCGGCGCCACCATTACGCATCGGTGGAGTTATAAAAACCGAGTGATGGCGGAAGTGGATTTTAAGATTGGCGGTCCGCGGTGGCGCGTGTATTCCAGTAAGGACATGCTGCCGGATTGGGATGGCATCTGGAAGGTTGAGGTGATCGATAAAACCGGCGCGATTTTAGCAACAGATACCATTAGTGTGCTTATTGATTAACTGTACTCGACGCTGGTTTGGAGACGGGAAGCTCATGAAAGCATCTCCCGTCTCCCATCCAGCATCTTCCTTACTTACTTCCTTCCAATCTTCTGTCCCGCTTCTGTCAATACCACTTGCTGTATCCAGGGTACTTCCTGAACCAAAGCCTTACATAGGGGGGCTGCGGTTTCCCGAGCTGAGGAATCTGAAAACCTGAGTTCCAGCTCCGCCTGTTGGTGACGATAGTGAATGATCAGGCGGTCGTAATGACGAATGCCCCGCTCATGCAACAGACTTTCCACGGTGGGACGCAACGGCGCCAGTGGCCGGTCCTGGTGATCGAGAAGGTCATCTTCGTGATCGATATGCAGTGTCACATCAGCAACTTCGTCGAACCGGTCTTTCAGTGTTTTCAACGCCCATTCATTGATCTGGTGACCTTCTGAGACACTCAGGTAGCCACCCACCTGAACGTGAGCATCGACAAACACATCCCGACCCATCATCCGTGTGCGCAGCATGTGAACACCGCGAACCCCCGGAACCGAAGCCAGGGATTCCTGATACAGCTGCTGGCGTTCCGGGTCGACTCCACGGTCCACCAACTCCTGAATGGCTTCCCAGGCGAGCTTGATGCCCATATGGCCAATCAACCCGGCCACGCCGATCGCTGCAAGAATCTCCACACTAGGAAAGCCCAGGAAGGTGGCGACAATACCTACCAACACCACCAGGGAGGAAAGACTGTCGGAGCGAGAGTGCCAGGCGTTGGCTTCCAGCAGAGGGGACCGGGCCTTGCGCGCTTGCCGTATTACATAATGGAAGAGGCCTTCCTTCAGCACCAAAGCGATAATGACGGTGATCGGGGCATAAATGCTGGGCAGCGGTCGTTCATCCGAAAGCAACAGCTGGACGCTTTCAAACGCGATCCCGATGGCGACCGACAACAGTAAGCCACCCAACATAACGGTGCCCAACGTTTCGAAACGGGCGTGACCATAGGGATGGTCAGCGTCAGCTTTCTGGTGTGACACCTTGGCCAACAGGATGATGGGAATATCGGCCGCCAGGTCGCTCAAACTGTGCATGGCGTCGGCAATTAATGCGGGGGACATGACTATAAGCCCAACCACTATCTTGATGACGAAAGAGATCGCGTCGACCGCCACGCACATCCAGTTGGTACGATCGATCAGCCTTTGCCTCTGGGTATCGGTCAAACGGGTTGAGCCGGGTGTTTCGCTCACATGGCACCTCGATAGGCGGGATCTTCAGGCGGAATCAGGTCGCCTTCATCATCCAGTTGAGGGTAGGGCAGGCTGTGCCGGTCGCAATAGGCCGCCATCTTAGGCTGAGCCCAGCGAAACAATTGCAGGCGGCTGGCGTCATCGGTGGGCTGGGGCAGATCGTAGCAGCCGGTCAGCATACGCTGGTGCATGGCTTCCTGTAGGATGATTGCGGCGGCAACGCTCACATTGTAGCTCTCAACCATACCGATCATGGGAATGGTCAGATGCTCGTCTGCGGCGTTCATGGCGGTTTGGCTCAGGCCATATTTTTCCGCACCCATGACCAGTGCGAAAGGCTGGGTATAGTCCGCTTCGCGATAGGGAATTGCCCGATCAGACCAAGCTGCTGCATACAGCTTCAGGCCTTTGGTCCGCACCGCATCCAGTGCGGCCTGGATATTCGGGTGGACCTCGGTGTCGACAAATCGGCCGCTCCCGCCTGCCGTGTTGTGATACACCAAGTGCCCGCGCACCGGCTGAACCATATGAACCTGCGGAATACCGACGGCATCGGCGGTGCGGATCATGGCAGAAATATTTTGCGCCTTGTGAACCTGATCGGTTACCAGCGCCATGTCATGCTGGCGCTGGCGGAGAACCTGCTTGAACTTCTCGAAACGACTTTTACTCATGGGTTCGGGTTTGGTTGTGAGAGCTGTTTATACGAAGGGGTTTTTACCCGGCAATTCGATACTGCGTGTGAATTGGCTGAGGCTCAGTCGCTCCCGGCCCAGTTCAATATCTTTGTCAGTCATTACCGATTCGCCAAAGGAGTACATTACCTTTAACCCTTCGCTCCGGGTCTTGGCATCAAAGGCGGTTTGAGCTTCCTGCACCGCTTCATTGCGATGCTGCCACATGGCCACGGCCTGTTCACCATGACGTTGCTGCATGAGCGAGCGAGTGGTGTTGGGGGAGAGCACCAGGGCACTGGCATTGTTACCACCAAACCCTTTTGAGTTGATCAGGGTGCCCAACATATCCTCGCCGCGTTCGCCCACGGCCAGATGGTCCAGTGCGATGTTCAGGTGTGAATGGTGAACATCCTCGGCGATATGATCGATGGTGCGAATGCCGGGAACGTAACCTTCCGACCAAACTCCCAACGCCGTGTTCAACTGGTCGGCCGCTGCCGGACCCAGTGAATGCCCGACGTAGGATTTGATCGCGGACACGGCCCAGTTATCGATACCGAAGGTTTTGGCGATCTCATTAAAAATGTGCGATTCCGTTACCCGGTTTTGCGGGGTGCCGGTACCGTGGGCCATGACAAAGGTGCGTTGTAGCCCTGCGTCTCCCAGTACAGCACAGGCCAGGGCTGCGGCTTTCGCCATGGTAATGTAGTTGCCGACGCCCGGGCCGGAAATGGATTTTTTGTTGGCATCCGCGTTTACAAACACATCCGCGACCGACCCGAATACGGTGGCGCCCGTCTGCAGCGCCAGTTCGTCATCCATCAGCACCACGAACTGGCTGGATTCCGCCATGGTGAATCCAGCGTTGGAGGAAAAGGGGCGGCAGGCACGACGGTTGTCGGCCGTTTCGCTGCCATCGAGCTGCTTTAGTTGGTCATCTTCGGCCAAAGCGCCCATGATGCGGAAGCCTTCCATGATTTCGGGAACGACGGGGGCCTCCGAGTTGCCGACAATCACCACCCGGCTTTTACCCGCTTCGATATCGATAATGCCCTGACGCAGGTTATAGAGAAAAGTGGCGCAGGCCCCGGCGTTGGAGCCGGTGTTGCCGATGCTGTTCAAAATATAACTGTTGACGAAGTCCGCCGTCATTTCCGGCATGGAGAGCGGCATCATTTTGGAAGTGATGCGGCTGCCAGTCATGGGGTTTTGGTACAGGCCGCGCATACCGGCCTGGTCCATCTGGGAGATGGAGGAGCCCGCATAGACGGACACCTGATCCGGATGGATGTGTTCGAGAACGTCCTGCCAGCGGATACCCATTGATTGCAGCGCGTCAGACGCACCATAAACCGCCATCTGCAATCCTCTCGGATGATGGGCGGCGTTGTAGTAATCCGCTGGGTTGAAACCTGAGGGGAGGGTGCCCGCGGACGAGACCTTGGAAACATAACTGTCGGGCAGCATGACCGACATTTCGGATTCCACCCGCACCTGGACGAGGGTATGACTGCCTTCGATGGGCTGTACGTCCCATCCCTGTGGCAGGTTGTCCGGCAATTGATTCCGTTTCAGTTGAAAACTGAGGCCACCGGGCTCGTTCAGCAGGGCTTTGCGCTGCATCGGTACGGCGTTGGGGTCGTAATGAGTTTCCGCTTCGATTTTGCGAATCAGCGTACCGGCCAGAATGGCTTCCTGGGGATTGGCGGAATCCTTCAATTTCATCAGCGTGGCCAAATCCTGCCAGGTATGGGCGAGGCGTGATTCGTCCAGTGCCTCATGCACCATGCGACGATAACTGTGGTGCATGGAGACCCGGCCTGCGGAGTTAATGCCGCCAAAACCGACGATAACAGGAAGTTTTTTCATGACAATGCCCTTTAACCGATGTCCGCTCAGAATGAGGGTCACTATAGAGACCCTGGGTCGGTAATGGTATAACTATCCGGACGATTTATGGTCTGATCAGGACATGATATGAAGCTTGCTTTTGTTGTCAGCCCCCAGGCACTGCTGACGGGCATCGCGTTACCGGTGGAGATGTTTTACGCCGCCAGTCGCCACCGGGTCCGGCGCGAGACCGAAGCTTCGCTTTCGGTGCAGTTGGTGGGCGCGGATACTGAGCCTCTGCGAGTGACGGGCGGACTGACGATTCAAGCGGATTGTGATTTCGACCAGGCCGTCGACGCTGATCTGGTATTCGTTCCACCCATGTGGGGAACGCCTTGGCCGGTGATTAACCAAAGCCAGGCGTTGCAACGTTGGTTGGCGTATCAATACCGCAATGGCGCCCGATTGGCGGCCACTGGCACAGGCGTGGGTCACCTGGCAAAAGCCGGGTTGCTGGAAGGCCGGGTCGCCACTACTCATTGGTATTACCTGGACAAGTTCCGCAAACGTTTCCCTGGTGTTCGCTTCGAAGGCCACCATTTCGTAACCCACGATGAGGGAATCTACTGTGCCGGTTCCATTAACTCTCAAACGGATCTGGTGCTGTTCCTGATTGAGCAGGCCTATGGCGAAGATGCGCTGGCAGTGGTGGAGCGCCAGTTCATGCATGAACTCAAGCGCACCTTTTCGACCCCTTATTTCGAACCGGGAGGGGCAGTCCATCACGACGAGGGCATCAGCATGGTGCAGTCATGGGTTCGCCAACACCTCACCGAAGACATCGCCGTAAACCAACTGGCGGCTTTACTGGATCAATCCGAGCGTAATTTCAGCCGCCGTTTTCGGGAGGCGACCGGGGAAAGCCCGATGGCCTATGTCCTTCGACTGCGCCTGGAATACGCACGCGAGCTGCTCCGGGATACCAACCTGACGGTTGCGGAAGTTGGTGAAGCCAGCGGCTTTCGCAACAACGCCTATTTTGGCCGGTTATTCCGGGAAAAACTGTCGTTGAGCCCGGGGGAGTATCGCAAAATGGTTCGCTCCAAACTCTTTACTGCTGGCTAGCTTTTTTTGCTTTGGCGGCTTTTTTGAAGGGCCTTAACCACAGAACGGCGTACATAAAGGTGGCCAAAGTGGTGGTGGAGAGTAGCAGTCCGGCGAACAACCCTTTGGGTTTGAATATCAGCACGATGCCGAACACCAGATAGCCGAGCAGCAGAAAGCTGAACCAACTGACCCGGCCAGGAGTCGGGCGATGTGTCGCCAGGATGAACATCCACAACGGCAGGCTGAAAAAGAAACCGATGACCAGGCAGGAGGCAATCCACTGTCCAATCGGCATGCTGTTGAAGGCCGGGCCGTAGAAAAACGGACCGGCGAATATGGACAACATCATGAGCCAATAGCTGAGCAGAAGTTTTCGGTTCAGGTGAAGGGTTTCAACGGGTTGGGTGGTCATTGTTCAGCCTTAAAGCCAGTTCTGCGAGACGGCGCCCCTGGCGTTTTGCCAAAAGTCGCACGGCGGTGTCGGGGTCGGCATGGTTGGGGCCTGCCACGTGGGAAGTGCCATAAGGCGTGCCCCCCTGAAGCGAATCGTGTAGACCGGCTTCCGTAAATGGGAGCCCACTGATGAGCATGCCGTGATGTAATAACGGAATCATCATCGACAGCAGGGTCGACTCCTGTCCGCCATGAGGGGTGCTTGTGCTGGTGAAAACTCCCGCCGGTTTACCGGCCAACTTGCCGGAAACCCACTGAGGGGTGCTCTGTTCGAGGAAGTATTTCAAGGGGGCGGCCATATTGCCGAACCGACCTGGAGACCCGAGAGCCAGCCCGGAACAACCGGCGAGTTCATCCAAGGTGCAGTAGAGCGGCCCGTTATCGGGGATGGAGTCCGCCGGTGCCTCGAAGTCCGCTCTCACCGGGGCAACGGTGCGCAGCCGGGCTTCTATGCCGGGCACTTCATCCACGCCTTCGGCCAAGCACTGCGCCAGCGTTGCCAGGCTGCCATGTCGGCTGTAATACAAAATTAGTAGGTAGGGCATGAGCTCTGCGTTGGTCGGGTATCAAAGGATGTCGAGAATGGCTTCTGGCGGGCGGCCTATCCGCGCTCCCGAAGGGCCTGCCAGAACGGGCCGCTCCATGAGTTTGGGGTACTTGGCCATGGCCTGAATGGCGTCTTGGTTGGAGCTGGATTTGCTCAGCCCTGCGAGCTTGTATTCGTCTTCCTTGGTGCGTAATAGTTCTGTCGCATCAATGCCCAATTGCTTGACCAACTCGTTCAGCTCCTGGATTGACAGAGGCTCCTGCAAATAAAGACGGGTACTGTAGTTCACGCCTTTTTCATCCAACAGCTCTTTCGCCTGGCGGGATTTGGAGCAACGTGGGTTGTGGTACAGGGTGTAATCGGTCACGGCCATTCTCCTTCAATTATTAGCCGCGCATTGTAGGGGAGGGACGTGCATGGGGAAAGCCGACGATTCAGTCGGCGGAGTTTTGGCCTGTTTCGAACAATCGTTCCAGTTCGTTTTGATGCCACATTTCGGCTTCGGGGCCCTGATCGGCCCCTGTGTATACGCCGAGCGCTTTCAGTTTCTGGAAGAAGCCCTGACGCGGTATGGGAGCCGGACCTTTCTGGATAACCAGAGCAGCCCGTTGGGGGCGGTTGAGCAAGGCGTCGTCTTCCTGGATGGCTTCCAGGAGTTCGGCCAGTTGTTGAATCTGGCGGGGCGGCTTAAGGCCAAGCCGCTCGGCCATAGGCTTGTATTGAAGCGTACACTGTTCATGCCGGAGCGCTTCAAGCTCTCTCGCCAACGCGTTGGTATCGGTCATCGGGCAGAGACAGGCACCGGTTGAAGCCGATATTGCCGCAACATGGCAGCGAATTCCGCCAAAGCCTCGGAACCGGTGTTTTCCGCTTTTTCACACCAGGCTTTGAAGGCGGCGACCAGGTCCTCTCTGGATCGGGTTCTCAATGCCCAGATCTGATTCAGCTCTTCTTTCAGTGCATGGAGCTTCCTCAATTCAGGGTGCTTGGCGAAAAACTGTTCCATCCATTGACGCCGGGTTTCATCCCACTGTTCCTGGTTTTCGGTCAACCATATAACCAGCCGACGATAGTGCTCTCCTGCGGTTTCTCGAACGGTATGGTCTTCTTTCACGGCCTGGCGCAATACCTGGCGTTTGAACTGCGCCATGATGCGGAAACGGTCGTTTGCCGCTGCCACGGCCGTTTCGGCATCGATCAGTGATTTGTTCTGTTCCCGATAGACAACAGGCCCCCGGCGGATGTTGCTTGCCAACCCGAGCCCTTGGAATAGCCGGATATAGGTCCATCCCATATCGAATTCGTACCAGCGGGAAGACAATTTCGCTGAATTGGGGTAGGTGTGGTGGTTGTTGTGCAGTTCTTCACCGCCTATCAGAATGGCGATGGGTGTCAGATTACGGGCGGCGTCCGGGCTTTCGTAGTTGCGGTAGCCCCAGAAGTGAGCAAGGCCGTTGATGATGCCTGCGGCCCAGAATGGAATCCACAGCATCTGAACCGCCCAGATGGTGATGCCAATAGGCCCGAACAGCGCGATGTTGACCAGCGCCATGGTGGCGATGCCCAGGTAGTTGCCGACTTTATGGCTGTAGACATTGCGTTCCAGCCAGTCTTCCGGCGTTCCCCTGCCAAAGCGCTGCAGGGTGGACTCTTCCGCTGCTTGTTTGTACAGCTCGGTACCTTCCAGCAATACCTTTTTCAAGCCCAGCACCTGTGGGCTGTGTGGATCGTTTTCGGTTTCACAGGTCGCATGGTGCTTGCGATGGATAGCCGTCCATTCCTTGGTTTTGATCGATGTCGTCAACCAGAGCCAGAAACGGAAAAAGTGCGCCAGCGCCGGGTGCAGGTCCAGTGCGCGATGCGCCGAATGGCGATGCAGGTAAACCGTTACTGAGATGATGGTGATGTGGGTAAGTATCAGGGTGTAGAGCACAGGTTGCCACCAGTGCCACTGCAGGAGGCCGGTTGCCAGGGTCATTCAGTCTTTCCTGTTTGGATCAGTTGGAAAGTATAGGCAAGGGTGAAAGGGCTGCCAATGATCGTCAGCGGACTTTACCTAGTAGTTGCTGTTAACTTTATCAACTTGATTCTATCGGTGTTTTGGCGCTGAACCGGGTAAAAAGAAGTCATCAAGTGACGTCCTTCGTTCCTGATGAGAAAGGTTTGCATTAATGAGTTGTGATGTTCGTCACATAATCTTCAGCTCGTAAATTTCTTGTGAAGTTGTTCCGGTTTAGTACCCACAAAGCCTGATAGTTTTGCCCGGTCTTATTCGGGTTTGCATGGAGAGTGACGATGGCCGCACTGAGACTGACCACAACCCTGTGGCGGCAGTTCTTGCTGGCAGTTGGGTTTTTGACCCTCTTAGCGGGTTGTTCGCAAGATTTTGACGGTGACGACAGTGCCGCCAAATCTTTGAATACCGCTGGTAAAGCATTATACGAGTCCGAGTGCGCTTCCTGTCATGGCGCTGATGGCTCCGGTGGGTCCGGTGGGCCGTTGGTGGCATGTGCCACCTGTGGCAGCGCCGCCTCCCTGATCGCGAAGATTGAGCAGGACATGCCCAGCGCGTCCAGTCCTCTGCGTGGTCAAAAAGCCGAGGACGTGGCGGACTATATCTACCACGCCTTTAATGAATCCGCCGTTGGTACCGTCGAACGAGCTCTACCGGGTGTAGCGAATCTGACCCGTAAAGAAGCGGTATTCAAGCTGGCCTTCGAATTGGCCGGGCGCCTGCCGACGGATGAGGAAATCACCCAATTCACCACCAGTCTGGACGGGGAGCGTGCCGTCGTCTATGGGTTCATGGAGGAAGATTATTTCTATGAACGACTCAAAGATGTGTTCAACGACAGCTTTCTGACCGATAAATATCGCCCCGCTACCGGCGGTCGCTTGAACGATGTCTACAATAAAGACGTCAGAATCAACGAGCGGGATGGGAATGTATTCCCGATGATGGACTGGACGGATCGCATTCTTGATCCAGACGGTGACGACAATAACGACTTTTTGCTCAGCAGCAGCTATCTGCGCCACTTCTCCGATGAAGCCCTGGGTCGTAAACCTCTGCTGATGGTGGAATACCTGGCGCGTAACAACCGTGATTTCCGCGAGTTGGTGAACGGCAAGTACACCGTCGTCAACGCCTTTTCCTGGCATGCCTTTGGTGGTGACACCGCTACTTCCAACGTAAAAGTGGTCAACCCTGACGGTACTGCCCGTGAAGGTGCCTTGCCTGTTGTCGAGAATGTGCAATGGGATACATTCAATGGCGTACAGGATCTGACTGACTATCTGGATACTCTGGGCCTGGTAGGACGGAATACCAATGGCAGCAGCTTGTACCCGAATGGTGACCTGACCGCACAGTATGTGATGGAAGCCTTCCCCTATGACCCCCGTGACCTGAAGCCGGTACAGCTGTTCTATACCGACGCGAATGGGACCGTGAAATCCAAAGGTATACCGCATTCCGGCGTACTGACCGATCTGGTCTTCCTGACCAAGTTCACGGCGATGAACACCAACCGCAACCGTCATCGCGCCCGCATGGTCTACTGGTTTTTCGCCGGTAAAGACCTACTGGCCATCGATGGTAATCGGGATGTCTCCGCGCTCGAGTTGGATGAAGCCGACAACAGTGTAGGCTCGCAGGACCCGACCAAAACCAGTGAAGACTGTACCGTGTGCCACAAGATCATGGACCCGGTTGCGCAGGCCTATAAGCATTTCCGGCTCGATGGTCTTTATCAGGTGGATGAAGAGCTTCAAGTGCTCCAGGGTGACGAGCGGCCTCTGGTTCCGGAAGTTCAGGTGGGTTGGGCGCAGGCCAATGCTCAGTTGAACCATTTCGACTCCAGCGGTAACTACTCCAGCCGTGAAGTACAGTGGTTGGGTGAGCAGATCGCACAGGATTCCGCCTATTCCAAGGGCATCACTCAGATTGTCTTCAAAGGGCTGACCGGCCAGGATATTCTGGGTGCGCCGAATCCGGATTCACCTGAAGCCTACCGTAACTCCTATGCTCAGCAGGCCCGTTTGATTACCAATGCGGCATCTGAATTCGCGGCTTCCGGGTTCGACATCAAATCGCTGGTCTATGCCATTACCAAGAGCGGCTACTACCGCGCCAGCGGGATCTATCAATCCGGCTTGGATTCCGAGTACGAAGCCGTAGGCTCCACCCGTCTATTGCCGCCGGTGTATTTGAACCAGAAGTTGCGTGCGATCAATTCCGGCGGCTGGAACCGCAGTGTCAATCTCTATCGTCTGAACGACCGCATGTTCATGGGCGGTAAGGACAGCCGTGAAGTGCTGGAAGACGCTGAGTCCGCAAGTGGCATCATTGCGACACTGGCGGAGGCCATGGCTGTCGAGGAAGCCTGCGATATCGTGAACAATGAGTTTAATCGTGGTTTGTCCCGTTCAGAGCGCATCTTGTTCAATTTAGTGGATGAATCCACCGATCTGGAACATGAAGTCGCCATTAACCGCAGAGCCGAAGCCTTGGCTGTCCGCAATACGATCGCCTACCTCTATCTCGCGTTGTTGCACGAGGAAGTGGCAACGGACAGCGAAGAGGTGGACATTGCTTTCGATCTGTTTAAGGCCGTGCTGGAGGAGGATATTGACTCCGGCTGTGGTGGTTTGAATGGTGTCGAAGATGCCTGGTACGCCGTGCTGGTGTATCTGCTCAACGATTATCGGTTTATTTACGGATAAGGGTGACCGAGATGAAACGTCGTGATTTTCTCAAAGCGGTCAGTGCAACGGGTATGGCGGTATGTACACCGGCCGTTGTCACCAATAAGGCCTATGCCGATACAACCCCTGTGGGGCGCTACTTTGTTTTTCTGCATCTGGGTGGAGGCTGGGATCCAACCTCCTTCTGCGACCCCAAGGGTAATATTACCCGGGGCAGCATTGACCCGGACACGCGAAACAGTGCTTCCGAAGTGAACAAGTTTTGCTCGGCGGCCATTCGCCGGGTGGCGGATGTGGCACTGTCAGGCTCCATCGACAGTGACCTGAGCTACGCTCCCTATCTGGGCACCTTTAACGACGATGATGTCGATGTCGCGGGTTCCCCTGCCACCAACACCGGTGTCACCATCGAACAGGTGCAGCGTATGCTGGCTGGCACGGTCGATGGGGCTGATGCAAGTCTGCTGGTCGCGGATGTCGCTGAGGATTTCAGCTGGGCGGCTGCGAAAAACGGTTCGGCCGCACGAATCCGGGCAAATGCCGAAGGCATTCTGGAAGGCCGTATCGGAACCATCGAATTCGGCACCCTGGCCGATGCCATGAACGGCGTAAACCGAAATGGCACGCAAATGAACGCCAATCTGTTTGTCTATGACGCTTTTTGCTGTCTGTACGGGGATCAGGTCAGGGTATTGAACGGTGTCGACAACCGAACCAACGGTCATGATACCGGTACGCGCTTTGCCGATACCGGCAGCATGGATATGGCTTACCCCGATTTCAGCGCCTTGTATGCAGCCGTAAAGGGGGCTGATCGCCCTCTGGCCTACATTACCGATGGTGGTGGTAATAACGAGACGGCCGGGTTGGTACCCCGCTCCAGCGCTAATGATGTAGGCGTATTCAGTACTTTGGCCGACCCGGAAGGTGATTATCTCGATGGCGGCATGGAGAGCCTGGTCGAGCAGGCCAAGCAGCGTCGTCGCCAATTGCTCGCCGTCAAGGAAACCCTACCGCGCCGTGACCGGTTGCAAAGCCAGCTATACATGGTCCGTGACGAAGGTCTGGCATTTTCTGGTGTGGCGACGCGTTTGGCCAATCCTACCGATCCGGCCGAAATCGAACTCGATGATGCCGCCAATAGCGGACGCAAGCGCCAGATGCGTATCGGTGCCGCTGCCATGAGTACCGGTATGGCATCTTCCATGCAGATCGGTTTTGGCGGCTTTGATACACATAACGACCACGACAACAGCCACTTTAACCGGATTCGCGATGTCCTGGTCGACCTCCACTATTTGTGGCGGGCATTGAAAGTATATGGAATCGATGACCAGACGACGGTTGCGGTAGGATCTGACTTTGGTCGCACACCCTGGTATAACGGTGGTCAGGGTAAAGACCATTGGGCGGTAACCAGCTATGTGTTCATGGGCCGGGATATTGCCGGTGGCACAGTCGTGAACGCGACCGATCCCTTGGTCAGCGCCCGCAATGTGACCGTTTCGGGTAGTACTCTGACCCCGGTAATCGGGGAGGCGAGTGGCAGTGTACGAATCACTCCCGCTCATATTCACAAAAAGCTGAGAAGCATAGCAGGGATCGAGAACGATCAATTAAGCCTTGCTTTCCCGATCGAAGCCGAGGACATCCCAGTATTTGGTTAAAAGGGTATTCACAGCAACACGACCTGGTTAGGAGAAGCAGTCCTGTGTCGATGAAGTCTCTTGTTATCACCCTAGTGGCCGTCTTGGCGGTCACTGGGTGTTCTACTGTCAAACCCTGGCAACGGGGCACTCTGGCCAAGCCTGAAATGAGCTGGTCTCCCGATCGCCTGGAGGCGACTCTCGAAAGTCATATCTATTATTCCAAGGAAGCTTCCTTTGGCGGAACGGCCGCGGCAGGCGGTGGTTGCGGTTGTAACTGAGGAGTATTCATGTCTGCCGTATTAAAAAATCTTGCCCGCAGTGCGTTGGCCGTGCCCGGCCTGGTACCGGTCGCTCAGGCGGCCGCACCGGCTGAGAGTGAAGCCGCTTATCGTTATACCTATTATTCCGAAGATGATTCTCCGGCTTCCCGTACCGATGGTGGAGCCCAGGAACGTTATAAAATTCAGGTTCATCAGTTTTATCTGATGATGCCCTTTGGCGAACACATGAGCTGGGATGTTGAGACCTCGTTTGAAGGTATGTCTGGTGCGTCGCCAGTTTATACTTACAAGGATGAGGAGGATGTAACCCGAGTACATATGAGTGGGGCTTCCAAGGAAGGTCGGTTCGATTTGTATGGCTCAGGTCGATACTATTGGTCCGAAGCAGAGGCGGGTGTCACTTCTGGGTTTTCCATTGAGCGGGATTACACGGCGTTGTTTGCGGGGACGGATGGTTCGCTGCAAATCAATGATCAAATGACGACGTTAAGCGGTGGGTTGAGTCTTGGATACGACATTATTAACCCTACGCAGGATTATTCTGATCCAGACCAGCAGCAAGCTAATACACCGGGCCGTTATGCTGCAAAGGATAAAACTATTTTACAGGTGTCAGCTTATGAAGGTGTTGGCCAAGTAATTGATATGAACACCGTCGTGCAGGGCGGGATAAGCGTGACCCATAAAAGCGGGTATTTGTCTGACCCTTACCGAGAATACCCTGGTGCACAGGTTCCAGCTGATATTCGTCCTGATAACCGTACCGTCTTTACCGTAAGCGGAGGCATGCGGAAATATTTTCCGGGTCTTGATGGGGCTCTTCATGCAGATGCTCGTATTCTAGCGGATACATGGGACATTTTTTCGAGTACATGGGACTTGGCTTGGTATCAGAATTACGCGCCCAATTTTCAGTGGTTTGTCGATAATGCCATCGACTTCCAATTGGTGCCAAAAATTCGCTACTACCAACAAACGGCCGCTTTTTTCTACGAAATTCCTGATTTTGGGGAGATTCCTCCCGAAGATTACTTCTCGCCCGATAACACATCTTACTATTCCAGCGACCCCAGACTGTCCAAGTACGGTGCACTCAGTTTGGCGCTTTCTCTGAAAACCGATTTCCGCCAGTTTTCCTGGACGGTCAGTGGCGAGCGTTATGCGGCCAACCCGTCTTATGGGTTTAATGACGAGGAAACGCCGGGTCTGCCTTCCTTCTGGCGCGTCACCACCGGTCTGGATTACCGTTTCTAAGGTGTTCTGATGGGCGGCTTCGCACCACGCCAGTACAGTTTCAGGGCCATGGGAGGGCCCTGTGCGCTCTCGCTGTATGCCGAAGACTCCGTCGCCCGGCAGGCTGCGCAAAGGCTGGAAGCCGAGGTACGTCGACTGGAAACCAAATACTCCCGTTTTCAGGCGGGCAGTTACCTGTCCCGCCTTAACCGCACTTATGACCAATGGCAGAAGGTCGACGCTGAAACAGCTGGTCTATTGGATTTTGCCAACCAGTGTCATATCGAAAGTGATGGGCTGTTCGATATCACGACCGGTGTGCTCCGCGAAGCCTGGAATTTTAAATCCGGGCAGTTACCAGATCAGTATCAGTTGGAGGCGTTACTGCCCAGGGTGGGGTGGTCCCTCATTGGTTGGTCTAACGGGCAGGTGAATATTCCGGCCGGGATGGAACTTGATCTGGGAGGTTTGGTCAAAGAGTTCGCGGCCGACCGATTGTTGACTCTGTTGAGCGAAGTCAAGATTCCCGGGCTGGTCAATCTGGCCGGTGATATCCGGGTAACGGGCCCGAGGCCTGATGGATCACCCTGGCCGGTAGGCATCAGTCATCCCAGGCAGCCGGAAAGGGCTGCGGCGACCTTGCCACTAGTTGAAGGTGGTTTGGCGACCAGCGGTGATTACGAGCGCTTCATGATGGTGGGCGGGCGGCGTTATTGTCACATCCTGCATCCGAAAACCGGCTGGCCGCTCCAGGATGGCCCTTCATCCGTTACGGTTGTGGCCGATAATTGTCTGCTCGCGGGCGCCTTGACCACCATCGCCATGCTGAAAGGTAAAGAAGCCGAAAGCTGGCTGGCTGGTCTCGGGGTGCCTTTCTTACTATTTGACGACTCTTTGACAGTCTCCGGAACATTGGCGCCATCTCATTCTGAGCGGTGTCCTGGGTAGAGGTTTTATGAAACGAATTCTGTTTGTTGGGTTAATGAGTCTTCTCGGTATCGCCCAGGCTGTGGAATTTTTGCCGGTGGATGAGGCTTTCGAGCTGGAAGTACAGCGTGAAGGGGATCGGCTGCTGCTCAATTGGGACATCGCCGAAGATTATTACCTCTACCGTGACCGCCACTCACTGAGCGCTCTGGATGGGGCGGAAGTCGGGGCGGCGGATCTTGCCCAGAACTTTGTAATCAAGTACGACCCCAATTTCGATGAAGACATGGCGCTTTATTATGATCGGATGAGTGTTGAATATCCGGTTATGTCCAGTTCAGGCTATGTTGAAGTGGTCTATCAGGGGTGCGCCGAGGCCGGTCTGTGTTACCCCCCGCAAAAGCGCTATTTCGACTTACAGGGCGTGGCCATGGAGCGCCCAACCGGTGGCTCTTCTTTGGCGGGTAATCCAGTCGGTAACGATTTGGACGGGGAGCTGATTAACTTCGCGGAACCGACGGAAACCAAATCCACCACGAGCCCGGATGGCGTCACAGCGTTGTCGCTCACTGCTGCTCTTGTTTTGGCTGTGTTGGGTGGGCTGGTACTGAACCTGATGCCCTGTGTTTTCCCTGTGCTGTCGCTGAAAGCTTTGCATATCGCCCAGTTCGGTCACGATCAGGGGCATGCCCGATTGCATGGCTGGATCTATACCGCAGGCGTAGTCCTTAGCTTCGTGCTTGTTGCCGCTGTATTGCTGGCTTTGCGCCAGTTTGGCACCTGGGTGGGGTGGGGCTTTCAGCTGCAATCACCTTATTTCGTGGCCTTTCTGATCTTTCTTTTTTATCTGTTGGCATTGGCGATGGCTGGATATGTCGAAGTGGGCCAACGTTGGATGGGCGTCGGACAGGAACTGACTCAGAAGCCCGGCGCCTCGGGCACCTTTTTTACCGGGGTTCTGGCGACCTTGGTTGCTACACCCTGCACAGCCCCCTTTATGGGTTCCGCCATCGGTTTTGCCCTGTTGCAGCCAGCATTGATCGGCTTGTTGATCTTCGCCGTCATGGGGTTTGGTATGGCATTGCCAGTCCTTCTTATTACTTATTTGCCAGGCTTGGCGCGCCGTTTGCCCAAGCCTGGCCCCTGGATGGCCGTATTCCGTCAGTTGATGGCTTTCCCTCTGTTTGCCACTGTTCTTTGGTTGGTGTGGGTGTTGATCGAACTGGAAGGTTCTTTGGCCTTACTCAAGGTCGGTCTTGGCCTCATTCTGCTCACTGTAGCGATTTGGCCCGCCTTGACTGTTCGCCCTGGGAACGGGCTGGTCGCAACATTATCGAAACGGGGTATCCGCGTGGTGGCGATGGTCTTCGCCTTGATTCTGGTATTTGATCAGCGTGAAGAGCCCGAATTGTGGGAGCCCTACGATGCTCAGTTGGTGGAAGGCTATCGATTGTTAGGCGAGCCGGTCTTCCTGGACGTCACCGCAGCCTGGTGTATCACCTGCAAGGTCAATGAGCGTGTGGCCTTGTCTGGAGAGGCGTTCGAGACCCTGGTGAAAGACGAGGGCATTCGCCTGGTAAAGGCCGACTGGACGAACCCATCGCCTTCGGTTGATGCTCTGATTGACGATTTCGACCGTGAGGGTATTCCCCTCTATGCGTTTTATCCCGCCAATGGCGGCCCACCTCAACTTTTGCCTCAGGTGCTGACACCGTCGCTGATCCGCGATACCTTCACCCAATAGGATTTGTTCAGAGGCTCCCTGGGCCATTGCTGCTATTATTGAACAAATCAGCACGAGCCCGGTCCTCTGCCGGGCATTAAATTCATTAGGGAGTGGGTGAACAGCACTGATGTTATTGCCGGGTATCTTGGACATAGAAGCCTCTGGGTTTGGCCGGGGCAGTTATCCCATCGAAGTAGGGGTGGCGACCGAGACCGAAGAGGAATACGCCTGGCTGATAACGCCGGAACCGGACTGGACTCACTGGGATCCTGACGCCGAGGCCATTCACGGCATCAGCCGGGAGCAGTTGAAGGCGGAAGGCTATCCGGTCAAGTTGATTGCCGATCAGCTCAATGAGTTATTGGAAGGTCAAATCATATACAGCGATGGTTGGGGGTTCGATTCCGGTTGGCTGGCGCTGTTGTTTTATCATGCCCGCAAAACAATGACGTTTCGTCTCGAAACGCTGCCCAGAATCCTCAGTGACTTCCAGCTTTCGATATGGGATGAAACCAAAGAGCGCATACGTCGGGAAAAAAACCTGACCCATCATCGTGCCGGGACGGACGCTCGGGTGCTGCAATTAACCTACGAGGCGACTCAGTTTCAGGAGCACCAACAAAACATCCGTAAGCCTTGAATCCGGCCCCCGATTCCCCACCTTGTAGACAGCGAATGAGTCGAGGTATCGAAGATGTCAGTATTGAGCAGTATCGAGCAAAAGCTGGCCGCATTAGCGCCGCAGCACTTGAAGGTGGAGAGCGAGAGTCACAAACACTCCGTCCCCAAGAACAGCGAAACCCATTTTAGGGTCGAAATCGTCAGTTCGGAATTTGAGAACGTCCGGGCGGTTAAGCGCCATCAGATGGTGTATGGATTATTGCAGGAAGAGCTGGCGGGGCCTGTGCATGCCCTGGCAATTCATGCCTTTGCCCCCGCCGAATGGCAGGGGAGCGCGCCGGATTCTCCAGACTGTCGAGGCGGCAGCGGGCACTGATGAGAGTGGGCCGGGCTCACTCACAGCATGGCCATCGTGGCTTACAGCTTTTCCGGACTTTGCAGTAGCAGGTACAAATCCGTCAGTAGTTCCGGGATCTGATCAAACATTTCTTTCAGCAGCTTGGTCTTCTTGTAGAGGGGCCGGTAGTCCGCCTCCTCCGCAAAGAAGCCGGACCCCACTTCAATAGGCAGGAGCAATGTCGCCAGGTTATCTTCGTTGGGGTGGCTGAATCTTTCGGGCAACGCGAACACCACTTCCATGAAACCCTCGCACCAAAACTGCATGGGCGAGTCTTGCCAGTCTGAAGTGGGTTCGAAAGTGACACCCACCTGATCATCCGCATAGAGTTCGTTTTCTATTTCCCGGGTAAGCGCCACGCAATTGTCGGCAAACCATTGGGCGTCGGCTTCGGGAATGTCGTTCAAGGATGCCCCGAGGGCATTGGCCAGCCACTCGTCATTCAGAGGCTCCCCACATACCGCCAGTGCGGTCAGGTAACCATGCAAGCCATGTATATCCAAGCACTCCTCTGGTCGGGCGTCGTTCTCCAGCCAATCGGCGAGGGCGTCCAAGTCTAGGTCGGGCATGAGGCGTTTCTGTCTGTTTTCAGTGTGAGCGGCTGATTATAGCGACTGAGGCCGAGGCTGAATACGAACCGGGAGCAATCGGTTGGAGATTGAGGCTAAGCGTCAAACGAGTTGTAGAACAGCCGGTCAGCGCTCTAAGTCTTTGACCCTGAACGGGTTTCCATGTTTGTAATAGGTCGTTACAATGCCTGCTAACTTTCAAACCCACCCGGCGTGGGTTTGGGAGACACCTCCCCGTAGTTCAACAGGATAGAACGAGGCCCTCCTAAGGCTTTAATCCTGGTTCGAGTCCAGGCGGGGAGGCCACTTTTCAACTGACCCGTTTCACAGGCATGGAGGTCCGCCGGGAATCGCTACCCAACCGGTTGTCCATTCGCTACTCTAACAGCTGACGAAACAGGCAATAAATGAGGTGCGATATGAGCGATACTCTGGCGATCATCGGCGGAACCGGTTTGACTCAGCTGCCCGGCCTGACGATATCCAAGGCCCACGATGTGCAAACGCCGTTCGGCAGTCCGTCCGCCCCCATTCTGGAGGGCGAGCTTGACGGTCACCGGGTATTGTTCCTGGCGCGCCATGGCCATCCGCACCGAATTCCTCCGCACCAAGTGAATTACCGAGCCAACTTGTGGGCGCTGCAGAACCTATACGCCACGGATGTGATCGCAGTGACCGCGGTGGGGGGCATCACCCACAACATGACGGCGCGCAAACTTGTAGTGCCGATCCAGATAATCGATTACACCCATAGTCGTCCCAGCACGATTTTTGAAGACGATCTCTCTCAAGTAACCCATGTTGATTTCAGCTACCCCTACACGGAAGAATTGCGACAGTTATTGTTAAAGTCGGCCAAGCAGGTAGATGAACCTGTTATCAATGGTGGGGTATACGGGGCCACTCAAGGGCCAAGACTTGAAACCGCTGCTGAGATATTCCGTATGGAGCAGGACGGCTGTGATATCGTCGGAATGACCGGAATGCCGGAAGCCGTGCTTGCCCGTGAGCTGAAGCTTCGTTACGCGGCGCTGTCGGTTATCGTCAACCCTGCTGCAGGTAAGGGCGAAGGCGTCATCACCATCAAGGAAATCGAGGAAAACCTGGAAGAGGGGATGGAACGGGTGAAGCGAATTCTACACACGGCGGTGGACCAGTTTTATACCTAATCGCTCTTGAAATCTTTCATTGTCATGGAGGTGGAGAGTCGATTCTATAGCTTGGAAATAAGGCAATGATACGGAAGGCACTTTCTGCGACGAAAATTGTCTCCGTTCCTGCGGTTCATCCGGATGCCTTGACGCTAATGCTCGAACTCAATGCGGTATTGGCTCAATTGACGGGTGATGGGGGAATGACTTCTTTTGATATCAACTCGTTTGACGTTGAAACTGGAAGGTTCTTGGTCGCATATCATGAAAACCTACCGGTCGCCTGTGGGAGCATTCGTCAACATGATGATGTCAGCTGTGAAATAAAAAGGATGTATTCGCGGAAAAAGGGGTTTGGTAGTGCCTTATTGAGTGCGTTGATCGCTGAGGCGATAGGTATGGGCTATAGTAGGGCGATATTATCCACCAGGAAAATAAACGTTCAAGCTGTTAACTTTTACAAAAGCCATGGGTTTATAGAAATATTCCCCTATGGCAAATACGTAGAGACAAATCTGTCCATCTGTATGGGAAAGTTTTTGGTTCCAGGCCACATGGAACCGTAAGAGCGGCTAGAATAACTAGTTCGCCCTGCAAAAATCGCTTTTATGCTTAAGACGTAGCTCGCAGTGGTGAATGCAGAACGGTCTGCAACCATTCCACCAGACCATTGATTAGATGGATGGCTTTTCCGCACTCACCACGCACCTGTAATAAAAGCCAAAAAAGAAGCGCCTTGAGCTTCCTCAGGATCATCCTCATGTTCTGGCCTGCTCCACACAGGACGGCATGGATTCGATCGCCCATCCGGCCTGTCAGATAGTTTCGATCCAACTGACCATCCGTTTTCATGTGTCCTATGATGGCTTCCACGGCATTTCTTCGGTTCTGTTGGGGGTGGGCCTTTCCTACACCCTTTTTCTTGCCGGTAATATGCACTTGGGCGATCTGACTGTGTTCAGCGCCCCTATAGCCTCGATCCACCAGTGCATGGTGGGGCACCTGACCACTGTTAAGCGCTGCATTCCTCAAGCTTCGCTCCAGAGTGTGCCCATCATAGGGATTACCGTGTTCAGCCAGACAACTGAGCACGAACTGCTCTTTGGCCGTGGTGACAATGCTGACTTTGCAACCGAACTCATACGGCTTCCTGCTTTTCCCGTAGGGTAAGGATGCGCTGTTACCAGCACACCCTCCCCGTGGAACCGTGCGTGCCAGTTTCCCGGCACACGGCTCGAGCCTTTGTACAGCATCCTTGAGAAAGAGGGACACCGGGTCACGCAACAGATTTTCCTTTCAATTTTCGTCTGACAATATACTGCTGCCATTCTGGAGCGTATGGATTGGCATTTCCACAGATCTTCACATGCCGCTGGATGCGCACGTTAGAGGCTTTGGTCAAGTAGTACTGAAATGCTTTTGATCCTTCCTTAGAAGGGGTTGCAAAGATCCAGTCTCTCCTCCCTAGCCGGTGGAAGTACCTTTGTTTAATCCACTTCATCCCCTTTTTAGGGTGACGGCGCTTAGCCCATCGCCACAGTTTCTGCCAAATCAGATGGTCAACTTTCGAGAACACCGCTTTCGCCACCACATGCCGATGATACATAGCCCAGCCTCGAATGACCGGGTTTAAGTGTGTGATCAGCTGTTCTTGAGTGGCTGCGCGATTTTTGCGAATGATGTTATCCACCTTACCCAGCAGCGAGTCGACGCTCTTGAGCGATGGTTTTATTAGCAGTTTTCGGCCGTATTTCCGGACATTTTGCCCCAGAAAATCGAAGCCCTCGGTAATGTGGACGATCCGAGTCTTTTCCTGAGCAAGTGACAGGCCCCTTTCCGCGAGAAAGGACACCACTGCCGGCTTGATTTGGTTCAGGAGAAACTCCCGGCTCGCACCCGTGATGACAAAGTCATCGGCATAACGCGACAAATGTACTTTTGCCTGTTGTCTACCTGTCTTTGTCTGCGGGAGGGCCTGGTTGATCGCTGTCTGGAGGCCATCCAATACCCGGTTGGCCAGTGTTGGGGAGATGATTCCCCCTTGTGGCGTTCCCGATTCTGTATTGAACAGTCGGCCTTTTTCCACATAACCGGCTTCGAGCCATTTGCGAAGTATGTCCTTCCGCATCGGGATGTGTCTCATCAGCCACTCATGACTGATGTTGTCGAAACACCCCTTGATATCTGCCTCTAAAATCCACTGGGCCGAACCGCGCTTGGCAAGCGAACAGAAGCATTGTTCGATTGCGTCGGCGGTTGAGCGATGGGGCCTAAACCCGTAAGAGTTAGGGTCGGCAAGCGTTTCAGTGACAGGCTCCAAGGCCATCAACCATAGCGCTTGCATCGCCCGATCCTTCATCGTCGGAATGCCCAGGGGGCGCCTTTTCCCATTGGCTTTGGGGATGTAGATTCGGCGCAGTGGCAAAGGGCGGTATCCTCTGAGTGTCAGTTGGCTTGCCGCCGCCACCTTTGCGCGATCAGTCAGCCAGAGCCGACCATCTACACCACTAGTTTTCTTGCCAGCGTTTTCTGTCACACGTTTGACTGCAAGCAGTTTCGCAGCCCGTGAGTGAGTGAGCAAGTGTTGCAATGATTTGACTTTGCCCCACCGGCCCTGTTGCGTTGCCTTGGCGATACGCATTTGCAGCCGCTTAACGACCCGTTCCAAGTGATGCCAAGGTAGCATCACCCAAGGATACGGATTGTCTGAGGACGCACCAGTCCCTGACATGACCGTCGCCGGTCCTTCTGCCAAGGCTGTCATCTGCTTTTCCTCATATTCGGTGTCTCAAATTCTCTCGCCATCAAAGACCAGATGGAAGTGGGCCTGCTTTCGCATCGGGCCATGTCTCATGCCCGTATCCTCACCATTACAGTGCGGCATTCGCTTTTTCCATCCTCCTTTACCCCCTGTGCCCTCAGCCTTCCTTGCGGTTGGCCTGCCATCGCGGTTTGCGGTGGCGGCACAAGGGGCTTACCGTGTTCCGTCAAAATCACTTATGTTCGTGGGTTAGGTCCTGTCTGTATGCCGGTGGTTTCATGTCCGTGTGCTCCCAAGCAAAAGAAGGAGCAGCCAACCACATACCTTTTGGTTCAAGCCTGTCAGCGCCTTAGGCTTGTTGTGCATAACGGCATCTTCAACAGTTCACATATGTTGACCCTACCACCCAGCCTTGCCCCCAACCCGCCTTGACGCTGGCAGGTATCGAACGTCGTTCACACTTCGTTCTGTGCCCCGTTCTGGAGCTGGGGTACGTTGTCCCAGAAGCTTCACACGAGATGGTTGCCCATGACGCATGTTCCGGTAGGCTACAGCCGACGGAACGGCTGGTTTCATCCTGCGCCAGTGTATATCGCAGTGAAACAATGACTTTGACGACTTCACGTCGCACCTTGCTGATGCACTCCACTTCAGGGGCGTGCAAACTGAACAGCTTGGCGATGGCTTTCATCTTTGGGTTCCGAGCCTGCTTGATGAGTGTGGCTGCCTGCTTGAGTTTGTTGAGGACATGGCCGTCTGAGTTTTCCGGTTTCAGCTTACGCAGAATGTCCCGTGCGATACGCCCCACTCGAGAGGCCATGGCCTTGAGAGCCTTCCTCATGCGCTTGAACTGTTTGGCATGAGCATAGCGCCCTACCTGAAGCTCCAACTTGCTCATTTCCTTCTCATAGGTCTGGCGCAGCTTTACCCCATATTCATGGGCCAGCTTAACCAAGTGTTCCTGAGCTCTCTTGAGCAATGCGCCATCGTTCGGGTGGCGAACCGCTTTTTCCATGACCGTGGTATCCACCGCAACGGTCTTCAGGCTGTCGTCTTCAATGGTTCCCGTACTGAGACCGGCCTTGATGGTCAGTGACAAAAGCTGCTTCATTCCCGATTCACCCAGCCGACGCCGGAACCGGCCCAGGGTGGTTGGGTTGATGGGCGGTTTATGCTGGAAGAACTGTTCACCGCAAAAATATTGGTAATAGGGGTTCTCTACCCAGCGTTGGATGAGAGCCTCATCCGACAAGTCGTAGGTGTGTTTGAGCAAGCTCAGACCCACCAGAAGCCGAACGGAAGAACCAGGCCGACCCAGATCGGCATAAAGCCGTGAGAATTCCGAGTGACAGGATTCCCAGTCGATGTGATCGCAGATTTGTACCAATTCGTGTCGCGGATTAACGATGTCCCGTAGGTCAACACGGAAAGCATCTATCTGGGGCGTCTTCTGGGTCTCTTCTGGCTTCATGCTTCTACAAGGTTTTGGTTATTGTCAGGGGCGAAGGTTGTAGACGGATTATGCCAAACAACGCTCATACTCGCATGAGTACTGAGTCTCAGCTTTTTGCAGGGCGAACTAACTATTTTCCGCCCCTAAAACTCCTCCAGAAACCGATTCAATTCCTGCTGTAACTCTTCGAAGCTGTCTCGCCATTCATTTTTCTGTTCGCTGAATTCCTGGCCGAGCACGGCCAGCTGTAATTGGACTTCGGCCAGTAAATGGGTGGCTTCCGCAATGGCAGTCAGGCTCGCTTGTTGAAGGTTCTCCTTCTGGTGTTCCAGCTTGTTGATCGTCTCGTTCAGAATGCGTTTGTCGGCTGGTGTTGCTTTGGCCTGATGCTCTTCCAGTGCATCATTTAAAGAGTCGATTAACTTATCCAGCTGGTCCTGGAGTTGCACCCTGTAGTCCTCAATGGCCGGTTCCCATTGTTGGTTCAACTCCCGGGCCTTGCGGGATAATTCTTCGCCGATACGGTCCAACTCTTTAGCCGCTTCATTGGAGTGCTGCGATAATTCCGATTTTAATCGTTCGCTCAAACCGGAAAACGAATCGATCAACCGGTCCACTATCGGCTGATCGTTAAATGCGTCCTGGGTGGCGTAATAATCCACCCCCCATTCTTCGTTCTGTTTTATTAGATAGGTGGTAACTTCTCTCTGTCTATTGGGTCCAGAGAGGTTGTTGATATGGGTGGTGACCTGTGAAGTCGAGCCGTCGATAACCGTCCGGCCCTGAGTGACGGTTACCCCCGACCAGTTCTGAGAGAACCCGTCAAATGCCGCTTCACTGACCAGGGTGGAGTAACGTGCGGCGTTTTTCGAATCACCGGCAATCAGCGCCTGCCAAAACCTATCCGATACGTCGGTAGGTGCATCGGGTGAAAAGCAGGCACTCAGGAGGGTGGTGGTTATTACACAAAACAGGACTTTAACCAGCTTCATTTATAGGCTTCTGACTAGACGTATGAAAGAGACCGGAGGTGAGGCGAGTCACCTTTGGATCAACTATTACCGTTGAACTCGACCGGCGTCACCAATATCAACAAACCAAACTCCGGGTTATCCAGGTAGTGCAGTTCGCTGCTGCGCATTCTGCGGCGCTGCTGGAGGCGAACACTCTCTGTGGCGACATAAAAGCGATTGTCGGACCGACTGATGCTGGCGGAAGACAAGGCGGGCGTTTCGTCAAAAAGAGACAGTCCGCCAAAAGGTTCTACCTGCGCAAACCCATCCGAATTGTCTGTTTGGCGTTCGTCGATCAGGCGAAACGGGTTGTCTGTCTGAGTGTAGCGAACCAGTTGTAAGTCAGCGATCAGATGAAGATAGCGTTCTACATAGAGGTCGATATAGCCCTGTAGTTCCGGTTGTTGGCCGTAGGTGTCACCACCACGGATGCGGATGGGAATGACGGATTCGCGATCGGGGACCGGCTGCATCCAGGCTTCATGGTAAAGAATTCGAAAGCCCCGGCTTTTTTCCAGTGCCGCTCTTTCTTTGAGCAGTTGCTGTTCTTCGGGAATCAGCGGTTCGAAGGGGGTGGGGCGGTTCTCTGCCACGGGTTCGGGCGTGATGACCTCCACACCGTTCAGACCTTCTTCGATGGTTTCAGGCATTGGTGGCTCTATGTCTATAACCGGAGATCGGGTGCTCAAATCGGGATAAGTAGGCCATTGTTCCGGGGTGTTCGAGCCATAGGCTGGATTTTCAAACACCAAAACTTCTACCTGAAACCAGCGTTCATCCTCTGCCCATGTCAGGGGTGCACTGAGGCAAAGCAGCGCCGCCAGGGCGGTTTTAAAGCTCATGTAACGTCTCACTGAGGTTTCCTGCTGACCAGTTTGATGATTTCCTCCACCGTGTCAAACCGCGACTCGGGCGTTGGGCTGTCGGTTTCAAACCTGAGTTGAGTGCCGTTTTTCAGTTTGAAGGTGTGGGGTTGGGACTGGATCAATTGCACCAGCGTAAAAGGGTCGACGGTGGTGTTTTTGCCAAAATCGATGCTGCCACCCTTGAGGCCGACATCGAGTCGTTCGATGCCCAAAGGTTCGACTTTCTGGCGCAGCGCGGTCTGTCGGAACAGGTGTTTTACCGGGTCCGGCAATAGGCCGAAGCGGTCGATCATTTCCACCTGAAGCTCTTTCAGTTCATCTTCGTTTTCAGCCGAGGCGATTCTTTTATAGAGTGTCAGGCGGGTATTGATGTCGGGGATGTAGTCCGCCGGGATCAAGGCCGGTATGCGCAGGTTGATATCGGGGCCGTGGGCCTCAGCGTCTTCCAGCGTAAAGCTCTCGCCGGATTGGATGGCTTTAACAGCTTTGTTCAGCATGTCCAGGTAAAGGGAGAAGCCGATTCCTTCGATATGTCCGCTCTGTTCCTCGCCAAGCAGCTCACCCGCACCGCGAATTTCCAGATCGTGCGTCGCCAGTGTGAAGCCTGCTCCGAGATCCTGGGCTTCGCTGATCGCCTCAAGGCGTTTTTGCGCGTCCTTGGTGAGGGTTTTCCAGGGCGGAGTCATCAGGTAGGCATAGGCCTGGTGGTGGGAACGCCCGACACGGCCCCTTAACTGGTGCAGCTGGGCCAGACCAAAGCGGTCCGCGCGTTCGATAATAATGGTATTCGCCGTCGGGACGTCGATACCGGTTTCAATAATGGTAGTGCACAGCAGCAGATTGAAGCGTTTGTGGTAGAAATCCGACATGATGCGCTCGAGCTGCCGCTCCGGCATTTGCCCGTGGGCGACGACGATACGGGCTTCGGGGACCAATTCCCTCAGATGCTGCGCAGTTCGCTCAATGGTGCTGACTTCATTGTGCAGGTAGTACACCTGACCGCCCCGCAATACCTCCCGCAGGATGGCTTCTTTAACCTGGGCGTCTTCACGTTCACGTACGAAGGTTTTGACCGACAGGCGGCGCGCGGGCGGCGTGGCGATGATGCTCAGGTCCCGGACACCGGACATGGACATGTTCAACGTTCGTGGAATGGGCGTTGCCGTCAAGGTCAGGATGTCGACATTCGCGCGTAGGGCCTTGATCTTTTCTTTCTGCCCCACACCGAAGCGGTGCTCTTCATCGATGATCAGCAGGCCAAGGTCTTTGAATTTCATGTCTTTCTGCAGCAGCTTGTGGGTGCCGACGACAATATCGACCTTGCCATCCTCGATGCCTTCGATGATGCGTTTGGTCTCGCTGCCGCTGCGGAAGCGACTGAGCGCCTCGACTCTTACCGGCCAGTCGGCGAAGCGATCCCTAAAGTTCTCGAAGTGCTGTTGGGCGAGTAGGGTGGTGGGCACCAGGACGGCTACCTGATGGCCGTTCTGTGCCGCGATGAAGGCTGCACGCAGTGCGACTTCCGTTTTGCCGAAACCCACGTCACCACACACCAGGCGGTCCATGGGTTGTTCGCGTTTCATGTCTTTGATAACAGCTTCGATGGCCTGAGCCTGATCGGCTGTTTCCTCGAACCCGAACCCGGCGGCGAATTGAGCATAGTCGCCGTCTTCGAAACTGAAGGCATGGCCTTTCTGGGCCTCTCGCTGGGCATAGAGAGCCAACAATTCGGCAGCGGTGTCACGGATTTTCTCAGCGGCCTTGCGCTTGGTTTTCGCCCATCGATCATTACCCAGCTTATGCAGCGGCGCATATTCGAGATCGGCACCGGAATAGCGGCTGATCAGATGAAGGTTGCTGACCGGAACGTAGAGTTTGCTGCCTTCAGCGTAGTCGAGCTTGAGGAATTCCTGCTGTTGACCGTCCAGGTCCAGGGTTTCCAGGCCCTGGTAACGCCCCACGCCATGGTCGATATGAACGACAGGGCTGCCGATGGAGAGTTCGGTCAGGTTTTTGATGACCTGGTCCGAGCTGTCCTGCTGTGCCTGACTGCGACGGCGCTGCTGCACTACATAGTCGCCGAACAGTTGCGACTCGCTGATCAGCACGAAACCGCCTTCAAGAGCGACAAGACCCTGGCTGAGCGGTGCCACGGTAAGGCCCGTGGAAACCTTGGGGCTATCGATAAAGTCACGCACCGTTTCAACGGGGGTCGGTTGAATGCGGATGCGTTTCAGCAGCTCTTTCAGGGCTTCGCGACGACCCATGGATTCCGCACAAAACAAAACCCGGTGGGATGTTTCCTTCAAGAAGCATTCAAGCTTGTTCAGGGGCTCTTGAGCTCTGTGGTCCACTGGGTAGTTAACGGGCTTTTCCACCGGCAGGTTCAGGTGGCCCGGTTGTTCCCGAATCGCCATGGCCGATAGAGTGAGGCGGGCGAAGGCTTTTGCCTGTGTGAACACTTCGTCCACAGGGGCGAACAGTTCCCTAGGCGTCAAAATAGGCTGGGTGATGTCGTGGCGCCGGTTTTCATGCCGGTTCTCGACTTCACTCCAAAAGTGCCGCAGTTGGCTTTCCAGGCTGTCGTTGTAGACCGCCAGAGTGTTTTCCGGCAGATATTGCCAAAGCGTGTCGGTACGCTCGTAGAAAAGAGGAAGAAAGTACTCGATTCCCCCCGGTGCAATGCCTTCACTGACATCCTGATAGACGGAGCATTGGGTAAAGTCCACATCGAACCGCTCGCGAAACGCCTGGCGGAAGCGGGTGATGCCGGTTTCGGTCATGGGCACTTCACGACCGGGCAGCAGTGTGATGCGCTCCAGTGAGTCCTCCGAGCGCTGAGTGTCGGGATCGAACCACTTCAGGGTGTCTATCTCGTCGTCGAACAGGTCGACCCGGATAGGGCGGTCGGAGCCCATTGGGAAAATATCGAGAATAGAACCGCGCACCGCGAATTCGCCATGCTCATATACCGTATCCGTATTGCGGTAGCCGGCGCTTTCCAGTTGACGGCGTTGGGTGGCGATATCGATGGTCTGGCCGACATGCCAATCGAAAGCCGTGCCGATCAAGGCCTCTTTCGGTGGCAGCCGGTGACTTAAGTTGGCCGCCGTGGTCAGGCAAACGGCATGAGGTTGCTTGGCCAGCTCGTTCAGGACCCTTAGCCGGTCGGAAATAATGTCTTCGTGTGGCGAGAAGTTGTCGTAGGGCAGGGTTTCCCAATCCGGGAAGGTCAGGATGCCCCATTGCTCCTGGCCCCGAAAAACAGCCAGTTCACTCGCCAAACGCTCCATCTCAGTCGGGCCGTCCGCTATCACCAATAAGGTACCGGTAATCCGGGCCATGACATCGGCCAGATAGGCGCTGTCCGCGCAGCCGGATAGATTGCCTGTGTGACGGTGGTCGCCTGGGCGTTCGGGAAGATTCAGTTGTTGGCTGAGCATGGCGTGTAAGCGAGGTTCCTACCGTTGAAGGCCGCGAATGCTAGCAGAAAAGGCGGATTCCGCCCAGACGCGACTTGGGGCGTTGTATCCCAAACGGAGGTAGCCATTGATACCACCGATCTTTATACTTACGCACGCTTTTTTTGGGTGGGTTGGTCAGGAGCGGCTTTTTTGGCACGAATTCCGTCAACCCGGAATGCATTTGACACCAGATTTCAGGGATTGGGCGTTTTGCGCTCCCCTCCTGATTCTGACAGTCATTGGACTCAGCACACTATGATTACGATCAAAAAAGGGCTGGACCTCCCTATCTCGGGCGCCCCGCGCCAGGAGATATCGGACGGACAGCCGGTCAGTACGGTGGCGTTGGTGGGCTTCGACTACCATGGCATGAAACCGACGATGTTGGTGCGCGAAGGAGACCGGGTAAAGCTTGGTCAGCCGGTGTTTACCGACAAGAAGAACGAAGGCGTGACCTATACCGCGCCAGCCTCAGGCACTGTTAAAGCCATTCATCGTGGCGCACGCCGCGTTTTCCAATCCCTGGTGATTCAAGTGGAGGGCGACGAAGCCGAGACCTTCGACGCGACTCCGGCCGATCAACTGGAGGGGCTTTCCGCGGAAGCACTGCGTGCAGTATTGGTCAAGTCCGGTTTCTGGACAGCCTTCCGTACCCGTCCCTATTCCAAGGTGCCGGCCATCGACAGTACGCCTAAGGCGATTTTCGTCCAGGCGATCGATACCCAGCCTCTGGCTGCGGATCCGGCGAAAGTCATCGCGGCGGATAAAGAGGCGTTCACTCAGGGCCTTTCGCTGTTGACCAAGCTGACCGAAGGCAAAGTCTGGCTCTGTAAGGCTCCCGGTGCGGATATCCCCACTGCCGGTGGTGTTTCCGTGGAAGAGTTCGCTGGCAAGCACCCAGCGGGCAATCCAGGCACCCACATTCACTTCCTTGAGCCTGTTCATGCGGGCAAAGTGGTGTGGACCATCGGCTACCAGGACGTTATAGCCCTGGCCAAACTGGTTACCACCGGTCGTCTGAGCACGGATCGGGTGGTGGCCCTGACCGGCCCGCAGGTTAAAGAACCCCGTTTGGTGCGTACCCGTCTGGGCGCATCCTTGGCCGAGCTCACTCGCGATGAGCTGAGCAGTGCCGAGAACCGCCTGATCTCAGGCTCCGTCTTTGGTGGCCGTGGTGGACTGGAAGAAGCCGAATATCTCGGTCGTTACCACAATCAGGTAACCGTTCTGGCCGAAGGCCGCGATCGCCCGATGCTGCACTACCTGAGCCTGGGTGCTGATCGTCACTCTGTTCTCAACATCTATATCTCCAAGCTCTTCAAGGGTAAGACGTTCAACTTCACCACCACTACCAACGGTTCCGAGCGGGCCATGTTGCCGGTTGGCCAATATGAGAAGGTCATGCCGCTGGATATCCTGCCCACCCAGTTACTGCGTTCTCTGGCGGTTGGCGATATCGACACCGCCGAGAAGTTGGGTGCGTTGGAGCTGGACGAAGAAGATCTGGCTCTATGTACCTATGTTTGCGCCGGTAAATACGAATACGGCCCGATTCTGCGGGAAAATCTGACCCGCATCGAGCTGGAGGGGTAAGGCATGGGCTTGAGAAATATTCTGGACAATATGGCGCCGCACTTTGAAAAAGGCGGCAAGTATGAAAAGTGGTATGCCCTGTACGAAGCGGCGGACACCATTTTTTACATGCCTAACTCGGTGACCAAAACCACGGCTCACGTTCGCGACGGCATGGACCTGAAACGCATCATGATCACGGTCTGGTTGTGCACCTTCCCGGCCATGTTCTGGGGCATGTGGAACCTCGGTTTGCAGGCGAATACCGCCATTGCCGCCGGTTTGCCGGTGGGTGACGGCTGGCGTGAAGTCTTGATCAGCCTGTTCGCGGGTCACGACCCGGCGAGCATCTGGGACAACCTCATCTATGGTGCGGCCTACTTCCTGCCCATCTACATCGTTACCTTCGTTGTGGGTGGGTTCTGGGAAGTATTGTTCGCCATGGTGCGGGGCCACGAAGTCAACGAAGGTTTCTTTGTCACCTCTGTTCTGTTCGCGTTGATCTGCCCGCCCAGTATTCCGCTGTGGCAGGTGGCGTTGGGCATCACCTTCGGTGTGGTGATCGGCAAGGAAGTGTTCGGTGGTACCGGCAAGAACTTCCTTAACCCGGCGCTGACCGGTCGTGCGTTTCTGTACTTCGCCTATCCGGCGGCCATGTCCGGCGACAGCGTCTGGACCGCCGTGGATGGTTTCTCTGGTGCGACCGCACTGAGCCACGCGTTCAGCGATGGCTTGGTTGAAGGCACCTTGGGTGGTATCACCTGGATGGACGCTTTCCTGGGTATCCAGCAGGGCTCCGTGGGTGAAGTGTCCACGTTGATGATCTTCATCGGTGGTGCGATTCTGTTGGCCATGGGTATTGCCAGCTGGCGTATCGTTCTGGGTGTGATGATCGGCATGGTTGCTTTGTCGACGCTGCTGAATTTTGTCGGCTCAGACACCAACCCGATGTTTGCGTTGCCCTGGTACTGGCATATGGTCATTGGTGGTTTTGCCTTCGGCATGATCTTTATGGCGACCGATCCGGTGTCCGCCTCCATGACTGACACAGGTAAAATTTGGTTCGGTATTTTGATCGGTGTGATGACGGTATTGATCCGCGTCATTAACCCGGCTTTCCCGGAAGGCATCATGCTGGCCATCCTGTTCGCCAATATCTTCGCGCCGACAATCGATCATTTCGTTGTCCAGAGAAACGTTAACCGGAGGCTTGCACGTGTCCAGTAAGAAAGACTCCATTCAATACATCTTCACCGTCGCGTTCCTGGTGTGTTTGGTCTGCGCGGTTGTGGTCTCCACGGCGGCTGTTGCACTCCGCCCGGTGCAGCAGGAAAACCGTCAGGCGGACCTGCGTAAGAACATTCTTCTCGCCGCTGGCTTGTGGGACCCAAGCAAGACCGTTGCCGAGCAGTTCGAGCAGGTGGAAACCCGTCTGGTCAATCTGCAGACCGGTCAGTTCTCGGATGAATTCAATACCGAAACTTACGATCCGCGCGCTGCCGCTCGTGATCCGGCATTGTCGGAGGCGGTCTCACCCGAGCACGATATCGCCAGCATTAAGCGCCGCGAAACTTATACCGAGGTCTACCTGATCAACAACGACTCCGGCGACCTGCAAACCATCATTCTGCCCATTCGCGGTTATGGTCTGTGGTCCACGCTTTGGGGCTTCATCGCTCTGGAAAGTGATCTCGATACCGTCAAGGGCATGGGCTTTTATGAGCATGCTGAAACCCCGGGGTTGGGTGGCGAAGTTGACAACCCGGCCTGGAAAGCCCAATTCGTCGGCAAAGAAGTTTATGGCGAAGAAGGCGGCGTTCAGCTTGAACTGAAAAAAGGCGGTGTTAATCCGAACCTTGAAGCCGACAGGAAATACAAGGTCGATGCACTCAGTGGTGCGACTTTGACCAGTCGGGGAGTTACGAACCTGATCCAGTATTGGTTGGGTGACCGTGGCTTCAAGCCCTTTCTTCAAAACCTGAAAGCAGGAGAAGCGTGATCATGTCTGAAGTGCGCAAGGTGTTGGTGACACCCATTTTCTCCAACAACCCCATCGCGTTGCAGATCCTGGGGATTTGTTCCGCACTGGCGGTAACCACCAGTTTGAACGTAACCATCGTAATGTGTATCGCACTGACCTTGGTAACAGCGTTCTCGAACCTCTTTATCTCGGTTATTCGCAACAAGATTCCAGGGAACATCCGGATTATTGTGCAGATGACCATCATCGCGTCATTGGTGATCGTGGTGGACCAGATCCTCAAGGCCTATGCCTTTAACATCTCCAAGCAATTGTCGGTGTTCGTGGGTCTGATCATCACCAACTGTATCGTAATGGGGCGCGCGGAAGCCTATGCCATGCAAAACCCGCCGATGCTGAGTTTCATGGATGGCATCGGTAACGGTTTGGGCTATAGCGTCGTGCTGTTGTTTGTTGGCGCCATTCGTGAGTTTTTTGGATCAGGCAGTCTGTTCGGTTTCGAAATTCTGGCGACGGTCAATAACGGTGGCTGGTATGTGCCGAACGGTTTGCTGCTGCTGCCTCCGAGCGCGTTTTTCATCATCGGTGGTTTTATCTGGTTGCTGCGAACCTATCGTTCCGACCAGGTTGAAGAGAACGAATACACCATGAAAGCCCACGTGAAGAAGGAGGCTCTGTAATGGAAGCGGCATTGAGTCTCTTTGTAAGAGCGGTTTTTGTTGAAAACATGGCTTTGGCGTTCTTCTTGGGTATGTGTACCTTCATGGCACTGTCCAAGAAAGTCTCCGCCGCTATTGGCTTGGGCATCGCGGTGATCGTGGTTCAGGCCATTACCGTGCCCGTCAACAACCTGTTGTTTAACTATGTGTTGCGCGAAGGTGCTTTGGCCTGGGCGGGTTTCCCCGATGCCGACCTGAGCTTCCTCGGTTACTTGAGCTACATCGGCGTAATCGCCGCCATTGTCCAGATCCTGGAAATGGTGCTCGACAAGTACTTCCCGGCACTCTACAACGCCCTGGGTGTATTCCTGCCGTTGATTACCGTGAACTGCGCCATCCTTGGTGCCTCCCTGTTCATGGTTGAACGTGATTACACCTTTAATCAGTCCGTCGTCTACGGCATCGGTGCCGGTGTCGGCTGGGCTTTGGCGATCGTCGCTCTGGCGGGCGTGCGTGAAAAGTTGAAGTACAGCGACGTGCCGGCCGGCTTGCGCGGCCTGGGCATCACCTTCGTTACGGTGGGGCTCATGTCTCTTGGCTTCATGTCGTTTTCAGGCGTATCCCTGTAACCGGTAAGGATTGAACAGATGTCTACAGAAATTATTCTCGGTGTCGTGCTGTTCACCGTCATCGTTTTGGCTCTGGTCGGCGTTATTCTGTCGGCCCGTTCCAAGCTGGTGAGCAGCGGCGACGTAAAAATCGAAATCAACGAAGACCCGGAAAAAGCCGTCACTACGGCGGCGGGTAGCAAACTGTTGGGTACTCTGGCCAACGAAGGTATCTTCCTATCTTCCGCCTGTGGCGGCGGCGGTACCTGCGCTCAGTGCAAGTGCAAGGTGTTGGAAGGCGGTGGTGCGGCCCTGCCCACCGAGGAAACGCATTTCACCAAGGGTGAGTTGCGTGAAGGCTGGCGGTTGGCCTGTCAGGTCGCCGTTAAGCAGGATATGAAGATCGAAGTCGACCCTGAATTCTTCGGCGTAAAACGCTGGGAATGCGTGGTGGAGTCGAACCCGAACGTGGCTACGTTCATCAAGGAGTTGACGTTGAAATTGCCCGAAGGCGAGAACGTCGATTTCCGTGCCGGTGGTTATGTGCAGCTGGAAATTCCGCCACATGAGGTTCACTTCAAAGACTTCGATATTGAAGAGCGTTTCCATCCCGACTGGGACAAGTTCAACATCTGGCAGTACAGCTCCAAGGTCGACGAAGTTGTTACCCGAGCCTACTCCATGGCGAACTATCCGGAAGAGCGGGGAATCGTTAAATTCAATATCCGTATTGCAACGCCCCCACCGGGAACCAACCATCCGCCGGGCCAGATGTCCTCTTACGTCTTCAGCTTGAAGCCGGGTGACAAGATCACTGTATTCGGGCCCTTCGGTGAATTCTTCGCTAAAGACACCGACGCGGAAATGGTCTTTATCGGCGGTGGCGCCGGTATGGCTCCGATGCGGTCTCACATTTTCGATCAGCTCAAGCGCCTTAACTCCAAGCGTAAAATCAGCTTCTGGTATGGTGCCCGCAGTTTGCGTGAAACCTTCTATTCGGATGAATACGACAAGCTGGCTGAAGAAAACGAGAACTTCAAATGGCATTTGGCGTTGTCCGATCCACTTCCGGAAGACAACTGGACCGGTTATACCGGGTTCATTCATAACGTGCTCTATGAGAACTATCTGAAGGACCATGAAGCCCCTGAAGATGTCGAGTACTACATGTGTGGACCGCCAATGATGAACGCGGCCTGCATCAAGATGCTGGAAGATCTTGGTGTTGAACGGGAAAACATCCTGCTGGACGATTTCGGCGGCTAATTCCGGACTATAGAAGAAACGCTGAATGGTATTACAGCTGATTAAGCCCGTCGGCTGGGCAGGCCTAATGGTCTGCCTGTTGGCGGGCTGTTCCTTTGGCGGCAAAACCGACGTTCGCACTCTGTGGGGGCAGACCATGGGCACCGGATATACGGTGCGTTTGGTCGCAACCAAAGGGGAGGCCGAGCGCTTGGAGGGAGAGGTTCGGGCGCGGCTGGATGAGGTCAACGACGCCATGTCGACTTATCTGTCACGTTCCGAATTGTCCCGTTTTAATGACGCCCCAGTCGGGGAGTGGGTCGAAATATCCCCCATCACCTACGAAGTGATTCAAAAAGCCCTCGAAATTGCCGAGACCAGTGGTGGGGCTTTCGATCCAACGGTAGGGCCCCTGGTTGACCTTTGGGGGTTTGGCCCCACACCCAAAACAGATCAGGTGCCGTCACCCGAGGCCATACAGGATGCCAAGGGACAGCTTGGCTGGCAGGCCATCGAGCTTGATGCCAACCAGTCCCGAGTCCGAAAAACGGCCCCACGGGAGTTGGACTTGTCAGGTATTGCCAAAGGGTTTGCGGTCGATCAGGTCGCGGACATGCTCGAAGCCGAATCCATCGACTCCTATCTGGTCGAAGTAGGCGGAGAGCTGAGGTTTGCGGGTTCCAAGCCGGATGGCTCGGCTTGGCGAGTCGCGATTGAGACTCCCAAGTCAGGTGAGCGCAGTGCCTATCGCATCCTGGAAGTCGAGCAGGGCGCCATGGCGACCAGTGGCGACTACCGTAACTATTTCGAACAACAAGGGGTGCGATATTCGCATACCTTGAACCCGGAAACGGGTTACCCAATCCGTCATAAGTTGGTTTCTGTGACGGTTTTGGGCGATCTGAGTGCCGAAGCGGACGCTTATGCAACCGCCTTTTTGGTCTTGGGCGCTGAGCGGGCTTTACGGTTGGCGGATGACCTGAACATGTCCGTCTACCTGATAGAAAAAACCGAGGATGGCTTTCGTTCTTTGGAATCCCGGCGGTTCGAGGCGTTGTTCGGCGCAACGCCTGCTCACGAAAGTCTCTGATTCAAGATCGGTCTGCCGAAGACCGAACAGTTTGGGAGGTGCGTATGGCAACCTTTCTGGCCGCGTTGGCATTCATGCTGCTGGTTGTCACGGCTATGGCCGTGGGCGTGATATTTGGGCGTAAACCCATTTCGGGTTCCTGTGGTGGCATGGCCGCCATAGGGATGGAGTCGGAATGCGATGTCTGCGGCGGTGACAAAACCAAATGCGATACTGAAGTGAAGGCCGCCAACAAGCGAGCGCGGCAAAAAGCCGTCGCTGATCTGGCGGTGGATGCCACCAAGTCCTGAGTATCGGACTGTTCCAACCCGCGTCTTTCTCAACAACCTTTCAGAGTGGAGTATCGAAATCTGATGGCGGATTCTCATTATGATCTGGTGATAATTGGCAGTGGTCCCGCTGGCGAAAGCGCGGCCATGAACGCCTCCAAAGCCGGAAAGCGTGTTGCGATCATCGATATGCGCCACGAAGTGGGGGGGAACTGTACTCATCAGGGCACTATTCCTTCCAAGGCGCTGCGTCATGCCGTTCACCTGGTCATGCAGTTCAATCGCAATCCGCTGTTTCGCCACATTTCCGAGCAGAAATGGCTGTCCTACAGCCAGGTCCGTGAAACCGCACAGCGTGTGATCGACAAGCAGGTCTCAATGAGAGCGCGCTTTTACAGCCGCAATAATGTCGATCTCTACTACGGAGTCGCGAGCTTTGTGGAAAGCGACACTGTGAAAGTGGATAGGGGAGATGATCAGGTGGATCTCCTATCCGGGACTGAGTTCATTATCGCCACGGGTTCCCGGCCTTATCGTCCCCCAGAGATCGATTTCAGTCACCCTCGTATTTTTGACAGTGACACCATTCTCAATTCCGCCGAGACCCCTCGCCACCTGGTCATCTACGGTGCAGGTGTGATTGGTAGCGAATACGCCTCCATCTTTAATGGCCTGGGATGTAAGGTTGATCTGATCAACCCGGGCGCCCGGCTCCTGGCCTTTATGGATGACGAAATTTCAGATGCGTTGAGTTATCACCTTCGCGGCAACGGGGTCTTGGTTCGCCACAACGAGGCTTTTGAGAAAGTCGAAGGGTTTGATAACCACATCATTCTGACGTTGAAGTCCGGCAAAAAAATCAAAGCCGATGCCTTCATGTGGGCTAACGGCAGGACGGGGAATACCGACAGGCTGAATCTTGATGTAGTTGGTCTTACCGCCAATCGGCGTGGCCAACTGGAAGTGGATAAAGAATATCGGACTTCCGTCAAGAACATCTATGCCGTCGGCGATGTTATCGGCTGGCCCAGCCTGGCCAGTGCCGCTTACGATCAGGGCCGCAGCGTCTCGGGTGTTATTGTTGAGAACAATACCTTCCGCTACATCAACGATGTACCTACGGGAATTTACACCATTCCGGAGATTTCCTCCGTTGGGAAAACAGAGCGGGAGCTGACCGAAGCGAAGGTGCCTTATGAAGTGGGTAAAGCCTACTTCAAGGATACCGCCAGGGCTCAAATCACCGGTGAAGACGTCGGTGTACTTAAGCTGTTGTTCCATCGGGAAACCCTGGAATTGCTGGGTATTCACTGCTTTGGTGATCAGGCGGCGGAGATTCTGCATATTGGGCAGGCCATCATGGCTCAAAAGAACGGCGGTAACACCATCCGGTATTTCCTTGAGCACACTTTTAATTATCCGACTATGGCTGAAGCCTATCGCGTAGCTGCTCTGAATGGTTTGAATCGTATTTTCTGAATCGCTTTAAATCCCTCTCCCTTTTTGGGAGGGGCCTCCTAACTTGAGTTCCTAATACACCCGTTTCTTCTCCTGTCGATATCGATGCACACGTATTGATGGTAGCCAGGGTTCTTCTTCCAATTTGTTATCGCTTCTCACCAATCGTTGGCGTTCGCCCGGTGGTGTCGCCGGTGGTACTGAGAAATCGGGCAATTCATTAATGCCCTGGCTGGGAAATAACAGGGGTAGAGAGACATTCATCGACTTCCGACGCCCATCCGCGAAAACGAGGTTGGCTCTCAGCACGGGAGCCTGACGCTGCACCCGGGCAAGGGGTTCCGAGTCGGGTAGGGCAGCCAGGCGTTCCATTTGAATGCGAATATGGGCGGATTCTGTGTTCAGTTGAGTCAACCGGTCCCAGGCGTCCTGTTTGGTTATACGCTGAATGGAACGACCACTGGTGTACCAACTGAAGCCGACCCTGTCCGGTCGCTTCACCACCAGCGGCATGTGACGGAACACCTGCTTCAAGTGAAGCCGCGATAAACCTTCCCGGCTCATGGCATCGTTCAACCCCTGGTAACGTTTAGCCAATTGCCCCTGAGCTTCGCGCCAGCGAACCGAGTCTTCCTCTTTGATGGTATGGACGGCTTTTCTGAATTGATCCTTGGCGAGATTCACCTCGGCAGCCAGCGTGATTTGCTCCCGGTTCAGGGCGATAAGGCCCGGATAAAGGCGCGTTTCCCGGCCATCCTGATCTTCGTGGTACCAGAGGTCGAGCAGCAGGTCTTCCAATTCGGGTGCCCGCACCGAACCCGCCCAGGGAGCGATCCAGTGGGCGCTGTCGTAGTGGTCCACCGACCGGGCGAATGCGAAGATCGACCGCCTCATGCGCTCGAAATGGTCGAAGAGTTTCTTGTCGGTAATCATTTATACCGTTATCTTCATGGTGATTTGCATCAGAATAGTCGAACCTGAGGAAAAATAAAAGCGGCCCACAAAAAAGGGGCTCCAGTTCGAGCTGGAACCCCTTTTAGAGGAAAAACCTTGGCTGGCAGTTGTTAAGCCATGTGCGCCTTGATCAGTTCTTCCATTTTCACCTGGTCTTCTATGAACTTGCGAATACCTTCGGCCAGCTTTTCGGTGGCCATCGGGTTATTGTTCATGCCCAGACGGAAGTCGTTTTCACTGATCGGTTCTGCCGTTTGACCGGAGGCCTGGGGTTCGTGCAGAACGCGTTTCAGTTCACCGTTATCCTGGCTCAGTTCTTCCAGCAAAGCCGGGCTGATGGTCAAGCGGTCGCACCCTGCCAACGCTTCGATTTCGCCGGTATTGCGGAAGCTGGCGCCCATGACAATGGTCTTGTAGCCATGTGTCTTGTAATGGTCGTAGATGGCTCGAACACTGACAACGCCCGGATCTTCCTCGGCGGTGTAGTCTTTGCCGGTATCTTTTTTGTACCAGTCAAGAATACGTCCGACAAAGGGGGAGATCAGGGTCGCACCGGCGTCGGCACAGGCTTGGGCCTGTTCCATGCCAAACAACAGGGTCATGTTGCAGTTGATGCCTTCCTGTTGCAGCACCTTGGCGGCCTGAATGCCTTCCCAGGTGCTGGCAATTTTGATCAGGATGCGGTCCCGGCTCCAACCTTCCGCTTCATAGAGTTCGATAAGACGGCGGGCCTTGACCAGCGTTGCTTCGGTATTGAAGGAGAGGCGGGCATCGACCTCGGTGGAGACGTATCCGGGGACTTCCTGAAGTATTTCCTGACCAATGGCGGTCAACAGACGGTCAATGCCGTCGTCGAAGTTATCGGCCGCTTTCATGCAGCGGTGAATCAAGTCGTCGTAGTGGTTACCCTGAATCGCCTTCAAGACCAGAGAAGGGTTGGTGGTGGCATCCTGGGGTTTGAATTTTTTGATGGCTTCAAGTTCGCCAGTGTCGGCGACGATGACGGTGTATTCTTTTAATTGATCAAGTTTGCTCATGTCGACTCTCTATTTCCTGACCGGGTGGTCAATTATGGTTGCTTTGACATCTGTTGTCACTCAATTGGCCCGCCGGAGGCAGGGGGAGACAGCGATGCCGGAAATATTGTGGTTTGTCAGGCTGTCAGCGGTTCGCTATCCAGTAGCCGGACTTGAGACAGGGCCTCTTTGACTAGAGCAATCCCCGCACCGGGTTTATGCATGCCTTCGCTGAGAACCCGACGGAAACGACGTGCGCCGGGTTGGCCCTGGAAAAGCCCCAAGGTATGTCGAGCCATATATTTCAGCGGCAGCCCAGCCTCCAGCCGGGAAGCAATCCAGGCAAGATAGGCCTCCACCAGCGCTGGTTGATTTTCCAACGGTGCTTGGGTGCCGTAATAGGTCGGGTCAACCTCCTGCAGAATCAACGGGTTCTGGTAGGCTTCGCGTCCCAACATAACACCGTCCAGACCCTCGTTCATCAGTGCAACACAGTCCTCATGTGAGTTTAAGCCACCATTGATGACGATATTCAGATGAGGGAAATCGGTTTTAAGCCGTTTAACACGGTCGTAGTCCAACGGTGGGATTTCCCGGTTTTCTTTGGGGGATAGACCTTTGAGAATGGCTTTTCGGGCGTGAACAATGTATGTCTCACAACCGGACTCCGACGTGAGGCCGACAAAGTCCCGCATGAATTCATAGCTGTCGAAATCGTCTATACCGATGCGATGTTTGATGGTGACAGGAATAGCCGTGGTGTCCCGCATGGCTTTGAGACCATCGCGGACCAGTTGGCTGTGCCCCATCAGAATGGCGCCGATCATTCCATTCTGGACCCGGTCAGATGGACAACCGGCGTTCAGGTTGACCTCGTCATAGCCCCATTCTTCAGCAAAGCCAGCGCATTGAGCCAGCTCGCGGGGGTCGGAACCTCCCAATTGAAGGGCAATGGGGTGTTCGACGGTTTGGTAGTTCAGGAAGCGGGCCCGGTCGCCATGAATCAGGGCGCCGGTAGTCACCATTTCGGTGTACAGAAGGGCTTGCTGTGTTAGCAATCGATGGAATTGGCGGCACTCACTGGTGGTCCAGTCCATCATGGGGGCGACACTGAAACGGTGGGGGTAACTCAAAAACGGGCTCCGCGGGTAAATGATATTCGGGCCTCCTGGGAGGCCCGGCAGAGTATAATTTATTTTCGAGTCAAATTATAACCAAAATGAGACGGCAACATAACCCAGAGTCGACATCACCAGGGTATAAGGCAGGGCCATCCACGCCATACGGCCATAAGACAGGCGCACCAAGGGGGCGATGGCGGAGGTCAACAGGAAGAGGAACGCCGCCTGGCCGTTGGGTGTCGCCACGGAAGGCAGGTTGGTGCCGGTGTTGATGGCAACGGTCAGCAGGTTGAAGTGTTCCTGACTGATGGAGCCAGATTCCAGCGCGGCCTTCACTTCATTGATATAAACGGTCGCCACGAAGACATTGTCACTGATCGCCGATAGCACTCCGTTGGCGATGAAGAACATCCCGGGCTGAATGTTCTCGGGCAGCGACAGCACGAAACCGATAATGGGGGTGAAGAGGTGTTGGCTGTGAATCACTCCGACTATGGTGAAAAACACCACCAGAAGGGCCGTGAAAGGCAGGGCTTCCTCGAAAGCCTTACCTATGTTGTGTTCATCGGTGATCCCGTTGAAGGCCGTGAGCAGAACGATAACGCTCAGGCCGATAAGGCCTACTTCGGCAAGGTGAAGCGCCAGGCCGAGAATCAGCCAAACGGCGACAATGGCCTGAACAATCAACTTGGCAATGTCTTTACGGGTCCGTTTGCTTTGTTGATGTGTTTCGTAGTCTTCAAGAATGCCTCGCACCGAAGCGGGCAGTTTATCGCCGTAACCGAACCATTTCAGTTTCTCCACCAATATGCAGGTGGCGAAGCCGGCAAAGAGTACCGGCATGGTGACAGGTGCCATGCGAAGGAAGAATTCCTTGAACTCCCAACCCGCGATATGAGCAATCAGCAGGTTCTGGGGTTCACCAACCAAGGTGCAGACTCCGCCCAATGCCGTGCCAACAGCGCCATGCATCAGGAGGGACCTTAGGAAGCCGCGAAAGGCATCCAGGTCTTCACGATGGAGTTCTTCAACGGACTCGTCTTCGCTGTGGTCGTGCTCATGGTGATGAAAATGTTTACCCGAGGCGACCTTGTGGTAAACCGAATAGAAACCTACGGCGACACTGATTAATACCGCCGTAACGGTTAAGGCATCCAAAAAGGCGGAGAGGAGCGCTGCGGCGGCACTGAACATCAGCGATAGAGCTGTTTTTGACCGAATGTTCAGCAACAGCTTGGTAAAGATGAACAGCAGCAGATCCTTCATAAAGTAGATGCCGGCGACCATGAAGATCAGCAGCATGATTACCGGAAAGTTGGTGGCAGCTTCGTGGTACACAACTTCAGGGCTGGTCAGCCCGATGACAACGGACTCTATGGCCAACAGGCCGCCGGGCTGAAGCGGGTAGCATTTGAGGGCCATGGCGAGCGTGAAGATGAACTCACCGATGAGCAGCCATCCGACTACCAAAGGGCCTTGCTCGCCGAGAGTGAACATTAGCAGGGGGTTGATGATCAAAAAGGCGACAATGACCTTTTTGTACCAGTTGGGGCTGTGCCCGAGAAAGTTATAGACAAAGGATTGAGGTAGCGTGGTCTTCATGCTGTGCTCTTAGGGTTTAAAGTGAAGAAGGTCTCGTCGGCAATCGACTGTCCAAAACCAGGAAAGGCCGAGCCGGGAGGCTTGGCAGAGCACGCAGACGCACGTGAACGAGCGGTGGGGCCGGGGTACGGGAAACGACATCGGTGGCAGTCGCGGCCGTGGCTTGCGTGGACCCACTCAACTCCTGGTTCAGGACACCGGACTGGCGACGCAAATGGCGCGCCCAAACTACTGATTTTCAACTTTTTTTCAAGTAAAAAGTCGGAAATACAGAATGTCGGGTGAAATTTTCAATACAGCCGGATGCGCAGTTTCAGGTGAAGCTTGCACTTTCGTCCGTAAATATGTGCTTTTATTAACAAAAATAGTGTGAAACACTGATGAATCGGGTGCATGGGCGGTATACTGAGCTTGATGTGGGCGAAGCGGCCGACCCGGCAGTAAGAGGTATCGGCTTGGTCTTCGCCATCGCAATTCAGAGGCCCCAGGATGAGTACAGCGACTTCAAAGGAAGCTATAAAAACAGAACTGGAAGCGACGTTGCAGCAAACCCAGTCCGCTTTGGAGAGCTTCAGCGACGACACAACCGATCTGGCACAGCTTGAACAGGCTCAGGATCTGATCGGCCAGATGCGCGGCATTTTCCGTATGTTGGAAGAGCCCGGCGCCGTTTCGCTCTGTGATGAATTCAATGCGTTGATCAATGCTATTCCGGCGGGGGAAAGTGGCGACAGTGACCTGGTCCGCCCGAAACTTGATGCCATCAGCCAGGGGTTGGTGGTGCTTAACCGTTACCTGGAGTTCCTGAGCCTGGGTCAAAAAGCCATACCCGCCGTTTTATTGCCCACCATAAACAACGTGCGTAAGGCGCGAGGCATTTCCGGCCTGGGGGAAGGGCATTTCTTTCAATTTTCGTTCAAGCCGGGCAAGCCACCCACGAAAAAGCATTTCCGCTTCTCCGCCGAAGTGGTTTCCCAGCTGAAAAAATTTCGCCACATGTATCAGGCTGGCTTGCTTCATTTGATTCGCGGTGAGCGGACAGCCGGGGCGTTTCGTTATATGGGTCTGGCTCTTAACCGCATTGACCAATTGCTCTCCAATGCCCCATGTGCACCTCTGTGGTGGGTGGCTTCCGGTGCATTGGAGTCCATGGCGCAGCGCGGCGCCAATATGACCGGGCCCAGAAAGCTGTTGTTTGCTCATCTCGATCGCCATTTGAGAGAGTTGATCAAGGGTGCTCCAAAATCCCTCGAGCGGCCGCCTTCACTGGCTCTGATGAAAGAATTTCTCTTTTTGCTGGCGCTGAACCGGTCCGAAAGCTTAAGAGCGCGGCAAGTGGCCAAGTTTTATCGTCTGCCAGAGCTGAGCTATACCGAAGAAACCTTGGAAGAGCAGCGCCAGATACTGTTCAGCCCCGGTCGGGGCGTCTTGTCGAGTGTTTCCGAGGCACTGAAAGAGGATATCGCCGCCATAAAAGATATCGTCGATCAGGCTGCTCGCCGCGATGGTGGGTTTTCTGCCCGCTCTTTGCAGGAAAAAGTGGCAAAAGTAGCCGACGTCTACGTCATGTTGGGGTTGCAGAGCCCTGCCAATGTACTGAAACAGCAGGCGGCGGTGATCGCGGAATGGGCCGACAACGCTGCCCCGAGCGATGATCAACTTTTGAAAATCGCCGATGCCGTACTCTATGCCGAAAGCGCCTTATCGCGCGTATTGCAGGGGCAGCGTCAACTGGAAGGCAATGGCGAAAACAAAGCGGCTCTGGCGCAGCTGCATGAAGCCCGTGTTGTGCTGATCGACGAGGCGGAGGCCGGTCTGGCGCTTGCGAAACGAGCGATTACGGCCTACATGGACTCACAAGGCGATAAACTGCATTTAGCCAATGTGGTGCCTACACTTCGGGGAGTTAAAGGAGCGCTTGTCTTTCTGAACAGCACCGTTGCGGCGGATCTGATTGAGCGAGCGATTCGGTTTATCGAGCGTGACCTGAGTGAGTCCGGAACCATGGTCGAGTCTCAGCAGTTGGAAGCCTTCGCGGATGCGCTCTCAAGCCTGGAGTTTTTCCTGGAAGGTTTGCTGAACGACACAGCCAATGAAGACATCCTGAAACTGGCCAAGCACAGCCTGGCGTCTCTGTCTGTCTGACTGGACGCTGGGATGCTCCCGCTATGACGCTATGGCCTCTCTATCTCATCTGTATTGCTGTCAGCATTGTCTTGCTGGCGGTAACCTACCGCCTGCTGTTCCGTCGTGGCTGGTTGGGTGGATTTGCCCGCGGGCTGGTAGGCCTCGGAAGCCTCACCTTGGTGGTGATTACCGGCTTCCTCCTCTTTGACCTTGCCGCTTATCGGGCTCTGACCCAGGAAAGTGTCGTTGCCACCCTATCGTTTCACCAATTGACTCCCCAGCGTTTTGAGGTGGAACTTTCTGTTCCAGGTAGCGTGGACAGTCGCACTTACGAGCTTCAAGGTGACCAATGGCAGGTCGACGCCCGAGTGCTGACGTGGCAGGGTCCGTTGTCGATGTTGGGAATGGAGCCGCTGTACCGGTTGGAGCGTTTGGCCGGTCGATACCAGGATTTACGACAGGAGAGGGGAGAGTCCCGGTCTGTCTATGCGCTCGAAGAAGAGGGTTTGCTGGGTATTAACCGCTTAACACCCCAACTTCCCTGGGTTGATGCCCGTTTCGGTAGTGCGGCTTATATGCCCATGGTCGATGAAGGGGTGTTTGAAGTAAGGCTGACAGCTCGGGGATTGATCGCCCGGCCGGTCAACAGCCCGGCCAGGGATGCGGTAGAGGGATGGTTCTCAGAGTGAGAAAAGATCTGACAAGCGGGTTGCCAGCATCATGTCCCCTTCGGTACGGAGCCGACCGGCCATAAAAGCCTGCATGCCATTCAAATCGCCGGAGGCGATTTCTTTTAAGGTGTCGCTGTCCATGATCAGAGTCACAGAAGGATCGCCATGCTCGCCGTGCTCCAGCTTGCAGGTGCTGTCTTTTACGATCAAATGGTAGGTATCGGCGTCTTCGATGGCGAATTGGAAGATTACGTCCATACCCGCGGCGGCATCTGGATTGAATTGGGATTCGATATTGGCAAATTGCTCGGCGACTGAAGTCATCTGGCTCTCCTGGCAAACGGTCTTGACGACCCTGGTAAAGATTCTGAATTCCAAGGCATTGTAGGAGTGCCTTGTTTTAAAATCAAACGAATGTTTGAAACGTGAGTTTAAATTGGAGGAGTGCCATTTTGTGGTCTGATTATTTCCTGTTTGTGTTGAAAGCCGTCACTTTTTTGATTGTGTTGCTGATATTGGTGGCTGCCATTGCCCGCGCTTCACGGGGTGGAAGTGAGTCAAACGGCGGGCGTCTGGTGGTGAAAAAACTGAATGACCACCTGCGCCAGCAGGCGGATGTTATACGGCACTCAGTTCTTGAGAAGAAAGCTTTAAAAGCTTACCAGAAGTCTCAGAAGTTGGAACGTAAGGCGGAAAAAGCCGGAGAAAAGCCCAGAACCTGGGTGTTGTCGTTCAACGGCGATGTACAGGCTTCTCAGGTCAATTCCCTCCGGAGGGAGATCAGCGCCATTCTTCAGGTCGCTGAGAAAGACGAAGAAGTGGTGCTAGTGCTTGAGAGCCCGGGGGGCTCGGTCACCGGCTATGGACTGGCTGCTTCTCAGTTGGTCCGGTTGCGGGACGCCGGCCTTAAGTTGACTGTGTGTGTCGATAAGGTTGCGGCGAGTGGCGGCTATATGATGGCCTGTGTCGCCCAGCAAATCATTGCGGCGCCTTTCTCCATAGTGGGCTCAATCGGGGTGTTGGCTCAGGTGCCTAATATCCACCAATTGTTGAAACGACACGATGTTGATGTCGAGGTGTTGACGGCCGGTAAATACAAGGCCCCTCTCACTTTGATGGGGGAGAAAACGGAAGAGGGCCGTGAGAAGTTCCTGGACGACCTGAAGGCCATCCACAGTCGTTTCAAAGGGTTGGTAGGGCGCTACCGGCCGCAGCTGGAGTTGGAGCGGGTGACGGAAGGTGATTTCTGGCTGGCAGAAGATGCACTTGAATTGGCATTGATTGATCGGATAGACACAAGCGACGGCTACTTGGCGAGTCTGGTGAAGGAGAGAGACGTCGTGGGAGTGAAGTGGAAGCCGAAGAAGAAGTTGAATGTCCGCTTGAAAACGGCTGCCTCCGCGGTGATGGAAGGCGGGTTGGACCGCTTAACCCGGCGGGTTCTTCCCTAATTGGCAAAGAAGAGGAGGGCTCGCCGATACAGCGGCGGCCCTCCAGAACACTATTACTGAATGCGGGTGACGTCCACGTAAAGGGTGAGGCGTTGCCCGGGCTGCAGATATTTCTGATCGATCTGATTCCAGCGCTCGATATCCGCAATGCGAACATTGAACTTGTTGGCAATGCGATAGAGCGAATCGCCTTCCCGTACCACGTAACCGACTTTTCTGACCACGTCACGGCTGTTGCGAATAACACTGGTGTTGTCCTGCTCGATCCAGACGGCCAGGGTTTGCCCTGGGCGCAGAACGTCCCTGGGGGCCATGTTGTTCCAGCGGGCCAGGCTCTGCACGCTGACATCGTATTCGCGCGAAATATCCCAAAAGGTATCGCCTGACTGGACCACGTAATCCACCCGGGTTTTATCGCCACCGGCCGGGGTGTTCTGCCGACGCGCCAGTCGCTGACCCGCACTCAGACTGTATTCTGCGCTTTGCGCGGACGCTGTCGGAATCATCAAGGCGTCCCCGGCGCGAATCAGGTTCCCGCTGAGGTCGTTGGCTTGGCGAATGGTGTCGACGGTGACGTTGAATTCCCGCGCAATGGTCAATAGCGAATCACCCGGTTCGATGATGTAGCGTTGCCAGGCCATGCGGGCATCCGGAGGGAGTTCGGCCAGGCGTTGCTGAAAGGCTTCCGCCCGATCCGCGTAAACCAGCAAACGGTGTGGTCCTTGCGGGTTGGTGGCCCATTGGTTGTAGCCCGGATTCAGCAGGTAAAGGTCGCTCAAGTCCATGTCGGCCAGATTGGCGGCTTGCGCCAGATCGATTTGGCCCCCGGTTTCAACAACGGCGAAATAGGGCTCCGTCGAAAGCTCCGGCAGTTCTATGCCGTATTTTTCCGGGGAATGGATGAGCTTGGCCAAAGCGAACATCTTAGGGACATAAGCTTCGGTTTCCCTGGGAAGATCCAGGTTCCAGAAGTCCGTCGGCTTTCCGGCCGCCTCATTGCGCCGCACAGCCTTCAGGACGGTGCCTGGGCCGGAGTTGTAAGCGGCCAGCGCCAACAGCCAGTCACCGTCGAACATCTTGTTCAACTGATCCAGGTACTCAAGGGCGGCGCGGGTTGAATCAACGACATCACGGCGGCCGTCATACCACCAGTCCTGTTTCAGGCCATACATGCGCCCGGTGGAGGGGATGAACTGCCACATACCCGCCGCGCTCCCGTGAGAGTACGCGAAAGGGTCGAAGGCGCTCTCCACTATGGGAAGCAGAGCCAGATCCATCGGCATATCACGCGCCTCAAGTTCGGCGACGATGTGATGCATGTAGCGACCTGCGCGCTCGCTCACCCGGTCGATATAGCTTTGATGGCTTGCATACCAGCGCAGCTGGGTCATGATGCGAGGGTTTTCGAGGCTGACGTCAAATTGAAAGCCCCTGCGCAGGGTCTGGTACAGGTCTTCCGGATAGTGAGCGTAAGGGTCAAAAACTTCCCGTGCTCTTTGGTTCTCACGGCTGAGATCGGGATTGGAGTCAAACAGGTCGGGCGTGTTGGTCAGGGTGGCCAGAAGCGGGTCGAAGACAGGTCTCTGGTTGGGATCGGCGGGGGCGGCTTCTGTCGCCAGGCCGACTTCCAGAGAGTCCAGGCCACTGCCGTCCGGGTGAATTTGGAGCGCTTCGTTGGAACCCGAATCGGACACGTCCGTCGAGGATTCTTTCTTGGATCCCTTGCTCAGGGCGCTCAAGGTGGGCACTGTACTGCAACCGCTGGTAATAAGGCCCGTAAATACCAACGGTAGGATCAGTCGAATTGAAAGCATGTAATAGTCGTTGTCGGGTTTTGAAGCCAGAATCAAGTTGGGGGATAATTCTATGTTGGTAGAGGTGGGTGCCGCAAGCAACCCGAAGAGACTTGATTCAAGAAATTGCGTCAATTCCCGGGAAATCGTGGCCCAAAAGAGGGTATTTTGCGTAATCGTATCGGTCAGCAGGTAAAGCATCTCATCGGTTCCGGCCCCAAAGATGTCCGGGTGCAGGAAGAAGCGCTGTCGCGCTGGTACCGCACGCCGATGGGGCAGCGGCTGATTCATATCGAACGCCAATTGGTGTCGAGGGCTCTTTCCGGCCGGTTCGGGTCGCACCTGTTGCAGCTCGATACAGGGCTGCATGAGCCATTGTTTGAAAAACGCCTATTCGGGTGCGGCACTCTGGTGAGCCAGTTGGATAACCGGGCTCCCTGTCCTTTGGTATTGGCCGACGCCGAAGCCTTGCCTTTTGAGCCGGAAAGCATCGATGCTCTATTGATGCACCATACACTGGATCACTGTGAGAACCCCTACCAGGCATTGCGCGAAGCCGCACAGGTACTCAAACCTGGGGGGCTGTTGGTGATCGTGGGTTTCAATCCTTTCAGCACCTGGGGCGTGAGAGCTTTGTTGAGCAGCCAAAAATCGGGCTTGTGGCATTCCCGGTTTATTCGCAGTGGCCGGGTGGCGGATTGGATGCAGTTGCTCGATTTCGAAATCGAGCGCCATGAAAAGCATGTGTTTTCCCCCCCTTTTAATCGACCGAACTGGATGACTCGCTTGGGCGGCATTGGGCGCCTTCAGCGCGTGGTTCTGCCTGCCACCGGAGCCGTGTACCTGATGGTGGGCTGTAAACAGGTGGTTGGCCGCATTAACAGTCGGTCCCGCTGGCGTGCACGGCCGATTCTTGAATCCGGTCTCGCCAGCCGAAGCATTAGGAATGAACATGACAACTAAGGGTGTAACCCTCTATACCGACGGCGCATGTCGGGGTAACCCCGGCCCAGGCGGCTGGGGAGTTTATTTGAAATATGGCCAGCATGAAAAAACCCTCCGGGGCGGTGAAAAGCTGACGACCAACAACCGTATGGAGCTGCTTGCCGCCATTCGTGGGCTCGAAGCTCTGACCCGCGCATGCAGGGTGGATCTCTACACCGACTCCCAGTATGTTCGGAAGGGCATTACCGAATGGATTCACAATTGGAAGAAGAACGGTTGGAAGACTGCAGGCAAGAAAGAAGTGAAAAACCGCGACCTGTGGCAAGAGCTGGATGAGCAGATGCAGAAACACGAAGTGCATTGGCATTGGGTGAAAGGTCATGCCGGACACCCGGGCAACGAAAGGGCGGATGCGCTGGCGAACGAGGGTATTGACGACATGCAACGGAGCAAGCAACGCGCATGAGACAAATTGTACTGGATACCGAAACCACGGGTTTAAGCCCCAATAAGGGTGACCGGATTGTTGAGGTCGGCTGTGTGGAGTTGGTGAACCGCAAGCTGACAGGTCGTCATTTTCATTACTACATCAACCCGGAACGCGACATTCCCGATGAAGTGGTTGCAGTTCATGGAATTGACAATGAAAAAGTGAAAGATTCCCCGAAATTCCGGGATATCGCTCTGGAGTTTTGGGAATATGCCAAGGGTGCCGAGCTGGTCATTCACAATGCCGCGTTCGACATGGGCTTCTTGGAGATGGAGTTCGAGCGGCTTCGACAGGAAGGTCACTCTCAGTTCGGGAAGCTGAGAGACGTTTGCACGGTTCTGGATACGCTCCAGCTGGCCCGGGAAAAACACCCTGGCGCCAAGGCATCATTGGATGCGCTCTGTAAGCGCTACGGCATTGATAACTCACACCGCACCCTACACGGTGCATTGCTCGACTCCGAGATCCTCGCAGAAGTGTATCTGATGATGACGGGCGGGCAGACAGCCCTCATCCTCGATGAAGAAGAGGACACCCAGACAGAACAGGTTAGTTTTGATGCGAGCCACGTACTGGAGTCCAGCGAGCCGTTGATGAAAGTGATGCCTACGGCTGAAGAAAAGGCCGCACACGAGGCTATGCTGGCTGTCATCGAGAAAGCCTGCGGTGGCGAGCCCTTGTGGCGGCAAAAGGTCGGGGAATAACAAAATTGGAAAAGGTCGGCTTGGTGGTGAACCAACCGACCGTTTCTTTGAGTGCAGAGTTTAAAGCTTAGTGAAGCGATCGGCGTATAACGCCGACATAGAGCCCTTCGATGGCAAACTCATCCTGTGTGAGATCCACAACGATGGGTTCGAAATCTTCGTTTTCCGGGTAGAGTGTGACTTTACTGCCACTTTTCTCGTAGCGTTTGACGGTAACGTCATCGCCGACACGAGCTACAACGATGTCACCATTACGGACCTGGTCCGTGCGGTGCACGGCGATCAGGTCATCTTCCAGGATGCCGATGTCCTTCATACTCAAGCCCTGCACCTGGAGTAAAAAATCGGCCTTGGGGCTGAACAGGGCCGGGGGAAGTTCAATGAACTCCTCGATCTGTTCCTGGGCAAGAATAGGGGAACCGGCAGCAACTCGCCCAACTACGGGGAGGCCGGTTTCGGTTTCGGACTCCGGTAGGCGAATGCCGCGAGAGGCGCCAGCAATTATTTCAATGGCGCCTTTGCGGGCCAGAGCCTTTAGGTGTTCTTCCGCTGCATTGGGAGAGCGAAAACCAAGACGCTGGGCAATTTCTGCCCGCGTGGGCGGGTAGCCGGTGGCGTTGAGGTGTTCCTTGACGATATCCAGCACTTGCTGTTGACGGGCGGTCAGTTTCAACATAATGTCGGCCTGTTTTTTTATACAGTAGCTGTGATTATATACAGGCTGTGGCTGCTGTAAAGGATCGGATGGTTTGATTTGAAAAGTAGTAGTGAGCTTTTTCCGGTAGCGCTGCTGAGCGCGGAGTACAAGGATGGCATCTATGAAGATGTCTATTCGCTGAAGCCCAACAACAGTCTCGACAAAACAGTGGAGATTGCGCTGGTGCGTCTGCATACAGAGCGTTGCCGCCAGTCACGCCCCATACTGTTGATCCACTCGGCTTTTCATAACCACTGGCAATGGCTTGACTATGGCTTTGGTGGGGTGGCCGGGCGATTGGTGCGCGAGGGCTGTGATGTCTGGCTGATGGACTGGCGGGGGCATGGCCTTTCGTCCCGCAATCACAAGCCTCAATTGAACACCCTGAAACAGATGGCAGCTTTCGACCTGCCAGCCGTGGTCGACTTTATCGAAGAATGTACCGGTGATCATCCGGCGCTGGTTGCCCGGGGTGCTGGTTGCGAAATGGTGAGTCTTGCCGTCGCGGGCGGCATGGCGATGCCGGAGGGTGTTTTCATCGACCCGACCATGCTGCCTCCCAGTCGCCGCTACTGGATGCCCGGCACCAAGCTGCTCAAGCGGTTCGGATATATCAATCGCCGCTGGTTGAAAACAGAAGGTGAAGAGCCGGAACCGCGCCAGCTGTTCATCGAACTGTTGTCTAAAGAGGGCTGGCTTGGCAATTGGGTGGAGCTGACCGGCAACCCCGTTAAACCGGTGCTGCAGTCTTACCTTTCGTCGCTTCGTTGGGCATTCACGGCCGATACCTCCCCGGGCTGGTTGCATCGGCTTGCGGTGGAACCCGATCGCGTATACACAGCCACCGGGCTGGAGTTCGACTGGGCTCGGCTGCTTCCTGATACCTGGGCTTCTCGAACCCATAGACACGACAAGGCGTCGCTCAGTCGCGACGCAACTCGTCTTTGATGGCAATGGGGTTTTGGAAATTCAGTACGATGATGTAACTGGATACCGCAAAGGTCAAAATCGCCGTTGTTTGCAGCAGAACTGAAGCACGCTCGGAGATTAAATTCGATTCCAGCGCGATAAAGGCGATCAACAAGGAGAACTCGCTGATTTGCCCGAGTCTGAAGCCGACATCCCAGGCCAGATGATTGGTTTCGCTCAGGCGGTGCAGCAGAAAGCGGAACAGGATGGGTTTGGCTACCAAAATGATCACCGCCAGTAATAGGGCTGAAACCCATATTTCATTCAGGAGATTCAGGTTCAGGCGCGCCCCGAGCGTGAAGAAAAACAGGATAAGAAAAAAATCCCTCAGGGGCTTAAGGTTTAACGCGATAAATTGAGATATCGGGCTGCTCGCCAGAGTGATGCCCGCGATAAACGCGCCAATCTCATAAGAAAGACCCATTACTTCCGCTGCTTCGCCGACGCCAAGACACCAACCCAATGCCAGCAGAAAGATATATTCCTGAAAGCGGTCGAAGCGCATCAACAACGGCAGGATCAAATAGCGAACCGCTCCCCAGGCCAGACCGGCCAGAAGCGGGAGAGCAATTAATGGTTGAATCAGGCTGATCGCGTTTAAGCCCGAGGCCATGCTACCCAAAACCAACAAGACCAGAATGGCTATGAAATCCTGCACCAGCAGTATGCCTACCATGAGTTCACCCGAGTGTTTGTGGTGCAACACAGTAGTAGGCAGAAGTTTAATGCCAATTATGGTGCTGGAGAACATCAGGCACAGGCCGATAATGACGGCCTCCCGCATTGGATAGCCGAGGTTTACCATGAGCAGAAACCCCATGGCGGCAAAAAGCACGGAACTGGCAATGGCCACGAGTGAGCTTTTTTTCAGGGTGGCTATCAGGCTTTTCGGCTGCATGTCCAGGCCGAGCAGAAACAATAGGAAAATAATGCCAATTTCAGCCACTTCGGTTAGCAGATGAGTGTTTTCCACCCAGTGAGTGCCAAAGGGGCCTACGGCCATACCCAAGATGATGTAGGCAATTAACAGAGGTTGACGAAAATAGAGCGCAAGCGTAGCCAGCGCGGCTGCACCGGCAAAGATGAGGAAGAACGAAAATATCATGGCGGCTGGCTATTGTCCTTTGGCGGCATAGTATCAGGCCGGGGGGGATTTACCCAATCGATATTTACCCGTGAATTCGCAGGCCAGACGAGTCTGGCCTGCAAGAACATTACTGCTGAGACATTAGAGTACTCGCTTGGGCAATACGTCCTTCAGCTTGTCGCTCATGGAGCGCAGCAACTGCTCGGTGGTCTTCCAGCCGATACAGGCATCGGTGATGGACACTCCCGGTTTGAGGTCACTCAGGCTCTCAGGAATGGGTTGATTGCCTTCTTCCAGATTGCTCTCGATCATTAAACCGATGATGGATTGGTTGCCTTCCAGGATCTGGTTGGTGACGTTATCCGCGACCAAAGGTTGGAGCTTGTGGTCTTTGTTGGAGTTCGCATGGGAGCAGTCCACCATGATGTTGGCGGGCACACCGGCTTTACGTAAGGCATCTTCACACATGGCGACGCTTACCGAATCGTAGTTCGGCTTTCCGTTGCCGCCTCTCAGGACAACGTGACCATAGCGGTTGCCTTTGGTGTGGATAATGGCAACCTGACCTTCCTGGTTGATGCCCAGAAAACGATGGGGGGACGAGACGGATTTCAATGCATTGATGGCGACATCCAAGCTACCGTCGGTACCGTTTTTAAAACCGACCGCCGATGACAGACCGCTGGCCATTTCACGGTGAGTCTGGCTTTCGGTGGTACGCGCACCAATGGCGGACCAACTGATCAAATCCTGAAGGTACTGAGGGGAAATCGGGTCCAGGGCTTCGGTAGCGGTGGGCAGGCCCATTTCGGCGATGTCCAGCAGCAGTTGGCGACCAATGTGCAATCCTTCTTCTATCTTGAAGGAGTCGTTCAGGTGCGGATCATTGATCAGGCCTTTCCAGCCAGTCGTTGTGCGGGGTTTTTCGAAATACACCCGCATGACCAGCAACAGGGTGTCGCCTACCTGGTCGTTCAGCGCCTTTAAGCGCTTGGCATAGTCGATCGCCATCTTGGGATCATGGATAGAGCAGGGACCAATCACTACTATCAGTCGATGATCTTTACGGTCCAGAATGTTGCGTATTGCTTCACGCCCGGCGTTAATGACTTCCGAGGCATCTTCCGTAACGGGAATATCGCTTTTAAGGGCGTCCGGAGTGATCAGGATTTCCTGACTTTCGACGTTCAGGTTGGTTAATTCTTGCATGGCAGGTCGGGAACTCTCTGTGTGTCATTCACTTGGTCCCTGGCATGATAATTAAGTAAAGAAAAAAAGACAAGTCGTAAAGAAAAGGTTACAAGGTGACAGGAAAAGATACAAAGCGGCGCCCCTTGGTAGGGCTGATAGTGGGATTGGTATTGATTCTCGGACTGGGCCTGGTGATGGTGATCGCCGTTGAAGAAATGGCTGCTACAAAAGGGGATTATCGACGAACGATCTGGGATCGGATATCCGGTAAGCCTTCAGTCTCGGGTGATCAGATACAGGTGGGTGTCCAATTGGCTCAGGAGATGTGTCGACAGCGGGTTGCACGCGAAGTCGGGCCGGAATTGATGCGTGCCTCGTTCGACAACAGGTCCTCCAGATATAGTGAAGCCTATAAAGTCCACACCATCTTTCTGGACTTACAAGTCAAAGACAGCAGAAACGATGTCTATGCGCGGTGTGACGTTTCTGCGGTGGATCGGGTTATTTTGGAGTTCCGCATTCACGGCTTGGGTGGTTTTTTCTGGGGTTGATTCGTCCAGGCGCCTCAGAAAATCGCGTATTTAAAGCCGAGTAGAAGCAATGCCGTCGCCAACAGCGGATGCATTATCCGGGTTGGTAGACGTGCGGAGAGCTGAGTGCCGACATAAATGGCCGGCAGTGACCCGGCAATAAGTGCTAGCAACAGCGCGAAGTCCACATTGCCCAGGAATAGATGAACGATTCCCGCTGTGAACGTCAGGGGAACGGCATGAGCGATATCTGTACCTACCACTTCTTTGGGCAGCAGGGTGGGGAACAGTACCATCAAGACGGCCGTACCGATTGCGCCAGCACCAACCGAGCTCAGGGTAACCAATACGCCCAACACGGCGCCAATGGTCCAGAGCGCAACTTTACTCGGTTGAGCATGACTGCGAGGTTTGCGGTTTTGGAACAGACGCTTTCGGAAAATCAGAACCATGGCCGTCATCATCAGCATGGCGCCAAGGGCGGTCTGCAATATGGAGGCGTATTGTTCAGGATGCCTGAAGAAAAAGTGCAGGATTAGACCCGTGATCGCACTGGCGGGGAGGCTGCCACCAGCCAAGGTAAGCACAATGTCCCACCGAACGTGTTGCTTACGGTGGTGAGCCCACATACCGCCACTTTTGGTGATTGCCGCATACCACAGGTCGGTGCCGATGGCGACGTGAGGTGGAAACCCGAACAGCAGCAGGAGCGGAGTCATCAGAGCGCCACCGCCGACGCCAGTGATGCCAACGATGAGCCCCACGACCGCTCCCGATAGGCTGTAGAAAAGGATTTCCATAGAATTTAAAAAGTCATAGAGTAGCTGTGTTGCTAAATCTATCGGTTATTAACTATGCTGAAAAAGAATAATTGATCATATTTATATAACCTGATAGAAAATGGTTTGAGTGTCTGCATGGCTTGGTTAGAGTGGTGTTCGAGTTATGTACGGCGCTGGAGAGGCCTGGCTAGGTCGATAATCAGAAAAACAACGGACGCACCGGCACAAGTACTACGGGGATGTCATGAAGCTGCAGCAACTGAAATACATTTGGGAAGTCGCCCACCACGATTTGAACGTTTCGGCCACCGCACAGGTGCTCTACACGTCACAACCAGGGATCAGTAAGCAGATTCGGTTGCTGGAAGATGAACTCGGGGTGGAAATTTTTGCTCGTTCGGGTAAACACCTTACCCGCATTACGCCCGCCGGTGAGGCGGTATTGAAAGTCGCTGGCGAGATTCTTCGCAAAGTCGACTCTATAAAACAAATCGCCCAGGAATACAGTAACGATAGGCAGGGCAGTCTGAGCCTGGCCACGACCCACACTCAGGCACGTTATGCGCTGCCTACGGTTATCGATGGCTTCATTCACGATTTTCCCGAAGTCTCTCTCCATATGCACCAGGGGACACCGGTCCAAATCGCCGAGATGGCCGCCGATGGCACGGTGGATCTGGCGATTGCCACCGAGGGGATGGAGCATTTCGCCGACCTCGTCATGATGCCCTGCTACCGGTGGAACCGTTCGATCGTCGTGCCGAAAGATCACCCTCTGGCGCAAAAGTCCCAGCTCTCGCTTGAGGATGTGGCTGCCTTTCCTATTGTGACCTATGTCTTCGGGTTTACCGGCCGGTCCAAATTGGACGATGCCTTCATGAACAGAGGCCTTACACCCAAGGTGGTGTTCACGGCGGCTGATGCAGACGTCATCAAGACTTATGTTCGGCTGGGTCTGGGAGTGGGTATTCTTGCCCACATGGCGGTGGACCCTGAGCAGGACCGTGACTTGGTAAGCCTGGACGCCAGTCATCTGTTCGAAGCCAGCGTAACCAAGATCGGCATTCGGAAGGGGACTTTTATCCGAGGGTTCATGTATCGCTTCATTGAGCGCTTCGCGCCTCATTTAACCCGTGAGCTGGTTGACCAGGCCATGCAGACCACGAACAGACATGAGCTTGAAGAGTTATTTCAGAACATTCCCCTGCCTACCTACTGAGCAGCTGAAAACCTAAACGATCCGCAGCATTACTTGGGAGGGTCTCCCTCCCAAGTTCAGGTACTTAGGCGTCTTTCACGTTACCCACATGCAGCCCGCACTCTTTCTGAGTGGCTTCTTCCCACCACCAACGCCCCTCGCGTTCGTGCTGTCCGGGGAGGACCGGGCGGGTGCAGGGTTCACAGCCAATGCTGACAAACCCTTTTTCGTGAAGCTCGTTGTACGGAATTTCCATCATGCGGATATAGTCCCACACTTCCTTGGAGCTCCAGTTGGCCAGCGGGTTGTATTTGATCAATGTTTCGCCGCGACCTTTGAAGGCGGAGTCCTGCTGAACATGGGGTACTTCTGAGCGAGTGCTGGGGCTCTGGTCTTTTCTCTGGCCGGTCACCCAGGCATCCAGGCCACTCAACGCGCGTCGCAATGGCTCAATTTTCCGAATACCACAGCATTCTTCATGGCCGTCACGGTAAAAGCTGAACAGCCCTTTCTCCCGGACCAACCCCTGAACGGCGTCTGCCTGGGGTGAGAACAGTTCAATCTCAAGGTTGTAATGCTCTCTTACTTTTTCGATAAAACGATAGGTCTCTGGGTGCAGTCGGCCGGTGTCGAGGGTGAATACCTTCGGCTTATCGGTCAGTTTGCTGAGAATGTCGACCAGCACGACGTCTTCGGCGCCACTGAAAGAGACGGCGACGCGTTCATGGTTGGCAAGGGCGGTTTTCATGATTTCCCGGGGGGATTTACCCGAGAGTTCCAAATTTAATTCTGTCAGGTTCATCTTGGCACGGTCTGTCGAAGGAGAAGCCTAAGCCTAGCACTCTGGCGCCCAGGCTAAAAATAACCGCATATCATATTGTTATTACATAACCAAAGCGAATAACGTGGAACATATGAATGTTCCACGTGGAAACTTGACCGTGGAACAAATTTTGATCAATTCAATAGACTAGCAATACAGCGATTCGGAAAACGCCATTGTCATCCGACAGGCACCTCTCTAATGTACGCTGTCGACTTGTATTGCGTTCGTGCGCTCCGCCAATTCGGGGCCGCCTGGACCTGTTAAAAACGAACTTTGAGATAGGAAGCAAACCGTGGAATTAGCCTGTCTGGACCTGGAAGGGGTGCTGATCCCCGAAATATGGATCGCCTTTGCCGAGAAAACCGGCATCGAGGAGTTGAAAGCCACCACACGGGACATCCCCGACTATGATGTTCTGATGAAGCAGCGGCTGCGAATATTGGATCAGCACGGGCTTGGGTTGAATGAAATCCAGGCGGTCATCGCTGAACTGGCGCCCTTGCCCGGTGCCCGCGAGTTTATTGATTGGCTGCGGGAGCGTTTCCAGGTGGTGATTCTGTCCGACACCTTTTACGAATTTGCCCAACCCTTGATGCGCCAACTGGGGTATCCCACCTTGCTGTGTCACAAGCTGGAAGTGGATGACACAGGTAAGGTGACGGATTATCACCTGCGACAAGCCGATCCGAAACGGAAGTCCATTCAGGCGTTTCACAGCCTGAACTACCGTTGTATTGCAGCGGGCGATTCCTATAACGACACCACCATGCTGGGCGAAGCCGATGCAGGCATCTTATTCAATGCTCCGGACAACGTTATTGCGGAGTTCCCCCAGTTTCCCGCTGTTGTCGGCTTTGACAATCTCAAGCAGGAATTCGTGAAGGCGAGCAATCGCAGTTTGAGCCTCTGATTGGCCTCAATCACGCTGATGCCTGGCCATAACGGTCAGGTGTCAGTTCCTCTTTATTCTTCTATGCGACCCAGCGCGGACAGCAACTGCCGCACCTTGGTGGCACTCTCCTGATATTCCTCCTGGCCTTGGCTGTCCGCCACAATACCCCCGCCACCCGAACAGGTCAGGTGATTGCCCTGGCGGATCAGGGAGCGGATTAAAATGTTGCTATCGAAACAGCCGTCGTCTCCCAGCCAGAATGCGGTGCCGCAGTAGCTTCCGCGGGCGGCGATCTCAAGCTCATCTATCACTTCCATAGCCCGCCGCTTGGGGGCTCCGGTGATTGAGCCGCCGGGAAAGGCATCTCTCAGGGCATCCAACGGACCGGCCGTCTCTTTCAGTTGTGCCGTGATGGTGCTGACCAAATGATGGACATTGCTGTAACTTTCCAGCTTGAAGAGATCCGGTACCTTCACACTGCCAATCTCAGCATTTCGCGACAGATCGTTGCGCAGCAGATCGACGATCATCAGGTTTTCCGCCCGGTCTTTCTCGCTGGCGGCCAGTTCCTTCGCCAGTTCGAGGTCCTCGCTTTCCGTACGGCCACGCGGCCGTGTACCCTTGATTGGTTGGGTGGTCATGCGTTTCTGATCGATACTGATGAACCGTTCGGGCGACACGCTGAGCAGGCTGTGGTCCATTGCCCGGTGAAACACCGAATAGGGCGCCGGAACGCTCCCGATCAAGTGGCGATAAAGAGTCCAGTCGGATACACCTTCGGGGATCTCCGCTTGCCAGGGGCGGGTGAGATTAGCCTGATAAATGTCGCCCGCAAGGATGTATTCCTGGATGCGGTTAAAACGATCAAGGTAAGTGGTTTCAGGCATGAGTGACTGCCACCGAAGGGTCACTGGCTCGGGCTGTGCCGGATCATTCGCTGTTCGAGTCGCCAGTGACAGCGCTTTGTCTCGTATCTGCGGAGGGCAGTCGGGGTGAATCAAAAGCCAGCAGCGATGTTCTTCATGATCAATGACCAGACTCCAATCGTATCGGTCCACCGATGCCAGATCGGTGGTGGTCGGATGGCGGCCTGTCAGCCCATGCAACTCGTACCCCAGTTCGTAATTCAAATGCCCTGCCAGCCCAGTGGAAAAGGGGATGTCGAGCCCCAACCCCGGTCGGCTTCGGTCTGCGAGAAAGCGGAAAAAATCGTTACAGGAAAGCGTCCGATTTGTTTGGTCGGTGACCAACATGACTCGATTCTCACCCTGATAGCGATAACGCTCTGTTGGCCAGGCGGCACACCATTCCCAGCGGTGTCCCGGGCGCAGAGGGCTGCCGGAATGAAACCAGATCGCACCCGGTTCATGAGCCAGGTATTGAAAATACGGCAGGGCCGAGGGGAAATAAGGCAGTTCCAAGCGTTTCACAACAGTTGATTCCACAGTAAAGCAGGCGGCTATTCTAGCGATTCGTTGAAAAATTTCGCCCGGTGAATAGGGCTTTTATGACGAAAGCTCTGTAATGCTCGGGCTACTGCCGCGTTAAACACCGAAAAGAGCTTAGGCTTCGCGATTTTATTGCTTCCAAATTCGCATGACGTCACCATCAACTTGTTTTCAAAACAACAATAAACAGGAGCCACCATGAGCACCGTACTCGTCATCGATGCGGCCTGCGACCTGCCTCGCCCTTTCATTGATGAACGCGCTATTCAAGTGCTGCCAATTTCGATTCGCATAGACGATGAGACCTTCACGGACAATAAGAATGCGCAAACCTTAACGGATTTCTATGCCAAGGGCTTGCTGGGACGCGACCATAATGCTGAGTCTCTGCCCTATACCGCCGAACAGATCGAAACGTTGTTTCTAGAGCGAATCGTGGCTCATTACGACTTTGCCCTGGTGCAGACCGTCAGCCGCAAGCGCAGCCCGATTTACGACAATGCCACTCGTGCGTCTCATGCCATCCTGAGTTCCTATCGTGAGATCCGGGAGCAGGCCGGGCGTGAAGGCGGCTTTGGTATCCGGGTCATGAATACGGGCAGTCTGTTTTGTGGCCAGGGGTTATTGGCCGCCTTTACCAGCGACATGATCCGAATGGGGAAGTCCAAAAACGAGATCATCAGGCTGTCGGATTCGATGCGGCAAAAACTCTTTGCCTATATTGTTCCCCCGGATGTGTACTACATCCGCGAACGAGCGCGAAAAAAAGGTGACGACAGCATTGGCATGATCAGCGCTCTGGTGGCCAAGTCGCTGGATATTGTCCCGATTCTGTGCGGCCGAGGCGACGATACCTTCCCGGTGGCTAAGGGAAGGGGCTTTCGCGCCTCGGTTGACCGGCTGTTTCAATATGCCATAAGACGTATCCAGGCGGGCCTGTTGACGCCTTATGTCGTAATCAGTATCGCAGGTAACCTTAATGAATTAATGGAGTACGAGTCCTTTCAGGAACTGGAACGGGTTGCAAAAGAGGAGGGGGTGAGGGTGCTCAGTTGCGTCATGGGGCTGACCGGTGGTCTGAATGTAGGGCCTGGCTGCGTTGGGCTGGCCCTGGCGGCGGAAGAGCATGAATTCGACGGTTAACCAAGTTCATACCGTCCACCAGTGAGAAAATGAACGGTTAGAAGCACTTTCGACGGGAAACCTGAGTCACAGTAGCCTATGCTATGAATGAACAACAAAGGAGGATTTACCCAAAACAACCCACCTACATGCGCTGGTAATAGTCTTCAAAGCGCTGAATACACCCGGTCGAGTGGTAAACCGACTGGAGACATGGCGCAGGCATGGGCTGTATCCGCCTGCCTGCGAGGAGATCGGGCTTTCGCCCGGTTCGGTTGTCGAGATCAGGAGACGCTATGCACGCATCCGCTCTGGAAAACTCTGATCGCAAGATCTATGTACTGGATACCAACGTTCTCATTCACGACCCCAACGCCGTTTTTAACTTTGAGGAGCATCAGGTTCTGATACCCATGGTGGTATTGGAGGAGCTTGATAAACTGAAAATCGGCCATGCTTCGGTGGCGGCCGATGCGCGCCAGGCTGTACGCACCATCGACGGGGTTCTTGGCCCGGCCACACCGACCGACATCATGAAAGGTGTCGGTATTCGCAGAGTCTCCACCGGGCAGATCCAGGGGACTCTGACGATATTAATGCCCATCACCGAATCGCCGGTCAAACTGCCGGCCCACAGCAACGATAACCGTATCATCAATGATCTTTTGGCCCTGCAGCAGCAACGACCGGATTACCGCGTCATATTGGTGACCAAAGACATTAACATGAGGCTCAAGGCGCGCGGCAGTGGCCTTGAATCCGAGGACTACCATAACGACCAACTGATTTCCGATATCGACAGCCTGACAACCGGCTACCATGCGCTGGAAGGGAGCTTTTGGGAACAGTTGGACGCCATAGCACCTCAGACCATGAATGGCGAGCGCTACCATGTGGTGAAGCGGGACGTGTTGGAGGAAGTGCTTGGCGCGGCTTTTTTCGTTAACCAGTTTTTCTATGATGAGAAAGAGTTTGTCGGGCGCATCTATAAAGATGATGGAGAACATGTCGCGATCGAGTTGATGAATACGGGCAGTCTGATGCGGCAAAAAGCCTGGGGGTTGAGCCCCAGGGACCTGTACCAGGCTATGTCCATGTATCTTTTATTCGATCCCGAGGTGGACCTGGTGGCCCTGAACGGTGCCGCAGGAAGTGGTAAGACCATCCTTGCGTTGGCCTGCGCATTGGAGCAGACCATGGAGACCAAGACTTACAAGCGCATCATCGCCACGCGCAGCACCCGAGGTCTGGATGAAGACATTGGTTTCCTTCCGGGAACCGAAGCCGAGAAAATGCAGCCCTGGCTGGGCGCTTTTACCGACAACCTGGAAGCCCTGCACGCGGAGGATTTCGACCCCAGCAGTAGCCAGCACTTTGTCGGCGCCAAGGTGCCGCTGCAGTTCAAGAGTTTGAACTTTGTTCGGGGGCGAAGCTTCCAGCAAAGCTTCATGATCGTGGACGAGGCTCAGAACCTGACCCCGCATCAAATAAAAACCATCATCACCCGTGCCGGGCAGGGGACCAAGGTGGTGTGCCTCGGTAACCTGGCCCAGATCGATACGCCCTATCTGGGAGCCACCAGTTCAGGGTTAACCTACATGAGTGAGCGGTTCAAAGGGTTTCAGCACGGCGGAGCCATTACCCTGAAAGGAGTGGCGCGCAGCCGACTGGCGGCCTATGCGGAATCTCATCTGTAAATAGGACGAACGGTTTGAAAGCCTTGACGAAATCTTTGCTTGAGGCTTTCAAGCCACCCCCCGGGCACGTATCATTAGCGAGTGGTAAACAGGTGAGGAGCGAAAGTGATCCAAGTTATCGTAGTTGACGACCATGACCTGGTCCGGATGGGCCTGGTTCGCCTGCTCGATGATGCAAAAGGGATCGAAGTCATCGCTGAAGCCGCCAGTGGCGAAGAGGCCATTAAACTGGCGAAGGACAAAGAACCGGATGTCATTCTGATGGATGTCCGGATGCCGGGTATCGGTGGTATCGAAGCCACCCGGAAAATCCACCGGCTCTACCCCGATATCAAAGTCATCGCAGTCACAGCCTGCGGGGACGACCCTTTCCCATCGCGGCTGTTGCAGGCCGGAGCGGCGGGTTATTTAACCAAGGGGGCCTCGGGCGAGGAAATGGTATTGGCCGTGCGAACAGTTACGGCCGGGCAAAAATACCTGGCTCCCAATGTGGCGCAGAAGTTGGCACTGCAAAGTGTGGGAGAGGGCGGCTCGCCGTTCTCTGAGCTGTCCGACCGGGAGATGCAGATTGCCACCATGATCTGTTCCTGCAAGAAAGTGCAGGAGATTTCCGACAAGCTCTGTCTCAGCCCGAAAACAGTCAATACCTATCGCTATCGAATATTCGACAAACTGTCGATTTCAAGCGATGTCGAGTTGACCCACCTGGCGATTCGTCACGGTCTGCTCGAACCCCAGGAAATGGTGTAAGGCGATTATTCCCGTGCCCGGAAGTTGGTATACTTCCGGGCATGACCGAAGCAATCACCGCCTTTGACCACAAGGCCTACCTCAAACATCTGACCATCCGTCCGGGCGTCTATCGCATGTACGATGCCGATGGCACTTTGCTTTATGTGGGAAAGGCAAAGAACCTTAAGAATCGGGTGTCCAGCTATTTTCGCAGCCGAGGGTTGACCAACAAAACCGTCGCCCTGGTCAATCGCATTCATCACATCGAAACCACTGTCACTCACAGCGAGACCGAAGCACTGCTGCTTGAACAGACGCTGATCAAGGAGCATCGCCCGCCATACAACATCCTGCTGCTCGATGATAAGTCTTACCCCTACATCAAGCTTACCGTCGACGGCGATTGGCCGGGTCTTTATTTGCACCGCGGGTCGAGGCGCAGTAAGTCCGAGTATTTCGGCCCTTATCCCAGTGCCAGCGCGGTGCGTGAAAGCCTGGCCCTCCTGCAAAAGGCATTCAAGGTTCGGCAATGTGAAGACAGTGTTTTTCAAAACCGGCAACGGCCCTGTCTTCAGTATCAGATCAAGCGTTGTAAAGCCCCCTGTGTAGGGTTTGTTTCCGAAGAGGAATACCGGGCGGATCTGGAAAAGACCCGAGCATTTCTCCAGGGTAAAAATCAGACATTGCTCGAAACGCTTGAGGCCGAGATGGATCGGTCCGTCAAAGAGCTGGATTTCGAAAATGCCGCCGAAGTGCGCGATCAATTACTGTACTTACGTAAAGTTCAGGAACAGCAGTATGTCTCCGGCGATAAAGGCGATGTCGATGTCTTCGCATTGGAGGCAGGTGAAACCGGTGTTTGTGTTCATTACCTGATGATCCGGCAGGGTCGGTTGCTGGGCAGCCAGAGTTTTTACCCGAAACCCGGCATAGAAGATGAGCCCGAACAGATCATGATGAGCTTCCTAGCTCAATATTATTTGGGTCGCGCCCATGAGGATTGTCCGCAAAGCGTGTTGCTGAATGTTCCCGTCTCTGAAAAAAGCTGGCTGGAAAAAGCACTACAGGAACGTTTCGGTCGCAAGGTGGCTCTGCAGTCATCCGTACGGGGCAGGAACGCCCGTTGGCTTGAGCTTGCCCAAACCAATGCTCGAGAGCAGTTGCAGCACCGGATCAGCCATCGGCAGCAGATTGTGCAGCGCTTCGAGGCGCTGCAACAGGTCTTGGAAATGGACAGCCTGCCGGAGCGAGTTGAATGTTTCGATATTTCTCACAGTAGCGGGGAGGCCACCACAGCCAGTTGCGTGGTGTTTGACCAAAACGGTCCGAACAAATCCATGTACCGCAAGTTCAATATAGAAGGGGTTGCCGCAGGGGACGATTACGCCGCTATGTCCCAGGCGATTGAGCGTCGCTACAGCCGCTTGCAAAAAGAAGATGCCAAATTGCCCGACCTCTTGATTGTCGATGGCGGCAAAGGCCAGATGAAAATGGCCCGGGAGGTCATGAACGAATTGGGCGTCGCCATCCCACTGCTGGGAGTGGCAAAAGGGGAGACCCGGAAACCGGGCATGGAAACTCTGTTCTTTGAAACACCCGATCAGGTCATCCAGCTACCGAACCACGCCCCGGCGCTTCATCTTATTCAGCATATTCGCGACGAGGCACACCGTTTTGCCATTACAAGCCATCGAGCAAGGCGGGGAAAAGCGCGTATCGGTTCCATCCTGGATGAGATTCCAAAAGTCGGCGCCACCCGTCGTAAGGCCTTGATCCGCCATTTCGGCAGCGCTCAAGGGGTCAAATCGGCCAGCATCGAAGAGATCGCCCGCGTTAAAGGCATCTCCAAAGGGTTGGCAAGGGAGATTTATGAACACCTCCACAGCCGGTGATTTAGGCCGCTTTACAGTACCCTTCAAAACTGAAATCCTTGTTCGGCCATCCCAAATTTGGTTTTAAGGAGCCTCTGAACAATTCCCGTGTGGCTCTGGCTTTTCCGAGGGACGGTGCCACAAGGCGGACTCATGCAGGAATGTCTAGACCTTTCAAATGAGTCCAACGCAGTAGTACCGTTCCTCGGAAAGCCCCGAAGGGCGGGGCCAAAACGCTCTGCCCCGTCGTTGGACTTCTTGACAATGACCAGCCATTGCGCTGCGAAGTCCGTCTAGTGGCAAAGCGTTTTGGCTCCCGCAGAGCCACACGGGAATTGTTCAGAGGCTCCTTAAACCGGCTATAATCCCCGGCCCCAAGGGAGCTTCGTTGAGCGGTCTCCGCCAGGCTTCGCGGTAGGTGCTCAAAGAGGTTCCCCAGCTAAAGGACCGTTATGAATATTCCAAACATCCTAACTCTGCTCAGAATCATCATGATTCCGGTGTGTGTCGGAGTCTATTATGTTCCTCAAACCTGGGCTCTGTGGGCCGCTTCAGGGATTTTTCTCGCAGCGGCGATTACCGATTGGTTTGATGGGTATCTCGCCCGGAAACTGGGTCAGAGTACGCCCTTTGGCGCGTTTCTTGACCCTGTTGCAGACAAACTTATCGTTGCGGCTGCTTTGGTGGTGCTGGTCGAAAGCCACGCGGACCTCTGGATGACTCTCCCGGCTGTCGTCATTATCGGGCGGGAAATCGTGATTTCGGCGCTGCGGGAATGGATGGCGGAACTGGGAAAACGCGCCAGCGTAGCGGTTAACATGCTCGGCAAGGTGAAGACCACGCTACAAATGACAGCCATCGTGATCCTGCTTAGCCAGAACCCGATGGGCGATACCTGGTTACATACGATAGGGCTGTTGGCGCTTCAGGTATCTGCGGTGCTTACGTTATGGTCAATGATCGTCTACCTGCGCGCCGCTTGGCCGGAGTTGCGATCAAACGCGACCCAAGAATCCTAAGTGCTTAAAATAAAAGGAAAATTATTGACGCCCCCAAACTAAGCCCTTAGAATTCGCCCTCGTTGTTCGGGTGCTGCCTGAATGGCGATTTAGCAGTAGTGCGGGAATAGCTCAGTGGTAGAGCACAACCTTGTCCGAGGTTGGGGCGGGGCGCGTAGCCTCGCGAGTTCTCGCGACCCAATTGGGTCGAATGTAATACTTTGATGCGGGAATAGCTCAGTGGTAGAGCACAACCTTGCCAAGGTTGGGGTCGCGAGTTCGAATCTCGTTTCCCGCTCCAAACTTTAATGAAAGCTGAGGAGCTGTATCCTTGGGGTCACGACCGGAGTGCCGGCCAGTCGCCTCTCGTTTCCCGCTCCAAACTTAGTGAAAACTAAGCAGCAGGATCCTTGGGGTCACGACCGGAATGCCGGCCAGTCGCCTCTCGTTTCCCGCTCCAATCTGCAAATGCAGATTTTTTTAAAGGCTGGATGGCAGAGTGGTCATGCAGCGGACTGCAACTCCGCGTACGCCGGTT
>CBFGUW010000022.1:0-84138 GCA_965652395.1 uncultured Saccharospirillum sp. | reverse complement strand
CTTTGAGAACCGCGGCCTTGCAAACGGGGAGGGGACCATATATGGGTTCACAGCGATCCCCGGAAGAGTGCACCCCGGCAGTTGCCACGGACCACAGCCACCATCCCCCACTGGCACGAACCTTCCATTAAGGCGCAGAACTGCCATAATCCCCTTACCTCCGGGTAAAAGTCATTGATACAGGGATAGCCGTTCATGTTCACCACCAGCCGCCGACTCATCATCATACTGACCGCCGCCACCCTCACCGGCTGCGTCACCGGCGGACTGGAACCCGAACTCACCCGCTGCACCTTCCCCGACAGCACCCGCACCCCAGCCCCCGAATTCATCTGCACCCACAGCCTCGAAGGCTTCCACCTCACCCGCCTCACCTCAGTCCCCGAAAGCGACCTCCCCACCCAGGACCGCATCGAAAGAGGCCGTACCGAAATCCAGCAAACACTCACCCTCGAATGGCTGCAAAGCTGGTACAGCCAACTCCAAGGCGAAGATCTCAACATCGCCCGCCAAGTTATCCTCACCTGGCTGGACGAAGAACTGCGCGTCGTCCGCACCCGCACCAGCCCCACCGGCACCCTCTGGATACTCACCGGCATCGCCGACCGTGAAGACACCGTCCAGGCCCGGCTCCGCGCCCGCCTCGAAGCCGCCGGAGTCGACTTCGGAGAGCGATAACCTCCGCCTTAAAACTCGACCCCCACGCTAAGTCAAACCCTCTCTATCTCTTGCCCCATTTTGGGTCATTTACACTTGAGTCCTCTTAAGAATCTGTAAAAACAACCGACATAGATGGACTCGAATGCCATCTCCAGGGGGTTAAATGGCACGCTCTCACACCCAACCGACGGCTGCGCGTCGCGGTTTCAGCATCAAAACCCGCACCATCGCCTTATTGGCCGCCTTCGCACTGCTCGTCGTCGTCGCCAACACCGTCGTCATCCGCCAGATTGGTGGTATTAACGGCCGTGTGGAGCAACAGGCCGACCTCATCGACCGGCAACTGCAACTCGCCGAATCCCAACAAAGCCTCATTCAAGCCCAGGCCGAATTGGTCGAACGGGTTCGGCTGGTCAATCAAGCCCTCAACCGGGTCGGTGAAATGCAGTATTGGTATTTCCAAGGCGCCCTCACACTGCTGATCGACTCCATCGAAGCCGGACGGGAAGCGCAACAAGGCTTCCTGGCTCTCATCGCCGAGCTGGAAAAGACCGACCCGGCCAACCAGGCCGTCTACAAGGAAATACGCGAACACACCGAAATGTTCAGCACCTACGCCGAACGGATGTTCACCTTCTTCGAAACCAACTCCGTCAGCATGGGTAAATCCATGGGCGACGGCGTTCGCGAAGAAGCCGTCGCCCTGGAGGAACTGCTGGGCCGGTTAAGGGACCAATACACCACCGCCCAAGCCGCCTCGTTGGATGAAGTCGCCACCGCCGCCGACGGCGTCGCCTCCGAAGGGCAGGCCGTAGCGGAAGGGGGGACGGCCATCGCCGCCGCCGTCGCCGGTACTCAGCGTTTCGCCATCGGGGTGGCGGTGTTCGCCGTAATCGTCAGCAGTTTAATGGGCTTGCTGTTTCTGCGCGGGTTATTAGGGCCCATTCGCTTTGTCTCCGGAAAAATCCAGAAAGTCGAAGCCGGTAACGACCTGACCGAACGGGTCCACTATAGGCGCGGCGATGAATTGGGCCAGATCGGTCAAGCCTTTGATTCCATGCTGGCCAAATTCCAAACCATGGTCACCCAATTGAACGACAGTGCCGACGCCGTGTATCAAGTCGCCCAGCAGGCCAAATCCGGCAGCGAAGACTTCACCGCCGGGGTTCAATCCCAGCAGCATGAAACCGAACAGGTCGCCACCGCCACCAACGAAATGTCCACCTCCGCCGCCCATATCAAAGCCACCACCGACCAAGCCGCAGGCCTTGCAGGCGAGGCCGCCACCACCGCCGATCGCGGCCTCGCCGAAATGCAGCGCAGCGTCAGCGGCATCGAAGCCCTGAACGACCGCATCGCCAAAACCGCCCAGGGCGTTGCCCGTCTGGCCGAAGAAACCCAAAGCATCGGCAGCATCCTCGACGTGATTCGCGGCATCTCCGAACAAACCAACCTGCTCGCCCTCAACGCCGCCATCGAAGCCGCCAGGGCAGGCGAACAGGGACGTGGCTTCGCCGTCGTCGCCGACGAAGTGCGCAGCCTCGCCCAACGCACCCAGGAATCCACCCAACAGATCCATGAAATGATCGAACGGCTGCAGCAGGGCGCCACCACCGCCGTCAGCGACATCGAACAAAGTCGCACCAGCGGTGAAGCCAGTGTCGAATCCATCCAGCAAGCATCCGAAACCCTGACTAGTATCAATCAACTCGTTGCCCGAATGACGGATCTTAACCAGCAGATCGCCCAGGCCTCCGGCGAGCAGAGTCAGGTCGCCGACGAAATCGACTCCAGCATCAGCCGGATCAGCGGCCAGGTCACCGACCTCGCCGCCAACGCCTCCAGCCGCCAGGAGGCCGCCGCGCGATTGGCCGACATCAGTCAGGAAGTTCGGGCATTGGTGGGTAGGTTCAGTGTTTGATGAGAATGCTGGACGCTGGACGGAAGATGCAGGACGCAAGAGCGAAGCGCCGGGTATTAGCGTCTCCCGTCTCCCATCAAGCGTTAAGCATGGCAAAAAAAAAGCAACGGGTTGGAGCAGGTGGAATTAGGGGAACGACTGAAAAACCCGCCTAGGCCCAACCCAACCACTTCGGTACTTTATGCAGCGTTTCAGGTTGTACCTGCCACAATAAAAAAGACATAGGAAGCACGGATATGATGAAAAAAGCACTCGTCTCCGCACTGGCCGTCGCCAGTGTCAGCATCGCCGGCCAGGCCCTCGCCTGGGAAGAAGGAGAACTCGTCGTCTGGATCAACGCCGACAAAGGTTACAACGGCCTGCAAGCTATCGGCGACCGCTTCGCCGAAGAACTCGGCGTACCCGTCACCGTCGAAACACCCGACGCCGTCACCGAAAAATTCCAGAAAGAAGCCGCCATCGGCAAAGGCCCCGACATCTTCATCTGGGCGCACGACCGCTTCGGCGACTGGGCCAAATCCGGCCTCATCGCACCGGTTAACCCAAGCGACAACATCCGCAGCCAACTGGACGACTTCTGGGGCGCCGTCAGCTACAACGGCAAAACCTACGGCTACCCCATCGCCGTCGAAGGCCCCACCCAGATCTGTAACACCGACATCGTAGACAGACCCTACGCCTCCTGGGAAGACGTCCGCAAAGCCGCCCCGGCCCTCGCCGAACAAGGCAAAAAACCGCTGCTCTACTGGTACAACAACGCCTACTTCAACTACGGCGTCATGACCGCCAAAGGCGGCTACGCCTTCAAAGAAACCAACGGCCAGTACAACCCCAACGACACCGGCGTCAACCACCCCGGCTCCATCGAAGCCATGGCTGAAATCCGCGACATGATCGAAGCCGGCGTCATGCCCGAAGGCGTCGACTACGGCGTATTCGACTCCGAATTCAAAGCCGGCAACGTCGCCTGCGTCATCAACGGCCCCTGGGCCTGGGCGGACTACGAAAAAGCCGGTATCGACTTCGTCGTCGGTCCATACCCCACCATGGACGGCGAACGTGGCCGCGGCTTCACCGGCGTACTCTCAGCCGCCGTTAACGCCTCCAGCCCCAACCAGGACCTCGCCATCGAGTTCATCGAAAACTACATGCTGACCGAAGACGGCCTGGAAACCGTCAACAGCGACCGCGCCCTGGGCGCCGTCACTCACAAGGCCTTCATGACCAAACTGTCTTCCAGCAACCCGACATTGGCCAGCGCCTACGCGGTATGGCAGAACGCCGAACCGATGCCGAACATCCCGGAAATGGCCGCTTTCTGGAGCAACACCGAAGCCGCTTTGACCGCCATTGTTCAAGGCCGTCAGTCCGCTGAAGACGCACTGAACGACGCGGCAGCCCGTATCGTTAAGTAAGTTTTTAAATGGTCTCATGAAGTTTTAGGGCTTATCGCCAACCGGGATAAGCCCTTTTTAATGACTCAGTTACACCCTATAGCCACGCATGGCTAGTGACCGATGTCGGGGGTACTCGATTGGGGATATCTGAGGCATGGATGCCGAAGTTAAGCCCCCATGGAAGGGTTCATGGCGACCCCAATCGAGTACCCCCGATAGCGGGCACGGGTTCAAGCACCGTCCCAGGAAGCCAGTAATGACTCAGACCGGGCACACTGCCGCCGAGGAGCGATTGACCAAGCCGTCCAGAGGGCTTGATCAATCTCCCCTGACGTACTCAAAGCCAGCTAAGCTACTAGCGGCAATGTTCAAACGAGGTAATCTCATGGCCAACCCGAACGCCATCCCCATGGTGCCGAAGTCCGCCACCCAATCGGGTTGGAAACGCTGGTTTCAGCGCGGCCTCGTCGGAGCCATCACCCTCTTCTTCCTCTACATCGTCCTGGTCATGTACAGCCAGAACGAACCCATATTCGCACTGGTCACCCTCCTGTTCACCGCCGCCTTCGCCTTCATCTTCACCAGCGAACGCGCCTACGTCTGGCGGTACGTATTCCCCGGCCTCGCCGGCATGATGCTCTTCATCGTCTTCCCCATTTTGTACACCCTCGGCATCAGCTTCACCAACTACTCCAACTTGCACCTGATCGGCTACGACCAGGCCAGAACCTACTTCCTCAACCAAAGCTACATGGCCGAAGGCGGCGACTCATACGACCTCGCCCTCTACGAACAAGGCAGCGAATACCGCATCGCCATTACTGCCGGTAGCGACAACCAACTGTACATCAGCGACACCGCCGTCCCGCTCAACAACGCAGAAGAAATCACCCTGCAAATGGAGCCCGTCGACCTCGCCCCCGAACTGGACCAGGCCCCACGCGCCGCCGCCATCAAACTGCGCGGCGCACTCGACCAGGTGCGGCTCGTATTGCCTGACGGCACCGAACTGTTCAAATCACGCCTCACCCAATTCGCGCCCAGTTACCCGTTATATCAACCTGGTGAAGGTGACAGTCTCGTTAACCAACAGACCGGCGCCGTGATCAGCCCTAATTTCGAAACTGGGTATTTTCTGACTCAGGACGGAACCATCCTCAACCCGGGCTTTACCGTCGGCATTGGCGTCGACAACTTCATGCGGGTGCTGACCGACCGAGGCATGTTCGACCCCTTCCTGCAGATTTTCACCTGGACGATGGCTTTTTCGACCTTCACCGTGATCATCTGTTTCGTATTAGGGCTGACTCTGGCCTCATTAGTGCAATGGGAGCCGATCAAAGGTCGGGCGATTTATCAGGTACTGCTGATTTTGCCTTACGCCTTGCCCAGCTTTATTTCCATCATGATTTTCCGTGCCTTGTTCAACCAGAATTTTGGTGAGATCAATTTTATTCTGGAGAGCCTGTTCGGCATCGCACCGGATTGGAATTCAAACCCCAATCTGACGCGCGGCATGATTTTATTCGTCAACTGCTGGCTGGGTTATCCCTATATGTTCATTTTGTGTCTGGGTATGCTGCAGTCCATCCCGAAGGATTTGTATGAAGCCTCCGGCATCGAAGGTTCCGGCATGCTTAACAACTTCTTTCGCATTACCCTGCCGTTGATTCTGAAACCCATGCTGCCGTTGTTGATCGCTGCCTTCGCATTCAACTTCAACAACTTCGTACTGATCGAACTGCTCACCAAAGGCGGACCGATCATGATCGGGTCCAACCCGCCCGCCGGTGAAACCGATTTGTTGGTGAACTATGCCTATCGATTGGCGTTCCGTGGCGACAGTCAGGATTTCGCTCTGGCGTCCACCATTTCCACCTTCATTTTCATCATGGTGGGAATCATCGCCTACATCTATTTGAAAGTGACCAAGGTCGAAGTCGGCCGGAAGCGGAGCTGAGGAGCGCATCATGGTAAAAACCAAGAATCATACCGCACGGGTACTCGGCGCCCACGCCGCGCTGGTCATCTTTCTGGCATTGGTGATTTATCCTCTGGCGTATCTGGTGTCGGTATCGTTTCGTACCGGCCATACGTTGGTGGATGACATCATTCCGTCCAACCCTTCGTTGGAACATTGGTATCTGGCATTTGAACAACCCTATGTGGGTATGAACCCGCAGAAGAAAGACATCGATGGGGTGGATCAGGTGAGTTTTAACAACAGCCTCGGTACCGTGACTTTCGATGGGAATGGGCATTGGACGCTGGATGCCGAACCGGCGTTTGAGGCGGAATTTTTCCCGTTACGGTCTTATCTTTATATCTCTTTCCTTAACAGCGTAGGCGACACAATTTCCCGAACGGATGCTGTTCCTATTGTGTTGGATTCCGCCGAAGAGGCCGGACGCTATGACGAGGATGTTATTTTTATATCCCCGGACGGCAGTGTCAGTGGTCGCCTTGAGATTCCACCTATGCCGGAAGGCGCTACCCGCACGACGGTTCAGTATGGCAAAGCCTACGTGTCCAAACCGGTGTTTCCAGTGCTGAGCTGGTTGATGAATACGATCAAGATCGCGGGGCTCAGTGGGTTTTTAATATTGCTGCTATCCACGACCAGTGCCTATGCTTTTGGTCGTTTGCCGTTTCGGGGTAAGGGTGGTTTGCTGAAAACCTTGTTGGTGGTTCAGATGTTCCCGAACACGCTGTTTCTGGTGGCGCTCTATCTGTTGTTCGACAAGCTTGGTAACTTTGTGGATTTCCTGTCGTTGAATACCCATTCGGCGTTGATCATTGGTTACATGGGTGGGTTGGCGTTGAATATCTTTATGGTGATCGGCTATTTCGACACGATTGATCCGGCGATGGAGGAGTCTGCGGCGATTGATGGTGCGACGCCGTGGCAGACGTTTTATAAGATTCTGTTGCCGTTGTCGGTGCCGATTCTGGCGGTGGTGTTTATTCTGGCGTTCATTGGTTTTGTGAATGAGTTCCCGTTGGCGTCGGTGATTATCAGTGACCTCGATAAGATGACGCTGGCGGTGGGGGCGCAGCAATACATTCAGGATCAAAACCAGTTGTGGGGTGATTTCGCGGCGGCGGCGGTGCTGTCGGGTGTGCCGATTACCATCGTGTTTCTGATTGCTCAGAAGTTCCTCGTCGGCGGGTTGACGGCTGGGGGAGTCAAGGGGTGAGCTCCTTGCCTGAACCCGTCCCGGCAGCCGGAGACGCCCCTCCAGGGTCGGCGTGAACCCATCCATGGGGCCTGGACCGCAGCATCCATGCTGCGGACCACCCTGGAGGGACGTCCCCGGCCGCCGGTACTAGCCTTTAGTGCTTTTAGGAACCAGATATCCATTCACTCATGCCCCAACAACCACTTCTGTAATAACCTCGCCAACTGCTCTCTATCCTCTCCACTCAACGGCTCCAGCAGTTTATCTTCATTTGCCACATGGGCGGTAACGGCTTCATCAATCAACGCCAACCCTTCCTCGGTCAATTGCACCTGGTTACTCCGGCGGTCCTCTGTGCTGGGCAGCCTTTCCAGTAGCCCTCGACGCACCAATGCTTCGACCCGGGTACTCATGGCACCGGAGGAAAGCATCAGGGTCTGATACAGCTCGGTCGGGGTCAGGGGGGTGTTGGTGCGGCGGAGTGTGGCGAGGATGTCGAACTCGACCTGGCTCAACTCGAACTCCTTGAACAGGCTGTTCACGCCTTCGCCGAGTAGGCGATGCACTCGGGCGAGCCGACCGATCACGCTCATAGGGGAGCAATCCAGGTCTGGGCGTTGGGCTTTCCATTGGTCCAGAACTCGGGCGACGTGGTCTGGTTTCAGCGGGTCATTCACTGGGACTAACACCTCGATAGTTTATCTTTCTAGAAAGATACTTGAGCTGGAGGAAGATATGCAACAAACTAGCTTTCCAGAAAGATACTTTTAAGGAAGGAATATGCCTTACCTGATTGCTGTCACTGTTCCTATGTTGTGGGGCAGTACCTATGCCGTTGTTGCTTTGTACCTTGAAGGGTTGTCGCCGCTGTGGGTAGCCGTTTGGCGGGCGTTGCCTGCGGGTGTTCTTTTGTTGATGCTTCACCGGAAAGCGCCGCCGTTGCCTTGGGGAAAGGTGGTTTTGCTGGGGTTGTTCAACATTGCGCTCTTTTTTCCGCTGATGTTTACGGCGGCGTATCGCCTGCCGGGGTCGGTGGCGGGGACTCTGGGGGCGACGATGCCTTTGCAACTTTTATTGGTGCAGTGGGTGTGGCTTAAGAAACGTCCGTCTTTGCCTTTGCTGGGGTTGGCGGTGCTTGGGTTGATGGGTGTGATGCTATTGCTTAATCCTTCGGCGGATCTTGATCCGATTGGGGTGATAGCGGCGTTGACTGGGACCTGTCTGATTGCGCTGTCTTCGTTATGGATGCAACGCTGGTCGGTGACGGATGTGTTGGGGCTGACGGCCTGGCAACTGACGTTGGGTGGGTTGATGCTGGTGCCGGTGGCTTGGCTGCTGGCGGGGGCTCCTCAGCCGGTGGGGTGGGAGCGTATGCCGGGGTTTCTGTGGTTGACCGGGCTGGGGACGGCGTTTGCCTATTGGGCGTTTGTCCGGTCGTTGAATCGGTTGGGGGCGAACCGGATGTCGATGTTGATGCTGTTGAACCCGGTGACGTCGGTCATGTTGGGCATTGCTCTGGTCAATGAGCGTCTGGGTTGGGTTCAATGGATGGGTATCGCGTTGATCTTGCTGACTTTGGTGCTGATGAAGTGGGCATCGGAGCCGCGCCGGCCACCTCGGGTGACGGCGGTGGCTTCGAAGGCTGTCGCTTAAGCGGTTTCGAAACCCCCGATCCATCCGCTACAGTAGGGGTTCACTCATCTCGGCAAGGATCGGTCATGTATCAACATCAATGGTTCTCTGGTGAATCCATCAATCTGCCGGTCGGCAAAGCGGTCTGTGTTGGTCGGAACTATGCGGAGCATGCGGAAGAGTTGGGCAATGCGGTGCCCGAACAGCCGTTGCTGTTTATGAAGCCGAAAACCGCCTTTACCTATTTGGGGGAGGAGTTGGTGCTACCGCGCGCCGGTCTGCATTTCGAGACGGAGTTGGCGCTGCTGATTGGCGCGCAGTTGTCGGCCGATCATGCGGATGATCCCTTGTTGTCGGTAACCGCAGTCAGCCTAGCGTTGGATCTGACGGATAGATCGCTGCAGAACCAATTGAAGGATCAGGGGCATCCTTGGGAGCGGGCGAAAGCCTTTGATGGGGCGTTACCTCTTGGCCCGTGGTTGCCGATTAATCAGATGCCGGAACGGCTGGAAAGTTGGGTCTACCGGCTGGTCAGAAACGGGCAGCCGCAGCAGGAGGGTCGGGTGGAGCGCATGCTGACGCCCATTCCGGATTTGCTGCGCACCATTGTTAAGGATTTTCGGTTGGAAGCGGGTGATGTGGTATTGACGGGTACGCCGAAAGGCGTTGGTGAACTGCACAGTGGGGATTCCCTTGAGCTGAGCATTGATCAGACCGACTGGAACATGACGACCCGAGTCGTTTGACCGGGTTCGTGATGGATAACGGCTTTGGTAGTCCTGCCGGTTGGGCTGATCATCTCCAGGATCTTCTTGACAGCCGAACGCCGACAGGCAAAGGTTTGGCACCTGCTGAGCCTCACGGGAAATGGTTCAGAGGCTCCCTAACTTAACCGAGGTTTGTCTATGGCGCCGCGTCATCTCTTTTTGCTATTACCCTTTCTCTGGCTCCTCACCAGTTGTGCCGGTCTGTCTGTGCAGGACGCCTATCAACAGCCTTCTTTTGCGCACGAGTCCACCCGCTTGACGGGCGTTACCTGGACGGGCCTGACCGGGCGCAGCACCGTGACCCTGAGCAATCCCAATGCCTACCGCTTGCCGATCAGTGGGTTCGATGCGGCGCTTTGGTTGGACGGAGAGCCCTGGCTGGACCTTGATACACCGGCGATGTCCGGTATTGCCGCGCGGGGCAGCACCACGTTGAGTTTCGATTGGAATCTGGTGGCTGAAGGGTTATTGCGCCGGGCCCGCGAAGCCTATGAGGCGGGAGAGGCCAAATTGGAGTTGCGCCTGAATCCGACTCTGGATGTACCCGTGTTGGGTCCGCGTCAGGTGGATTGGAGTCATGCCTTCACTGTGCCCGTTCCCAAATTGCCGACGGTTCAGCTGGCGGATTGGGAGGTGGAGAACATCAGTTTCAGTGAACTCACGGTACGGTTGGATTTACTGATCGATAACCCCAATCGCTTTGGTCTGGCGGCCGGTCCGCTGGACTTGGGTATCACCTCGGGTGGGCGTCGTCTGTCCGGTATGACGCTGGATGCCATTTCCCTGGGCGAGCGCGAAAAACGGGTGACAACCACTCGGGCAACCCTGTCGTTTGGCGACTTGGGCCTGTCCCTGGTCAACAGCCTGCGCACAGGTCAGTGGCCTGACAATCTGTCTCTCAACTGGGACAGCCCGGTCTCGAGCCCTGATCTCGGATTGGACCTGCCTGCGATAACCGGGCGACTGTCTCCGTAGGAGCCATTACTCTGGCCGGGATGGGGGGCGTTCGTGCTAAGCTACGGTCCGCCCTCGGATTACTGGTTAGAAGGGCGGTCTCCATCCTGAGTTGGTGAATGCTTCCATGCTGCAACAGACGTCTCGCTTAGTTACCCGTTTCCTGGTTGTTTGGCTTCTGGCTTTTTCGGCAGGGTCCGCCCTGGCGGATACGCTGCGCGAGGTCCGCAGCAAGGGCTATCTCGACTGTGGTGTATCCACTGGCATTCCCGGCTTTTCCAATCCGGACAGCCGGGGTCGATGGAGCGGTTTGGATGTGGACGTCTGCAAGGCCGTGGCCGCCGCCGTGTTGGGGGACGCCGACAAGGTCCGCTACACTCCCCTGACACCCAGCGACCGCTTCAGCGCGCTCAGCTCGGGCGAAGTGGACTTGCTCTCCCGTAACACCACCTGGACCCACGCGCGTGACACCACCTTGGGCATGATCTTCGCCGGTGTCATTTTTTACGATGGTCAGGGCTTTATGGTGACCCGGTCCTCCGGGTTGAGCTCGGCGACTCAGTTGGATGGCGCGGCGGTCTGCATTCAGTCAGGCACCACCAGTGAGTTGAATCTGGCCGACTACTTCCGTGAGCACAACATGAAGTATCAGCCGGTGGCATTTAACACCTCGGACCAGACGCTGGAAGGTTTCCAGGCCGGTCGGTGCAACGTGCTCTCGTCCGACCTGTCCCAGTTGTACGCTCAACGCACCCGCCTGAAAGATTCCACCAGCGTGGTGATTCTGCCCGAGGTGATCTCCAAAGAGCCTTTGGGCCCGGCGGTTCGGCATGGCGACATGCAGTGGTACAACATCGTCAAATGGACGCTGTACGCCATGGTCAACGCCGAAGAATACGGTGTGACCCAGGACAACGTCGACCTGATGCGCGAATCCGAAAAGCCGGTGATCCAGCGCATGCTCGGCGTGAATGGTGATACCGGCCGGGCGATGGGGCTTTCGTCGGACTGGGCTTATCAAATCATCAAGCAGGTCGGTAATTATGGCGAGGTGTTCTATCGCAATGTCGGCCAGGGTTCGGAGCTGGGCTTCGACCGGGGTCTGAACGAGCTTTGGAGCCGGGGCGGTATCCTGTTCGCCCCGCCCCTGCGTTAATATAGCGCCCGTTCAGGCGGGCGATTCTTCTCTCTACTTCCCCAGAAATTGTTGTTCGCATCGGTGCTGTATGTCTGGCTTGTTATATTCTTTATTGGTTATATAATGGTTGAGGTACTTAAAATCCGGCCATCATCGAATGGCTTTGATCGAAACACCCGATAAAAGGAGAAACCGATGAATATTCTATTGTGGGTGCTGCAGGTCGTTTTGGCCTGGCTTTGTATCGCCGGGGGATTCTTCCATGTGTTCAAGCTCAATGAGCTTCAGGGTGGTGTGGCCGCCATGCGTTCGTTGCCCCATGGGCTTTGGGTGTCCCTTGGGACCGTCTTAATGGTAGCCGGGGTTGGTTTGATACTCCCCACGGCGCTGACCCGAATGCCTATGATCACGCCGGTCGCAGCGGCCGTGGTCGCCGTTCATTCAGTTCTGACCAGTGCGTTCTACCTTTACTACGGTGATCGCGCCCCTCTGCCTTACAGCCTGGCCATGGCTGTGATCGCGGCGTTTATCTTCTATGGCCGCTTTGTATTAAAGCCTTAGTCACCCGGCTCCTACGTCCGGTGGGAGCGGTTTTCGGGGTAAGATAGTGCGATTGAAACAACAGGTCAGTGTTGGTTATGGAATCGTCATTTGACGTGGTCGCGGAGCCCAACAGGCGGGCTATCCTGAGTTTGTTATTGTCATCCGAGCGTTCCGTGGGTGAGCTCGAACGGGAACTGAAGCTCTCTCAACCTTCGGTATCGAAACATCTCAAGGTGCTCCGGGAGGCCGGTTTTGTGGAATCCCGCATCGAAGCGCAGCGGCGCCTGTATCGATTGAAGCCGGAACCTCTGATGGAGCTGGATGCCTGGCTGGCTCCTTTTCGGCGCTATTGGTCCCGGCAGATCGACGCGTTGGAGCGTCACCTGGACAAAATGGACAAATCTTCTGAAACGGGAGAAAAAAACGATGAGCAGCCGTGAATACTATTCCCCGGAAACCGCCTTCGGTGCCAGCGCCGAAAAGGACGATGGGCAATGGACGCTGGTACTGGTCCGCGAACTCGCCCATGCCCCGGCAAAAGTCTGGACGGCCATTACGGACCCGGAGCATCTTCGCGAATGGGCCCCTTTCGATTCCGACCGAAACCTGGGCACAGTCGGCACGGCCAAACTGTCGACAGTGGGAACGCCACAGCCCCATGTGACGGACACCCAGATCAAACGCGCGGAACCGCCATCACTGTTGGAATTGAGTTGGGGCGATGCCGACATGCGCTGGCAGTTGGAGCCGATGCCGAACGGCGGCACCCGTCTGACGCTCTGGCACGGTATCGGCCGGGATTATATCTCGATGGGAGCGGCCGGATGGCACATCTGCTTCGATGTGCTCGAACGCTTCCTGACCGGCGAGCCTATTGGCCGTATCGTCGGTGCCGAGGCGATGAAATTTGGTTGGCCCCGCTTGAAGGCGGAATATGAGCAGCAATTTGGACTCGGCGATGGCTGATTACAGAAAACGCCTGGCTTGAGAATATCGGTTTTGCCAGTAAGGGCTCGCCAAAGACGATTCGGTCACCCCGACGGAGGACGCTGAATGCACAAAGCGATGCCCACCAAGGTAGATGCCCGCATGTTGTTCTTTACCACCGATACGGAAAAATACGAGATCCCCCGGCTGTAATTGGTCGCGCCTAACGAACTCTCCCCGCGCCAGCATCTGGCTGGTGGTGCGGGGCAGGTCGGTGCGATTAAGCCCCTCGCGATAAGCCGTCAGAATAAACCCCGAGCAATCGAAGCCTGCAGCGGTGGTGCCGCCATAGCGATAGGGCGTTCCCTGATAGCGTTGATATACTTGCCAGAGCTGTTGGGCGACGGTGTTGGATAGGTCAGGCGGATTGCTCTGGGTGCCGGTGGTCACGCTTTGAGTGGTCTGTGGTACGGCTTCAAGGCTTTGATATCCCGCGCAACCGGCCAACAGCAGCACAGCACAGAGACTGGCAATCAAATGAGCGGGGTAAAATGAAGACATGTCGCGTCTGGCCTCTTGTTGTTTCTAACCGGCCGGCCTTGGCTTTAAACTGTGGCATATTGCACGCCCTAACCGAAATACTATAGTGAACGCCCAATGTCTCAAGTTTTTTGGAAGGATTATGGCGGCAAACTCCGTAATTGATCCGGTCACCAGCCTGAAGCCCTGGTGGGGACCGGTAGTATTGGAGGAAGGGCACTTTTGGCATGTCGCCATAGGCCCGTTGAGTATTTATCTGGCGCGTCAGGCTCGGGAATGGCAGATAGCCTGGGAGAATCAGCCCGATACCCAGGAAAACAATCGGCTCAATTCCGAGCGGCTCTGGTTTCTTCCCGAGCACCTGACCGCCCACCGCTATGTGTTCGCCGCCGCCCCGGATCGACTGTAGCTGAAACCGTGGCTGCCCGACCGGCCCACAGTGGTTAAAACCAATGAGCCGGTCATGATTCCATCGGGAGAGGAGGGGACCTTTTACATCAGCTCTCCGGTCAGTGTTTCCATCGAGAGCGATCGACTGGAAAAACCCTTGCTGGAATTACCCACCGTGATTCTTTCGGATACCTGGTTTGGCCCCAACACCCGCGAAGGCGAACTCTGTTATGCGGCGCGTACCAGCGCCCGCAACGAGAAAGCCGATGTCCCTCTGCGCCCCTATCGAGCAGTAACACCGGTCACCCTGCGCAATCACGCCAAAGAAACGTTGAAGATCGAAAAGCTCAGCATCCCGCTACCGTTTCTGGCGGTTTATGGTCAGGACGACGGTACATTGTGGACCGAACCCGTAACGCTGGAGCATCACAGCGCCGAATCCCTGGCCACGATGAAGATCGGTAAAGCACCGCAAGGCTCCCGCCAGTTGGCCCCGGCCCGACAGCCTGCGCAGAAGCACAATGTCGTGCGGGCGTTCATCAATTTATTCACCGACTAGGGGGCACCGATGGCGGAATTTTTGGATCGTTTGTCTCAGTACAGCGAGTATCTCTTCATAGTGCGAGCCCTGGCACTGGTCATTGCCGGATTCATCGTTGGCGGCCTGGTGTCGCGAAACGTACGTCGCTTCATGCCCAAACACATCAGTCCGCACCACGCGACCTTGATGACCCGCCTGATCTATTGGGTAATCCTCGGGCTGTTCCTGGCCTCGGCGCTGCGCCAGTTGGGTTTCAGCCTGAGTGTATTGCTCGGGGCGGCTGGGGTGCTGTCCGTGGCCATTGGCTTCGCCTCTCAGACATCGGCGTCCAACCTGATCAGTGGGCTGTTCCTGGTCGGGGAGAAGCCCTTCGAGTTGGGTGACGTGATCAAGGTGGGTGACGTGACCGGAGAGGTGCTGTCCATTGATCTTCTATCGGTCAAATTACGCACCTTCGACAACCTTTTCGTCCGCATGCCCAACGAGAATCTGATCAAATCCCAGGTCACCAACCTGACCCGCTTTCCCATCCGCCGCTTTGATCTGTTGGTGGGGGTTGCCTACCACGAAAATATTGCCCGGGTTCGGGAGGTGCTGATGGAGGTGGCCAATCGGAATGTCCTCTGCCTGGATGACCCGGAACCGCTGTTCATTTTCACCGGCTTTGGCGATTCATCGCTGAACATCCAGTTTTCGGTCTGGGCCAAGAAGGAGAACTACCTGACGCTGCGCAATACCCTGCAGGAAGAGGTTAAGGAAGCGTTTGATGCCGAAGGCATCGAAATTCCGTTTCCGCATCGCACTCTTTATGTCGGGAGTGAAACCGAACCGTTTCCAGTTCGCGTAGTGGCTAATACTGAACCAAAAGAGTCATGAGCATTTACTGAACGGCATGTGTCGGGGGTGTTTACAACAATGGAGGTATGTTCCGAAAAATGCCCCCTATTGTGTCGGAAAAATTAACACTTCGGTCCCTTGGATGAGTTTAAAACGTATCGGAGTGCGCTTGTTCACAGTGATTATGTGATTTGGCTCACAAATTGCTACTGCGCAAGGAGCTCAACCAGGGTGGAGTCTCGGCTTGAAACTGGTTGTCACCTACTTGCATACATAAAGGAAGAGGTCTTATGTTCAAGCAGCTGTTGTGCGCGACTACCTTGCTGTTCAGCCTTACTCCGGCGATGGCGACCGTTCTTACGTTTGATGACTACACCAATACACCCAGCTTTGTCAGCCTGAGCGATGGCTACGGCGGCCTGGACTGGTCCCAGTTCGGTGTTATCCACCAGGACTACCATTCTGGCAGCGGCTATCAATCCGGTGTGGTCTCCGGTGAGTACACCGCCTTCAACTGGGGAGATGCCACGACCCTGACGACATTGGACAGCGGTACCTTCGATTTCAATGGCGCCTACTTCACTTCTGCCTGGAACGATTTCAGCACTCTGCATGTGGTCGGTTCCAATAATGGCGCTCAGCTTTATTCCATGACGTTGGACATCAGTGACACTGGCCCGCTGTGGTTGGATGCCAACTTCCTGGGGATTGACTCCCTGAAGCTTTACACCGATCCGGGTGCTCAGTTCGTGATGGATGATTTTACATTCAACCAGGTTGCCGTACCGGAACCCGCCACCCTGGGGCTGCTCGGTTTTGGTTTGGTCGGCCTGGTGATGGCGCGTCGCAAACGGGCTTGATTCGGCTTGTGGAATATAAAAGAGGCGGTTCATAACCGCCTCTTTTGATTTTAGCCGTTAACCATGGGCGGGTAATTGGCGACTGCTGCGAGTGGCTTCCAGGCTGATAGCCAGCAACACAATCCCTACGATCACCGCATTCCAAGTGGATAACGTCAGAACGGAAAACCCCAGTACCCAGGGTGAAATCACCATCCATAAACCGATGATCGAGTTCATCCATTCCTCCCACCGTTTCGGCACATAAAGCGCGAACAAGGTAAACACCACCACGGCGACCCCCATAATGAAGGCATTCCACGCCGGTACCTGGATGGCGGCATAACCAAGAATCCAGGGCGATAAGAACAACCAGACGCCTAAAACCAAATTTACCCAGTCTTCCCAACGTTTTCTCATGACACACCTCTTTGCTTTGCAGGTTGAAGTGAAAAAGAGACAACCGTTAAGGACAGTCCTGGTCAGTGGCTCATACGATGAAGCGGTGACTGCGCCACTCCGATATCAAACTGTCAGGGCATAGGTAAGTGGTTTTTTATAAAACTTCAAAGAACGCTTACAAATCGACACATGCTTCCGGAATTGTTCTCCTCTTCCCAAGCCCTGTCACTCTGATCTCCCGGAGCTCGCTATTCCAGCCGACGTTCAAAATCCGTATAATCCGTGCCCCATTTTCCTGGATTGGCGATTTTTTGACCACCGCCCGGTGGGCCGATCCAAGCCTGAGAACACCCGAGGTGCCTTGTGGATTTTCCAACGCGTTACGATGTCATCGTTATAGGTGGCGGCCATGCCGGTACGGAGGCCGCCCTGGCTTCGGCCCGAACCGGGGCGAAGACGCTGCTGTTGACGCACAATGCGGATACCGTTGGGGTAATGTCCTGTAATCCCGCTATTGGGGGCATCGGCAAAAGCCATCTGGTGAAAGAGGTGGATGCGCTGGGCGGTGCCATGGCTCGCGCCACGGACTTGGCCGGAATCCAGTTCCGGGTGTTGAACTCTCGCAAAGGCCCGGCCGTTCGAGCCACCCGTGCCCAAGCGGATCGTCAGCTGTACCGTGCGGCCATTCGTAATATCGTTGAGACGCAACCCAACCTGGAGCTCTTCCAGCAGGGCGCGGACGATTTGATCATGGACGGCGACCGTGTCGCTGGGGTGGTGACGCAGACCGGCATTCGCATTCTCTCAGAAACCGTCGTTCTGACGGCCGGAACCTTCCTGGGTGGGAAGATCCACGTTGGCCTGAAAAACTATGCCGGTGGTCGCATGGGCGATGCGCCGAGTAATGCATTGTCTGTTCGCCTGCGTGAGATGCCGTTTCGGGTCGGCCGCCTGAAAACCGGGACTCCGGCCCGCATCGACGGCCGCAGCATCGATTACACTCAGCTCAGCGAGCAGCCGGGCGATGCCCCGCTGCCGGTCATGTCCTACCTCGGTTCGGTCGAGGATCACCCCGAACAGGTGTCCTGTTGGATTGCCCACACCACCGAGCACACTCACGACATCATTCGTGCCAATCTGGACCAATCCCCCATGTATGCCGGGGAGATCGAAGGCATCGGCCCGCGCTACTGCCCGTCCATCGAAGACAAAGTCACGCGCTTTGCGGATAAGACCAGCCATCAGGTATTCGTCGAGCCGGAAGGGCTGACTACTTATGAGATCTACCCGAACGGCATCTCCACCAGTTTGCCATTCGAGGTGCAGATGCAGTTCATCCGCACCATCAAAGGCTTCGAGAACGCCCATATCACACGGCCGGGCTATGCCATCGAATACGACTATTTCGACCCGCGCGATTTGAAGCACAGCCTGGAAACCCGCTTCGTCGAAAACCTGTATTTCGCCGGGCAGATCAACGGCACAACCGGTTATGAGGAAGCGGCCGCCCAGGGGCTGCTGGCCGGTGTGAACGCCGCGCTGCGCGCCAAAGGGCTGGCGGCCTGGTATCCGCGTCGTGACGAAGCCTATCTTGGGGTGTTGGTGGACGACCTTATCACCATGGGCACCCAGGAGCCCTATCGGATGTTCACCAGCCGGGCGGAATACCGCCTCTTGTTGCGTGAAGACAACGCCGATGCGCGTTTGACCGAGCAGGGCCGCAAGCTGGGCCTGGTGGACGATGAGCGTTGGGCGGCGTTTTCCAGCAAGCAGGAAGCCATCGCCCGCGAAACCGAGCGCATGGCCAAGACCTGGATTCAGCCGAAATCCGATCAGGCGGCGCAATTGGCGGAAAAACTCAGCCAGCCGTTGTCTAAAGAGGCCAACCTGCGCGATCTGCTCAAGCGGCCACAACTGGTTTATGCTGATCTTGAAGCTGTGGCTCCCTCGGACGAGGTGCTGGACGATGCGGTCAAAGAGCAGGTCGAAATCAGCGCCAAATACGAGGGTTATATTCAGCGTCAGCAGGATGAGATCGAATCCCTGCGCCGCCATGAGAATATGGCGCTGCCCGCGGATTTCGATTACGACGTCATCGGCGGCCTCTCCAACGAAGTGAAGCAGAAACTCAAGCAGTCCCGCCCGGAAACCCTGGCGCAGGCGTCGCGAATTTCCGGTGTCACCCCAGCAGCGGTGTCGATGTTGCTGATTCACCTGAAGAAGCAGTCGCTCAGCGGCCAAACCAGTGTGAAACACAGCGCATGACCGAGGCCTACCGCAATGAACTGGTCGAAGGCCTCAAACGCCAGGGGCTGGTGCTTGATGAGGCCGTGATCGAACGGTTGCTGGCCTATCATGGCCTGTTGGTGAAATGGAACAAGGCCTACAACCTGACCTCCGTGCGCGATCCCGGGGAAATGATCAGCCGCCATCTGCTCGACAGTCTGTCCATCCTGCCCTTTGTCGGTGATGGAGACCTGCTGGATGTCGGCACCGGCCCAGGACTGCCGGGTATGATTCTGGCACTGGTGCGTCCGCACCAGTCGGTCACGCTGCTCGACAGCAACGGCAAGAAGACCCGTTTTCTCACTCAGGTGAAAATGGAATTGGGTGTCGGCAACGTTCAGGTCGTTCACAACCGTCTGGAAAGCTGGCGGCCGGGCCGAACGTTCGACCAAATCAGTTCCCGGGCCTTTGCCACCCTGGCCGATATGGTGGCAAAATCAGCCCACCTGCTGGCGCCTCAAGGCTGTTTTCTGGCCATGAAGGGGCAGTATCCGCAGGACGAAATCGATGCTCTGCCGACTGGCTACCAGGTCGACCGGGTTCAGGTTTTAACGGTCCCGGGCACCCTTGGTGCCCGACATCTGGTAGAGTTGTCCGCTCGGCACGAATAAGGAACGGGAATTGACTCATATATTCGCCATTACCAACCAGAAGGGCGGCGTCGGCAAGACCACGACGGCCATCAACCTGCCTGCGTCGCTGGTGGCGATGAAGCGCAGGGTGCTGGTGGTCGACCTCGACCCTCAAGGCAATGCCACCATGGGCAGTGGCATCAACAAGAATGAAGTCGAGCGCAGTGTGTACGATGTCATCACGCATCAATGTCACTGTGCCGAAGCTATTCAGCAAACGCCTGAGGCCGGTTACGATTTACTGCCCGCCAACGGTGACCTGACCGCCGCCGAAGTGGAGCTGATGTCCCTCAAAATGAAGGAGCATCGGCTGCAGTATGCCCTGGCCGAAATCAAGCACCAGTACGATTACATCTTTATCGACTGCCCGCCCTCGCTGAATATGTTGACGGTCAACGCTCTGGCGGCGGCCGAACAGGTGCTGATACCGATGCAGTGCGAGTACTACGCGCTGGAGGGGCTGGCGGCCTTGATGGATACCATCAGCCACATTCAGAAAGTGGTGAACCCGAGGTTGTCCATCGGTGGCCTGCTGCGCACCATGTATGACCCGCGCAACAGCCTGACCAACGATGTTTCCGACCAGCTCAAGAGTCATTTCGGGGACGCCGTCTATTCATCCGTTATTCCCCGCAACGTCCGCCTGGCCGAAGCGCCAAGCTACGGCATGCCGGCGCTGCAATACGACAAGTCATCCAAGGGTGCCATGGCCTATCTCGCCATGGCTGGTGAGTTGGTGCGTCGTGTTGAAGGAATCAAAGCGCCGGATACGGCCGATATCACCGGGTAAGTCATAGGAATCGCTAACGCAATGGCAGCAAAGAAACGAGGTTTAGGCCGTGGGTTGGATGCCCTCATCAGCACCCGCAAGGAAGTGGAAGCCATTTCCGAACAGCCGGTGAAGGAAGTCCGGGACGGTACCCTCCGAGAGCTTCCGGTGGAATGGATCCAGCGCGGCACCTATCAGCCGCGCCGCGACATGTCCGCCGAAGCGCTGGAGGAACTGGCCGCCTCCATCCGCGCCCAGGGCGTCATGCAGCCGGTTGTGGTGCGTCCGCTCGGGCCGCAAAGTTTTGAATTGATCGCCGGTGAACGCCGCTGGCGGGCCTCTCAGATGGCCGGGCTCGACAGTATTCCCGCCGTAGTGCGGGACGTGGCCGACGAAGACGCCATCGCCATGGCGTTGATCGAAAATATCCAACGTGAAAATCTGAACCCGATGGAAGAGGCGTTTGCGCTGCAGCGCCTGCAGAAGGAATTCGAACTCACCCAGGCCGGCGTCGCCGACGCCGTTGGCAAAAGCCGGGTCACCGTCACCAATTTACTGCGTTTGATCAGCCTGGAAGCCGAAGTGCGTCGCATGCTTGAGCATGGTGATCTGGAAATGGGCCATGCACGCGCTTTGCTGGGGCTGCAGGGTGAAGCCCAGATCGATGCCGCCCGCCAGGTGGCGGCGAAAGGCATGACTGTGCGTCAAACCGAGCAACTGGTGCGTAACCTCGCCGAAGGCCGTAAAGCAGGAAAGACAGGCCGGGAAGCCAAGCAGGACGCGAACATTAAGAATCTGGAGGACATGCTTTCCCAGCGTTTGGGCGCCAGCGTCGCCATTAAACATGGCGCCAAGGGTAAAGGCTCACTGGTCATCAAGTACAACAGCCTGGACGAGCTGGACGGCATCCTGAATCACGTGAAGTAGAGTAGGGACGACGCTCAAGCGTCTCAGCGTCTCCCGCCAAGCGTTCCCCGTCTCCCAAAAAAGGCGTCGGATTCATTGTTGAAGCGCCCAGCTTAACCCAATATACTCTGCCGAGTTTTTTTGACTGAACCCCGGAAACAACCGAATAACCCTGTACTAGGGCGGGTTATTCAACGCCGAGACACGCACAACGGTACGGCATGACAAACGATAAAAACCGGGACTTCACAGTGTTTACACCGGCCAAACCGCGCCCGGTACCCCGTCCCAAAGTATGGCGGGTGGTTATTTTCCAGGCTGGCGCGGGGCTGATCTTGCTGGCGGTCGCCAGCCTCTGGTTCCCAGGAACCGTTAAAGCTGTTCTGGCTGCGGCTCTGTTGAGCGTGATCGGCCACGGCTACTTTACCTGGCGGAGTATGCGCCACTATGGCGCCCGCGTGACAGGCTTCTTTGTAACGGCAACGTCACAGGGCCTGTTTGGCAAATGGATTATTGTGGCACTCGGGCTGGTGGTGCTTTGGCGAGCCGACCCCAGCCTGAATGCCTTTGCAATGCTGCTGACCGTACTGGTGTTGAACACTCTGGCGGCAGCATTGGCACCGTTTCTGGTTAAGTAACCGTCCTTAGGGACGGCCAAAAGGGGTATAGTGACTTATGGCAAGTGAAGGCGGATACGCTAACGCGAGCGAGTACATTCAACACCATTTGACCAACCTGACCTATGGCAAGTTGGAAGAAGGTGCGGAACTGTGCGACGGCTCCACGGCGGAACATGCGCATTGGGCGGTCGCCCACTGCGAAGTTGAAATGGAACAGATGGGTTTTTGGGCGTTCCACCTGGACAGCATGATCTGGTCCATCGGTTTGGGCGCTCTCTTCCTGCTGTTATTCTGGCGAGTGGGTAAAAAAGCCACTTCCGGAGTACCCACCGGTTTGCAGAACTTCGTTGAAACCCTGGTGGAATTCACCGAGAACCAGGTGAAGGACGTCTTCCACGGCCGCTCCAATAAATGGATCGCGCCCATCGCCCTGACCGTTTTCGTCTGGGTATTCCTATCGAACCTGATGGACATCATCCCGGTTGACCTGATCCCCCACCTGCTGTCTCTGGCTGGTGTCAGCTATCAGAAGATCGTTCCCTCGACCGATCCGAACATCACCTTGGGTACCGCGACCTTCGTATTCATTTTGATGATCTACTACTCCTTCAAGGTGAAAGGCTTTGGCTTTATCAAAGAGTTGTCCTTCACACCTTTCAACCATTGGATCTTCGTACCGTTCAACCTCTTCCTGGAGTTGGTCGGTCTGTTGGCCAAGCCGTTCTCTCTTGGCTTGCGTCTCTTCGGTAACCTCTACGCGGCTGAGATGATCTTCATCCTGATCGCGCTGATGTTCGGTGCCGGTATCTTCATGGCCATTTTCGGTGGCGTATTGCAGATGGCCTGGGCGATTTTCCACATCATGGTGATTCCGCTGCAGGCGTTCATCTTCATGGTGTTGACCATCGTATACCTGAGCCAGGCACACGAAGATCACTGATTCGGGCAGGGCTCGTATCCGGGTCCAGCCGATGTTTTGAACTTGCAAAACTTAACTTTAAAAACTTGATAAAACTTAGGAGAAAGACATGGAACTGGTATACATTGCCGCTGCAATCATGATGGGCTTCGGTGCAATCGGTGCTGCGATCGGTATCGGTCTGCTGGGTGGTAAGCTGATGGAATCCACGGCTCGTCAGCCTGAACTGGGCCCCATGCTGCAAACCAAATTCTTCATCGTAGCCGGCCTGATCGACGCAATCCCGATTATCGGTGTTGGTATCGCCATGTACCTCATCTTCGTGGTGGCCTAATCAAAAGGCCCCTTCGAGGTACTTTGATTAAATCAACCAACACGAGGTGAAGGCGTGAATTTCAACGCAACATTTATCGGACAAATCGTCGTCTTTGCCATTTTCGTCTGGTTCTGCGCCAAGTTCGTCTGGCCTCCGATCATGGAGGCCATGCAGTCCCGCCAGAAGAAAATTGCCGAAGGGCTGGATTCTGCCGACCGTGCCGAGAAAGATCTTGAACTGGCTCAGCACGAAGCGGCGAAAAAGCTGCAGGAAGCCAAACAGGAAGCGGCTGCCATCCTCGAGCAGGCCAATAAGCGCGCTGCGCAAATGGTCGACGACGCGAAAGCGGACGCTCGCGAGGAAGGCAAACGCATCGTTGCCTCCGCCCAGGCCGAAGTCGAGAAAGAGGTCAATGCTGCTCGTGAAGAGCTGCGTGCCCGCATTTCCGAACTGACCCTGGCGGGTGCCGAGAAAATCCTGGGCTCTGAAGTCGACGCGAAAAAACACAGCGAGTTGTTGGATAAACTGGCAGCCGAGCTGTAAGGGGGGATCATGGCAGAACTGAGTACGCTGGCCCGTCCTTACGCCAAAGCCGCGTTCAACGCCGCACTGGAAAGCCAACAGCTGCAGCCATGGTCGACCGCGTTGTCGACTCTGGCCGCTATCAGCCAGCAGCAGGTTGTAAAAGACCTGATTGCCAATCCTGAACTCTCCGCAAGCGCCAAAGCCAGCGCCTTGAAAGAGGTGGCGGGTGACGCCCTGAACGAAGGAACCAGCAACCTGGTTGACGTTCTGGCCGAAAACCGCCGCCTGGCTTTGCTCGGCGAAATCAGCGAGCAATTCGAGACGCTGAAAGCGGAACAGGAAAAAAGCGCCGACGTTCTGGTAACCAGTGCATTTTCCTTGAGCGACAGTCAGCAAAACACTCTGGCCGAAAAACTCACCACCAAGCTCGGGCGTCAGGTCAGCCTGACCGTCGAAGTCGACGAAGCCCTGATTGGTGGCGTGGTGATCAAAGCCGGTGACACAGTCATCGACGGTTCGGTCCGTGGCAAGCTGGCCAAACTCGCTGACGCAATGAATTCCTAATGAGGGAAACGAAATGCAGCAACTGAATCCTTCAGAAATCAGTGACATCATCAAGGAGCGTATCAGCAAGCTTGATACCAGCTCCAAGGCCCAGAACGAAGGCACCATCGTCAGCGTTTCCGACGGTATCGTGCGTATCCACGGTCTGGCCGATGTGATGTCCGGTGAAATGATCGAGTTCCAGGGCGGCCTGTTCGGCATGGCCCTGAACCTCGAACAAGACTCTGTAGGTGCGATTGTATTGGGTGACTACAAAACTCTGGCCGAAGGTCAGAGCTGTAAGTGCACTGGTCGCATTCTGGAAGTACCCATCGGCCCGGAACTGCTCGGTCGCGTCGTTGACGCCCTGGGTAACCCGATCGATGGCAAAGGCCCGATCAAAACCGACCTGACCGATCCTCTGGAGAAGGTCGCGCCGGGCGTAATCGCCCGTCAATCGGTCGACCAGCCGGTACAGACCGGTTATAAAGCCGTCGACGCCATGGTGCCGATCGGTCGTGGTCAGCGTGAGTTGATCATTGGCGACCGTCAGACCGGTAAAACTGCTCTGGCCGTTGACGCCATCATTGCCCAGAAAGGCTCCGGCATTAAGTGTTTCTATGTTGCCATCGGTCAGAAGCAGTCGACCATTGCCAACGTGGTACGCAAGCTGGAAGAGCACGGCGCGATGGAGTACACCACCATCATCGCCGCCTCCGCTTCCGAGCCGGCCTCCATGCAGTTCCTGGCGCCTTATGCCGGCTGCACCATGGGTGAATATTTCCGTGACCGCGGCGAAGACGCTCTGATCATTTACGACGACCTGTCCAAGCAGGCCGTTGCCTATCGTCAGATCTCTCTGCTGCTGCGTCGTCCGCCGGGCCGTGAAGCCTTCCCGGGTGACGTTTTCTACCTGCACTCCCGTCTGCTGGAACGCGCCGCTCGCGTCAACGCCGACTACGTCGAGCAGTTCACCAAGGGTGAAGTGAAAGGCAAGACCGGTTCTCTGACCGCTCTGCCGATCATCGAAACCCAGGGTGGTGACGTATCCGCGTTCGTACCGACCAACGTGATCTCCATTACCGACGGTCAGATCTTCCTGGAAACCGACCTGTTCAACTCCGGCATCCGTCCGGCGATGAACGCCGGTATCTCGGTATCCCGTGTGGGTGGTTCCGCTCAGACCAAGGTCATCAAGAAGCTGGCCGGTGGTATCCGTACCGCTCTGGCTCAGTACCGTGAACTGGCGTCGTTCTCCCAGTTTGCGTCCGACCTGGACGAAGCCACCAAGGCCCAGCTGGACCACGGTGCCCGCGTAACCGAGCTGATGAAGCAAGGTCAATACGCGCCGCTGTCGGTTGCTGAAATGGCTGTCTCGGTTTATGCCGCCAACGAAGGCTACCTGAAGTCGCTGGAAGTCAGCGAAGTCGGTCGCTTCGAAGCGGCTCTGCACTCCTACATGAACAGCGAGCACGCTGATCTGATGAAACAGATCAACGAGACCGGCAATTACAATGACGACATTGCCAAATCGCTGAAGGACGCCCTGGACAAGTTCAAGGCGACGCAGACCTGGTAATTCACCGGCCGTCTTCGGACGGCCGATTGAACTGAGGCATTGCTATGGCAGCCGGAAAAGAGATTCGCACGAAAATATCGAGCATTAAAAATACGCAGAAGATTACTTCGGCGATGGAAATGGTCGCTGCGAGTAAGAAGCGTAAAGCTCAAGACCGGATGGAAGCCAGCAAGCCCTATGCTGACAAAGTCCGGGCGGTGATCGGGCATTTGGCGAACGCCAATCCCGAGTATCGCCATCCCTATCTGAGCGAGCGCGACGTCAAACGTGTGGGCTACATTGTTGTGTCCACCGATCGTGGTCTGTGCGGTGGCTTGAACTTCAACCTGTTCAAGTCCGTCAGCCAGGACGTTGCCGCCTGGAAAGAGAAGGGTGCGACGGTGCAGGTCTGTACCATTGGGAGCAAGGGCGCCGGTTTCTTCAAGGCGCGTGGCTACGATATCGCAGCCACCATGTCACAGCTCGGCGACAAGCCAGCCGTGAGCGACCTGATCGGCGGCGTCAAGGTCATGCTGGACGACTATAACGAAGGCAAGATCGACCGCTTGTTCGTGGTGTTCAACGAATTCGTGAACACCATGGTGCAGAAGCCCCGGATTGAGCAGCTATTGCCACTGAAGGCCGCCGACGACGAAACGTCGCGCCGACACACTTGGGACTATTTGTACGAGCCGGATCCCCAGTCTCTGCTGGACCACCTGCTGGTGCGCTACGTTGAAGCCGTGGTGTATCAGGGTGTGGTGGAAAATCTGGCTTGCGAACAGGCTTCGCGCATGATGGCGATGAAAAACGCCACCGAAAACGCGGGCGAGCTGATCGACAGTCTCAACATGGTATACAACAAGGCGCGTCAGGCGGCGATTACACAAGAAATCGCTGAGATTGTCGGTGGCGCCTCTGCGGTGCAATAAACGGTTTTGAGAGGATACAGAAGATGAGTAGCGGACGTATCACCCAGATCATTGGCGCCGTTGTTGACGTGGAATTCCCGCGTGACAGCGTCCCCAAGGTCTATGACGCTCTGAAAGTCAAAGAAGTGAACTTGACCCTCGAAGTCCAGCAGCAGCTGGGCGACGGTATTGTCCGGGCGATCGCCATGGGCTCCACCGAAGGCGTCAAGCGTGGTCTGGCGGTCGACAACACCGGCAAGGGCATTTCCGTGCCGGTCGGTAAGGCCACCCTGGGCCGTATCATGAACGTACTCGGCGAAGCCATCGACGAGCGCGGCGACATCGGTTCCGAAGAGCACTCGGTCATCCACCAGGATGCCCCGAGCTACGCGGAGCAGTCCCAGAGCCAGGACATCCTGGAAACCGGCATCAAGGTAATCGACCTGATCTGCCCGTTTGCCAAGGGTGGTAAGGTTGGTTTGTTCGGTGGTGCCGGTGTGGGCAAGACCGTAAACATGCTGGAGCTGATCAACAACATCGCGACCGAGCACTCCGGTCTGTCCGTATTCGCCGGTGTCGGTGAGCGGACCCGGGAAGGTAACGACTTCTATCACGAAATGAGTGAAGCTGGCGTTATCAAACTGGACGACCTGCCCCAGTCCAAGGTGGCGATGGTTTACGGCCAGATGAACGAACCGCCCGGCAACCGTCTGCGTGTGGCACTGACCGGTCTGACCATGGCCGAGAAGTTCCGTGACGAAGGCCGTGATGTTCTGTTCTTCGTGGACAACATCTACCGTTATACGCTGGCCGGTACCGAGGTGTCCGCACTGTTGGGCCGTATGCCTTCAGCGGTGGGTTACCAGCCGACCCTGGCCGAGGAAATGGGTGTTCTGCAGGAGCGTATTACCTCCACCAAGGCAGGCTCCATTACTTCCGTACAGGCGGTATACGTACCCGCGGATGACTTGACCGACCCGTCTCCGGCCACCACCTTCGCCCACTTGGATGCGACCGTGGTATTGAGCCGTGACATCGCCGCTCTGGGTATTTACCCCGCGGTTGACCCGCTGGATTCCACCTCCCGTCAGTTGGATCCGCTGGTCATCGGTAACGAGCACTACGATTGTGCCCGTGGCGTTCAGGGTGTTCTGCAGCGCTATAAAGAGCTGAAAGACATCATCGCGATTCTGGGTATGGACGAACTGTCCGACGACGACAAAATGGTTGTGGCCCGCGCCCGTAAGATCGAGCGTTTCCTGTCCCAGCCGTTCCACGTTGCCGAGGTGTTCACCGGTGCTCCGGGTAAATATGTGTCTCTGAAAGAAACCATCCGTGGTTTCCAGGGCATCCTTGATGGTGAATACGATCACATCCCCGAGCAGGACTTCTACATGAAGGGGTCCATCGACGAGGTGTTGGAAGCCTACAACCAGCGCGCTAAATCCTAAACCGCGCCGGAGGTGCAAATGGCTATGACTTTACACTGCGACATCGTCAGCGCCGAAGACCAGATCTTTTCAGGTCGGGTCGAAACGGTGGTCTGCGAAGGCGAGCAGGGCGAACTGGGTATCAAACCCCAGCACGCCCCCTTGCTGACGCGGCTGAATCCGGCTCCGGTCAAGCTGACGTTGCAGGATGGTAGCGAAGAGGTCTTCTACGTGTCCGGTGGCTTCCTGGAAGTTCAGCCGCACGTCGTCACCATTCTGGCCGACACCGCCCTGCGTGCCGATGACATTGACGCCGCCGCGGCTGAAAAAGCCAAGGCCGACGCCGAAAAAGTCATCGCGGACAAGATGGCCGAGCAGGAATTCGCACAGGTCGCCGCCGACCTGGCGCGTGCCGCAGCCCAACTGCGTACGTTGCGCGAGTTCAAGCGCCGCAAGGGTCGTTAATACGCCGACTCGGGCATTTACAAAAGGCGACCTTCGGGTCGCCTTTTTTGTGTGCCGTGCTCCCGTGGTAATCCTCTTCTTTCTCTGCCGATTCATGCATCTCATTCATTAGTCTGGGCCTCTCCCTTCCTTCCTTGCTCACCCTCGTTAAAATCGCGAGACTGTCTGCGGTCAATGATAAAAAAGAAGAGTCGCCGTGACGTTACGCAATGTATTAATCGCCGCCGGTTTTGCCGCCATCGCTAATTTCTTTTGGGCTACCAATGCCATTGTCGGGAAGATTGCTGTGGCTTCTCTGCCAGCCTTCACTCTTTCGCAATTTCGTTGGTGGTTGGCGTTTTTGTTCATAGCGCCTTTTGGCGTACCGCACATTCGGCGCCAGTGGGCCTGGTACCGGGCCCATTTGTCCCGGCTGCTGCCTTTGGCGGTGTTAAGCGTGACGCTGTACAACACCTTGCAGTACTGGGCGTTGGAATATACCCAGCCAGTGAATATCGGTGCCATGTCGGCGTTAATGCCGGTAATGATCTTCGTGCTCAGTGGCTGGCTTGGGCAGGGTCGTTTGAGTGGGTTGCAATGGTTGACCTCAGGTGTGGCGGTTTTCGGAGCCTATCTGGTGCTGACGAAGGGGCGCTTCGCTCTGAGTGTCAGTGATACCGGCCTGATTGGCGACGGTATTTTCCTGTTGGCGTTGCTCAGTTGGTCGTTGTATTCGGTGGTTCTGAAAACCGTGCCCACCTATGAGGTGAATGGAGTGGGGCTGCTGACGTTTATGATCGGTGTCGGCAGTATTGTGATTGTGCCGTTTTGGCTGAGCGGATTGGTCACCGGTGATGCTTTGCTGCCGGACCTGGACGTGCTGTGGGCCGTTGTTTATGTCGCCCTGTTCCCTTCATTGATCTCATATTTCAGTTGGATACGGGCGGTCAGTGTCGGCGATGCCAACATAGCGGGACTGATGATGACGACGGCCCCTATTTTTAATGCGCTGTTGACGATGATCGTGCTGCGCCAGCCGGTCTTGCTCACTCAGTGGGTGGGCATCGCCTTTGTCATCGCCGGGGTTTGTCTAACGTTGGTGCTGGCGCGGCGAACCTGGGCGCCACGAGAAAATATTGAATGAGTCGGATACAAACAAGTGTTTATTGGGTATTGGCCGGTGTTTATCTGGTAGCGATGCTGTGGTCGCCCTGGCCTTTCGAGTGGCTGGCCAAGGCGGCGCCTATTTGGGCATTGGCGGTGTTTGTAATCGCCAAAGGGTCTTTCCCCTGGCGTCGGTTGGTGTTGGTGGCTGTCTTGTTGGGCTCCCTGGGGGATGTCCTGCTGGAGCTGGATTGGTTCCTGGGTGGTCTGGCCGCTTTTTTGCTCGCCCAATTATGTTACGCCTTTTTGTTCAGCCGCCGTTTCGAATGGCGGCCGGAACGCCTGGGGTGGGCGGTTTTCCTGGGAGTCTGGGCTTTGGCGGTGCTGATCTGGGTCTGGTCTGGGTTGGGGGATATGAAAGTCCCGGTTCTGGCCTATCTGGCGGCTATTTCCCTGATGGGTCTTGCGGCCATATTCAGCCGGCATGCGCTCTGGCCCGGTGTACTGGGGGCGGCTACTTTTATTCTGTCGGATTCTTTGATTGCCATCGGCCTTTTTGTGGCACCTTTGCCCGCCCATGATTGGGCGGTCATGTTGAGCTACTATGGGGCGCAGTGGATGATCGTCCAAGCGTTGCTACTGTGGAGTGCGGACTGATGAATCTCATTCTCTTCGCGATACCGGGGTTTGTTATTTTGTTGCTGGTCGAAATTCTGATCGACTGGAAACGCAAAACCGGCTACTACCGCGCCAACGATGCCATCAATTCACTGAGCACGGGCATTCTCAGCCAGACGATGGGCTTTGCCACCAAGTTTGTCGGATTTCTGGGCTACGCGACGCTCTGGACGTTGCTGCCGCATTTCGAGCTGACGATGACACCTGTACTCTGGGTGGTGGCCTTCGTACTGTACGATTTCTTCTATTACTGGAGCCATCGCTACCAGCATAAAATCAATGTGCTTTGGGGCATTCATGTCGTTCATCACCAGAGTGAAGAGTTCAATCTTTCCACCGCGCTGCGCCAGCCGTTCAACGGTTTTATTATTGGCTCGGTGTTTTATTTGCCGATGTTGTTTATCGGTTTCCCTCCTGAGGTGATTGTCACCGTGGGTTCTTTGAACCTGATTTATCAATACTGGGTGCACACCCGTTTTATCGGCGAACTGGGTTGGTACGAAAAAATCTTTGTCACACCGATGAACCACCGCGTGCATCATGCGATTAACGATCCTTACATCGATCGTAATTTCGGTGGCGTGTTCATTCTGTGGGACCGACTGTTCGGCAGTTATCAGCCTGAGCTGAAAGAGGAGCCTTGCGTTTATGGCGTCCGCAAACCCCTGCACAGTTGGAATCCTTTTTTTGCGAATGTGCATGTGCATTGGCAGCTATGGAAGGATGCCGTGCACGCCAGGCGTTGGCAGGACAAACTCAAGATATGGTTTATGCCCACCGGCTGGCGGCCGGAGGATGTGCAACAAAACTACCCGCTACCACGCTGCCTGCCCGACACCCAGGTGAAGTTCGACAACCCACCGGCGTTACCCCTGGTGTGGTCGGTGATTGCCAGCCATAGTCTGCTGATGGGGTTTACGGTCTGGTTTTTGTTGTTTACCGTCGACCTGAATTTCACCGAGGCACTGGCGCATTTTCTGCCGCTCGGTGGGGGCTTGTGGGTAAACGGCCGGGTGTTGGAGCAGAAAGCCGGGGCGGTAAGGCTCTCGCTGCTGTTCTGGTTGGGTTGTGCAGCGCTGCCCTGGGTTGTGGAAGGCTGGTTGTTGCCTGTGGTGGCCACGTCGGTTGTCTGCGTTGGCCTGGCGTTGTTAATGCCATTGGCCTATTGGTTCAGCCATCGCCAGCCCATGACTGAGGTGGCATAGAAGAATAAACCGCAGGCTAAATCCTAGTGCCTGAGCCCGTTCGCTGTATCGTGTATATCGATCAGGAATGAGTGGCTTCGCGCTGCATTCCCCCCAACAACACTTCCAAACGCTGGGGGCGATAGAAGTGATAACCCTGGAGCTCGTCGCAACCCAGGTCGGTCAATAGTTTGACCTGCCCGGCGGTTTCCACCCCTTCGGCTACGACAATAAGACCCAGCGTGTGGCCCATATTGATAATGGCGCGGACCAGTTCCAAATCTTTCCCACCCGCCTCAATGCGTTGGACAAAACGCTGGTCAATTTTCAGTACGTTCAAAGGCAGGGCCTGCAGCATACCCAGGTTGGAGTAACCGGTACCGAAATCGTCCATGGCGAATCGAATGCCCATATTGGACAGTTCCGCCAGGGTGGCCAGGGTGGTTTCGGATTCTTCGGTCAGCGAGTGCTCGGTAATTTCGAACTCCACCCGGTAAGCCGGTATGCCCGATTTGCGAATCTCATCGGAGACGAATCGCGTCAGATCCCTATGCTCCAGCTGTTTCGGCGACAGGTTGATGGAGAGCACTGTTTCCGCATCCAACTCATTCAGATGAGCGGCGAACTGGCGCAAGGCTTCGCGAATGACCCAATAACCGATGTCGACAATCAGATGGCTGCCTTCGGCGATGGGAATGAATTCGCCGGGAGACACGAAACCCAAGGCGCCGCTTTCCCAACGGATCAACACTTCGATGCTGGACCAGCGCTGGTCGGCCGCCGCCACGCGTGGCTGCAAGACCAAGTGGAATTCGTCGTTATTCAGGGCGTTGGGCAGCAGGCGCAGGATTTCCTGACGCCGGTCGTTTTCCAGATTGAGTTGGTCCGAATAGAACTGGTAATAACCCCGGTCCACTTCTTTGGCTTTCTGTAGTGCCATCTCGGCTTTTTTCACCAGCCCTTCGTAATCCAGGTCGTCTTCCGGACAGGTGGCGATACCGAGAGTCCCGGTGACGGTGATGCGATGGTCGTCCACTTCCAGTGTTTCAGAAATGGACTTCAGGATGGTGTCCGCCACGAAGATGGTGTGGCTGGGGTCTTTCAGGTTCTGCAGGCAGACGGCGAAAGTATCCCCCGACAACCGGGCGACGGTGTCGCTGCGGCGGATACAGCGCTTCAGCCGTTCGGTCAGCAACTTGAGGACTTCATCGCCGATGGTATGGCCGTACTGGGCATTGATGTCCTTGAAGTTATCCAAATCGAACAGGACCAGCGCCAGGTGATTGCCGTTGCGACGGGACAGGGCAATACCCTGCTGGACCTGTTTGCCGAAGAAGTTACGGTTGGAGGCACCGGTCAAAGAATCGTAGTACGCCAGTTTTTGCAGCTCGGCTTCGGTGTTCTTGATGTCGGTAATGTCGCGCAGCATGCCGCTCAGGTGGCCCTGGGCATTCAGAGCAACAATGTGTTCCACCCAGACGAGATGATCCTGAGCCAGAATGCGATGTTCGAATTTGGTGGAGGGGACACTGCGGTCGAGTACCGCCTGGGTTTGGGTCAGGTAGTACTCCTGATCCGGCTCGTAAATGAAGTGGAGGACGTCGTCGAGATCGAGAACCGTTTTTTCCGTGCCGATCAATTCGGAAAGCGGAGCTGAGATGGCGTATTCCTCGCTGCCGGGTACCTTTGTCCAGGAGCCAAGTCGCCCCAGTCGCTGGGCTTCGAGCAACTCTCTTTCCTGAGCCTTGAGGGTGACTCGTTCAACATCGCGTTGACGCATGGCCCGGTATTGCCAGCCGAAGACCACCAGAAGAAACGCCCAGGTGATGAGCGCCGCCGTACGTGCGATCCAGATGCTTTCGGTCGGCTGTTGCCAGCCGCCTTCCGGTACGGCTTCCAAATGCCAGAGCATATCGTCGAGCTCGAAGTGGGAATCGACCACCTGACCGCTTAATTGCTCATTCGACTGCAGGACAGTGGTGTCGCCGTTACGTTCCACAGCCAACCGCATTTGATAATCATCTGTGGCGGTTAGGGCAGCCGCGGCCAGTATCCGGTCCAGCGAAAGGACGCCTGTAATGGTCTTGGTTGGGTGGCCGCGGACCGGCAGTCGGTACACCAGTGCCATGTCCCCCTGCAGGACGCGCATGGGGCCAGCGACCACGACTCTTTGTTCGTCCATTACCTGGCGCACGGCTTCGTATTGGGCGGGAATATTCCTCAGATCGAAGCCCTGAATCGCCAGATTCTGTTCAATTTCGGGATAGACGTGGGTGATAACGTAGTTATCGGTAATAGCGACGTTCAAATAAGAGAAGGGTGTGTTTGAAGCCAAGCGGTCCACCCAGACTGCATATTCCTCCTGGGTGAAATTATCGTACTGGGAAACCAGTAATGCCATCGCATCCAGATGACTGCGGTTAGTGACCAGTTGGGCTTTGATCTCGCCGGATAGCCGGGTCAGCGTTTTTTCCACCTCGATCTGTTGATGTCCAACGTCCCGAGCCACCAGTTGGCTTTCCACCCACTGAGTGACGGGAATAACTGGTATGGCTGCCAGCAGCACCAATTGCCAGAAATAGGCATGTTTTGCGTTCCAGACCGCAATACCTAGGCAGCAGGCCGCCGCCAGTGCCAGCATGACATCCAACGCCGGAATGGCTGTATAAAAGGTGGCGGTCAACAGAGCCAGGGCGGCCACCAGGGTCGCTACGGGCATGCAAGTATCCGTGAGTGTGGTTGTTATTACCAATCAGTATAGACAAGGTTTGGCTGTTTGCTTCGAAGGTTGATAAATGCGTCGCAAAAAGGCCGGAACCAGGGGCTCCGGCTATTGATGCAAGGAAAGTTCCCTTGGGAAAGGGTGGGTTTCAAGGCTCCTTAGTGCTTGAAGATGACGTAAAGGGCGTGAATGATGCCGGGGATGAAACCGAGTATGGTCAGCAGGATATTCAACCAGAAATGGCCTTTGAAGCCGACCTCGAAGAATACTCCCAAGGGCGGGAGCAGGATCGCAAACAGTATTTTTATGGGGTCTGTCGCAGTAAATGGCATGGTCACCTCCTTTGGTAATGATGAATCGCTCAACCACCGGACCGGGGTCAAGTACAGCCTGTGAAACTATGAAAAAACAACGGACGGACGTGCCCGTCATGAACGTGCCCGAAAACGCGGATGTGACTGAAACCGCAGGCTGGTAAATCAAGCTTGATCCTGGTCGGAACAATGCTAGGGAGCCTCTGAACAATTCCCGTGGGGCTCTGGCTTTCCGAGGGACGGTGCCACAAGGCGGACTCATGCCGGAATGTCTAGACCTTTCAAATGAGTCCAACGCAGTGGCACCGTTCCTCGGAAAGCCCCTTCGGGCGGGGCCAAAACGCTCTGCCCCGTCGTTGGACTTCTTGACAAGGGCGACGGCCATTGCGCTGCGAAGTCCGCCTAGCGGCAAAGCGTTTTGGCTCCCGCAGAGCCTCACGGGAATTGTTCAGAGGCTCCCTTGGACTGAATATGGATATGAGTCTGGTTGTAACCGTCATCAAGGTAGCTGCGGTATAGGCTTTGTCAATTCACCTTCCGGTGGGCTTTTGGCGCGGTCACGAGTGCCGAAAGGGACGACCGGATTCAAAAAAGGGCGGATTATGAATACCGAAGCCGTAAATACATCGTTTCAACTGTTGGCGCGTATCGGCTATACCGCAAGAGGCGTGATCTATCTGATCGTCGGATTTTTGGCCCTTCTGGCGGCCATGGGCGTGGGTGGCGGAACCACCAGCTCGCGCGGTGCCATCATGGAAATACTGAACCAGCCTTACGGTCGGGTGTTACTGGCGATTCAGGTGGTGGGGTTGATGGGATACGTGGTCTGGCGCTTCACCCAGTCCACCCTGGATGCGGACCACCATGGCACCTCGATAAAAGGGCTCACGGTCCGTGCTGGCCTAATGATGAGCGCGGTGATGCATACTTTTCTGGCGGTCTGGGCAGCCCAGCTGTTATTGAGCATGGGGGGCAGTGGCTCCAGCGGTAGCCAGGGCCCGGCTTTCCTGTCCACCGCTTTCGGGCGGGTGGTACTGGGATCGGCGGGCGCCGTGATCATGGGGGTGGGCTGTGCCCATATTTATAAAGGATGGAGTGCGCGCTTCGAACGTTACATGACTATACCGAGAGCGCAAAAGACCTGGGCCAGACCTCTTTGCCGTTTTGGATTGGCGGCTCGCGGAGTGGTGTGGCTTATTATCGGCTGGTTCCTTATCGATTCGGTATTGAAAGCCAACAGCAGCAGGATTGCCGGTATGGAGGAAGCGCTGAACGCGTTGCAAAGCTCGCCTTATGGCGCCTGGCTATTGGGCGTTGTATCCCTGGGGCTGCTGGCGTTTGGTGTCTATAGCCTATTGGAAGCCGGTTATCGCCGGGTGTCCGTTTAGGAGCCGCTTAGAGAGGTGATCACCCAGATTCCGAGAACGATAACCGCCAAAGCAAGAGAGGCCGTCAGTGTATGACGCTGGAACAGCCGTTGCGCTTGATTACCAGCAATCCACACCAGCAAGCCCAGTCCGTAGTATCGAATGGATCGGGACAGTGCGGAGGCCGCCAGATACAACGCAAAAGAATACTGGGTTGCACCGGCGGCGAGCATGGCGATCTGAAACGGAATGGGGATGACGCCGACACTGAAGACGAACCAAAAGCCCTTGGCCTGCATCTGACTGCGCACCTGTTCATATTGTTCCTGAGTGGCGAAGAGTGAGACCAATTGGTCGCCCACAGCATCGAAGACAAAATACCCCACCGCGTAGCCGACGCTGGCGCCCAACAGGCATCCGAGCAGTGCCAGCGAGGCGATGATGAGAATTTCCCTTCGACGGGCCTGCATTAGCGGTACAAGAATGGTTTCCAGGGGAATCGGCACAATGATGGATTCCAGAAAGGAAGCCAGCGTGATGCCCCAGTACATGTGCTTTGAATAGATCAGTCGTTTTCCGAGGTGCTCGAAGGTTTTCAGGATTCTCTTGGGGCTGGCCATGACCGTGACTGTTCTCCGTCTGTTCGGGCGTGGATGACGACGCTCGACTGCCGGTGCTGAGGTCTGGTGTTGGGTTGAGTTGTCAGAACACTGTTAAGGGTTTGCGGCCAATTGCGAGTATTGCAAGGTCGGGCGGGCAAGGGTTAGGGAAGAAGGCCCGCCCGAAAGGCGGGCCGTTGGTCTTAGTAAGTCGCGGCGGGTTCTACGACTGTCATCAGGTCATCATTCCATTCGCCTTCCACCTGAATGTGGGCTGCGGCACCGAATTCGATGGCTTCAATCAGGTTATGGTTAACGTAAGCGTGCAGTCCAGGCTGTTGGAACTCATAGAGTGCCGCCACGGCTGCGCCGCCGGGAACAAACCAGGTCTCCTGATCTGTCATCGGCCGGTCATTGAAAGAGCCACCGGCCCATACCAGATCCCCATGACCACCGATCAGATGGGGGCGACTGTCGCGGTTGGCCTGGCTGTGAACGAACAGAACCTTTTCGCCCACTCTTGCTTCGAGGGCGTTGGGGCCGGTCAGTGAACCTTTGGCACCATTGAACACGATGTGGCTCGGAGTGAGCGTTTTCATCTTGTTCATGGTGTCCATCATGCTTGCCGCCAGATTCGGATAGGTTTTATAGCGTCCACTGGCATCCGATGCGAGATAGAAGTCTTGTTCGCCGATGTAGTAGGCGCGGTCGTAAGTGACCGGTTCTCCGTTTTCGTCTTTCAGGCCGTCACGAGGCAGCACCATGATGGCGCCGTTCATCCCGCTGACGACGTGCCAGGGAATCATGCTGCCTCCAGGCGCACAGTGGTAAACAAACACCCCTGCCTTGGTGGCCTTGAAGCGCATGGTCACTTCCTGTCCGGGGCTGACCATGGTCAGCTCGCCGCCGCCCATGCCGCCAGTCGCTGCGTGAAAGTCGATGTTGTGTACGAACTGGTTGCTGCTGGGGTTGCGCAGGGTGACTTCAACATAGTCCCCTTCGTGGGCGACGATCATTGGTCCGGGAACCGTACCGCCGAAGGTCATTACCCAGGCATTCACCCCGGGGGCGATTTCCTGTTGTTTTTCTTCGATGACCAATTCCACCTCAATCACCTTGGCACCGTTCATAGCCACCTGGCTGTGTTCCGGGACAGCCGGTGGCGGCAGCAACACTTGTTTCTCACGAGGCAGCCCATCGTGGCCGGCCGCTTGAACAGCCAGGCTGATACTCAATGCCAGAGCGGCAAGACCATACTTCAGAGGGCGTTTGGTTTTCATGGCGTGTCTCCTTTGGGAGCGGAAGAAAGCGGATCGCTTGAGAGACACTTTAAAGATACATATAAAATGAATGTTTGATCTGCATCAAATTGTCCGATTGGTCAGGAAATAACGAGGTACCCCGAAAAGGGCACTCCGCCCAGTGAGGGTAAGGCCTGGCGGGCTAAGTCCCTGAATTCTGTGGGGAATTGCTTTTTTTGATCTGGGTCAAATTATGGGAACAGCTGCACTATGCCGCTGTCGGCTTTCATGTCCGCCACCATCCAGATTTGTTCAAACGGATGGCCGCCAGGCACCTGGATTCGATGCTGCATGGCTTCGATGTCTTCTTTTGACCAGAGGGAGTTGGCGTTGCGGATGACCAGCCAGACGCGCTCGCTGTTGTAGGTTTTCCGGGCTTTGGCGGCCAGGATTCGGTTCAGGGCATGGAGCAGCCTGTCGTCGGTGTGGTCGTGGTCCATCAGGGCCAGTTCCTGACGGGTGGCGAGTGAAATGTCGCGTCCCAGAATGGCCATGGCTTCGGCTTCGGTGCCATAGAGGTGGGCAATTTCGAGGTCCAGGCGATCCCCGTTCAGAAAACAGGAGACGTCGGGTTTGTTCGGGCGGTTATGCCAGATGTGGCGAATGGGAACGCCCGTGGCACGTTCCCAGTGGCGCATGAATAGGCGGGCGGCTTCGTGTTCGAGTTCTATTTTTTCCTGCTCGGCCGGGCTCATGGTCATGATTGACTGCAGACATTCATCAATCAGTATAGGCCGCCCGAAGGCGGCCTGCCGAGTAATGACTGGTTAAGACAGAAAGGCACCGTACACCGGATTATCGGATTCATCCCAGTAAGGATAAGCCAGCTTGTCCAGCTTCTGGCGGAACTCTTTCAACTCTTCCTCAGGTACCTGAATACCGGCCAACACGCGACCGTAGGCGGCGCCATGGTTGCGATAATGGAACAGGGAAATGTTCCAATGACCACCGAGGGTGTTGAGGAACTTGCCCAAGGCGCCGGGGCGTTCGGGGAATTCGAAGCGGAACAGACGCTCGTGTGGGATATCCGGAGCGTGACCGCCCACCATGTGCCGCACGTGGGATTTGGCGACTTCGTTTTCGGTCAGATCCAACACCGGATGACCGGCATCGCGCAGGGCTTCGACCAGTTCCTGCCGTTCTTCATCGCTGGTGATCTTCACACCGACGAAGATTTTGGCTTCGTCATGATCGTCGTAGCGGTAATTAAACTCGGTGATGGCCCGTTTGCCGATGATGGAGACGAATTTTTTGAAGGCGCCGGGTTTTTCCGGAATGGTGACCGACAGGATGGCTTCCCGGTGCTCCCCGACTTCGGCGCGTTCTGCGATGTAACGCAGGCGGTCGAAGTTGGTGTTGGCACCGGAGGAGACGGTGACCAGCGTTTTGCCTTGGCATTGTTCCCGTTCGACGTATTTTTTCATGCCGGCGACGCTGACCGCTCCTGCCGGTTCGGTGATGGAGCGGGTGTCGTCGAAGATGTCTTTGACGGCGGCGCAGATTTCGTCGGAATTGACGGTGATGACTTCGTCGACGTAGTCCTTGCAGATTTTCCAGGGTTCTTTGCCGATCTGGGCGACAGCGATGCCGTCGGCGAAGATGCCGACCTGGTCGAGCACGACGCGTTTACCGGCTTTCATGGCGGCGGCGAGACAGGCGCTTTCTTCGAATTCGACGCCGATGACTTTGATCTGCGGTTGCAGGTATTTGATGTAGGCGGTCATGCCGGAGATGAGGCCGCCGCCGCCAACGGGAATGAAGATGGCGTCGATGGGTTCGCCTGTGTGTTGGTGCAGTATTTCGCGGGCGACGGTGCCTTGCCCTGCGAGGATGTCGATGTCGTCGTAGGGGTGGATGAAGGTGAGGCCTTTTTCGGCTTCGAGTTTTTTGGCGTATTCGAGGGCTTCGTCGAAGGTGTCGCCGTGCAGTACGGCTTTGCCGCCTCGGGCGCGGACGTTGGCGACTTTGATGTCAGGCGTGGTTTTGGGCATGACGATGGTGGCTTTGACGCCCATGAGGCGGGCGGCTTCGGCGAGGCCTTGGGCGTGATTTCCGGCGGATGCGCAGATGACGCCCTTGGCGAGTTGTTCCTCGTTGAGGGTGGTCATTTTGTTGTAGGCGCCGCGGAGCTTGAAGGAGAAGACGGGTTGCAGGTCTTCACGCTTAATCAAAATAATGTTGTTCATCCGGCGGCTGAGGAAGGACGCTTTTTCCAGCGGTGTTTCGATCGCTGCCTCGTAGACTTTGGCATTCAATATCTTTTTAACGGTTTTTTCCAGCATGGGAGAGTCCGCAGTCGTTGGATGAATGTTTTTTACTCAGGTTGAACCCGCGCCGGCTACCGGGTATTCCCATTCGGGGTCGCCGTGGATACGTCCATGTAGGCTTAACTTCGGCATCCATGCCTCAGATATCCCCGAATGGGAATACCCGGCATCCGTCGCTAGCCCGTGGATAAACTGTTCGTAGCCGCATCAGGGGTGAACTTGAGTTGAAATTCGGAGGAAATTGCTCCGAACCCGGTAGTGTACGGCTTTTAAGGGATGCCGGAAACGAGCCCGTACGGCAAAAAGCGGCATACTGTTTTGCAAGGGCGGCGGGAGAGTGCTTACCCCATAGGCATGGGCGACTGAACGACTATAATGCAGACCAGACTCTGATAGGACGGATACGATGACCCAAGACGAACTGAAACAGGCCGTGGCCGATGCGGCGCTGGCGTTTATTAAGCCGGATCTGAAACCGGATGTGATTATCGGAGTGGGCACGGGTTCCACGGCGAATTTGTTTATCGATGCGTTGGCGAAGGTGAAGGATGATTTTCGCGGGGCGGTGGCGAGCAGTGAGGCGAGTGCTGAGCGGTTGCGTGGCCATGGCATCGATGTGTTCGATATGAATGAGGTGGATAGCCTGGCGGTGTATGTGGATGGTGCGGATGAGGCGAACCGTAAGCTGCAGTTGATTAAGGGCGGTGGTGCGGCGTTGACGCGGGAGAAGATTGTGGCGTCGGTGTCGAAGACGTTTGTGTGCATTGCGGATGAGTCGAAGGCGGTGCAGAAGCTGGGGGCGTTTCCGCTGCCGGTGGAGGTGATTCCGATGGCGCGCAGTGCGGTGGCGCGTAAGCTGCGGAAGATGGGTGGTAATCCGGTGTATCGCGAGGGTGTGGTGACGGATAACGGTAATCAGATTCTGGATGTGTATGAGTTGGATATCCGGGATGCGGAGCAGATGGAGACGGACATTAATAATATTCCGGGTGTAGTGACCAATGGGTTGTTTGCGCATCGCCCGGCGGATGTCCTGCTGCTGGGCACGGCGGAAGGCGTGAAAAAGCTAACGGTCATCAACACCATGGCCGAGGACGGCGAGTTTTACTGATCCTACGGTGGCTTTGGCCCGCATCGGCTACCGGGGCTGCCCCTGTGGGGTCGGCGTAGATCCTTCCATGGAGCCTAGACCGCAGCATCCATGCTGCGGACTCCCCCACAGGGGCAGCCCCGGCATCCGATGCTAGTCTAAGGCCCGTCGCTTAATCCTTTAACCGATACTCAATATCACAGCCCAAATCCCCAAAACCAGCAACAAGCTACCCAGCCAACGGCCGACCCTTCTCTGCGCCGCTTCCATTTCGATAAAGCGCTGCCCCAATCCGCTCTCCCCACCTGCAACGACCATGAACGCGTCGACCAATACCCACACCAGGCTACCGGTAATGAGAACGACCGGCCGCACTTCCGATACCCAGGCGATCATCAGTGCCAGTTGGGTGAATGCGGAGAGCCAGAGTGGGAAGGAGAGCCAGGAGGCGAGGGTGACGCTGACGAATCCGATGGGGCGGAGGGGGTGGAAGGGGTCGGCGATGAAGGTGCGTATCCAGAACAGCATCCATAGGGTGGCGGCGGTGAGGGCGCCGGTGAAGACGATGAGGGGGACGCCGAGGGGGCCGTTTTCGGCCCAGGTCCAGATGCCGAGTGAGACGGCGAGGAAGATGGGGAGGGTGCCGAGCAGGCGCCAGCGGAGCAGGCGTGCGGCGGAGTGGGTTTCGCTGCGGGCGGCGCGCATGAGTTCGAAGCGTAGGGCGTCCGGTGGCAGGATGAGGAGCAGGGCGAGTGGGCCTGCCAGTAATAGCATTTTGAACATGGTGGTGGCACGACGGGAAACGGGCGATCAAGAGTAACCGCTTGACCGCCCGTTCGAAAGGGATGTGTGTCTGTTGCTGTTATTCGACGCGTTCCCACACTTGGGTGCGGCCGATGAGGGCGAAGCCGAGGTAGCCGCGCACTTCCAGTTTTTCGCCGTCTTCGATGACTTTAACTTTGGCGCTGTATTCCTTGCCGTTGCCGGGGTCTACGATTTTTCCGTCGACCCATTCATCGCCGTCGCGTTCCAGACCCCAAAGGAAGGTCATGCCTTCGATGGGTTTGTTTTTGCGAATGCCTTTGCATTCGGTGCATTTGGGATTGGGTTCGGAGGGGTTGAGCAGTTCTACGATCTGGCCTTTCAGTTCGCCGTTGTCGACCCAGACGCGGACGATGCTTTTGGCTTCGCCGGTGTCGTCGTCGATGGTGCGCCACTGGCCTTCGGCGGAGAGGTTTTCAGCCAGGGCCCAATTGGTGGCGAAACTCAACAGCACGGCGGTGAGGGTGGTGATCAGGGTTCTCATTGTTGTAATCACTCCTTGGTTGGATGTGGGGAACATATCAAAAACGGGCGCCTACTCAAGCCTGGAATGGCAGTTGTTGCCGTTGGCTCACCAAAGGCTCCCGAAGGTTACTGCGGGAGGTTAAACAGGCAAAGATGAATATTGCCTGACTGGGATGGCTTTACACCTTGCTGTGGTCTGCTGTATGTTTATCCAGTAATTTCGCGAGGGCCAGTGCCTTCGCCAAGCCCATACAGCCACTCTGGAGTGTCACGGTGGACTATCAAAGCATAGGTAAAGCATTGGAAAACACAGGCAAAGAAATTCAGAAGGTGAACAACCGCCTGGACAAGGTGCTGGAGAAGCTCCTGGAATTTGAAGACCTGGACGACCGCAAGCAGGCGGCGATAGAACACATTCAAGCGGATGAGATCAGCGAGGCGCTGGAGCTGCTGAAGAGTGTGGAGAAAGATCAGGGCAAAGCCCGTGATTTGAAAACCGAAGAAACCACTCTGCGCGAGCAACTGGAAACCCTGCGGGAGCAGGCGGAGAAGGTCGCGCGGGGAGAGGGCCTGGAGGACGACTCCGAAACACCGCAGGCCGAGGTCGCGGAATTGAAGCCGGGTTCCTCAGCCGCCTGAGCTTTTTCCGCCTGTCAGTCCGCCGTCGGGCAGGGCGATTCGGCGCCGAGCGCGGTGACCCGGTCGACCTGCCCTTCATTGGTCCAGGTCACTTCGAACCAACCCAGTTTCGGAGCGGTCGGAATGTCGTAGTGATGGCGTTGTCCATCGCATCCTTCGAACCCTTCTGCCTGGCTCACAGGCGCTTTCAGAAAGCGGGGGAGTGGTTCCCGCTTCATCATTCCGGGTTTGGCCTGATATTCAGAAGCCTGATCAGCTTGACTCTGCGTCGTCGCGACTGGCGCCTCGGCACGAGACTGCCGTCCTTCGGGTGACAATGAAGGTTGGGGTTCAAACTGAGGAGCCGGGGCGGCCAGGCTTAAACCGTCTTCTTCGGCGGCTTCGTAGTCCTCGAGTTCCTCATAACCCAACAGAGAGACGGTCTCCGGTAATTCCTGTTCCAAGGCCACCGAGTGCTGGCTTGCTTCCTCCCTCAGTGAGGAAGGCACAGGATCCTGTAGCCAGTTCAGTCCCAGCAAAATTACCACCATGGCTGCAGCGGCGGAGGGGACGGCGGTTTTCCACACGTAAAAGCCATGATTTGGAGGTTGTTGCTCTTGTGCCGCTTTCAAGACAGCCGTGTTCAAATGCTCCGGCGCCGTATGCTTCCGTTTGCGCTGCCGGTACAAGGATTGAAGGCGGTCATCGGCCGGAGTGGACGGCCGGGCATCGTCATGCTGGGCCATGATGCACCTCCAATTGTTGCTGTAGGGTTTGACGGGCGAATCGCAGGCGACTCTTGATGGTTTCCTGGCCGACAGCGGTGATTTCGCTGATTTCTTTAAGGCTGAACCCTTCCTGTTGTAATACAAAGGCTTCGCGCTGTGCGAACGGGAGGGTTGTTAACAAGGCGTCGAAATGTTGTTGCAGGTTATCCTCGGCGACAGTGGTTTCCAGGGTTCGGGTATGGTGTTCGGTTCCCTCGGTGGAATCCAAGTCTTCTGTTTGCCAACGTTTCTGGCGTCTTAGTTCGTCGATCATCAAATGGCGGCCAATCGTAAACAGCCAGGTCTTGAACTTAGCGTTGCCGGGTTCGTATTGATGGCGTTTTTCCATCACCCTTAACCAGACACTTTGGTACAGGTCCTCAGCCAGGGACGCATCCGTTTGGGTCAACAGAAAATGGTAGAGATCATCCCCCGTTTCATGCATCAAACGGGCGAGCAGATCCGTCTCGCCCGATTGGCGATAGCGCCACATGAGCTGGCTGTGAGGGTCGGTTGGGTTCTCTTCACCTCGGCCCGCGAACCAGCGTTGTACGTTGGATAACAGCGTCACTGCAAACTCAGTTCCTGTTTCTTTTTCACCTAAACAATAGTTCAAATGAAGCAAAGGCAGGTTTTGCCACTAGGTTTTTTTAGGCCCTTTGCTGCGACGTTAGCACTCGGAGCAGGGGGATGACTTCTCTGGGGAGTGGGCGGCATGGATGCCGCCGTCTAGCCTCCATGGATGGGTTCACGGCGACCCAGAAGAAGTCATCCCCCTTTCCGAGTGCGAACCATTGCCATCGGTTGTTACTCAGCCACCCGCAGCGCTTCTGCGTTCTGCATGAGTTGGAGTAGTTCGTGGCGATAGCCGAAGGGGTCTTCGCCCAGGCTGGTTTGGGCCAGTTTTCGCGCGTCCGCTATTGTCCAGTTTTGGATATATTGGCTGCCACGCAATAACTCACCGAAACCAGCTACCGCCATTGCGAACCCCATCGCTTCGTCACTGTCATCACCCCGTTCCATCGGCACAGCGTGAGACATCAAGCTGCTCTGATCCTGATCCGGCAGTTTATAACGCAGTTTCACGAAGGCCAACTCCTGGCCCGAAGAGCGCTCCGCTTGGGGTTGGGCCTGGTAACGCAGTGGATCATTAAAACGGAAATCACCCTGGACAGGAACGATTTCATACAGCGCCGTGACCGAATGGCCTGCGCCCACATCACCGGCATCCACCTTATCGTTGTTGAAATCCTCCCGACGGAGTTGGCGGTTGTCGTAACCGATCAACCGATATTCCGCCACCATGGCCGGATTGAATTCGACCTGGATTTTCACATCTTTCGCAATGGTATGCAGTGTGCCGGTCAGATCTTCGGAAAACACCTTGCGGGCTTCACGGAATTGGTCGATATAGTAAGCCGTGCCATTGCCCAGGTTGGTTAAATCCTCCATTAAATGGTCGTTGTAATTGCCCGTGCCGAATCCGAGAGCACTGAAAAATACCCCTGTCTCACGTTTGGTTTCTATCAGGTCTTTTAAATCGTCCAGGTCGGTTACGCCGACATTGAAATCCCCATCGGTCCCGAGAATCACACGGTTAATCCCCTCGGCCCGGAAATTCCGCTCAGCAACCTGATAGGCCAATTGAATACCCGCACTGCCGTGAGTGCTGCCACCGGCCTGTAATTGATCCAACGCGCTTCGGATTTTTGCCCGATCATCTCCGCCCGTGGGTTCCAACACCACACCCGATGCCCCGGCATACACTACTATGGCAACCTTGTCTTCCGGTCTTAGGCGGTCCACCAACAAACCGAAGGCGCGTTGCAGCAAGGGGAGCTTGTCAGGTTGGTTCATCGAACCGGACACGTCGAGCAGGAAGACCAGATTCATGGGCGGCAGAGCCTCGGCCTTCACCTCGTACCCCTGGACTCCGATGCGCAACAGGCGCGTATTCTCGTTCCAGGGTGTTTGAGCGAGTTGGGTGTGAATGGCAAAGGGATGGTCGCCTCTATCCGGGCCTGGATAGTGGTAGTCGAAGTAATTAATCAGCTCCTCAACACGAATGCTGTCTTCAGGTGGCAGTATGCCCTGGGTCAGGAAGCGGCGCATGTTACTGTAACTGGCCGTATCGACATCAATGCTGAAGGTCGATACGGGCGACTCGCTGACGGTGTGAATCGGGTTCACCTCCGCTGCGTGATATTGCTCGCGGTTTTGTTCAATAACAGGTTGTGGGTCGGTAGGCGCGGGTACCGGTGTTGGCATTGGCACGACGGACAATCCCTCTGTACGCATCTGGGGCTCGGCCTGTACTTTCTGAAGCGGCGACGCTGAAGCGCCATAGTCGTCGGCAAGCGTGCTTTCCTGTGCTTCCGCCAATGAGGCCGGGTGCGACACCTGCCGTGTTTCCGTTTCAGGCTGGCTGGTTGTGGCCTGCTCTACTGTTTTTGCCTCGTTATCTTGCACATTCGAGCAAGCGGTGATCAATAACGCTGTCAGCCAGAGGCTGTGAATACGAATAGACATACGGACGTCCCCTTCTTGAGTACCCGCCTTTATGGCGGTTTCAGGGGTTAAACGTCCGGGAATGAAAAAAGGGGTAAAAAATTTTTCAGGTCTTTGTGAAAGAGCTCAGTTCACTAGGTCTCCCAACACGGCCTGCGTGAGTTTCAGCAGGTCGCTAGGGGCCAGTTTCAGATCCAGCCCTCGTTTGCCGCCACTGACATAAATAAACTCGAACCCCTCGGCACTTTCATCCAACACCATGGGCAGTCGCTTTTTCTGGCCCAGGGGGCTGATGCCGCCGACCACATAACCGGTGGCTTTTTCAGCCAGGGTCGGGTCCGCCATCAGGGCGGACTTCTGGCCGTGGGCTTTGGCGGCTTTTTTCAGGTTTAGCGTGTGGCTTACCGGGAGGATGCAGACGCCCAGGTTTTTCGGGTCGCCGTTGAAGCTGACCAGAAGGGTCTTGAACACCAGGGAAGGGTCCACCCCCAGCGCCTTGGCGGCTGCGACCCCGTAGCCTTCACCTTCATCGTCGGTAATGTCGAAGCGATGCAACTCGTAAGCGATTTTCTGTTTTTTCAGCAGCTGTACCGCTGGTGTCATCGCGTTTCCTCGAACAAGTCCGCCATCGCCTGGAGGGATTCACCGGTGACTCTTTTAGTCAGCCAGCCATCCAACAGGCTGGCGCCCAGAGAACGATAGAACTCGCGGGCCGGCTCATTCCAATCCAGTACCTGCCATTCCAGACGTCCACACCCTCGTTCCACGGCCAGACGCGCCAGGCAGGTGATCAATGCTTTGCCAAGACCCGAACCGCGTTGGTCAGGCTGGACATAGAGGTCTTCGAGATGGATGCCGGGTTTCGCCAGGAAGGTGCTGTAGTTATGGAAAAATAGGGCCATCCCGACTGGTCCGCTTTCCCTCTCAGCCAGCAGCACCTCCGCGTAAGGGCGGTCGCCAAACAGGGTGTCACGCAACCCGGCTTCGTCGGCAACTACTTCGTGAGAGAGCTTTTCGTAGTCCGCCAGTTCACGAACGAAACGGAGAATGTGGGGCACGTCAGTCGCTTCGGCAAGTCGAATACGGGCGCCGGAGGCTAGGGTGATCGGGGTCATATCAGGGTCCGGGAAAACATCATGGTCCCTGAGTATCGAGAATCCTGCGGCTGGTGACAACCAGCTTGGCAGGAAATGACCGCCTATCGTTAAAGCGGGTTTGGTCACTCAGTGTCCGCGATTAGCCTTTTACCCAGGCTGACCGAGGCATCCACCTGATAGCCCAGCGCTTTATAAAATGCCAGGACAGAGGCGTTGGTTTCCCGCACCTGGAGATTGATTTTCGGGCAGCCCAACGCAAGCACTCGTTTTTCGAAGGCATCCATCATCTGTTTGGCGAGGCCCTGGCGGCGACAATTGGGGTGCACCGCGAGATAGTTCACCCAGGCGCGGTGCCCTTCGTAACCTCCCATTAAAGAGGCCACCAAGCGGTTGCCTCGAATACCCACCAGAAACAAATCCGCCCCTTGCTGAAGCTTGCGATCAATATCTTTGTCGGGGTCGTTCCAGGGAACCACCAGATCGCAGCGCTGCCACAGCTCGATAACCGCAGGGCGATCTGATTCGCGAAAGATCCTGATGTCCATGTCCGCCTCCAGCAGGAAAAAACCGGAGGCTATCGATTTTCACTGAGCGAGGCAACGGCGTTAGGCTAGAATACCCGCCCAACTGAGCGCACCAACAGGTGCCAATAAGACCCATTGTGGCAAACGCCACCAACCCTGAAGACGGTAGAACCAGACACCCGCTCCGATGCACACCACTCCGAAGCCCAGAAAAAGGGTGGCGATGAAAGCCAGCAGGGGTTGTAGGGTTTCGGGCAGCGCCCAGGCAGCCCAAAGTAACATTCCGGATGTCACGAACAGCATCACCGTCACCATGTGCCAGCACGCCAGCAAGGTACTTTTTACCAATCGCGGCAGCGTGGCCGACAGGAAAACGTTGATCAGCGATTGCCCCGCGAAGGTGTGAATCAGGGCTGTTATGCCACATACAATTCCGGCACTGAATAACCAAACGTTCATTTCTTAAAACCCCCTATTGCGCTATCGCATGGATAGGATGACCAGCCAATGACAGGCGGCATAAACCGCCACGATAAGTGAACTCCAGATCATGAAAGGGGTTCGAAAAAAGGGCACGAAAGGAGACATAACCAGCGGACAAACGGCGCGAAGGCTGTATACCAGTGTAGTGGCCCACAGGATGGGCGTTGTCCATGGCAGCACTTGGAAATAATCACCCGCCTGCAGGGCGTAAAGCCCCCACACAGCTAGCACACTGGCGATTCCTAATGTCAGTAGCGCCGGGTACCAGCGACCTTCCTCGGCCATTTGCGCCATACGTTCCCCGGCCCCAAAAAAACGATACCAGGCGGGACCGCCCCAAATAACAAACAGGTGCATCAGAGCGGCCGCGAAATTCAACAGCCCGGCGATTAAAGACGCGCTCATAGGTAAGACTCCAGCAAGGGTTTAACGGAAGGGTCGGTAAAGAGCGCTTGTAAGAGACTGTCCATTCGGTGCCATTCCTCCATAGAAGCATTCGCCCTCAACTGCTGAACCCCCAGAAAATGGGCATACACAAGTTTGGCTACCAATGGCGCAAGATCTGGTACCTGGATCAACGGCGGCAACAGTTTTTCCAATGCCCCCAGGCGCTTTTTATCGGCGTCGTCGACCTGCTTTGCCACAACCGGATCCCATTGGGCCCAGGCTCTGATGGCTCGTTCCTCGTTTTGTTGAAGCGAGGTAGTCAATCTGCTCAATGCCCGGCTGCGTTCTTCCGGCGAGGGGTATTGAGCAATCTGCTCGATGACTTCGTCGGTGAAGGTCCGTTGCCAGAACGCCAACAGCGCCTGGACAAACTCCTCCCGGTTACGGAAGTGGTGATAGAACGACCCTTTGGTGACGTGCATGGCCCGGCACAAACGGTCGATTTTCAACGCGTCGGCGCCGTCTTTGGCCAGGGTCTCCAGACCCCGGCGCAGCCAGTCGTCATAGGACAGTTTGGTCATGGCTATTTTCTTGGTGAGTTTTGCATACCATACGGTATGGTATGTTTTGAGGTCAAGCAAAATCACGAGCTGAGCGTTTATTAAGGGGAGAGAGTATTGCGACGGAAAACGGAGGGAGAATACCCCGTTTCAGCCCGAAAACGATTGCTGAAATGGCTGGCCGAGCTGAAACCGCAGGTCAGGGCGATGTCGGTGGCGCTTAGCTTTGAATGGGTGAGCAGCTCTCTGGCCCGGTGCAGGCGACGCTGCATGACATAACGGTGGGGAGCGGCACCGGTCGATTGCTTGAACATGCGGGCGAAGTGAAAGTCGCTGAGTTCCACCAGGCGGGCGAGGTCGTTCAGCGGCAGCGCTTGGTCCAGATGGTGCTCGATGTAATCGATCACCCGACGCAGTTGCCAGGGAGCCAGGCCGCCGCGTGGCTGAAGTTTGGGCAGGTCGCGACGGGCGTAATGGCGAATGGTGTGCAACAAGGCGGTTTGGGTGGCGGAGTCGAGTGTCAGCCGGTCGAGCGGGTCCTGCCAGTCGCATCGCGCCAGGGTGTTCTGAAACAGGGTGACCAGCAACGGGTCGTTGGCGAAATCCAATTCGTTCAACTGCAGGGTGCGGCTTTCCCGGTCCCAGACATTCTCGACCAGACGTTTTAGATGGTCATCCGTGAAATAGAGATGCAGCAGAGTGATGGGCCCATGAACATGCCAATTGGATTCACGGGACCCCGGCATGATGCACAGACGCGTATCGGGCTGACTGTGAATCTGCTGCGGCCCAACACGACGGGTGCTGTTTCCAGCCCCCTGGAGGTAAACACTCAGGGTGTGATGCTCCGAGACCAGTGACTGTATCTCGTCGTTTTCGTTCTCCCACTGGGCGAGAGCCATGCCTTCGCCCAGAGAGGTCGAGGCGACCAGTCTGGCTCGGGTGTTGCTCATGCGGGGGTAATGGTCGAGTAGCTCCATAAGCCGGAAGTCTGTATTGAGGACAGGGTTACGATAAGTGGGCGTCTTTAACCGTGCAATGGCTTTGGTTTAAAAACAGCAAGATGGTGCAAGTCGCGCAGGTCGGTGCAAGCCCAGGCCCTGGGTTTGGTTGGATCATCCCCCTGAATAATGACTGGAGGTTGATTGAATGAATGGGTTGCTCTACACGGCGACGGTGCTTATCTGGGGCTCAACCTGGTTGGCTATTGCCTGGCAGGTGGGTGAGGTGGCCGAGCCGGTCTCTATTTTTTATCGCTTTATTCTAGCCGCTGTCCTGCTGCTGACCGGTTTAACGGTGTTGCGGAAACGCGTGCCGCTGTCTTGGAGCGATCATGGCGTTTGCCTGTTGCAAGGTCTGGCGGTCTTTGGTTTGAACTTCTACTGCTTTTACACTGCCGCCAATGTACTGCCGAGTGGTTTGATATCGATCCTGTTTTCGATGGCCACTTTGTTTAATGCCCTCAATGGTTTTCTTTTGTTCAGAATACCCATCCCACCTGTTTTTTACCTGGCTACGGCGTTGGGGCTGCCTGGCATGGCATTGGTCTTTTGGGAAGATCTGACCACTCTGCAGGCCAATGGCTCCACCTTGGTCGCGATGGGGCTGTCGCTACTCGGTACCTATGGGTTCTCGCTCGGCAACATGGCTTCGATACGGCACCAGCGCAAAGGGCTGAACATCGCGGTGACCAATGGCTATGCCATGTTATACGGCGCTATGGCGATGGGGCTGATCGGTTTGCTGCAAGGCGCGGAGTTCCGCATTCCAATGGAAGGTCGCTATCTCGGCGCCCTGGTATATCTTGCGGTGATTGGCTCCATCGGCGGCTTTGGCGCTTATTTCATGCTGGTCGGTCGCATCGGCGCCGGGCGCGCGGCCTATGCGACCGTACTGTTTCCGTTGGTGGCATTGGCGCTGTCGACGGTGTTCGAAGGCTACCGTTGGCAGCCGACTGCCGTGGTGGGAATGGCGATGATATTGATGGGCAATCTACTGATGTTCAATACCCACAAGGTCGTCTTACAGTGGTGGCGCAAGCCTTCACTTGCCCCTTGAACGGGGCAGGGTAATGCGGACGCACAAACCGCCTTCGGCCCGATTGTAGGCCTGAATATCGCCCTTATGCGCCTGAACGGCGTGGCGGGCGATGTTCAAGCCGAGCCCGGCGCCGCTGTTGCTTTGGTCCAATCGATAAAAGGGATCGAACAGCCGCTCCAGCTTGTCTTCGGGGACGCCCGGCCCTTGGTCACAGATCTCAACGGTGGCTTTAAGTTTGTCACTGCTTAACTTGATGTCGAGTCGCCCGTTTTCCGGTGAGAACCGTAAGGCGTTACGGACGACGTTTTCCACAGCGCTGTGCAGCAGTTGGGGGTCGCCCTGAACCGCCACCGGGGCGTCGATCTGGTCGACGATATCCAGGTTACGCTCCTTGGATTCAAAGCGCGCGTCCTCGACGACCTGACGCAGCAGGTCATCCAACTGCAGCGACTGGGTTTCCAGGTTTTGCATGTCGTTTTCGAAGCGTGAAAGTTTCAACACCTGGGCAATCAGGCTTTCCAGCCGGTCGCTCTCCCGCTCGATCCGGTTCAGGGCGTTCTCCAGATCATCCGGCGCTTTCTGGCGCACTATGCCCAGAGCCACCTGCAGCCGGGTCAGTGGCGAGCGCAATTCATGGCTGACGTTGCTCAGCAGGCGTTGCTGGGCCGAGACCAGTTGTTGCAGACGCTCGGCCATTTCATCGAAGTCCCGGCCCAGTTCGCCCAATTCATCGGCCCGATGGGTGACCGAATCGCCGACCCGGGCATCCAGACTGCCGCTTGCCAGCTGGCGGGAGACCCGACGCAACCGTTCGATGGGCCTCGTGAAAGACCAAGCCAGCACCAGACTCATCATGCCGGACACAAAGAGACCGAAAATCACCCGCAACCACTGGCTGTCGAGCCAGATCGGCAGGTTGGGTGGAGGCAGGGTGGGAACACCGCGCAGAAACAGCCGATACATCTCGCCGCCAAAAGAGAGCGTGATCGGGCCTAGCCAGGCCTCCTGACGCCACTGACCAACACGCAGGCCCTCCATTTCCATCATTTCCGCGAGCATGACCAGGATGCGGCGCGGTGGCTCCGGCGTGCCCAGCAACTTGTAGCTGCGGTCGACCAAATACCATTGATAACGGGATTCGCTGTTGAACTGTTCCAGCTCGTCCATCAGTTCCTGACGGTCGCTGGCGAGCCGGTCGACGTCCGGCAGTTTGACGCGGTTGAGCAAACGGATGTGCGTGGCGTTGGGGGCACCGATCTGATAGACCTGCGCCACCTGATGAGAGACAAAGGCAACCGCGAGCACGATGAGAAGCAGCGTCAGCCAGAAGCTGAGCCAGATTTTGCCGAAGACGGTACCGAAGGGGTTAAAACGGCGCCAGTTCACGACCGGCACCTCCCCCTGTGTATTCCCGCCTTATTTGGGATCGACAAACAGATAGCCGATCCCCCGGATGGTTTGGATTTTCGGGTCTTCCGTCACCGCCTGCAGCTTGCGCCGCACGTTGGAGACGTGCATATCGATGGAACGGTCGTACGCCATGATTTCCCGACCGAGCACCTCGCGGTAGAGGTCCTCTTTCGGCACGGCTTTACCGGCGCGGCTCATCAATACGCGCAACACTTTGAATTCGCTGGTGGTCATCGGCACGTTTTCGTCTTCGCACATCACTTCGTAAGTGTCGAAGTTCAGTGTGACGCCGTTGCAGGTGAGCGTGCCGGTATCGGATTCCTGCTGAACCCGATCGAGTTCGATACGACGCAGCAGCGCCTTGATGCGGGCCAGCAGTTCGCGGTGGCTGTAAGGCTTGGCGAGATAGTCGTCCGCACCCAGTTCCAGACCCAGCACGCGGTCTGTCTCCTCACCTTTGGCGGTGAGCATCAGTACCGGTACCGAAGAGGCGTTGCGGATCTGCTTCAGGGTTTCGAAGCCGTCGATGCCAGGCATCATGACATCGAGCAGGATCAGGTCGTAATCGCCCTTGGCCAGTTGTTCGATACCATCTTCGCCACTGTGGGCGGCGCTTAAACGATAACCCTCGGCGTCGAGGTATTCCCCGAGCAATTCAGCCAGGTCACGGTCATCGTCAATTAACAGGATATGCGGTTCATTCATGGCGTTAGTGTGTCCCAAGGCTGTCGGTGGCGCATTTCAGTTTACCCCACTTTTACACCCTGCCGGGCGGCGTCACAGCCGCATTTTACACCCCCTGACAGGCTTCCTGATAGAATGGGGACAGCTGCGTTTCAATCAACTGTTTTTTGGTCCGGGAATGGTTTCGATAACCCCCGAAGCGACTGAAATACCCCGGGTCCAGTGAGGTAGGATGCAAGACGACGATTACGATTTGTTTCGCCAGGAAATGAAAGGCGTGAAACGTATCAAAACCAAGGCCAGGGCCCCGACCCCCAAGCCCAAAGTGCCCGAACCGGCTCTGCTTCATCGGCGGCAAATGGCTGTAGCGGTGCCCGAAGGAGACCCTAACCATCTGACCGAAGAGATCATCGACCTAGTGCATCCACTCGATATTCTCGAATACCGTACCGATGGTGTTTCCCATGGCGTCTACCGTAAACTCAAGCGCGGTCAGTACCCCATCGATGCCCGCCTGGATCTGCATCGCAAATCCATGGCCGAAGCCCGTTCCGAAGTGTACGGATTTGTGGCGGACTGCCTGAAATACGATGTTCGTTCCGCAATGATATTGCACGGCAAGGGCGAGCGGGGCGAACCCAAAGCGTTCCTGAAAAGCTGCGTTAACACCTGGTTGAAACAAATGCCCGAGGTGCTCGCTTTTCACAGCGCCCAAAAACACCATGGCGGCGTCGGTGCGCTCTACGTCCTTTTACGCAAGAGCGATAGCAAGAAAGCCGAAAACCGCGAGCGATTCCTCAAGGGGCGCACTGAATAGCGCCCCGGCGCGTTGCAACAAGGATTTCACATGACCTCACGTTTACTGGCTCTGGCCTTTGGCTGTTTGCTGACATTCACTTCCCAAGCCGACGAATGGACCGATGTCGGCGACGTCCTGCAGATCGCATTGCCGCTCACCGCCCTGACCGCCACCTTCACGCTGGACGACCCCGAAGGCCGCTCCGCCCTGCTGGGGTCCTATACCGTCACCCTCACCAGCACCCACCTGCTTAAGCACACCATTGAACGGGAACGCCCCGACGGCGGCTCGCTCAGCTTCCCCAGCGCCCACACCGCCTCCGCCTTTTCCGGCGCCAGCTTCCTGCAGCGGCGCTATGGCTGGGATGTCGGCCTCCCGGCCTACATCGGCGCCACCTACGTCGGCTGGAGCCGCGTCTATTCCGACCAACACCACGTATCCGATGTATTGGCTGGTGCCGCCCTCGCCTGGGGCGTCAACTACTGGCTCGTGCCCGCCAGCGACCGCAAACAATTCGCCATCGTCCCCACACCAGGCGGCGCCGCCCTCGCATTCAACTTCTCTTTCTAGTCAGAGCCCTATCGCAAGCCCGGCCCTCAAAAAAAGCCATCCAGGGCTTGCGAAACAAACAATGTTCAAACAGACTGGCCAGCGGTGCATTCGTGTCCGCCCCTGACCCACAATAAAAAACAACCAAAAGAAAACCGTCCTCGCACAGGAGTGACCCAGCGGCTTCCTGAGCACGTACTGAGGGAAGGAAAGAGGATGAGCCCGGCCATGTTTGACAAACTCAAAGACTACAGCGTTCTATACTCCTTCGACCGTAGCGGCTACCAGCGCCACGCCCGCCGGTTCACCCTGGTGGATGACCGATACATTCAAGGTCGTCGTTTTCTCATTACCGGTGGAACCAGTGGTATAGGCGCCGCTCTGGCCAAACGGCTTGTCGATCAGGGAGCCCAAGTCGTCGTCACCGGCCGCAACCCCGAAAAGTTCCAATCCTCCGGCCTCGCAGAAAAAGGAATCGAATTCCTCGAACTCGACATGGCCGACTTCCTCGACATCACCCACACCCACTTCGAAGCCTTCGACGGCCTGGTCTGCAACGCCGGAGGCATGCCCGAACGCCTCGAACTCCTCAACGACGACTACGACCTCATCTTCGCCTCCCAGGTCATCGGCCACTACTTACTCATCCGCCGCTTCATCGAATCCGACCTACTGCCCGCCCAAGCCCCCATCCACATCACCTCAAGCGGCGGCATGTACTTGCGCAAACTCGCTCTAGACGACCTCTGCTGGCAGGAAGAGCCCTATGACAAAGTGAAATCCTACGCCAATGCCAAACGTGCCCAGGTCATCCTCAACGAAGTGCTCGCCCAGCGCTACCCAGGCTACACTTTCTCCTGCTCCCACCCCGGCTGGGTCGGCACCGACGCCCTCAACGCCGCCCTCCCGGGTTTCGTAAAACGCCTCGGCCAACGCCTGCGCACCCCCGAAGAAGGTGCCGACACCATACATTGGTGCCTCGCCCAAGGCCCCGAGCTGCCTTCTGGGCAGTTCTGGTTCGATAGGGAGCCCCGCAAGACCTATCCCTTCTTCTGGACGAAAGAATCCGCCGTGACGAGAGAGCGTTTAATGACGCTTTGTGAGACGGCTTGGGCCGAGCAACTGCGTTAAAACTGAACCCGTTTGCCAGCTTAGTGAGCACCGGATGCCGGGTAGGCCCGTCAAGGGTGGTTCGCAGCATGGATGCTGCGGTCCAGGCCCCATGGATGGGTTCACGCCGACCCTTGGCGGGCCTACCCGGTAGCCGGTGCGGACCACAGCCTCAAGACCAAGCCAACCAAAAAAACCAGCCACAGCCCCTCGCCATTCTGGTGTACACTTAGCCGCTGAAATTCGTCCCAACAGCGACCGGAGACCACCATGACCGTCGACCGCCTCATCATCTTCGACACCACCCTTCGTGACGGCGAACAAAGCCCCGGCGCCTCCATGACTCGGGACGAAAAAATCCGCATCGCCACCATGCTCGAAAAAATGCGCGTCGACGTCATCGAAGCCGGATTCGCCGCCGCCTCCAAAGGCGACTTCGAAGCCATCAACGCCATCGCCCGCACCGTCCGCAACAGCACCGTCTGCTCCCTCGCCCGCGCCCTCGACAAAGACATCGAAGCCGCCGCCGGAGCCCTCGAAGGCGCCGAACGTGCCCGCATCCACACCTTCATCGCCACCAGCCCCATCCACATGCAGCACAAGCTCAAGATGGCACCGGACGCCGTCGTGGAACAGGCCAAAAAAGCCGTCGCCAAAGCACGGCAATACACCGACGACGTCGAATTCTCCTGTGAAGACGCCGGGCGCAGTGAACTCGACTTCCTCTGCCGCATCATCGAAGCCGCCATCGACGCAGGCGCCAGCACCATCAACATACCCGACACCGTCGGCTACGCCGTCCCCGACGCCTTCGGCGAGATGATCCGCGCCATCATCGAGCGTGTGCCCAACGCCGACAAAGCCATCTTCTCCGTGCATTGCCATAACGACCTCGGCCTCGCCGTCGCCAACTCCCTCTCCGCCGTCATCAACGGCGCCCGCCAGGTCGAATGCACCATCAACGGGCTGGGCGAGCGGGCCGGTAACGCCGCACTTGAAGAAGTGGTTATGGCCGTACGCACCCGCCAGGATCTCTTCCCGGTTGATACCGGCATCGATACCCAGCACATCGTCCCGGCCTCCCGACTGGTCTCGTCAGTGACCGGTTTCCCGGTGCAGCCCAACAAAGCCATCGTCGGCGCCAATGCCTTCGCGCATGAATCCGGCATCCATCAGGACGGCGTGCTCAAACATCGCGAAACCTACGAAATCATGTCCGCCGAAGACGTCGGCTGGAAAACCAACCGCATGGTGCTCGGCAAGCATTCCGGCCGGAACGCCTTCAAGACCCGTTTGCAGGAACTGGGCTACAGCTTTGAATCCGACGCGGAGCTGATCGAAGCCTTCACCCGCTTCAAAACCCTGGCTGACAAAAAGCACGACATCTACGACGAAGATCTGCACGCCCTCATGTCCGACACCGCCCGCGACCAGGACGTGCCCGAACGCATCCGCCTGGTGCATCTGGAAGCCGCCAGCCAGATGGGACAAAGCCCATCCGCTAAGGTGACACTCGATATCGAAGGCAAGGAAGTCGTCAGCGAAGCCGAGGGCGATGGCCCGGTGGACGCCTGTTTCAAAGCCGTGGACGCCGTCGTCAAATCCGGCACCACCTTGCAGCTTTACTCGGTAAACGCCATCACCGCCGGGACCGAAGCCCAGGGTGAAGTGTCCGTCCGGCTGGAAAAAGGCGGCCGCATCGTCAATGGCGCGGGCAGTGATACCGATATCGTCGTGGCATCGGTGAAAGCCTATATCAAGGCATTGAACCTGATGCTTTCATCGCCCCAAAAAGCCCACCCTCAAAGCACTGTTTAAGAAAGAGCCCCTTATGACCGACCCATCCGGACTGAGCGAAGCCGACCGCCGCCACTATTTGGCGGCTATGGGCATACAGTCCTGGTATCCCCGCGTGCGGCTTCCGGCCGCGCCGGATCCGATCATTTTCGATCTGGACGACACCGAAGCACCGGAGCCCGTCGCACCCGCCGAAGCGGCGCCGCAGCCGCAGCAGCGAACCGTGACTGAAACACCGGCTCCGATCGCGCCCCCGCCCGCCGCAGCTCAGGAGCCGACGCCCCCGACAGCTCCCCGCGCCCAAGGCGCGCCGGTGCCGCGTTTCGTGTTGTCGCTCAGTGTGGTGGGGGACTACCTGATCACCGATTCACTGGCCAAAGGCATGGACCAGCCCTCGCAGGCCGGTCAACAACTGTTGCTGAATATCCTGGCCGCTCTTGGCGTTTCCGCCAACGAAGTCCGCACACATCACGTTGTGCACTGGCCGCTGTTCACCAATCCCAGGGTGGACCAAAGCATCGATCAGGCGCGCATCTACGTCGACGAAAAGCTCGACCAGTTTATGCGCCAGTTCACGCCCAAATGCCTGCTGTCATTCGGTGCTGTCATGCCCCGGCTGCAAAACTGGGAACAACCGCAGGGCGACTACAACGGTTTACCCTGGGTGGGCCTGCCGTCGATCTACCGTATGCTGGCCGACCCCAAGCAAAAAGCCGTCACCTGGAACCGTCTGCGGCCGTTGGCACCGCGCACCTGATGCATCGATTGGTAAGTGCCTCCCATTCCGACCTGGCGCTCCTGGTGGAACTGGACACCTCCGCGGGGCCATACCCTTGGCCCCCAAGTGCGCTGCAAAGATACTTAACCCGTGAGCAGGTACTTACTATCGAGTCGGAAGGCCAGGTTGTGGGCTTTTTGGTCGAAGACATTGTGTTGGATGAAGTGAGCCTGCTGCACCTGGCCGTGGGGCATCGACATCAAGGGCAAGGCCTGGCCCGGTGGGCGCTGATGCACTGGTTGGAGGAGCGCGCTGTCGCCGGGCAGAGGCGCTGCCTGCTGGAAGTGCGGGCCGGTAATGAAACCGCCATCCGCCTCTATCATCGGCTTGGCTTCGAGCGCATCGGAGTTCGCCGGAATTATTATGATTCTGTCGAAGGCCCGGAAGACGCCTGGGTGATGGCGAAACCACTTCAAGGAAGCCCAAGCGCATGAATTTGACTGCTGAGCTTTTCCCCACCGGTTGGTATCTGCTATTCAACCTGATCTATCTGGTCACCTTGGGTTACGCGCTTCGAACCGCACCCTGGGCATTGTTAAAAGAAGATACCGGCCTGCAACACCGGTTGGGTTTTTCATTGGTTCTGCTGGTGCTGATCTGGTCTCTGCGGGCCGGGGTCGATCAGGGATTGGGCATTCATTTCTTCATGGTGACGGCGTTGCATCTGGTGTTTGGCTGGCGTCTGGCTCTGCTGGTGGTCACTCTCGGTCAACTGGGCATGGTCGTGGTGGGGCAGGAAGCCTGGCAGGGCGTGGGGTTGAACGCTGTGACCTCCGGTTTGGCCCCCATCCTAACCACTTGGTTGGTGTGGCAGTGGCAGGAACGTAAGCAGCTCTACAACCCCTTCGTATTTATCTTTCTGGTGGCCTTCGGTGGCGCCATCCTGTCGGTGCTGGTTTCCGGCCTGGTGATGACGGCCGCGTTCACCTGGAGCGGGGTTTATTCGCTGGCGGAGGTGAAAGAATCGTTCTGGTTGTTCGTGCCATTGATCGCCCTGCCCGAAGGTGTGCTGAACGGCATGATCATCGCCGGACTTGTGGTGTTCAAACCGGAATGGGTGGCTTTGTTCGACGAGGACAAGTACTACCCGAAGCGGTGATGTCTTGCTCTTAATATTGGATTGGCGCTTCTAACCGCCGAACGGATTTCCGGCTGGCATATCCTTAACTTTTGGCTATCGTGTTAACAACACAAAATCTCTAAGGAAGACCTGACAGATGGCCGATGTAACCCAGGGAGGCGGGGCGGGCACCCCTCCGAGTAACGATTTGCCCACTGACGCGGAGCAGCCTCAAACCCGCCTGACCCTCGAGCAGGCATTGTTGGCCCCGCTCGATTCCATCCTCAAGGCCCAGCTTCATTCCGCCCGTTCCTTTCTTAACCTGTTGCTGCAATTGGGTTATCCCCATCAGGAAGCCGATGAAGACGGACACCCCTACAGTCTCGAATTCAAATTCAGGAAAGACGGTGAAGAGCAGAAGCTTTCGGTACCGGCCCTATCTCTGGTGCCCATCTCCCCTCTGGCGGTGAATTCCGCCAATTTCGAAATGGAGATGTCCGCCCGTCGGGTTGTGCGTCACGCGCAAATTCGGGAAAGCGAAGCCAGAAAAGCCGAGAAAGATCAGGATGGTCAACACGCCGACCGTTATCAAAGGCCCTGGTTTCTGATCGATAAACCGGTAAATATCGAAGGTGACATCGTACGCTCGCAACCCACCGGTGAGGCGGCCAAGCATCAGGAATCGACCTCTGCGATCAAAATCAGCATCGATGTCAAAGCCATTCCGATGCCGGCCGGGCTCGATAAATTGCTCACCTCGCTGACCAACATGAGCCAGATCGAGCCGGTCAATCCGCCCTCAGACGACTCCGCGCAATCCGATGCCCCGGCACCGGGTGGAGACCAACCCCAAAGCCCGCAGTAAAAGGACGTAGATATGACAGACAAAAATCTGATCGGTGCCCAGTTCCAGGCTTTGCCTCTGGACTACATCATGTCGGCTCCCCTGGTCGCGGCGGTCAAAGCCCAGCGCCTGGCAGCGGAATCGACCAAGCAGTACATAGAAAGCATGCTTGATAAGGACGGCAATCCTGTCACGGTCGATTTCAAAGTGGCGCAAAAAAACGCCAACGGTGAAAACAGTCTGGAAGTGGCAGCGCCCCTGCTCGCCATGGTGCCGGTGCCGCACTTGAAGATTGATTCGCTGAATATCCATTTCAATTTCGAGATCAGCGAGACCTTCCGTGACACCAAACAAACCGACAAATCCATCGATACCAGCGTCAGTACCGGTAAGGCATTGAGCCCCTGGGTCAGTGCTTCGCTGAAAGGGTCGGCGTCGAGCAAATCGGCGGTGGAGTCGAGCACCAATCGCAGTGGACAGCTGGAGATTACCGTTCAGGCGAGCGAATCCGACATGCCGGAGGGGCTGGCCCGGGTCTTGTCGTTGATGACGAGCGCGATTCAGACACCCGAATCCAAGCCTTCGAGTGGTGGTACGACAAGTGGCTGAAGCCGACGATACCGGCCGCGTTCTGACCAAGGGCGCGGGTCGGGCATGGTTTGAGCTGCCTCACCTGCTGGAATCGGCCCAGGCGGATGTGATCAGTGCCGACGCGAATTTTCAACTGACCCAAACCCAGGCGTGGCGGGATTTTGGCAATTCCCTGGCGGAATTCACCCAATTACCCGCCGAAGAATGGTCTGAACTGGCCGCCGGTTTCGGGCGGTTGGAAAATCTGGGAATGACGGAAGTGCGGTTGAGTCTTCAGCTTGAAGTGGATCAGCCAGGCTGGTTTCGTCGGCAGGTCTGGCGGATTGGAAAGTGGTTGAAGAGATCAACGCCTCCACCTGGAGAGCGCTACCGGCTGGCTCGTCCCGGTTGTGGGAGTGCTCTTCGGCTGGAGGTGGTCGTCAGCCGCGACGGCCAGGGTCGTTACACGGCCCGGCACGAAATCGATACCCCCTGAGGATAAGACCTTTCCTGGAGTGATCAGGCGGTATCGCGGACATGCAACTGGGTGGGTAATACCCGGCTTTCGTACCTTTCAGGATTCAATACCATCATGGCCGCCAACCGGCCTTTTTCGATACTGGGTTGGTAGACCGTGGTGATGCCAGGGTGGGAGCGTCGTGCTTCGGGGATGTCGTCGAAGCCGACCACTTTCAGTTGTTCCGGCACGGAAATGCTCATGTCTCGCGCGACGCTTAACGCCGCCATCGCCAATTGATCCGACATACACAGCAACGCTTGGGGGCGGGGTGTCGTCATCAGGGCCTCGCGGGCGGCTTTGACACCGTCGGCCCAGTTGCTTTCGTGGGTGTTCCAGATGCAGTCTTCGTTTAATGGAATGCCATGCTCAGCGGCGGCATCGCGGTAGGCTTCAAGGCGTTGGCGGGACACGGATACACCGGCGTCCAGCATTTCGTTTTCCTTGATCCTGCCGATGAAGTCAGACTGGATCAGCCGCAGGCCGATCACGGCCACCGGTGAGCCGGGTTTGAGCTGTTTGAACACATGGGCGGCGGCCTGTTTGGCACCGCCGTAGTTGTCCACGTTCAGGGAAAGGTGTTGAGGCAGACTGAAATCGACGGTGATGACGGGTTTATGCTGGCGTTCCAACCGTTCGATCACGCCGATATCCCTAGGGGGGCCGTAGACAATATAACGGTCAGGAATCGATTCCATCGATTGCTGGTGGTAGAAGTCGTCACGGCCAGGCATCAGCAACATGTTGGTGCGGGCGTCGTCCAGCACTTCGGACACCCCCTGCAGGAACTCGGTGGCGCAGCCATCGCGAAAGTTGTAGGCCAGCCGCTCGGCCAGCATGACACCGACGATGCCGGTGGCACCGGTGCGCAGGCTGCGTGCCGCCGGGTTGGGGCCATGATAGCCCAACCGGTCACATTCCTTGAGAATGTGGTCACGCAAATTGGCCGACAGTTGGTCGGGCCGATTGAATGCATTGGAAATGGTGGCCGTTGACACTCCGAGGACCTGAGCCACGGCCTTCAGTGTCATTCGTTTTATCGGTGTTTTCTTATCGTTTTTGTTCACACGCTTCCAACCTGCCGAGGGGCCGGAGACCGGCCCGATCCTCCTTATTCGAGCCAGGCGGCGACTGAATAGGGAGCCAGAGTATTGTTGTTTACCGGTTCGAAACCAGGCACCGATACGGCCGTGCCGTTGACGCTGACCGGCAGAGCACCGGCTGTCATGTTAATGGCGACCACCAGGGATTCCCGCTCGTTCCGACGACGGAACAAGAGCAGGTTGTCATCACTGTCGAGCCATTCGAAGGCGCCGTCTTTCAACGCCGGATGCTCACGACGCCAGCCAAAGAGTTCACGCGCAAAGGTCAACGTTGAATCCGCACGACCCTGTTGTTCACTGACGGCCAGGCTGCGGTGGATCGGTTCGACCGGCAGCCAGCTGTGGCCGCCCGAAGTGAAGCCACCCATAGCCTCGTTGATCCAGGGCATGGGCGTACGACAGCCGTCCCGGCCTTTGAATTCAGGCCAGAACTCGATACCGAACGGATCTTGGAGTAGTTCGAAGGGGACGTCCGCTTCCGGCAGACCCAACTCCTCTCCCTGGTAAATGCAGGGGCTTCCTCTCAAGGTGGCCAGCAGGCTGAGCGCTGTGCGCACAAAGGCTTTCTGATCGTTGGCGTCGTGCCCCCAGCGGGTGGCGGTGCGGACCACGTCGTGGTTGCTGAGCGCAAAACAGGGCCAGCCATCACCCAGGTTCGCTTCCACGCGGGCAATAGTATCACGAATGTAGGCCGGATCGTGACGGTCGCTGAGCAGCTCGAAGGTGTACGCCATGTGCAGCTTGTCGCCGCCGGAGGTGTACTGCGCCATGTATTTCATGCCGTTCGGCGCACCGATTTCGCCGACCGTGGTAGTGCCCGGATATTCATCCATGACACTGCGCAACCGTTGCAAGAATGGCAGGTTGTCGTCGCGGCACATTTGATGGACGTGGTACTGACGACAGAAGGGGTTCTTCGGGTCGACACCCACGAACATTTTCTCCGGCGTGTCGGCCAGGTCGTTGTCGGTCAGGTCGGCATCGTGGAAGTACATGTTCACCACGTCCAGTCGGAAACCATCCACGCCGATATCCAACCAGAAACGGGCGGTATCGAGGATGGCGTCCTGAACTTCGGGGTTATGGAAGTTCAGGTCCGGCTGGCTGGCGAGAAAGTTGTGCATGTAATACTGCTTGCGGCTCGTGTCCCATTGCCAGGCCGGGCCGCCGAACAGTGACAGCCAGTTGTTCGGCGCAGTGCCGTCCGGCTTGGCGTCTGCCCAGATGTACCAATCCGCCTTGGGATTGGTGTGGTTTTCACGGCTTTCCTGGAACCACTCATGCTGGTCCGAGGTGTGGCTGTAGACTTGGTCGATAATGACTTTCAGATCCCGACGGTGTGCTTCTTCGACCAGATGTTTGAAATCGTGCAGCGATCCGAACATCGGGTCCACATTCTTGTAGTCCGAGATGTCGTAACCGAAGTCCTTCATCGGGGAGGTGAAGAATGGTGACAGCCAGATGGCGTCGACATTCAGACCGGCGATGTAATCCAGCCGGGAGATGATGCCGGGAATATCGCCAATGCCGTCGCCGTTGCTGTCGAAGTAGGAGCGTGGGTAGATCTGATAGATCGCACCACCGCGCCACCAGTTGAGATCGTTGGACAAAATCAGCCTCCTTTAACCGAACCGGCCAGCAGACCGCGAACGAAATAACGCTGCATGGAGATGAAGACCACCAAGGGGACCACGATGGTGATAAAGGCTCCACTGGTCAGGATTTCCCAGTTGTCGCCTCGGGAGCCGAGCAGTTCCACCAATTGAGCGGTCATGACCGTTTTGCCCTGACCCTGGCCAAGGAATACCAAGGCGACCAACAGATCGTTCCAGACCCAGAGGAATTGGAAGATGGCAAAGGACGCCAGGGCCGGTATGGAGAGCGGCAAAACGATGGTGCGGAATACTTCAAAATGGCTGGCACCATCCATCCGTGCGGATTCCATCACTTCTTTGGGCAGCCCCACCATGTAGTTGCGCAACAGATAAACGGCGAGCGACAAACCAAAGCCCGTATGTGCCAGCCAAACCCCGGGATAGGACTTGGCCTCGGTGCCAAAGATGCCACTCAGGTTGGTATACATGCGCAGCACCGGAATCAGAGAGATTTGCAATGGAACTACCAGCAAGCCCACGATCATCGCCAGCATCCATAGGCGGCCGGGAAACTTCATCCAGGCGAGTGCGTAGGCGGCAAAGGCGGCAATTAGAATTGGGATAAAGGTAGCGGGCAGGGTGACAGTCATGGTGTTGATGAACGCACGCCCGATGCCTTCCGCCGACAGCACTTCTTTGTAGTTTTCCAAAGTGAAACGGGCTGGAACATTAGCCACGTAAAAGACCCGCTCGCCGCGCCGGTGTTCGAACTCGGTGTCGGACGTCCACCGGAAGCTACCGTCTTCTTCCAGTGTCATCTGGCTGCCGTTGTCGAGGGTCGCGGTTTCACCTGCCTCGTAGGCGGTGAGGTCGCGTGGAGAGAGGCTCCAGGTTCCAATCGTCTGCCCCTGGTCACTGTCAAACACTTGGCCACTGATCACAAACTGGCCGCCGCTTTGGGACTGATCTTCTGCGGAAGGCGTACGATAAAACTCATTGCTCTCCGTCGCGGACAAGGCCGTCCACCAACCGGATTGGGTCAATTGGTCTTTATCTCGAATCGAGCTGATCAGCAGGCCGAGTGTCGGCAGTGTCCACAGGGCGACCAGAATAAAAACGGTGAAATGTTTGCCGAAAATAGCCAACGGCTGTTTCTTGGCGGTACTCATATTCGGCTCCTTATTGTTCTTCTTTGCGCGCGCGGCGAATGTTGTAGATCATCACCGGGGTAACCGCGAGCATGATGACGATGGCGACGGCGCTGCCCCGGCCGATATCACCGGCGCGGAACAATTGGTCATACATGAAGTTCGCCAGTACGTTGGTGTCCCATTGCCCATTGGTCATGGCAAATACGATGTCGAAGATCTTCAGGACCAAAATAGTGATGGTGGTCCAGACCACGACGATGGTGCCGAAGATTTGGGGAATGACGATCTTGAAGAAAATCTGGAACTCGTTGGCGCCTTCCATGATGGCGGCTTCAAGCGTGTCTTCCGGAACACCACGAATGGCGGCGCCGAGAATGACCATGGCGAAACCGGTTTGAATCCAAACCAGGATCACCATCAACAGGAAGTTGTTCCAGAAAGGAATTGCGATCCATGCCTGAGGCTCACCGCCCAGGGCGACCACGATGGCATTGAGCAAGCCGATTTGTTCTGCATCGGCCCCGCGGTAATCGTAAATAAACTTCCAGATTACGGAAGCGCCGACAAAAGAAATCGCCATTGGCAAAAAGACCAGAGAGCGTGCCACCTGGCCCCACCAAAGGCGGTCCGTCATATAGGCGATCAACAGACCGAACCCGGTTGCACAGGTTGGAACGAACAGTAACCAGAGGATGTTGTTGCGAATGGCGATTTGAAAGTTTTCGTTCTGGAATGCCCAGAGATAATTCGCCAAACCAACAAAGCCGTCGGCATTGCGATCCAGCAATGAGTACCAGAGAGAAGCGAATACCGGATAAACCAGATAAACCACCAGGATAAACACGGCCGGGCCGACAAAGATCCATGGCCGAATGGATTCGCGCAAGCTGTCTCGCCGCTGCCGGGCATCGTCCCCGGTCAGGGAATCACTGGATAAAAACCGATCCAGTAGGAAGTTGCTTCCGATGAAAAAAAGGGCACTGAGGCCTATTGCCAGAGCAATAGCAATCACTGCCGAGAGAATTTGCTGAGCCACAGTCGTCTCCTGGCCTTACCGCGTGATTTGGAATAACCCGCCCCAAGAACCGGGGCGGGTTTGAGGTGACACCGACTTAGTTGTTGGCGTCCCAGGTTTGCTGGATAGAGTCAGCCACTTCTTTGGCGGAATCGCCGCTGACGTAATCGACCATGCCAGTCCAGAAGGCGCCTGCGCCAATGGAGCCAGGCATCAGGTCGGAACCGTCGAAACGGAAAGTGGTGGCGTTCTGCAGGATCTCACCTTGACGACGCAGAGTGTCGTTGGCGTACAGATCGTTGTTAACCTCGGTATGAGGGGTCAGGAAGCCACCGTTGGCCATCCACACTTCGTGGGCCAGCGGGGTGGTCAGGTATTCCAGCAGAGCCACAGCAGCCTTGTTCTCTTTCGGCATGGTTACAACCGTACCGGCACCGAGAACCGGGTTGCCCAGGTCTTTCGAGGAATAGGACGGGAAGTAGAAGAAGTCGATGTCTTCACCAATCACCGTGCCTTCTGGGAAGAACGCAGGGATAAAGCTGGCCTGACGGTGCATGAAGCAGCCCGGCGGGATGCTGAACAGACCGTTGGGGCTGTCACGGAAATCGGTGGTGCCGACCGCCTGAACGCCGCCCTGAACATAGTCTTCGTTCTTGGCGAACTGACCGAAGGCTTCGATGGCCTCGACTACACGCGGGTCGTTGAATTTAACGTCGTTGCTGACCCAGCCATCATAAACAGATGGCTCATGCAGACGCAGCATCATGTCTTCCACCCAGTCGGTTGCCGGCCAGCCGGTGGCGGCACCGCTACCCAGACCGATACACCAAGGGGTGTTGCCGTCTTCAACCATCTGGTCGGACAGAGCGATCAACTCTTCCATGGTTTCGGGAACTTCGTAGTCGTAGTCTGCGAAGTTATCCGGGGAGTACCAGACCAGGCTCTTCAGGTCGACGCGGAAAAAGACGCCGTAGAAATCGTCTTTACCATTGGCACCGGCATAGGTGCCCAGATCAACCCAGGATTGACCGGCGGCGTAGTCGTCAAGCACCTTGGCGCGCAAGTCGCCCGGCAGCGGCTTCAACAGACCACGGCTGGCCATATCGGCCGCCAGGCCTGGCTGAGGGAAAATCGCCAGGTTCGGAGGTGAACCGGCTTGCAGGTCGATCACGATTTGCTGTTCGAAACTGTCGGAGCCGGAGTATTGAACATCGGCGCCAGTAGCGTCTTCGAAGTAACCGACAATGGTGTTGAAAATTGCGTTTTCTGGGGCCAGCCAAGGGCCTGCGACGGTGACGACCTGACCGGACAAGTCCATATCTTCGAACTTATCCAGGCTGGACCAATCGTATTCACCGGAACCTTTTTCAGGCGCTTCCAAGGCGGCAGCACCGGTAGCTGCAAAGGCGGCAGACATGGCGACGACGAGCGTCTTTTTCTTCAAGGATGTTGTCATTGTTGTTGCCCTTTCGTGCTGTTTTTTTTTGGTTATTACTGTGTGACAGTTCAGCACCTGCTTCCTTCCGGGTCAGGTACTGGGCTCGGAAAGCACTGTCTAAGCTTAATCGTTTAAGTGACTTTGTCATCCGGTTTCTTAGATTGTTTTTTTATGAACAGTCTCTTAAACCTTAAGAAAGCATCTTAAACGTTTTAGCCGTGCAGTGCCCTGGGGGCGGAAAAGCCGGATTTAGAGCCCCCGGGTTCTGTTTCAGCCTAGTTCAGACATCTGAACGTGGACTGAATCGCTGGCCGCCGGTATTCCGTCGGCCAGGCTTCTATGCTTAACATTCGAACAAAGGCGTGGCGTTGTCAGTCTCGGTAATCCGTGCCGAAGGGGTGGTGAAGTCGACAGTCAAATCCAGTCGTTGCCCATTGTTCTGCCAGCTCATCCCCAACCCGTGATCACCGTTTTGAGTCAGTGAAAAGTCGCCCTGGAAGGCAGGATGCTGGTTGCGCAGCCGGATCAGTCCGAAAAGCTTTTGCACCACGGGGCGTTCCAGTGCCTCTTCGATTTCATGCTGGCTGTAGAAGTGACGGTTAATATCGCGACCGACGCCGGTTTTAGTCAGCAGCGCTACATCATTCCCGCCCGCCAACAGCCCGGTGTAGTACACCTGAGGCACGCCCGGTGCAAAAAACTGGATGGCCCGGGCGATCAGATATTCGTTGTCGCGTGAACCGAGTGCCGCGTAGTAAGTGCAGTTCACTTGATACAGATCGAGGTTGGAGGCGGCGGCGCCAGTGGCGAGGCGGCTCTGGTCGTTGGAGCGCTGGTGAATGGTTTCCACCAGTTGGTCGATGGCTTGGGGCTCCAATAAACCGGGTTTGTCGCCATCGGCCCCGACATCCATCACGCCGATACCGTCATGGGTGTCGAGCACGGTGATGCAGTTGCGTGGCGAGATGGTCAGCCAGTGCGCGAGCGGGCCTGCCTCGCCACTGAAGAGGGCATGGAGCACCAGGGGTGGCAAGGCGAAGTCATAGACCCTTCCTACCCGATTCGCGATCTGAATTTGGGTTTCGTAGTGGCTGTGAATTTCCACCAGGGTTTCGATGCCGCGGGCCTGGGCATTGTCGGACAGGCGGTGAATGAAATCGTAGGTTTCCGGAAGCATGAAGCAGCGGGTGCCCGGGCGCTTGATGGCGTAGCCAGCGGCGTCGAGACGGATCATCGATACGCCGGATTGCTCGAAGCGGGCCAGAATGCTGTCCAGATAGGCCTCGCCCTGGGCTGTTTCGACATTGATGTCGAGTTGTTGAGGCGTAAAGGTAGTCCAGAACAGGCGCTTTTCACCGCCGACCGTGTAGGGTGTCCACGGAAGATTGGGGCGCGGACGGTAAATGGCGGTTATTTCCGACTCGGAGGCACCCTCCGGGAAGACGCTGCTGTAGGTCAGGAATAGGTCGTTCCAGTCGCTCTGGCGCCCTTTCGCCAGGACGTCTTTGAATTGAGGGGAGCGGCTGGAAACATGGTTGACGATCAAATCCGCCATGATGTCGGTATCCAGGCTCAACCGACGCACATCTCCCCAGTCACCCAGACGAGGATCCACCGTTAAATGGTCATCGGGATCGAAGCCTGCATCTGAACCATCGATAGGCGTATAAAACGGCAGTAAATGGGCGCCGCCAAACAGGCCTTCGAAGGGGCCGGTCAGCAGTTGTTGGAGGTCCGAAAGGCCGCCGCCGCCCAGGCGATCGACGTAGGTTATGAGCTGGACCTGATTCTTCATGTAACGACCTCAAGGCGGGTACTGACGATAGGAGCGAAAGATAATTCTCTTAAACGATTAAGTAAAGTCTTTAATCATCGCTCGATTTATGGCATCGATGCCCTGGAGGACAAAGTGATCCTAGGTGACTAAAGTGTCCTCAGTAACCCCTGTACACTCCTCGGCTAAAAGAGGTGACAACATGCTGCAGTGGTTTTTGCCCCAACGCGAAGACGATCTGGTTCGGGAGAAAGCGGTCATTGTATTTTGCTTTCTGGCTTTCCTGGTCGGCCTTTATTCCCTGGTGAAATGGCGCGCTTTCGGGGTTCCGGGACTTCAGGTCACGGCGGCTCTTTTGCTGGTTATGGTCACACCCGTGCCTTTTCTGGTGCGTCAGGGTTTTTCCGTGGTTCTCGGCAGTAATCTCGCCATCGCCGGTATGGCGACTCATGCTCTTTTCTCTGCCTATATGTTCGGTGGGATCGATTCGCATTACGTGATTTGGCTGGTCGTGGAAATTGTACTCGCCTACATGTTGACCAATCCCTTGTGGGGGGCCGTATGGTCTGCGGTTATGGTGGGGATGGCCGGGTTATTCCTTGGGTTGAAACTGCAGGGGCACGACTTCCCTGAGCCGCCTTTGACGGGCGCCGATTTCAATCGGGATATGGTGATTGGCTATCTGCTTCCCATTGTGATGATCTGGGTAGGCCATGCCTATATGCAGCGGATCACCTTAAGCGCGGTGGCTGAAGCCCGAACCGCCGAAGTATCGGTTAGCCGACAAAAAGAACAGCTTGAGCAGGCAGGAGCCCGTATGACCACTGTCATCGATCAGTCGCGTCATGTGGCTGGCTCGTTGATGAACGCCACCCGTTCATTGGGGGCTATGCAGGCTGAAGTAGACCTGCAGTCGGGTGAGCTGGAGCAGGTGTCGTCCCGCCAAAACGAATTTACCCAGTCACTTTCATCCAGCCTTGCCAATGTCAAAGAGGCGGTCCAGGTCAGTGGGGAAGCACTTGATCGGGTGGGGCGGGCACTGGATAACACCAGTGATCAGAGTGAGCAGACCCGATACCTTTCCGAGCAGTTGGTGGGGCTGATGCAGACCATCAAAGTCGGCAACGATCGTATTGAGGAAGCCTCCCAGTCGATTATCGATATCGCCAGTCGCACCAATCTGTTGGCGCTGAATGCCTCTATTGAAGCGGCTCGGGCTGGAGAGCATGGCCGGGGCTTTGCCGTGGTGGCGGATGAGGTGCGTGCGCTGTCCATTCGGAGTAACCAGTCCGCCAGCGAGATACACGAATTACTGATGCAAAGTTCCGGTCAAATTGCCAAGGGGTTGGAACAGGTGGAGGAAAGCCAGCACCGTGTGCTGGCGGTGGGCGAGCAGGTGCAGACGCTTCGACAGGCGTTTCAGGAACTGGAAGGGCAGATCACCAAAGTCGCCTCGGAAATGAACTCATTGATGGCGGGCAGCCGGGAATTGAATGAAATCAGTGAGGCTTCGGTTGATGCCGTGCAGAGGATGACAGGGCAATTGAAGGCGCTGAGTGACGTGGCGGCATCGTTGCAGGCTTCTGCTGATGAATTGGATAGAGTTACGGCGGATTAGGAGGCGTAGTGCAGTGAATTTACAAAACGACACCGTACGCGATTCGTGCTATGCGGTGCCGACCATACACGCTCAGTCCAAGTGATACCGGCGAAGCCTTTTCGTGTTGCTTGGCTTTTCGGCAACCAGGATAGCCCTTACCGGTGCCGGTAACCCTTCGATGGTTTTTTCTGCGTCATCGGGGGCCAGATAATCCGCCAACGACTGCCCGGGTTTCCACTCCGTGGTGCGTTGCTCCTCTGTCGAGGTTTTCGAAACATCCACAATGCGCACGTTTTCAAATCCAACTTTTTCCAGCCAGATTGCCAACGCTTCCGGTGTTGGTAAAAACCACACGTTGTTCATTCGGGCATAACGACCGGGCGGCACAAGTGCCTCTTTGTCCGTGCCTTCTATAACCAAGGTTTCCAACACCAGTTCCCCACCCGGGCGCAATGCCGCGCGCAACTCGGCTAAATGGTCCAGCGGAGACCGGCGGTGGTAAAGCACGCCCATTGAAAACACAGTGTCGAACGCTTCCAGGTCAGGTGTCATGGCCTCCAAGGTCAAGGGCAATACCGCGTGCGTCGGGTCGTTAATATATTTATTGATAGCAAGGTGCTGCACAACAGAAAGCCAGGACGGATCTATTCCTGCAACCAGCCGAGCACCGGCGGCTTTCATACGCCAACCGTAATAGCCATTGCCGCTTCCCACATCCAACACACTGCGATTATTGAGATCGCTGATATGCGGAACCACGCGCTCCCACTTCCAATCACAACGCCATTCAGAATCGATAAAGGTGTCGAATAATTGAAACGGACCTTTGCGCCAGGGAATAAATCCTCGCAACGCTTCATTTAAAGATGTGGATTGGTCGGCACTCAAAGGGTGTTGGGTGGATAGCGTGACGTTGTTCAGATCCACCTGCACGTTATCAATGTCGGGCAGTTGTTTCAGCTGGGCAAGAAAACGGGGGAGGTTGCCGTCATTCAGATTGGTGAACAGCTCGGTTAGCTGTTGCGTTAACGGTGCTCGCCAATGTGCCAGGGCGGTATCCGACAAGCTTTCGATAAAGGGGGAGTAATCAATCATTTAATGGCCAGGAAAGAAGCGAAATTAAAACTTTGGAACCATTGAGTGGCGATGTTGAAGCCTGCTGAATGCAGGCGGGCCAAGTGGGCTTCGGTGGTTTCGGGCAGCAACACGCGTTCGATGGCCTGACGCTTCTGGCTGATTTCCAGATCGCTGTAGCCGTTGGCGCGTTTGAAATCGTGATGGTGCTGATTCAGCAGTTGTTCCTGTACCGGGTCATCGAAACGCAGCTTCTCGGATAGAACCAAAGCGCCACCTGGCAGCATGCCGTCGTAGATGCGTTTTAAGACAGCCTCGCGCTGTTCCAGTGGGATGAACTGTAACGTGAAGTTAAGCACAACGAACGACGCCCGCTCCAATTGGAGTTCGGTTAGATCCGCGCAGAGGGTCGTCACTGGAGTCGGCAGATCTTCGCTTTCCAGAAAGTCACGGCTACGGTCGAGCATGGCTTGGCTGTTGTCCACGGCGATCAACATGGTCCCGGGGGCGTGAACCCGATGCCGCATGGCCAGAGTGGCCGCACCGAGGGAGCTGCCCAGGTCGTAAAGGTTGCTGTTGGGCTGGGCATATTGTTCGGCCAGGACGCCGATCATACCGATGATATGGCTGTAGCCTGGAACGGAACGCTTGATCATGTCCGGGAAGACACGGGCGACCTGATCGTCGAAACGAAAGTCCGCGACCTGCCCGTGATCAGTGGCGTAGAGGGTGTCTTTGTCTTGGCTCATGAATTGTCAGTGCTGTTTTTCGACGGCCAATTCTAACCGTTTTCCCGGGGGCTTGTCTGTCCTGCTGCAGGAGTGAAGGGAGAGTTATTGATTGATTAATAGAACGAACGTTCGTAATATTAATTTTGTGTACAAACCGGGAGGTCGTCGTTCGCTTAGGGGGAAAGGAGTCGTGTCAGGCCTGAATGTGCCAGTTGCACGGCAGTCTTTATCGTCAGTTGGCCTTGGGCTACCTGGCCTATCAACCCTTCGTAGAACGCGACCACGCACTGGGAGAGGTGGTCGGCGGGAAGGGCGGAGGTGATGCTCCCTTCGATCTGGCCTCTAGCGATTCCGCGTTCGATGGCATTGAACAAGGCTTCGTCGTTGATGGCGACCAATTGTCGAATGGTGTTGTTACGGCACGCTTCGGCGGCTATCTCGGTGGCCAGGATGGCGTCTTCCCGAGGAGTTTCCCGAACGATGGCGGCGACCAGCTTAAGAAGGCCTTTCATAGGGTTTTTCGCGCGGTCCAACTGGGCGATCAGATAGTTGATGCCCTGGCGTTCTTCCGTGGAGATGGCTTCGACAATGCTGTCCTTGGAGGGGAAGTAGTGGTACACGCCGCCGGCACTCTTGCCGGACTGCTCGATGATCTGGCGCATGGTCGTCTGGTGGAAGCCAAAACGAGCGAAGCAATCCCGCGCGGCATTCAGAATGTCGGCCCGGTTTCTGGCTTCTCGCTGGTGGTCTTTGGGTCTTGCCATGAGCACATCTCAAGAGAGTTGGGCGGATGCTAGAGAGGCCTGCTGAATAAGTCAAAGCGCCAGGCCATATGGGTTCACTGGGAGGGCGTAGGCCCGCACCGAAAAGGAGAAAGGAATGCAACACCGTGTTATCGGGTTTGATGTCGCCAGGGCTCTGGCATTGTTTGGTATGGTGACCGTCAATTTCCGTCTGGCGATGGAGGCGGACAGCGGGTCGCCCCTCTTGTTGTGGCTGGCCGGTCAATTCGAAGGGAGGGCGTCGGCGCTCTTTGTTGTTTTGGCCGGCGTCGGCGTGTCACTTCTCACCCGTAAAGCCTATCAAACCCAGGACCCGGCCTTGATCAAGGCGGCCCGTTGGACAATGGCCCGTCGGGGGTTGCTGTTGTTCGTTCTGGGGCTGGCCTACACCCCCATTTGGGAAGCGGACATTCTGCACTTCTATGGGGTCTATTTTATTCTGGCGTCCCTGGTCATTGTCGTCTCAAACCGATCGTTACTATGGTTGGTGGTGCTGTTTACGCTTGTCTTTCCCGTGTTGCTGCTTTTCTTCAACTACGATGCCGGATGGAATTGGGACACCTTGAGCTACCAGTCATTCTGGACGTGGCAGGCCATGCTTCGCCGTTTGTTTTTTAATGGTTTTCATCCGGTGTTTCCCTGGTTTGCGTTCCTGTTGTGGGGGATTTGGCTGGGGCGTCAGGACTTTTCGGATCGAACGCGGCGGCGTAGATTCCTTTGCTGGGCGCTCGGTATCTGGGGGCTGACGGAAGGTCTCGTTGCTGGATTTCATGCTGTGCTGGTGGGGCACTATGGTCTTGATGATCTGGCCATTCTATTAACCACCTCCATGATGCCTCCGCTTCCTTATTATGTTGTGGCGGCCGGAGCCTTGGCGACAGTCGTGATCATGGTATCTCTGGCTGCGGCGGAGCGATGGTCGGAAAGCTCTGTCATTATAGGGCTTAAGCAAACCGGCCAGCTGTCTTTAACGCTTTATGTGGCTCATGTTGTGCTGGGAATGGGGGCTCTGCATCTTCTGGGGCGCTTGGGAGGGCAGGATATAGGCTCCTCATTGATAGCCACCTTGATTTTCAGCCTGTTGGCTGTGGGGTTCAGCCGCTTGTGGTCCCGTTATTTCCGGCTTGGACCCTTGGAATGGGTATTCCGTACCTTGGCTCGACCGGCAAAATGAAGCTCATGGTCGAAAAACGGCCAGTGATCGTTATAATGCGCCGCTTTCAATAGCCAATTCTGTCGACAGCCCATAGGTGAAACATGTAGCCAGAGCCATCCTCTTTCATATTTCAATGATGAGCACCGGAGCCGTCGGCCCTCTCTTTATCGACAACACCGGCTCCTTACGACAGGCTGAAGACAGGTTTTAAGTGATGACAGACAAGCAACTCGCCAGCGAAGTGAACAAACGTCATACCTTCGCCATTATTTCCCACCCGGACGCCGGTAAAACCACGATCACCGAAAAGGTGCTGCTGTTCGGGCAGGCCTTGCAGACCGCCGGTACGGTCAAGGGCAAAAAATCCGGTCAGCACGCCAAGTCGGACTGGATGGAGATGGAAAAAGATCGGGGTATATCCATCACCACCTCCGTGATGCAGTTCCCCTATCGGGACAAGCTGGTCAATCTGCTCGACACCCCCGGGCACGAAGACTTCTCCGAGGACACCTACCGCACGCTGACGGCCGTCGATTCCTGTCTGATGGTGATCGACGCGGCCAAAGGTGTGGAGGACCGGACCATCAAGCTGATGGATGTCGCCCGGATGCGTGAAACCCCGGTACTGACGTTCATGAACAAGTTGGACCGGGATATTCGCGACCCTATCGAGTTGATGGACGAAGTCGAAAATATCCTCAAGATCAGCTGCGCGCCCATTACCTGGCCCATTGGACAGGGTAAGCAGTTCAAAGGGGTCTATCACCTGTTGAACGACGAAGTCGTGCTTTATCAAAGCGGCCAGGGGCATACCATTCAGGAGCGCCGTGTCATTCAGGGGTTGGATAACCCCGAATTGGATACCGTCCTGGGCGATTATGCAGAAGAGTTGCGTGGTGAAATCGAGCTGTTGAAAGCGGCCGCCAATGAATTCGATCTGGAAGAATTCCTCGCGGGGCAGCTCACGCCTGTCTTTTTTGGTACCGCTTTAGGGAATTTTGGTGTGGACCACATGTTGGATGGGCTGGTGCAGTGGGCGCCCACGCCTCAACCACGGGCGACCAATGACCGCACCATTGAAGCGACCGAAAGTGCGTTTTCTGGTTTTGTGTTCAAAATCCAGGCAAACATGGACCCGAACCACCGGGATCGGGTGGCTTTCCTGCGAATTGTGTCCGGCAAATACGAGAAAGGCATGAAGATGCGCCATGTCCGTATCGGCAAGGATGTGCGTATTTCCGACGCCCTGACCTTTTTGGCGGGCGATCGCAGTGCCGTCGAAGAGGCCTGGGCCGGAGATATCATCGGTTTGCACAACCACGGCACCATTCAGATTGGCGATACCTTCACCCAGGGCGAAGATGTGAAATTCTCGGGTATCCCCAACTTCGCACCGGAATTGTTCCGTCGCATTCGTCTGAAGGACCCTTTGAAAGCCAAACAGCTGCAAAAAGGCTTGTTGCAGTTGTCCGAAGAGGGGGCTGTTCAGGTCTTTCGACCATTGAAGAACAATGACCTGATCGTTGGCGCCGTTGGCATGTTGCAGTTCGATGTTGTGGCGCAGCGGCTGAAGACAGAGTACAAGGTCGAGGCCGTCTATGAGCCGATCAACGTAGCCACGGCCCGCTGGGTGGACTGTGCCGACGCCCGTAAATTGGAGCAGTTCCGCGATAAAGCCCACGAGAACCTGGCACTGGATGGTGGCGATAACCTCACCTACATCGCCCCCACCCTGGTCAACCTTCAGATGGCGCAGGAACGCCACCCGGATATAGCCTTCCGCAAAACGCGAGAGCACTGATCAAGATTCGGTCATCGGTGTATATCGGTGACCGAATCATGCCTTGAAGGGGTATAGCATTTGCTGGAGGACCTGGTCGGCTTTTGGCCCCGGTTCGGTGGCTGATACCCCAAGTTCCTCTGGAGCCTGGCCGGGCCGGTAAGAAAAGGTACCGAACAGGATGTCGAAAACCGGTGTGATGTTCCCATAATTCCTGGCTTCTTCCACTTTTGCACTGTGGTGGAATCGATGCAGCTCGGTGCCGGTCAGCAGGTAGTTGAACCACCCGACTCGGATATCCACGTTCAGATGGGACATGAACCCCTGCAGGCCAATGATCGTGGTAATGATATACAGCGCCTCCGGGCTCACGCCCATCCATCCCAGCGGCAATACCAATGCCAGGCGTACGAAAAAACCGTCGAGTGGGTGAGCCCTGGCATGCATCAGGATATAAACCCGGTCCAGGCTGTGATGGGGGCGGTGTATGCGCCACAGAAACTTACCCGCGCGACCCCTCAGTTCATGTTGTGCTCGGTGTAGCCAGTACTGAATGAACTGAACCAACAGCAAACCAGCTACCGCCGCCCCAATGACAGGCCATTCCTTCAATAGCTGACCTTCAGGGGCAAAGTTTAGGGCAATCCAGGTCAGCGCCCAGTTTGCCAGTGCCAGCGACGAGCCATTAAATACCATGAACAGCAGATCTTTCCTTGCGGTTTGCCAAGTCATTCGCCAGCGTCGTTGGAATGGATAAACCCCTTCCAGAGTCAGCAGCACCAAGGCGTTGATGGCCGTTATAAAAGCGGCATGTTCCCCAGGCTGGCCTAACGAGATGTCCAAGCCCAGCACGGTAACTGTAAATGCCAGCAGTACCGGGTAAGTGCCATATCGAACCCAGTTTGGGGTGTCTTTTTCTGGTAGGGAAGCTAGAGCGCTCATGGTTTTTTGCTCCTCTCTGGTGAAGAGTCAAGCTTACCGCTATCCCAAATACTGGATTAGCCGTTCGATATTGGAATTATCTTCCAGAAAACCGAATAATGGAGTGCGGGCTGAGGTCGAGCGGGGAGATAGATGAAATGATGGATCTGAATGCGCTTTATTGGTTCGTGAAGGTGGTTGAGTTGGGTAGCATGAGTGAAGCCGCCCGCCAGGGTGGCATGGCGGTTTCGACCGTCAGTGCCAAGGTTGCTCAGCTTGAGCGCGAGTTACAAATGCGCTTGTTGGAGCGTTCAACGCGGCGCCTTCGGTTGACCGAGGCCGGTGAGCTGTTTTTTGAGCGTGCCCAACTGGCGATAACTTCGGCTGAGGGTGCCCGACTGGCCGTGGAGTCTTGGAGCCAAACCCCCTCGGGTCTGCTAACCGTCTCAGCGGTACCGGAATTGACACGCAGCCGGTTGAGAGACTTGCCGAGACTGCTGACGGAGCGCTATTCCGGCTTACGCGTAAGGCTTATTCTGAGCACCGAACGACAGGATCTGTTGAAAAATAACATCGACTTGGCCATTCGCATGGGGCAATTGGAGGACAGCCAGTTGGTAGCCCGGCGTTTGGCTGGCACCCGCACCTTTCTGGTGGCCAGCCGTGAATACCTGAAGCGCCACGGTACACCCTCCAAGCCTGCCGACCTTAAAGCGCATCGTTGTATAGTGCAGGTCAGTCTGCGCACCGGTGGAAGTCAACCGGTGCCCTGGCTGTTTACTCGCGGTAGGGAGGTCGTACGGCATGAACCGGAAGGTGTGCTGGAGACCAGTTCCATTGGATCGGCGTTGGATTATGCGCGGCAGGGACTGGGTATAGCCATGACAGCCGACATGCTGGAGCCCTTCCGGTACCCCGAGTTGCAGGAAGTGTTACCGCAATGGCAAATGCCGGATGCGGCTGTATGGGGTGTGTACCCGAGCAAGGCCTTCGTACCTCCGAAGGTCCGGGCAGCAATCGGTATAATCGCGGAATTAATGGCGCCCAGCCCGAGTTGATGGTTGAGCAGGACTGGAGACGCCGGGCGATTCGTCCTAGGATAGCGCCCAGTAAAGATCGAAGCTCTCCGAAGCCCAGGTAAACGGTACTCCTCTATGTTCATTTATATTGCATCCCTGGCATTGATGATCTGCGGCGCCTCGGCCGGAGTGATCCTGGCGCTGCAGACCCTTTTGCGTGAAGGGCGGTTGCAGGCATACGACGCCAAGGGTTATTGGGTGGTATGTGTTTTGGTGATGGGATTTCTGGTTGGGGCGCTGGCTTACTTCTGGGGTGTCAGTCGGTTTGGTGTGCCTGAGGCCGGTGCCGGCCATGAAGCGGTGGTTGGATTGTTATTCACCGTTTTTGGTTTCATCGTGGCTTTGGGCGCGGGTCTTTTTCGATTGAGAACACCGCCTCACCGCCCGTCCTCAGGGCCTCTGAATAATATTTGAACGTTGTCCTTGCATGCCTTTAGAAAATTCTATACCATCCGCGCCCTCATTCTGGATTAACTTCCCCTGAGCCCCCCACTTAATTAGGCGGAGTTAAATGAAAACATTTGTAGCAAAACCGGCTGAAGTGAAGCGCGACTGGTACGTTGTCGATGCTAGTGGCCTGACACTGGGTCGCTTGTCGACCGAAATCGCTCGTCGTCTGCGCGGCAAGCACAAGGCTGAGTTCACGCCGCACGTTGACACCGGCGATTACATCGTTGTTATCAATGCGGAGAAAGTAGCCGTGACCGGTCGTAAGACCAAGCAGAAAATGTACCACCGCCACACGGGTTATCCCGGTGGTTTGAAGTCAATGAGCTTCGAAAAACTGATCGATCACAAGCCTGAGCAAGTGATTGAGCTGGCGGTGAAAGGCATGATTCCTCGGAGTCCGCTGGGCCGTGCCATGCTGAAGAAGCTGAAGGTGTATGCCGGTGCCGAGCATCCGCATACTGCACAACAGCCCAAAGAACTTAAGATTTAACGGGGAGCCTCATGACAGCAACTCAGCAATATTACGGCACTGGTCGTCGCAAAACCTCAGCCGCTCGCGTTTATCTGCGTCCGGGTTCTGGTGAGATTCAGATCAACAAGCGTCCTTTGGATGTTTACTTTGGTCGTGAAACCTCTCGCATGATCGTGCGTCAGCCGCTCGAGCTGGTCGAAATGACCGAGAAGTTCGATGTGTACATCACCGTCACCGGTGGTGGTGCCAACGGTCAGGCCGGTGCAATCCGTCACGGCATTACCCGTGCCTTAATTGAGTATGACGAAAACCTGCGCAAGGCCCTGCGCGCCGCTGGTTATGTTACCCGCGATGCTCGTATGGTTGAGCGTAAGAAAGTGGGTCTGCATAAAGCGCGTAAGCGTCCGCAGTACTCCAAGCGTTAATTTATACGCTATATCAAACGCCCGGCGATGCCGGGCGTTTTTGTTTGTGGAGAACCGGAAAGCGGTCTATCGAACTTTCGTCTGTGCTGGCTCGGCTAAACCCTTGTTCGGCGAAGGGTTTTCTTGTCAGAGAAGGCGTAATTCTTTAGTATTCCCGTCATTTTGTAGAATCTACCCCGTATTTTTCTACCTTCAGACAGAGGACCTAACTAATGACGCAAGACGGCGTAAATAAGGGTCGGCGCCGCTTTCTCTACATCGCTGCCGGGGCCATGGGTGCCGCAGGCGCGGTGGGAGTTGCCACCCCGTTCGTGCGCTCCTGGTACCCCAGTGAGAAAGCCAAGGCAGTCGGGGCTCCGGTCGATGTCGACATCAGTACCTTGGAGGCCGGTGAGATGCGCATCGCCGAATGGCGAGGCAAGCCGATCTTCATTGTTCGGCGCACCGAGACCATGATTGAGAACCTTAAAAAGGATGAGCTGACCAGCCGGTTGGCGGATCCTCTGTCTCAAGTAGAATCCCAGCAGCCTGAGTATGCTCAGAACCCATTGCGTGCCCGTTCAGAAGAGCTTTTGGTGCTCGAAGGGGTATGTACTCACCTGGGCTGTTCACCTCAGTTTCGGCCCGAAGTCGAGCCTCAGCCATTTGACGCCAACTGGATGGGCGGGTTCTTCTGCCCCTGTCACGGTTCGCGTTTTGACTTGGCCGGCCGTGTCTATAAGGGGGTCCCGGCGCCGACTAACCTGGTGGTCCCGCCCCATGTCATCGAAGGGTCCGTGTTAACCGTTGGTGAGGAGTCTGCCTGATGAGTACGAATAAGCCTGCTTTCATGCAGTGGCTGGATCAGCGCCTACCGGTCACCAGTGCTTACGAAAAGCACATGTCCAAATACTATGCGCCGAAAAACCTGAACTGGTGGTATGTTTTTGGTTTGCTGGCAACCCTGGTATTCGTCAATCAGATTTTGACGGGTATCTGGCTGACCATGTCTTTTGTGCCGAGCGCCGAAGAAGCGTTCCATTCCGTTGAATACATCATGCGGGACGTCGATTCCGGGTGGATTATCCGCTATATGCATTCCACCGGAGCCTCATTCTTCTTTATTGTCGTTTACCTCCATATGTTCCGCGGCATCATGTACGGTTCTTATCAGAAGCCTCGTGAACTGATCTGGGTTTTCGGCATGCTGATTTATCTGGCGATGATGGCCGAAGGCTTCATGGGCTACGTGCTGCCTTGGGGGCAGATGTCCTATTGGGGCGCTCAGGTGATTATTTCCCTTTTCGGCGCCATCCCGGTCATCGGCGACGGCCTGACAGAGTGGATCCGAGGCGACTTCCTGATTTCAGGCATCACCCTGAACCGCTTCTTCGCCCTTCACGTTATCGCCATACCTCTGGTGCTGGCTTTGCTGGTGGTGCTTCATATTCTGGCATTGCATGAAGTGGGCTCCAACAATCCTGACGGCATCGACATCAAGAAGCATAAGGACGAGCAGGGCAAACCGCTCGATGGTATTCCTTTCCATCCTTATTTCACCGTTGGCAAATTGCCGATGATTATCCTGTTCCTCTTTGTGTTCTGCGGTGTGCTGTTCTTCTTCCCTGAAGGTGGCGGCTACTTCCTCGAGCATGCCAACTTTGAACCGGCTAACCCGCTGAAAACACCTGAGCATATTGCTCCCACTTGGTATTACGGTGCCTTTTACTCCATTCTCCGTGCGGTTCCGGATAAGTTGATGGGTGTTATCGCCATGGCTGCGGCCATCGCCATTCTGTTCGTATTGCCCTGGTTGGATCGTAGCCCGGTTCGCAGCTGGCGTTACAAAGGCGTCGCCAGTAAGACGGCTCTGATTCTGTTTGCCGTAGCCTTCGTCGTGTTGTCTTACTTGGGCGGTCAACCGGTGAATGCTCTGAATACATGGCTGGCCCGCATCTGTTCAGTCATCTACTTCGGCTACTTCCTGTTGATGCCTATTTACACGCGCATGGAATCCACAAAACCTGTTCCAGAGAGGGTGCCAGAATAATGAAGAAACTGTTCCTGTCCCTCGTATTGAGTGTAGCCCCTATCGTTGGCTGGTCGGCTGGCGGAGAGGTTCAGCTGGACCATGTCTCGACTGATATATCGGACAAGGCATCGCTTCAGCGTGGTGCTCAGCTGTATATGAACTACTGTATGGGTTGCCATTCTCTGGAGTTCGCGCGTTACAACCGCGTTGCCCGGGATTTGGACATTCCAGAGGAAGTAATGCTGGAAAACCTGGTCTTTAATGACGTCGCCATCGGCTCCTTGATGGAGAATGCGATGAGCGAGGAGGATGGCAAGGCGTGGTTTGGCGCAGCGCCACCAGACTTGACGTTGGTAGCCCGCGTCCGTGGACCTGACTGGCTTTACACTTATCTGCGCGGTTTCTATGAAGATGAAAACCGTCCCATGGGTGTCAATAACGTGGTGTTCCCCAACGTCGGCATGCCTCACGTATTGGCGGATCTTCAAGGGCTTTGCGCCGAAAAGCCACACCCCGTAACCAGTCGTCGGTTTGATCCGTTGACAGGTAACACCATTACCGAAGGCGGATGTGAAGAATACGCTATTGAAGGCAGCATGACCCCAGCGGAGTACGACGACGCTGTATATGATCTGGTCAACTTCCTGGAGTACATGGGCGAGCCGTTCGCGGAAGATCGTGAGCGTATCGGCTGGATGGTCTTTGCCTTTCTTGCGGTCTTCCTGGTGATTGGTCAATTGCTGTATCGCGAGCTTTGGAAAGACATCCACTAAAGCTCGGTAGACGCATGATGTTTATTAAGCGCGGCTTGTCCGCGCTTGTTTTGTCTTAACTCAAGGTGTTTTTTTACATCGAGGAGATTACCTGATGGGCGTTGTTGCCAAACGTTCTTCCATGACCTTTTATTCCGATCCCGCCAGCCAGTACAGTCATCGTGTGCGTATCGTATTGGCGGAGAAAGGGGTCGCTGTAGACATCAAAGATGTCGATCCTGACGATATTCCCCAGGAAATTGCCGATATCAATCCCTACAACTCTCTGCCAACACTGGTGGACCGGGATCTGACGCTCTACGAACATTACGTCATGATGGAGTACTTGGACGAGCGTTTCCCCCACCCGCCATTGTTGCCGGTTTATCCGGTGGCTCGAGCGCAGAGCCGACAGTACATTGCCCGCATCCAGCGTGACTGGTGTGACAAGGTCGATGCTATCGTAGCTGCCAAGAGCAAGGACAGTGTCACCAAGGCGCGTAAAGAACTGCGTGAAAGCCTGCTGTCCATTGCGCCTATTTTCGATCAATACCCTTATTTCATGAATGAGGAATTTACCCTGGTCGACTGCTGTATCGCCCCGATACTGTGGCGCTTGCCAGCTTTGGGTATCGATCTGCCCGAGAAGCAGGCCAAGCCAATTCTTAAATACATGGATCGCCTCTTCGAGCGCGAATCCTTCCAGATCAGCCTCTCCGAGGTTGAGCAGGAAATGCGGGATTGATATGAGTGAAATGACCCCGAACAAACCTTATATGGTCCGAGCCATCCATGAATGGATTCTGGATAACGACTGCACGCCCTACTTGGTTATCGCAGCGGACTTCCCCGGTGTGGAAGTGCCCCAGCAATTTGTTCGTGATGGTCAAATAACTCTTAACATTGCCCCTACGGCTGTCCGGGAGTTGCAGTTGCAGAACCGCTGGGTAGAGTTCAGTGCCCGCTTTGGCGGGGTGCCTACCCAGGTCCGTGCGCCTATGTCTGCGATTATGGCTATATTTGCGAAAGAGAATGGTCAGGGGATGGGATTCGACGTTGAGACTCCTACTGATCCGCCTCCGGACGACGATGGCCCGGGCGGAGCGGATGGGGATGCCCCCAAAAAGCCCAGTCTGCGCGTAGTCAAATAAAATGACATAAAGGCGGATGCCCCTGGTATTCGCCTTTATTTTTTGGGCGGCTTTGCTGGTACTCATCGATCTGGTCGCATGGAATTAAAAAAATCGTCAAAACGCGTTGACTCCAAAATTCCGATCCCTATAATGCG
>CBFGUW010000021.1:0-84923 GCA_965652395.1 uncultured Saccharospirillum sp. | reverse complement strand
AAGGCTGGATGGCAGAGTGGTCATGCAGCGGACTGCAACTCCGCGTACGCCGGTTCGATTCCGACTCCAGCCTCCACTTCCTCTTCTCCAGAGGTATCAAGTCGACCTTGACCCAGGGTCGCACGCTGCCAAGCGAGACGCCCGGGTGGTGAAATTGGTAGACACAAGAGACTTAAAATCTCTCGACCTTTTTGGTCGTGCCGGTTCGAGTCCGGCTCCGGGCACCATCAGTTATTTCCCTTTCTTCGTTTCCTAATCCCCTTCTTTTTTGTTTATTTTATGCTTGATGATCGTTTCCCATTGAGCGATGCGTTTCAGGAGTGTCGGCCAGAGTCCAGCCCGGTTTGCGGTGCAAGCTGTGAAATCAGGGGGAGGCGAGGGGAAAAACGCGTCCTTGCGTCAGGCAATGGGAGGGGGATAGATTCCCTTACCTTTCCTTAAAACGGGTTACTCAGAAAGCCAAACTCATTTGTGGATTACGGCCCTGTTCTACTTGCACGGTCTCGTATTCGAGTGGTTTGCTGGGAGTTGATTTGGCGCCACCTATCTGACGCAGCACGAAGGCGACCGTGCCACCTTTGTTGGCGGCCGCTTTCAGCCGATCGCGATGGGTCTCGTCGAATTCACGGCCGAGCCATGCGAGTACAGTACTGCTCATGCCATTGGCGAGCATCTGTTCCAGCGTATTCCAGTAGTCCTTGATGGACTTGGTGTGTATGACCAGTATTTTTCGGGTGTCGACTCCGGCTCGGGCGAGCAGGCGCTCATTGGGAATGCAGGGTGGGGCGATCAGGGTGATCCATTTGTGCTGCTGGCTGAGCTCGGCCAGAACAGGAACGAGCAGGCGTAATTGGTCGCGGCTGTCGGCCTGGAAGAAAACCTCGGTCAAGGTGCCTTCGGGCATGTGAGTCGCGGCCGAGTGTTCCCGGCGGCCTGTGGGTGTCGGGAGGCTGGACACGGCACTCGATTGCCACGCAGGACGGGCGCTTGCCGGACGTTGGAAAAACAGAGCCTGAGCATTGTGGTTGAGTGACATGATGTCGACCTCCGGTAGCTGTTTAAATGTACAGTACCTGTATTTATATACAGGGTTTGGTGGGGTGTCAACAGTTCTCATGACTGAATGTCATTTCAGGCTGTGCCGGAAGGGAGGGAGGAGACCATGAAACGGGCAACAAAAAAGGCCCCGTAGGGCCTTTAGGTAGAAGTCTGGCAGTTTACGCCTTAGCGTTGATCGAAGAGCGGTCTGGCGCTTACGTCTGCCTGGTAGCGTACCGAGAAGGTGTCCAGCAGGCGGCTGGTGGTAGCGGCTTCTTCGGCGGTTCGACAGGCGAACGCATTGACACCACAACGTTGCAGGTAAAATGCCTGGTCGGGGAGGAAGTCGCCTATGGCGCGAATTTCACCTTGGTAGCCAAGACGCTCCCGTATCAAACGGGCTTTGGAAAAGCTTCGGCCATCGGCGAACTTGGGGAAGTGCAGGGCAATCAGCCCGACTTCCTCAAGAAGATCCGTAATGTCTTCCGGGAACTCTTCGTCGTTCAGCCAGACACCGACTGCCCGGCCGTCGGCCTGCCATTCAGAGCGCTGTTCACGATAGTAGGTCAGCGGCAGTATGACAGGGCCCTCGGCGGGAACGTCTGTTTCGGCGTCTATAAGAATCCACTCATCCTGTTCGACAGTCTGTCCGTCTTTAATGAGATGCTGCATAGACACGCTCCTTGAAAGGGGTCAGTCCGATTCGCTCAACGGTATCGATAAAGGGTTCATCCTGCTGGCGTTGGTCGATATAAACCTGGACGATCTTTTCGACAACATCGGCCACTTCTTCAGACTTGAACGATGGTCCCAGTATTTTGCCGACCCGCGCATTCAGGCCAGAGTCGCCTCCGAGTGAGATCTGATAGAACTCCTCACCCTTCTTGTCGACGCCCAGAATACCAATGTTACCGATGTGGTGATGACCACAGGCGTTCATGCAGCCGGAAATGTTCAAGTCGACATCACCGAGGTCGTAGAGGTAATCCAAGTCGTCAAAACGGGACTGGATGGACTCTGCAATCGGAATCGATTTGGCATTGGCCAGGGCGCAGTAATCGCCGCCGGGGCAGCAGATAACGTCGGTCAGTGTGCCAATGTTGGGTGTGGCAAAGCCATATTCCTTCGCTTCCTGCCAAAGCGCCAGCAGTTGATCCTGGCGAACGTCGGCGAGAATCAGGTTTTGCTCGTGGCTGACACGCAGTTCACCGAATGAGTAAGCGTCGGCGAGCTTGGCGGCGGCACGCATTTGATTGGCTGTGCAATCACCCGGGGCGTAGCCCACTTTTTTCAGTGACAAGGTAACGGCGGCGTAACCGGGGCGCTTGTGCAGGTAGACATTGCGATCCAGCCAGCGGGCGAAGCCGGGGTTCTGGTCTTTCTGTTCGCTGAGCAACTCGTCCGCATCACTAAGGTCGCTGTAGTCCGGGTCCACAAAATGCTGGGCGACACGATCGATCTCGGCTTGTGTCAGGGTGCCGGGACCATCTTTCAAGTGTTCCCATTCTGCTTCGACCCGGCGGGTGAATTCTTCCACACCAAGCGCTTTGACCAGTATCTTGATCCGTGCCTTGTGTTTGTTGTCCCGACGTCCTTGCAGGTTATACACCCTCAAAATGGCGTCGAGATAGGTCAGCAGGTGCTCTTTGGGCAGGAATTCGCGCACCAGTTGGCCAACCAAGGGTGTGCGGCCAAGACCGCCACCAACGAAGACACGGAAACCCAATTCACCGGCCGGGTTGCGGTTCAGTTCCACCCCAATATCGTGAAAACGCACAGCGGCCCGGTCAGAAGAGGGGCTGGCATTGACCGCGATCTTGAATTTACGGGGCAAAAAGGCGAATTCAGGGTGGAATGTCGACCATTGGCGAATCAACTCACACCAGGGGCGTGGATCGTCGATTTCATCCCTCAGGACACCGGCGAACTGGTCGGTTGTGGTATTACGGATACAGTTGCCGGAAGTTTGGATGGCATGCATCTGTACTTCGGCGAGACCCGCAAGGATGTCGGGTACGTCTTCCAGCGCCGGCCAGTTGAACTGGACGTTCTGGCGCGTGGTGAAATGGGCATAGCCTTTATCGTAGGTCTCGGTCAGTTCAGCCAGCCTGTTCAGCTTGGCGGATGACAGCAACCCATAAGGGATGGCAATGCGCAACATAGGCGCATGGCGCTGGATATACAGACCATTTTGCAAGCGAAGCGGCAGGAATTCGTCTTCGGCAAGCTGACCCTCCAGATAGCGCTCAGTCTGCTCCCGGAACTGAGCGACGCGTTCATCAACCAGCCTTTGGTCGAACGAATCGTAGACGTACATTGAATCAACCTGTCTTGGTTTGGGTATTTGGACGCAGACTATACATAAAGCCGCTTATTCCATGAATGATTTAATTTTCATAATTTAATCTCATACCGTTATATAAGGGAGCTTGAACCCGGCCTCTATAGGGGGTTAAATGACGCCGGTATTGAATAGATGCACCAGCTGAAACTTTTCCGGCCCGGTTTCGCCGGGTCGAAGGCTAATAAAAGCAGTAAAACAACAAGAAAAGGGGAGATCACATTATGGCCAGTAAAAAAGCAGGACTGACGGATGCCCAGGCGGATGCCATTGCCGCCGTGATCATCGTGGCAACCGTGGTGGCTGCGGCCATTTATTGGGTGGCGACCGCAGGTTGAAGCGCTCAGGTGTCTCCGGGTCGGTCGGTTGATCCTGGAGGCACAACAAAGCAGTTGCCGGTCCTGACAAGCCGGTCCTAAGGGTCGATGCGTCGGCCCTTTTTCGTTCATGAACGGACTTATGCCGCCGAGTTTAAGATTGAACCTAGCAGAGTTGATACACTAGTCGAAAGACGGGTATCGAGGTACCCCGGCCCTGTAGGTTCAGGGCGCGAGGAAACGAACCAGCATTACCAAACCCAATACAAACAGGATCGTAAACAGGACCCCGCCGATGATAAACGGCCATATGCTTCCGGAACTGAAGTCCTCAACTCGATTTTTGTCGCTTTGTACTCCTACCAGCCCCGCTAACATGCTGATGATGAACCGCTTTGCGCGGCCTTTTTTGGCGTTGTCCGACATGGATGCTGTTCCTGTTCTTCGATTATCAAAACAATTTCATAAATGCGACCATCGCTCGGGCAATGCGACAACCGCCTGGAAAACCCCTTCCCGTGGGGTGAAAGGGTTCGTTGAATCCTAGAGAATACGGGCAGCTCGAACACAGTGACTACATCAACTACCTTTGGCAGACACTCTCTGCCAGCCACTAAAAAAGAAAAACTGAGGCCAACTATGACGCAATTGATGTCCAATCAAAGGATTGAACTGCTTGATAGCTTACAGGGGCGCCTTGAGCCCCACTTTCCAAAGCAGCACCACGCCAGCCTGAAGGTGTTGATCGACGCTTTGTTCAAGCACGCATCGATGCAGGATTTACAGGCCTATGAGATGACCGACCTGGCCGGTCTGGTAGTCTCAATGTGGCGAATGCTGCAAAAGTTCCAGTCGCCCAGCCATCAGATCTCGGTATTCAACCCTAATGTCGAAGAGAATGAGTGGCAATCCCCTCATACCATCGTGACTGTTGTCCACGATGATGTCCCCTTCGTGATCGATTCCGTCCGGCTGACGTTGAACCGCCTTGGTACCAACATTCATACCATTTTTCACGCCAGCCTCAAGGTCGAGCGTGACAAGAGTGGTCAATTTAAGGCATTTAGCGAGAAGGGCAACAAGGAATTGTTACTGCTGATCGAAGTGGACCGTACCACCGTTGCCCAGGAACGTGAGCGCCTGGAGGCGGAAATCCAGTCGGTCGTGGCCGATGTGAACCTGGTAGTGGACGATTACCCCAACATCCTGGGCAAAACCAAGGATGTGATAAAAGACTTCGAAACGCGTGATTACCCGGTGGATAAGAAAGAACTGGATGAGGGCCGGGTCTTCATGAAGTGGCTGGCAGACAACCACTTCACCTTCCTGGCTTATGACGAATACATCGTGGAAGGCGACAAGGTTATTCAGGTCGAAGGCAGTGCCCTGGGGTTGTTCCGTAAGGTGCGTAAGCGTCGCGAGGAGTCCATCCATGAGATGTCGGAGCAGCGTCGTGCGCATGTGTTCGAGAAGGAGCTGCTGATTTTCTCAAAGTCCGGTAAGCGCTCCACGGTTCACCGTCCGGCTTACTCTGATTATGTTTTGATCAAACATTTCAATGACAAAGGCGAAGTCGTTGGCGGGCGGCGGTTTCTCGGTCTGTATACCTCTACGGTTTATAACGAAACACCGGCCAATATTCCGGTGGTGCGGCGTAAGATCGAGCGAGTGCTCGAAAAGAGCGGTTTCACACCCGGTGGGCACAATTACAAAGAGCTCTCCTCCATCCTCTTCACCTTCCCGCGGGATGAGTTGATCCAGTCCTCTATCGACACCTTATTGCATATGGTACTGGACGTGCTCGCCATCCAGGAGCGGAAACGAATCCGGCTGCTGTTGCGCAAGGATATCTATGGCAAGTTCTTGAACGCCATAGTGTATATGCCGCGTGATATTTTCAATTCTCAGCTTCGAGCCCAGGTGCATGACCTGTTGGCGGAACATTTCGATGTGGAAGGGTCGGATTTCACCACCTTCTTCAGTGAGTCCGTCCTGGCTCGTACCCGGTTTGTCTTCAAACTGAAAAAACCCATTGATGGCGAACTCCCGACCGAACTGTTGGAACGGCGCATCATCCAAATTGCCCGTCGGTGGACGGATGAGCTCCAGCAGGCGCTGTTTGAATCATTTGGCGAGGAGAAAGGGAACCGGCTGTTCAAGCGTTACCATGAAGCATTTCCGGCCAGTTACCGCGAACAGTACAGTGCCCGGGTTGCGGTTGCGGATATTCAGCGAATAGAAGCGCTGAATGTCGAAAAGGCCGAACCGATCACCCTTAGTTTTTATCGGTCGATGGAGCCTACCGGCAGTGAACTGAAGCTCAAGATCTTTAATAAAGGCGAAGCGCTGTTGCTGTCCGACCTGATCCCCGTTCTTGAGAACCTCGGGCTGAAGGTGATCGATGAATACCCGTACGAAATCAACTACGGTGAAGAAAACTGCACCTGGATTTACGATTTCTCACTGTTGTATGAGCCTAACCCCGAGCTTGACCCCGCCAAGTATCGCGATGAGTTTTCCCGTGCCTTCATCAATATCTGGAATGGGCGAGCGGAGAACGATTCCTACAACCAGTTGGTGCTGCGTGCCAAGCTGACCTGGCGTGAAGTGGCCATGCTGCGTGCCTATGCCCACTATATGAAGCAGGTTCGTTTTGGCCTGTCGCAGGAATACATCGCCGACACACTGATCAAGTACACGGAGATTACCGATAATCTGGCGGAGTTGTTTTCAGCGCGTTTCAACCCGGCCAAGCAGAAGGGCAAGAAACAGGTCGACAAGTGGCTGGAGTCGATTGAACATGCCTTGGAGAGCGTGAACAACATCAACGAAGATCGGATTTTCCGCCGCTACGTTGAATTGATGTCCGCCACCTTGAGGACGAACTTTTACCAGGATAACGAAGCCGGGCAACGTAAGGATTACATCAGCTTCAAACTGAATCCGTCTTTGATCAGCGACATCCCGCTACCGCGTCCAAAGTTCGAAATCTTCGTGTATTCGCCAAGGGTGGAGGGTGTTCACCTCCGTGGTGGCAAAGTAGCCCGGGGCGGGTTGCGCTGGTCAGACCGAATTGAAGATTTCCGTACCGAAGTATTGGGTCTGGTTAAAGCTCAGCAGGTCAAGAATGCGGTTATCGTACCGGTAGGCGCCAAAGGTGGGTTTGTTGCCAAGCATCTGCCCGTAGATGGCGATCGAGAGGCCATCCAAAAAGAAGGCATCGCCTGCTACAAGACGTTTATCCGTGCCTTGTTGGACGTGACCGACAACCTTAAGGAAGGTTCCGTAGCGCCACCGTCGCAGGTGGTTCGTTACGACGAAGACGATCCTTACCTGGTTGTCGCCGCCGACAAAGGCACCGCCACTTTCTCAGACATCGCCAATGCCGTGGCCGAAGAGTATGGCTTCTGGCTCGGGGATGCCTTTGCCTCCGGCGGTTCCAACGGCTATGACCACAAGAAAATGGGTATCACCGCCCGTGGTGCTTGGGTAAGTGTACAGCGGCACTTCCGTGAGCTGGGCCTGGATGTTCAGAAAGATCCGATCTCAGTGGTGGGTATTGGTGATATGGCCGGTGACGTGTTCGGAAACGGCATGCTGAGGTCGGAGACACTAAAACTGGTAGGGGCCTTCAACCATCTCCATATTTTCGTGGACCCCGATCCTGACCCGGCCAAGAGTTTCGAGGAGCGTCAGCGTCTGTTCGATCTACCGCGATCCAGTTGGGAAGATTATAACGCCGATCTGATCTCGAAAGGCGGCGGTATTTTCAGCCGCAGCGCCAAGGCGATTCCTGTTTCCAAAGAAATGAAGGCCGTATTTGGCATTAATAAAGCCAAGGTGTCGCCCAACGAATTAATCAGTGCCATGCTCAAGGCTCCGGTTGATCTGCTCTGGAACGGCGGCATTGGCACCTATGTTAAGGCAAGCCACGAAAACCATACCGACATTGGTGATAAAGCCAACGATGCGGTCCGGATCAATGCCAATGAGCTGCAGTGCAAGGTGATCGGGGAGGGCGGCAACCTGGGCTTCAGCCAACTGGCGCGGGTTGAATTCAACCTCCTGGGTGGTCGATGCTTTACCGACTTTATCGACAACGCGGGCGGCGTGGATTGCTCCGACCACGAAGTGAACATGAAAATCCTGCTTGATGAAGTGGTTGCCGGTGGGGACATGACCATCAAGCAGCGCAACGATTGGCTGTTTAAACTCACCGAAGATGTTTCCAAGCTGGTCCTGCGTAACAACTACCGTCAGACCCAGGCTCTTGGCATCGCGTTTACCGAATCCTTTAAGCGCATTGAAGAGTACCGGCGGCTGATCAACAGCATGGAAGCCGAGGGCAAGCTGAACCGTGAGCTTGAATTCCTTCCTTCCGATGAAGATATCAGCGAGCGTAAAGCCCATGGGCTCGGCCTGACCCGCCCTGAACTGTCGGTGTTGATTTCATACGTCAAAGGGGATCTCAAAGAGCAGTTGATCCGTTCGGACGTGGCCGCGGATTCCTATCTGGAAGAAGCACTCGCGACGGAATTCCCCGAAGCAATGCGGAAGAAATTCGAGAAGCCCATGCGCGAGCATCGCCTAAAAGGCGAGATTGTGGCGACGCAGGTGGCGAACGACATCTTCAACTATATGGGCATCTCCTTTTTCAATCGCCTGCAGGAAAGCACGGGGGCATCCCCAGTGGAGGCCGCCAAGGCCTACGTTGCGGCCCGGGATATTTTCGGGCTTCACGAGCTTTGGGACGAACTGGAAGCCCTGGATCATCAGGTACCGAGCGATTTGCAGAGCAGCTTGATGCTGCGCTCCGCCCGTATGGTGCGCCGCGCCAGCCGCTGGCTGGTGAAGAACTACCGTACCGGCATCGACATTCGGTCCGTTATCGAGCTGTATAAACCCAATATCGACAAGATGATCAATCAACTGGAGAGCTTGCTGCCCACCGAGCAAAAAGAAAAGTGGTTGGAGGAAGCCAAGCAGTTGCAGGAACAGGGAATTCCCGAATCGGTGGCCCGCCGCGTATGTGCATCGGACATGCTGTACACGGCCTTGGGTGTGATTGCAGTCGCCCAAAGCCAGGATCGCGACCCGATGAGAGTGGCTCAGGGGTATTTCCGAGTGGGTGATTCGCTGGCGCTCGACGGCTTTGCCGGCCAGGTCAACAGCTTGACTGTGAATTCCCATTGGCAGGCTATGGCCCGGGAATCTTTCCGGGATGACCTGGAATGGCAACAGCGCCGCATTACCCAGGGGCTTTTCGCCCAGATGAAAGAGGGCGAAGACCTGGATGCCCTGGTCGACACCTGGTTGGAGCGTAACCACATCCTCGTGGACCGCTGGTTGCGTATGATGAGCGAGATCCGCGCGGCCGGTGAGCCCGAGTTCAGCATGTACAGCGTGGCCATTCGCGAACTGCTGGATCTGTCTCAAGCGACTATGCCTGAGCTATAAGCGTTGGCTGAAATGCCAAACGGAGCCGCCTTCGGGCGGCTTTTTCGTATTAGGCCGGAGCCAATTGTGAATGGAAGTGGCGAAGCCGTATTCGGTATAATGCGCACGATTTATCACACCGAACGACTATGGCCCATTCTCTGATAGTAGACCTGCACATCAGTGCCGAAGAGTATCTGCGCCACTACCAGGGCAGTGCCAAACAGGTGGCATGTATCGCTCGGGACGGACGCCGGGTTCGATTTCCCACCAATATCCTGCAGCGCTTTGTCGGACATGGCGGCATTCATGGCGCTTTTCGAATCGAGTTCGATGACAATAATAAGCTGGTTTCCATACTGCGTATTGCCTGAATCCCGTCACTTTTGACCCACGACCCAAGGCTGTTCAGCTGCTATACTCCGCGCCGGTCGAACCAGGAGCCCCGTTTAACATGTACGATCTAATGCGCCGCGCGCTGTTTGCCTTGAGTCCTGAAACCTCTCATGACCTGAGCTTGGAGAGTCTCAGCGGCCTGCAGAGGCTGGGTCTATTGTATTTGCTGCCCCAGCCACGGGTCGAAGTGCGAAAACAGGTTTGGAACATTGAATTCCCCAATGCGGTGGGCCTGGCGGCCGGGTTGGACAAAAACGGCGATTACATCGATGCTCTGGGTCAGCTTGGTTTCGGGTTCATCGAAGTGGGCACCGTCACACCCAGACCGCAACCGGGCAACCCGAAACCGCGCCTGTTCCGCCTGCCGGAGAGCCAGGCCATCATCAACCGGATGGGCTTCAACAACAAAGGGGTTGATTACCTGGTCGAGCGGGTAAAGCGCCGCCGCTACAAGGGCGTGGTGGGTATCAATATCGGTAAGAACAAGGTAACGCCCGAAGACGAGGCGTTGTCCGATTACCTTTATTGCCTTGACCGTGTTTATCCGCACGCGGGCTATGTGGTGGTCAATCTGTCGTCCCCCAACACGCCGGGGCTGCGCAATCTTCAATTTGGCGATGCCCTGAAGCAGCTGCTGGAAGGTTTGAAAGCACGTCAGCAGGTGTTGGCGGAAGAGTGGGGGCACAAACCGGTACTGATCAAAATCGCCCCCGATATGAGCGAGGAGGAGGTTGAACAGGTCAGTGCCATCTTCAACGAATTCCAGGTCGATGGCGTGGTAGCGACCAACACCACCCTGTCCCGCGAACGTGTGGAAGGCCAAAAGCACGCCGACGAAACCGGTGGTTTGAGCGGTCGACCGCTATTCAGCGATGCGACCCGGATACTAGGGCTGTTTCGAACTCATCTGAACGACGATATTCCCCTGGTTGGGGTAGGCGGGATCAGCTACGGACGTGACGCCCAGGAAAAGATCAGGGCCGGAGCGGATCTGGTGCAGATATATACCGGCTTCATATACCGTGGACCAAAACTGGTTCGGGACTGTGTGGAGGCTCTGGCTGAGCTTTAAGCTTGAGGTTAAGGCTTTGGGTGTGGATGAATACTAAGAAGCCGACTCAAGGTCGGCTTCCAGTCTTCTTAATGGCAGGGTGAATTAATGATGAATCAGTACTTCGTTAATGCGGTGTATGCCGCTGACACCTGTGAAACCGTCCCATTGGTCGCTGCGCCCGTCTCGCCAGCCATTCATCCATTCCTGGTGCAGTTCAGGTTTGCCTCCGGGACATAAACTTTTCGATCTGCCTTGTACTCCTGCCATGTAGCCTTTTTGGTATGCACGCTCCATCCGGTCACGCTTTTGTCGCTTCATATATAGACCTCTCTTGCAGTCCATGGGGGAAAAACCCGAGCGCTCCGGGCTCGGGCCTATTGAAGCCGGGATTGGTACTTTTGTATCGAAAGATGACCATAGCTGTCGATGAACAATTCAGTCTAAAAAAGAAGGGCTTTAGGTTGTGTTGTAATAATATAGTCACCAAACTGCTTTAAGCCCGCAGTGGCGGGCGTTGTGTTGACTAAGGTTGAACCCTGTTCGAGTGTTTTTAGAACGCTCGGTCAATAATTTTCCTTTTTTAATAGAGAATTTGTCTAAAAATGTCCTCAAGCCTTAACAGCGAAACCAGTCTTGATATCTGGGTAACCTGTCCCAATGGGTTCCATGGTTTGCTGAAGCAGGAAATTCAGCAGTTGACTGGAATCGAGCCTCAGGATTGGTCTCGTGGGGTCGGACTGAAAGCCGAATTGGAGCACGCTTACCGGTTGTGTCTCTGGAGTAGGCTTGCCAACCGTGTTTATCTCGGGTTGGGTCAAACCGGGAATGTTTCTCTCGACGGTCTCAAAGCGCTCGTCGACAGTATCGAATGGGACGAGCACATCCGCCCGACCGGCACCCTGAGAATCGATTTCCAAGGTCGGATGGAGGGCATAGACGACCCTCGCTATGGTGGCCAGAAGGTAAAAGACTTCATTGTTGATCAACTGCGCGACCGTCATGGTGTTCGACCCAGTGTGGATCGTGACCAGCCGGACGTTATTGTCTACGTTCAGGTCGGCCGCAAGCGCATTGATCTGGGGTTGGACCTTTCCGGAGATTCGCTTCATCGACGGGGGTATCGGCAGGCCACCGGCCCGGCACCGTTGAAAGAAAACCTGGCAGCCGCCACCCTGATGGCGGCTCAATGGCCACAGCGGGCCAGTAACGGCGAGGCTTTTATCGATCTGTTATGCGGCTCGGGTACTCTGGTAGTGGAAGCCGCACTCATAGCGGCCGATATTGCACCAGGACTGCTGCGCAAACGGTTTGGTTTCGAACATTGGCTGGGTCATGATCGTTCCCTTTGGAATGAACTCGTGGCCGAGGCACGCAGGCGCCGCCTTGAGGGTGAGGAAAACATGCCTCCCGTGCTGGGCTATGACGCCGATGGCGGAGTGGTTGCCCGGGCCAACGAAACCTTGGAGCGGTTGGGACTTTATCGTCAGGCGCGTTGCTACCATAAAAATCTGGAGCAATGGTCCAAGCCCACCCATCTGGCGTTGAAGCCGGGTTTAGTGGTGTCCAACCCGCCCTATGGCGAGCGTTTGGGCAATAAACCCGAATTATTGGCACTTTACCGCCGCATGGGGCAGTTGTTTGAAACCGAATTGACGGATTGGACCTTGGGTTTGCTCACGTCCGATGCTGTCCTGGCCCGAGAGACAGGGCTTCGAGCAGGCGAAAAACATCGGTTTTTCAACGGCCGAATCGAAACACACTTGTACGTATTCCCGCCCGGGGACCGGTCAAGCCAGAGTGCTTCCGCGCATTCCGAACAGGATGAAGCGTTACGGAACCGTCTTCAAAAAAATCTCAAGCAACGCCAGAAATGGCTGAAAAAACAGAACACCGACGCGTACCGATTGTACGATGCCGATTTGCCTGAATTTGCGTTGGCGGTGGACCGCTATGGCGACTATCTGCATGTACAGGAATATGCACCGCCTAAACAAATCCCTGAAGACAAAGCGCGCCAGCGTTTGTTGCATGCCATTGCTGTACTGGGGGAAGTAACGGGAGTACCGGCCGATCACATTGTTTTGAAGCAGCGTCAGCGCCAAAAGGGGCGCCAACAGTATGAGCGTCAGGCGCAAAGTGGCGACTTCTTCACCATTCGGGAAGAGGGTGTCACGCTCCAGGTGAATCTGCGGGATTATTTGGATACGGGCGTGTTTTTGGACCATAGGCCCACTCGCACCTGGATTCAACAAAACGCCAAGTCGCGTAACGTGTTAAACCTTTTTTGTTATACAGGCGCGGCGACAGCCCATGCCTTTGTCGGCGGTGCCGCCAGCACGACCAGTGTCGACTTGTCTCGGACTTATCTGAACTGGGCAAAAGACAATTTGCGACTGAATGGCGGCCAACCCGATCAAAAGCACCGTTTCATTCAGGCCGATTGCCTGAAGTGGTTGCGTGACAATACGGAAACCTTCGATTTAATCTTCATGGATCCACCGACATTCAGCAACTCTGCGCGCATGTCGGAAACGCTGGATATCCAGCGGGACCATGAAGAATTGGTGGACTTGGCGATGAAATCACTCGCGCCGGAAGGCGTGCTGATTTTTTCCAACAACTACCGCAAGTTCAAGCTTGCGGAATCCTTGTCTGAACGGTATCAGGTCAAGGATGTAACCCATCTCAGTGTGCCTGAAGATTTCAAGCGCAAGCGCCCTCATCAATGTTGGCATTTGCGTCACCGCTGACAGAGGCTTATTTCGGTTTTCGGCAGCAGAGCACGGTGAATTTAGGGTGCTTGGATTTCACCTCAACGCTTTGAAACCATCGTTTCAAGCGGAGGTGATAATCCAGGTGCCGATTGCCTACTATCCAGAACTCTCCATCGGACGCCAGCGCAGCATAGGCGTGTTCGAAAAGCAGATCGGCAATATTATCCGTCAGGGTGGTCTGTTGATGGAACGGGGGGTTGCATAGGATCAGTGGAAGGTTGGTGAATGCCAAGCCTGACAGTCCATTGTTATGAAATACGGTTGCTCGGTCGTTCAAGTGATTCTCGACAAGGCTGTCCCTGGCTGACATTACTGCTTGAAAACTCTCATCGATAAATACTCCGCGACAGTCGGGGTGATTTTTCATATAGGTCACCCCCAGTATTCCATTGCCGCACCCCAAGTCGAGTACGGTATCCGCTGCGGGTAACCGATCGAAAAGCTGCAAAAATGCCAACGCTCCAGGATCCACCCCTTTTTCACTAAAGCTTCCGGGACGGTTGATCAGGCAATGGCCTTGCGGGCTGCTGGTTCGGCTTACACTTGGTTTCGTGTAGGGAATGATTGGCTGGCTTAACTCAACACACCGAGCTTTCTTGACGGCTCGACCCGGGTTAATGGATTTAAAATGTCGGGCCATTACTTTTTGATGGCCTTTGCTGAAGTGTTTTACCATGCCGAGGACGAGAAGTTTGCCATCAGCACTCAATCGTGATGCGATTTCCGATAACTGCCAGTCGAAGAATGCCAGCGATTTGGGCGCCTGCAATACCACCAGAGAATAAGTGGATGCCAGTTCTGTAGGATGTTCGACAACAGAGGGTAAGCTTTTTCCATTAGCCTGGCAGTTAAGCAATAACGCCTCCCTGGCCATGGCGCTGTCATTCCACCAATCCTTTACGGCGTCACCCAGGGCAATGGCCAAAGCCCCGAAGGCGTCGTTGACTACTAATATGGAAGCCGGTTCGATAGTGCTTTCCGCAAGCCTCTGCAGGCACAGTTCATCGGCGGCATTCCATGGCTGAAGCGAGGGCGAGGCCGGGACTCGTTGCAGTGTCAGCTGTTCTAAAGACGTATCTATTTTCATCGAATTCATAACGGAGGTTTCTTATGTGGCTTCAGCATAGCATTCAACTGCATCCACGCAGTCGAGGTTTTCATCTAGTGACGGACGACATTCTTCACCATATTCCCGAGCTGAAGCAGGTTCGGATAGGCTTCTTGCACCTGTGGTTACAGCACACCTCGGCGTCTCTCACCGTGAACGAAAATGCCGATCCAAGTGTGCGGACGGATTTCGAAACCGTGTTTAACAGCCTGATAAGGGAGGACCGCAACGACCTTATTCACACCTTCGAAGGGACGGATGACTTGCCCGCTCACATCAAGTCGTCCCTGCTCGGCGTTTCCCTGATGGTGCCAGTCAAAGAGGGGCGGCTGGCACTGGGAACCTGGCAGGGCATCTACCTGGGTGAGCACAGAAACCACGCCTCCTCCCGGACCCTGCTGGCCACGTTGCAGGGGGAGCGTTAGCGACGGTGCAACACCAACCCCGCTTCCATATGGTGGGTGTAAGGAAACTGATCGAACAGTGCCGCCGCTATGATTTCGTAGTCAGCCCCCAACTGTGCGACATTGTTCGCCAGGGTTTCCGGGTTGCAGGACACATAAACTACTCGATCAAAGCGCTTGGCGAGGTTCAGTGTATCTTCGTCCAGTCCTGCACGGGGTGGGTCGACCAAGAGGGTGGTGAAGTCATACTCATCCACGCCCCATTCTCTTAAACGACGGGACTGCGTATTGCCAAGCCAGGCGTTGGAGAAATCTTCACTCGACATACGCGCAATGCGCAGGTTCGCGATGTGATTTGCTTCAATATTGTGTTGGGCACTAGCTACCGATACCCGGGAGATTTCCGTGCCCAACGCCTTGCGGAAGTTGCCTGCCAATGGAATGGAGAAGTTACCGTTACCGCAATACAACTCCAATAAATCACCATCACTGCCCTGAGTATGGTGTTGCGCCCACCCGACCATTTTTTCACACACACCGGCATTGGGCTGCGTAAATGAGTTCTCGTATTGACGGAAGTGGTAAGCACGGCCATTGATCATCAACCGTTCATTCACGTAATCCCGTGAGAGTACCAGACGTTGCTTGCGTGCACGGCCAATAACGGGAAAGCCCCAGACCTCCTGCCAGTGGCGGGCGCGGGCTTCCCAGTCTTCATTCAGTTTTTTGTGATAGAGCAGGGTGATGAGTGCATCGCCCTGTTGGGTGGTAAGGAACTCCACCTGAAAGAGGCGGTGCCGCAAGGCTTCGTCCTGATGAACGGCAGCGAGGACTTTGCCCATAAGTTCATTGATCAAGCGGCTGCCTACAGGGAAATGGTCCACCCGGACGGGCTTTTTGGGCTCTTCCGGGTTGAACATGGCATACCAGGATTCGTCATTTTCATGCCATAGCCGAAACTCAGCGCGCATTCGGTAGTATTCCGGCTCAGAGGGAAACACCTCGACGGCTGGCAAACGTCCCGGCTCGAACAGCTGTTCGAAACGATTTTGCTTATCCTTGAGCTGTTGCTGATAGTGATCGGGGGCAAATGGAAATGGCATAACGACACCTGTGAGATTCAGGAGGCGCATTTTAGGCATCCTTTTATTTACAGCCAACTTATACCGTTATCTGCTTCAGAAATGCCGCTGTGCTTGGGTTCTTTAGTGGCAAATGGCTATAATCCCCGCCCTCAAAAACGTCTTCATTGGAGAGTCCGCGTTGGATACCACCGCGATCAACGATTTACTGGGGGATATCCCCGATTTTTTAGGGGCGGCCACACCCAAAGCCTGGATAGACAAGGCTCTGTGTGAACAGGAAATCCTGTTGATCGATCATGCCCAATGCGAAAAAAAAGCGGCATCGACCGCCTTATCGATGATGTACAAGTATGTCGACCGCCGCGAATTACTGGCCAAAATGAGCAAATTGGCACGGGAAGAGCTGGTTCACTTCGACCAGGTGCTGAAATTGATGGATCAGCGTGGGGTTGCTTACCGACACTTGTCCGCCGGGCGTTATGCCAGTGCACTGCACGCGCATGTGAGGGGCGGTGAACCTGAAAAGTTGATTGACCGGCTTATATTGGGGGCTTTTGTAGAAGCCCGCTCCTGTGAGCGTTTTGCCGCTCTGGTGCCATACCTGAATGATAAGCGGGATGAAGAGCTGGCCAGGTTTTACCAATCGCTATTGAAAAGCGAGGCGCGCCATTATAAGGATTATCTGCGTTTGGCGGAGCAATATGCAGATGAGTCGATTGCGCCAAGAGTCGAGCTTTTTCGTCAAAAGGAAGCGGAACTGATTGAAACCCCGGATGAGGTATTCCGTTTCCACAGTGGTGTCCCCGCCTGAAACTTGTAGATGAGGCCTGTCACGTAATGCGGAATCGTTCCAGCGTTTTGTCGTTATCTTCAAAGCGAATGAGCCATCCGTAGTCATGCCAGTCACCTAGCACCATCCTGACGCCTGTTTCCCCATTTGGCAGGCGGTGTTCATGCCAGTCCGCCATGTGGGTATGGCCGTGAATGATGCCTTTGATCCGGTGCTGCAGCATTTCCTTCACGACTGCATCGGCATTAACGTCTATATAGCGATAGCCGCCGCCTTTAAAACGTTGGCGGCTGTTATTGCGTAGGCGTTCCGCCAATAAGATGCGCCACCGTCGCGGCAGGCGGCGAAGTGTGCCCAATACCAGGGGATGTCGAATAACACGCCGGAATCGTTGATAGGCGATGTCATCGGTACAGAGCGCATCGCCATGGCTGAGCAGCCACGTTTCTCCACCGAGCTCTACCAGACTGGGATCTTTAAGCAGCGAGGCGCCACACTGGTCGGCATAGTCTCGCCCAAGTGAAAAATCACGATTGCCTACCATTAGATATATTTTGCAGCTTGCAGAGAGGCGATGCAGGCGTTCTGCGACTTCCAGATGAAAAGGGGAGGCCGCATCGTCGCCCACCCAGTACTCAAAAAAATCACCCAGAATAAAAAGCGCTTCGGTACGGCCTTCAATGCTTTCCAGGAATTCGAAAAACGCCCGGTTGATGTCCGGGCGTGTGTCGCATAGGTGCAGATCCGAGATCAGGATCGCACGCTCAAATGACAACATGGGTCAGTCCAGTATTTCGGCTGTCTCAATCACGATGTCTTCGGCGGGCACATCTTGATGGCCTGCTTTAAAAGTCGTCGGTACAGCCTTGATTCTATTGACAATATCCATTCCATCGACCACTTCACCAAAAACGCAGTAACCCCAACCGTCGGTGGTTTCCGCTTTGAAGTCCAAAAAGCTGTTGTCGGCGACGTTAATGAAGAATTGCGCTGTGGCGGAGTGCGGATCCATGGTGCGGGCCATGGCAATGGTGCCAGTGGTGTTTTTCAGACCATTGTTGGCCTCGTTCTCGATGGGCGCGCGGGTAGGGCGCTGGACCATGCCTGGCTCGAAACCACCGCCTTGAACCATAAAGCCATTAATGACCCGATGAAAAATAAGCCCGTTGTAGAAGCCGGCTTTGACGTATTCAGCAAAGTTTTCACTGGTTTTCGGGGCATTCTCGGTATCGAGCTTCAGGGTAATGTCACCCAGATTTGTTTTAAGCAATACGTTCACGTGGTTTCCTCGATTATTGCGTCAGTTTTAAATGTAAGCGCTTGGTGGCAATGAGGGTGTTTTCCATCAGAGTGGCCACGGTCATCGGGCCGACTCCGCCCGGTACGGGCGTGATCCAGGAGGCGCGTTCCGCCGCTGCGGCAAAGTCGACATCGCCTATCAGTCGGCCGTCTTCCATTCTGTTGATGCCCACATCTATGACAATGGCGTCTTCTTTAACCCACTCGCCCTTGATTAAAGCCGGTTTACCCACGGCCGCGATCAGGATGTCGGCCCGGCGAACGTGCTTTTCCAGGTCCAGCGTAAAGCGGTGCGCGCAAGTCGGCGTGCAACCGGCCAATAACAACTCCAGAACCATGGGGCGGCCAACATGGTTAGAGGCGCCCACCACCAGGGCTTCTTTACCTCTCAATGGCTCCCCGGTTTCCTTTAACAAGGTCATGATGCCTTTGGGGGTGCAGCTTTCCAGCATGGGTCGACGCTGAACCAGGCGACCGGCGTTGAACGGGTGGAAACCGTCCACGTCCTTGTCGGGCCGGATGCGCTCAACAATGGTGTCGGAATTAATATGATCGGGGAGGGGAAGTTGGACCAGAATTCCGTCGATTGAGGCGTCTTCGTTCAGTTCGTCAATCAGCGCCAGCAATTCACTCTCGCGGGTGCTGGACGGCAAATCGTAACTGACGGACTTGAAGCCAACTTCATCGCAAGCCCGGCGCTTGCTGCCAACATAGACCTCCGAAGCCGGGTCATTCCCCACCAATATCACCGCCAGACCGGGCGGGCGTAGGCCTTGGCTGATCAAGCTGGATACGTCTTCGGCAATACGGGCGCGGAGTTTGCTGGCAATGGCTTTGCCATCCAGAATCTTTGCAGGCATGAAGTGCTCCTCAGAGGTTTCGCGGATTTTCTCATGCCCACCAGGGGTGGGCAAGGTAAAGGAGTGGAACCTGACTGCTTGGTAAAGGAAGGCGGTGTGACTCTATCGTATTGTTTTTCCTGTATTTTTTTAAAAAAAGGTTTGACGCCCCCGAATGGCATGAGTAATATGCGCCCCACGTTGACGGGACGTATCGTTCGGAGCATAGCGCAGTTTGGTAGCGCATCTGGTTTGGGACCAGAGGGTCGGGGGTTCGAATCCCTCTGCTCCGACCAATTTAGCGGTATGGTCTCGGTGGGTGAGGCGGTTGCAGATCCGGTTTCGGGTCGATTTATTAGGCGCCCGTAGCTCAACCGGATAGAGCACTCGCCTTCTAAGCGAGTGGTTGCAGGTTCAAGTCCTGCCGGGCGTGCCAAGTCTCGCAGCGTAACAATGTGGTGGGCGTAGCTCAGTTGGTAGAGCCCTGGATTGTGATTCCAGTCGTCGTGGGTTCGAGTCCCATCGTCCACCCCACTTAATTATTAAGTACAGAAAAGGCCGGTTTCCGGCTTTTTTTGTTGGGCTGAAAAGCCCGCCCAATGGGCCGTCGGCAAGTCGGCCCGGTGAATGGACGGCCGGGTGGCTTGAAAACCGGTGGTTGGGCTTGATTCCCGCCCTGCACATCCCTACATTATCTGCCCCCAGTTTAAATACCTATTAGTAGAGCGATTACACATTTTATAGCTCTGACTATTAGAAAGTTTACCTTATTGAAAGCAAGAGGAAGCCTCATGCAAGTGTCTGTCGAAGCCACCCAGGGTCTGGAACGCCGCTTGACGGTGGGTGTTCCCGCCAGTGAAGTGGATACCGCTGTTAATCAAAAGCTGAAAGAAACCGCCCGCCGTGTGCGCCTCGACGGTTTTCGCCCGGGCAAAGTGCCTGTTTCCATAGTAAAACAGCGTTTTGGCGATGGAATTCGCGCTGAAGTTCTGCAAGATGTGGTCCGTAATCACTACACCAAAGCCATTTCAGAAGAAAAGTTGACTCCCGCCGGTATGCCAAGCATCGAGTTCACCAAAGACAAAGCTGGTGAAGATGTTGAATTCGTGGCCACCTTCGAAGTCTTTCCTGAAGTCAAGCTGGCCGACTTCGACGGCTACGAGTTTGAAAAGAAATCGGCCGAAATCACCGACGCCGATATCGAGAAAATGCTGGATAACCTGCGCCAGCAGCGTGCTGAGTACAAACCGGTTGAGCGCGAAGCCAAAGACGGCGACAAGGTGAAGATCGACTTTGTTGGCAAGATTGACGGCGAAGCGTTCGAAGGTGGCAGCGCGGAAGGCCAGTCTCTGGTACTAGGCTCCGGCTCGATGATTCCAGGTTTTGAAGCTGGCATCGAAGGCATGAAGCCCGGCGAAACCAAAGCCGTGGACGTGACTTTCCCCGAAGAATACGGCAATAAAGAACTGGCTGGCAAAGCCGCTGTCTTTGATATCACCCTTCATGAAGTCACCGAGCCGGAACTGCCCGAGCTGGATGAAGAGTTCTTCAAGGCTTTTGGTGCCCAAGGTACTGACCTTGAGTCGTTCAAAACCGAAGTGCGCCAGAACATGGAGCGTGAAGCCCGTAACGCGCTTCAGGGTAAGGTCAAGAACGCTGTCATCGACAAGCTGTTGGAAGACAACCCAATTGACGTTCCCTCCGCGCTGGTTGATGAAGAGATCGGCCGTCTGCAGCAGCAGGCTGTTCAGCAATTTGGTGGCGGTGCCAAAATGGATCCTTCCAGTCTGCCCAAGGAACTGTTCCAAGACCAGGCCGAGCGCCGGGTGAAAATCGGCCTGTTGATGAACGAATTGATCAACAGTGCTGAGCTGAAAGCGGATGAAGCCGCTGTTCGCAGCTACATCGAAGACCAGGCCTCTGTGTATCAGGAGCCTCAGCAGGTTATCGATTATTACTACAGCAACCCGGAATTATTGAACCAAGTTCGAGCCGTGGTTGTTGAAAACGCCGCTATCGACTATATCCTGAGTAAGTCCAAAGTTACGGAAACCACCGTAAGTTACGAGGATGCCGTCAAGTCTAATACCGGAGAACAAGGCTGAGCCGCGCCAAGCACAGCCTCTCCTCCGATACAATGAAAGTTGGCGCTTCCACCGAGGTGCCAACTTTTTTGTTATTTGGAAGACCAGGAGTCGAGTGAATGTCAAAATATGATGCGAGCGGGTCCGTGCCCGATATCATGAATGCCAGTGGGCTGGTGCCCATGGTGGTCGAGCAGTCAGCTCGCGGGGAGCGGGCTTATGACATCTACTCCCGTTTGCTGAAGGAAAATGTGATCTTCCTGGTGGGTCAGGTCGAAGACCATATGGCTAACCTGATCATCGCACAGCTGCTGTTTCTGGAGAGTGAAAACCCCGATAAGGACATCAGCCTGTACATCAATTCCCCGGGTGGGTCGGTGACCGCCGGCATGGCCATTTATGACACCATGCAATTCATCAAACCTGATGTGAGCACCATGTGTATCGGTCAGGCGGCCAGTATGGGCGCGCTTCTTTTGGCTGGTGGTGCGCCGGGCAAGCGGTTCTGTCTGCCGAACTCCCGCATGATGATTCATCAGCCTTTGGGCGGGTTCCAGGGCCAGGCGTCGGATATCGAGATCCATGCGCGCGAGATTCTGGAGATGAAGCAGCGCTTGAATGAAATCCTGGCCCATCACACCGGGCAGCCGCTGGATGTCATTGAAAAAGACACCGATCGGGACAATTTCATGAAAGCGGACGACGCTGTCGAGTATGGTCTGATCGACAAAGTCCTCGCCGGACGGGACCTGGGCTGAGAATTGTCAGTTTTCGCCCTAAAAAGTAAATAAAATCAATCGGTTGTTGAATATTACGAAACAACCACAGTCTTGCCCCAAAAAAACTTGCAATTATGGGGTTGTGGTTTCATCTTTACTCGGGCAACCGTTAAGTTTGGAGTAGTTGAATGGCCGACGATAGAACCGGAAAAGGCGACGACGGAAAGCTGCTGTACTGCTCGTTCTGCGGGAAAAGCCAGCACGAAGTCCGTAAGCTGATAGCCGGGCCTTCGGTGTTCATTTGCGATGAGTGCGTCGATCTCTGTAATGACATCATCCGGGAAGAGCTTCAGGAAAGCGGGCCCAAGAGCGAAAGCAGCCGCTTGCCAACCCCTGCGGAGATCCGTGAAACGCTGGACGAATACGTCATAGGGCAGTCCCGTGCCAAAATGGTGCTCTCGGTTGCTGTTTATAACCATTACAAGCGCCTGCAGTACGGAGAAACCAATTCAGATGTTGAGCTGAGCAAGTCCAATATTCTGCTCATCGGCCCGACGGGTAGTGGTAAAACACTGCTGGCCGAGACGCTGGCGCGGATGTTGAATGTACCTTTTACCATCGCGGATGCCACTACGCTCACCGAAGCCGGTTATGTAGGCGAGGATGTCGAGAACATCATCCAAAAACTCCTGCAGAAGTGCGATTACGACGTCGAGAAAGCGCAGCGCGGTATTGTCTACATCGATGAAATTGACAAGATATCGCGCAAGTCTGACAACCCATCGATCACCCGGGACGTGTCCGGCGAGGGTGTTCAGCAGGCATTGTTGAAGTTGATCGAGGGTACGGTAGCGTCCGTTCCACCCCAGGGTGGCCGGAAGCATCCGCAACAGGAGTTCCTGCAGGTCGATACAGGAAATATTCTCTTTATCTGTGGTGGTGCCTTTGCGGGCCTGGAGAAGATCATTCGTGATCGCTCTGAAAAAGGCGGAATCGGCTTCAGTGCCACAGTTAAAAGCAAGAATGCAGGTCGCAAGCTGGGTGAGACCATTGCTGAAGTTGAACCGGAAGATCTGGTCAAGTACGGTCTGATACCTGAATTCATTGGCCGTTTGCCGGTTTTGGCGACACTTACCGAACTGGATGAGGCCGCTTTGATCCAGATTCTGACCGAGCCCAAGAATTCCCTGATCAAACAGTATCAAAAGCTGTTCGATATGGAGAACGTTGAGCTCGACTTCAGAATGAGCGCTCTGAAAGCGGTCGCCAATAAGGCGATGGAGCGTAAAACCGGCGCTCGTGGTCTCAGGTCCATCCTCGAGAACGTTCTGCTCGATACGATGTATCGTATTCCATCCGAAACCGGCGTCACCAAGGTGGTGATTGACGAGAGTGTCATTAAGGGTGAAGCAGAGCCTTTGTTGATATACGAAAACCAGGACAATCAAAAAACGGCCAATGGCCAGCATGATTGATACCTGGTAGAAATGGGGCTCACGCAGCCCCGTTTTTATTTGCTCTATATGGACATGTTAATGCTGCGATGTCCCGGTTGTGGCATCGAGTAGTATCGTTGGATTCCCACCGGACTATTTTTGATTTTCATATCTTGATTTGATGGCGTGTGGCGCCATTATCACTGTAAATACAAACAGTTACCGAGGTACCTATGGAGCACACAGCTTCCCATGCAGGCGACCCGATCATATTGCCGCTGCTTCCGCTGCGGGACGTGGTTGTCTACCCTCACATGGTGATCCCGTTATTTGTTGGGCGGGAAAAGTCCATTGCGGCTCTCCAGGCCGCCATGGACGATGGCAAGAAGATATTGCTCGTCGCCCAACGCAACGCTTCCGATGACGAGCCCGACCAAAACGATCTTTACGAAATCGGTACACTGGCCACAGTGCTGCAATTACTGCGCCTACCCGACGGCACCGTCAAGGTTCTGGTCGAAGGGGTTGATCGTGTAAAAATTGACCAGTTAGTGGAGGGGGAAGAGCACCTCAAAGGCTATGCCTCTCTGCTGAGCGGTGATCCGTTGAGTGCTCGGGAAAACGAATCCCTGGTGCGGATCCTGATGTCCCAGTTCGACAAATATGTCCAACTGAGCAAAAAAGTTCCCTCCGAAGTCATAACCTCGCTCAACAGCATCGAAGAGCCGGGTCGTCTTGCCGATACCATCGCCGCCCATCTGTCCCTGAAAATAGACGAGAAACAGCAGGTGTTGGAACTGGCGGGGGATCGCGAGCGTATTGAGCACCTGCTGTCGATCCTCGAAACCGAGATTGACCTGCTGCAGGTAGAAAAGCGGATCCGTGGTCGCGTCAAGAAGCAAATGGAAAAATCTCAGCGCGAGTATTATCTGAATGAGCAAATGAAGGCCATTCAGAAAGAGCTCGGCGATATGGATGAGGCCAACCCCAACGAAGCGGAAGAACTGGCTCGCAAGATAGAAGAAGCGGGAATGCCCAAAGAAGCCCGTGAAAAGGCCGAAGCCGAACTGAACAAGCTTAAGATGATGTCGCCTATGTCGGCTGAGTCATCGGTTGTGCGCAACTACCTCGATTGGATGGTCAATGTTCCCTGGTCCAAGCGTTCGCGCATTCGTCACGATCTGAGCCGGGCCAAAGAAGTGCTTGAAGAGGACCACTACGGTCTGGAGGAAGTAAAAGAGCGCATTCTGGAATACCTGGCGGTTCAGCAACGTGTTAAGAAGATCAAAGGCCCGGTATTGTGCCTGGTTGGCCCTCCCGGGGTGGGTAAAACCTCGTTGGGCAAATCCATCGCTCGTGCCACCAATCGGAAATTCGTTAGGATGGCTCTCGGTGGCGTACGGGATGAATCTGAAATCCGGGGGCACCGCCGCACCTACATTGGCTCAATGCCCGGTAAGATCGTTCAGCGCCTGAGCAAGGTGGGTGTTCGTAACCCATTGTTCCTGTTGGATGAAATAGACAAGATGGGAATGGATCAGCGTGGCGATCCGGCCTCGGCCTTGCTGGAAGTGCTCGATCCGGAACAGAACCATACCTTTAACGATCATTACCTGGAGGTGGATTACGACCTCTCGGACGTTATGTTCGTTTGTACCGCCAACTCCATGAACATTCCCGGCCCGTTGCTCGATCGGATGGAAGTTATCCGTATTCCCGGTTATACCGAGGATGAGAAGGTCAACATCGCCGAACGTTATTTACTGCCCAAGCAGTTGAAGGCTAACGGGCTGCGTGAAAATGAATTGATCATGCCAACCGAAACGACTCGGGACCTGATTCGTCACTACACCCGGGAAGCGGGCGTGCGGAACCTTGAGCGGGAAATTGCCAAGATCTGCCGTAAAGTGGTCATGTCCAATGTGCTTGAGAAGGCGAAGCGCTCCATTGAGGTGACATCTGACACCCTCGAAGACTACTCTGGCGTACGCCGCTTCAAGTTCGGTCTCGCCGACAAGGAAAATCAGATCGGCATGGTGACCGGGCTGGCATGGACCTCGGTCGGTGGCGAGCTGTTGAACCTGGAGGCCACTGCGGTACCCGGCAAGGGCCGTACAGTGCAGACAGGCTCTCTTGGCGACGTGATGAAGGAATCCATTCAGGCGGCCATGACCGTGGTTCGGTCCAGGGCCCAAAGCCTGGGAATCATGCCGAATTTCAGCGAATACAAAGATATTCACGTTCATGTGCCGGAAGGCGCAACACCGAAAGACGGACCTTCAGCCGGCATTGGCATGTGCACCGCCCTGGTCTCGGTATTGACGCGGATTGCCGTTCGCGCCGATGTGGCCATGACGGGGGAGATCACGTTGCGTGGTCAGGTGCTGCCGATTGGTGGTTTAAAGGAAAAACTGCTTGCCGCCCGGCGCGGAGGCATTAAAACCGTCATTATTCCAAAGGAAAATGTTCGGGATTTGAAGGAAATACCGGACAATATCAAGAATGAACTTGAAATTCGGCCTGTTGAGTGGATCGATGAAGTGTTAAATATAGCTCTTGAGCGTAAGCCGACACCGCTGACCGATGAGGAAGTTGAGGCGGAAATGGCAAAGTCCCGCTCTGAGAGCCAGACTACATCTAGCCTTAGCACTCACTAGAACTGCTTGACAGTCGAAATTTGAGGCTGGTATAAAGTGGCTTCGACTTATCTCGAAGCACAGGCTGAATAAATAACAAAACAGGTGTGGTCCTCCTCGGTATGGGTGGGGTTGAATACCAGCAGTGTCTTCGACCCTCCATCCAGGATTTGAGAACTGCATCTCACAACGAAGTTAAAAGGGGAATAGTGTGAACAAGTCTGAACTGATTGACGCTGTAGCCGCTGCGGCTGACATTCCGAAAGCGGCTGCAGGCCGTGCATTGGACGCCATGATCGATTCGGTCACGGATACCTTGAAAAACGGTGACCAAGTCGTACTGGTAGGCTTCGGAACTTTCGGTGTTAAAGAGCGTGCCGCTCGCACTGGTCGTAACCCGCAAACCGGTCAGCCGATCGAAATCAAAGCGGCTAAAGTGCCCAGCTTCAAAGCGGGTAAGGCATTGAAAGACGCCGTAAACTGATTTGCCGGCTCAGGGGGGATGTTTCCTCCCTGAGTACTGCAACGACCCAACAGCGTATCGTGCCGATGCGCTTTTTTTTTGTTTATGTCAGCGTATTTTTTAAACGATTAGGTGGGAAGCTGAATGCTGGAGATCGTCCGTAAACTCGCCAGAGGGACTGCGGGAAAAGTCATTGTTGGTGTAATCGTTGTTGCTTTCACCTTGGGTGGTGCTTTTTCCATCGTCAACATCACAAATAACTCAGCACCGGTTGAGGTGAATGGTGAAGGCATCAGTGACGCCGAAATTCAGCGTCTCATCAGCATGCGTCAGCAGCAATTGATGCAGCAGTTTGGTGAGCAGGCCACGCCGGAACTACTGAATTCGCCCTTCATCCGCCAGCAGGTGATCAATTCACTGGTCAACCAGGAATTGCAGATGCAGGCCAGCCGGAATTTGGGCTTGGCTATTTCCTCCCAGCAGGTAAGCCGGGACATCGCCAAAATACCGGCCTTTCAGCAAGACGGTCAGTTCGATGAAGAAACCTACCGTCGTGTTATCGCGGCCAATGGCTATACCCCTCGTTTGTTCCTGGAAGAGCGCGCCGCCGAGATGCGCTTAAACCAAATGCAGGCAGGCTTGGTTAATTCGTCCTTCAGTCTCGATCGTGAAGTGGACCGCGTAGCCGAGCTTGAGAATCAACAGCGTCAGGTGGCCTATCGGTTATTCAGCGCCGAGGATTTTGTTGAACAAGTCGACATTACCGATGCCGACGTACAGTCTTATTACGATGCCAACAGTTCAGACTTTTTGAGTGATGAACAGGTAAAAGTCCGCTTTATCAGATTGAGCTCCAGTGCCCTGGTGCCCGACATGGTGGTGACAGAAACCGATATTCAGGCCGCATACGACAGCTATGTGGCGGAACAGGAAGCGGATGCGAACCGAGAGGTTTCCCACATTTTGTTTGCGGATGGAGAAGACAATCAAGCCGAAGCAGAAGCGGCTCTGCAGCGCCTACAGGCTGGTGAGTCTTTCGAAGACCTCGCGGCTGAATTGTCTGATGACCCGGCCAGTGCCGAAGCCGGTGGTTCACTTGGCGAATTGATCGAAGGTTTCTATGTGGAAGAATTCTATGAAGTGGCGATGTCACTGACTGAGGTAGGGGAGGTCAGTGAGCCGGTGGAAACTGAATTCGGTTACCATCTGGTTCGTCTTGATTCTATGAGTTCCGCTGATGTTCAACCGCTGGCCGATATCCGCGACGAGCTGGAACGGGATATTCGTACCAAGAAAGCTGAAGAAGAGTTCGCCTTGGTGGAGAACCAGTTGGCCGATGAAGCCTTTCAATCCGACCAGATAGAAACCGTGGCGGAGGCTTTTGGTACCACCGTTGAAGTGACTGACTGGATTACCCGGAATGCCCGTACCGGTATTGCTGCGAACCCGACTTTTGTCACCACCGCCTTTTCTTCATCGGTCATCGATGATGGACGCATCAGTGAGGTGGCGCGTATGGAAAATGGCGACTTGGTGGTCATGCAGTTGGAGGAATACCAGCCCGAGCAGGTTCAGTCCATAGACGCGGTTCGCGATGAGATCGTCGACATTTTGACTGCTAATCAATCACGCGAACTGGCCGTAGCCGCTGCCGAGGCCGAGGTTGAAACCGTGCGCGAAAATCAATCGGTACCCTCTGAAAATTGGGAAACTCCGGTTACCATCAGTCGTGACAGTACGGATCTTCCAACCGAACTGGTGAACTTCAGCTTCACATTACCCAAGCCGGAGGCGGGTCAGCTGACGGTAGCACAGCGCCGTGCGGAGCAGGGCGTCTATGTGGTCGCGGTGACGGAGGTTTCCAGCGGTGAGGTCGAGCCTGAACAGACTGAGAATCTGGCGGGTTTCCTAGCCGAGCGCCACGGTCAGACCGATTATCAGAGCTTCTTCAATTCATTGCGGGCCAAAGCTGATATCGAAATTCAGGGCCAGGCTGTGGGAGCGGCTGAATAAGGTAAGCCAAACCAAATAAAGCATCGGGTTTTCAGGCCCATTTCGCTCTAAAATGGAAAAGCCGCATCGCGGCTTTTCTTGTTTTTAAGCCCATCAGGACCGTTGTCATGAGCAGTCAGCAACAAAAGCTTCAGGAATTGTTGGCGGAAAATGCGATCTCGGAACAGGAGTTCGCTTTCTGCCTGGGGATTGAACCCACATTGGCCGATGCGATTTGCCAGGGCCAAAAAAAGTTGTCGGGCAAGTTGGCGCGGCAGATAGAACAGACCTTTAGTAAACCGGCCTTTTGGCTCGACGACGAAATGGAATCCGGTCCCGGTTATGATCTCTTTGGTTAAGGAGTGAGCATGGACATGAGCGAGGATTTTAACGCGAGACTCAGTCAAATCCGCCTGGTGGTATTCGATGTCGATGGAGTTTTGACGGACGGACGTCTGTATTACACCCAGGACGGAGAAACTCTGAAAGCCTTCCATGTACGCGACGGCGTCGCCCTGAAGTTATTGCCGGACATGGGAATAGAAGTGGCGATTGTCTCTGCCAAGGACAGCCCGATGCTGGCGTGTCGCATGGCCGAGCTGGGTATCCATCAGTATTTTCCGGGTACGAAAGATAAGTTAAAAACGGTCAAAAACATCGCCACCTCTCTGGAATTAGAGGCCGCACAGGTGGCCTATGTAGGGGACGACATGGTCGACCTGCACGCGATGGCTTGGTGCGGTGTATCCTTTGCACCCGAGGATGCCTATCACTATGTCCATGACCGGGCCGATTTGACCATACCGGTAGCCGGGGGGCAGGGTGTGGCCCGCTATGTCGCGGACCTGATTCTTACCGCTCAGGGAAAGTTTGAGCAAGCCTACCACACGGCTTCGCTGCCCCAGTTTGAACGAAAACGTTAATCCGGGGCGCCTTCCAACCGGGACTTTATACCGTAGTCAGTTCCGGCAGGCTCTTAACCAAGTCGTCTATCGCCTTCATTTGCTCCAAGAATGGCTTTAATTGGGCGAGCGGAAGGGCGCAGGGCCCGTCGCATTTGGCGTTGTCTGGATCCGGGTGGGTTTCCAGAAAGAGACCGGCGATTTTTTGTGACATACCCGCTTTGGCCAGATCGGTGACCTGAGCGCGACGTCCATCGGCGGAGTCTGAGCGGCCGCCCGGCTTTTGCAGGGCATGGGTGACATCGAAAATGACCGGGTAGCCGGTTTGTTTCATGATGCCGAAGCCGAGCATATCCACCACGAGGTTGTTATAGCCAAAACTGGTGCCGCGCTCACATAGTATAAGCCGGTCGTTACCCGCCTCTTCGCACTTCCTCAGGATGTGCGCCATTTCATGCGGGGCGAGGAATTGCGCTTTCTTGATGTTAATAACGGCACCGGTTTTGGCCATCGCCACAACCAGATCGGTCTGGCGGGACAGGAATGCCGGGAGTTGAATGACATCGGCGACTTCAGCCGCAGGCTGGCATTGGTAGGGCTCGTGCACATCTGTGATGACCGGCACGTTGAAAGTTTGTTTGATCTCCTGCAGTATCTTGAGCCCTTCATCGAGCCCCGGCCCGCGAAAGCTGTTGATGGAGCTGCGGTTGGCTTTGTCGAAACTGGCCTTGAAGACGTAAGGGATGCCGAGATCCCCGGTCGCCTTGACGAATTTTTCGGCCACGGACAGGGCCAGGTCCCGATCTTCCAGGACATTCATCCCACCGAATAAGGTGAAGGGTTGGTCGTTGCCGACGCTCAGTTGCTGAATCGATACCTGACGCTGTTGCATAAAGACATTCCTATAATGATTCGGCTGCGATTGTAGCCGCTGACCGAGAGAAGCTAAACCGCCGAATGCTGTCCGACGAACTTAAGGAAACCATTCAAACCGCTTACAGCCGTTATCTGGCGGCTCGTGAGCTGAAACCCCGCGGTGGCCAGAAACATATGCTGGCACACATTGCCCGTACTCTGTCCAAGGTGGAACTTTCCGCCGATGGCCTGCGCCAGGGTGAAGCCCCCATCGCTGTGGTTGAAGCGGGGACGGGTACCGGCAAAACCATCGGCTATGCCTTGAGTGCGATCCCGCTTGCCCAGCATTTCGACAAGAAACTGGTGATTGCAACAGCAACGGTGGCTCTGCAGGAGCAGGTGGTCCAGAAAGACATTCCTGAAATCATTGAATACAGCGGCCTGGAGTTCCGGGCGGTGTTGGCCAAGGGGCGCGGCCGTTATTTGTGCCTGCAGCGCCTGGAGCAATCCATCCAGATGCAGGAGGGTGCTGTTACGGCGTTGTCTCTGTTCGAGGAAACAATGGCGGCGGACGAAGCCGCCCTGCAGCTTTATAACGATATGCTCGATCAGTTCGGGCGGGGCGAGTGGAGTGGGGACAGGGACCAATGGCCTGATCGCTTGGAAGATGAACAGTGGCGCCCCATCACTTCAACCCATCGAGAGTGTTTGAACCGGCGTTGCCCGCACTTCCAGAATTGCCCCTTCTATGAGGCGCGCAAGGATCTTGAAGAAGCGGACGTCATTATTGCCAACCACGATTTGGTAATGGCCGATCTAGCCCTCGGAGGCGGTGCTATTCTGCCGCCCCCGGCTCAGGCGATTTACGTTTTCGATGAAGGGCATCATCTGCCTGACAAGGGCCTGTCTCATTTTGCGAGCCAGTTGCCATTCAAGAATACCTTGAACCAGTTGGAGGGTTGGCGAAAACAAATGCCCAAGCTGCGACTGGAGCTGGGTTATGGGGACACGGAAGAACACCAGTTGGACATTTTGGAACGAGCCATCCAGGATGCTCACTCCGCACTCACCGACGCTTGGGGGGCGTTGCAGCCCGTCAGGATGAGGCTCGATGGGCACATGGCGACGCTGGCGGTACAGGAAGAGCATTGGCTGTTGCAGACGCAGGAAATCCTGGCGCCATTGGAGTCGCCCCTGAAACAGCTGAGCATTACCTTGCTGCAGTTGGACGAACAGGTACGCAAGCGGCTCTCAGCCAGCCAGGACCTGGATGAAAAGAGCCGGCTCGAACAAAGCCTGCCGTTGATCGGTCGGTGGTTGAGCCGGGCCGAACCGGCCCGGGATCTGGTCCAGGCTTGGTTACAACAGGACCCTCCCGAAGCGCCGCCCATGGCCCGTTGGTTCGAAAATCTGGATCAGCCCGAGTATCAGGATCTGGTTCTCAACGCCAGCCCGGTCTCGGCCCAGGCGATTTTACGGCATCATATCTGGAATCGGTGTTTTGCCAGCATCGTTACCTCGGCCACTCTGACGATCGCCGGGGAGTTCAAGCGTTTTGCGATTCAATCGGGCCTGCCGGATTCAACCGAATATTTGCGCGTTGAAAGTCCCTTTGATTATCAGTCCAGGGTGACCGCCCGAGTGCCGTCACTGGCTTGTGACGGCGGTCTTCGGGAAGCCCATACCACGGCCATGATCGAAGCTGTTCAAACCTACCTGCCGCCTGAAACGGGAAATTTGGTGTTGTTTTCATCTCGTCAGCAAATGAATGAGGTTTTTCAGGGCCTGTCGTCCGAATGGAAAGACCGAGTCACTCGTCAGGATGCGTTACCCAAGAATGCGCTGATCCGCCATCATCGTGAGCGCCTGGAAGAAGGGGCCGGATCCACTCTCTTCGGGCTGGCAAGTCTGGCCGAGGGGGTTGATCTGCCGGGGAATTATCTGACACATCTGATGATTGCCAAATTGCCGTTCGCCACACCAGACGACCCAATTCTGTCGACCCTGTCCCTTTGGTTGGAAAAGCGGGGTTCCAACCCGTTTCAACAGGTCAGTCTGCCAACGGCCATTATCCGGCTGGTCCAGGCATGTGGTCGTTTGATCCGTAATGAATCTGATAGTGGAACGATTTGGTTCATGGACCGGCGGCTGATCGAAAAGCGTTATGGAAACCTGGTGCGGCAATCCCTGCCGGGGTATCGATGGGAAGTTGATTGAAAATGAGGGCGATCAGCCCTCAAGATCGAGAACCTTACCGCTCAGTACACCTTCTGGTAACTGCATGGTAATGCAATGCAGACTGCCAAACTGCTCAATCAGTGCTCGGCAGTCGATGGCGACTACGCGGTGGTCGGGAAATGCTTCCGCCAGTCGTTCCGCCGCCGGCCCATCCTGGGGTGCTCCATAGGTCGGCATCAGTACCAATTGGTTGGCCACGAGGAAGTTCGCATAGGTCGCCGGCAGTCGCTGTCCATCCGCACTGTACTGCGCTTCCGGCCAGGGCAGGTCGATCAGGCGATAGGGCTCGCCATCGGCATTGTGAAAGCCTGCCAACTCTTCCGCCATCTGCTGTAGGGGCTGGTAGTGCTCGTCTTCGGCGTTGTCGCAGCCTTGGTATACCAGGGTGTTGTTCGGTGCGAAACGGGCGAGGGTATCGATATGAGCATCGGTGTCGTCACCCGTCAGGGCGCCGTGCTCCAGCCACAACACCTGGCGCACGCCAAACCATCCTTTTAGGTGAGATTCCATGGTTTCACGGCTTTGGACTCCGTTGCGGTTGGGATTCAGCAGACATTGAGTGGTTGTCAGTAAGGTACCGGCTCCATCGGATTCCAGACTGCCGCCCTCCAGCACCCAATCAATGCTTTCCATTGAGGCCCGGAACACGCCTTTTTCAGCCATGGCGCGGTTAAGGGCGTCGTCTTTTTGAGCGTCGAATTTTCCGCCCCAGCCGTTGAAGGTGAAATCCAGCAGTAACGGCTCCCAGTCGTCCTCTTCCTGTTCCTGCTCAAGAACGGTGATGGGGCCATGGTCCCGGGCCCAGGTGTCGTCACTGTTGACGCTGACGAAGTGGCAGCGTGCCTGGTTTATGCTTTCCCGCTCGAACTGTATGGTCAGTTTTTCAAGGTCCACGCTGTCGTGAAGCTGAATCACAATGTCCTGGGTGTGGCTGAGGATGCCCACGATATCGAGATATACGGCTTCGGCGTCCTCCAGCCGGGCCGCCCAGTCCGACTCCGCATGCGGCCAGGTCAGCAGGATGGCGTCTTGTTTATGCCACTCGGCAGGCAGTTGACGTCCAGGCATACGGTCTCCTATGGAACAGAAAGAAAAAAGGGCGCGTATTGTACATGAGGGATTCTCCCTCGCGCTATTTCTCCCGACTTTGTGCCTGTACTTTAAACATGTGTCGGGTCAGGGCCTGACGTTGCGTTTCCGTCAAATGGGCGAATTCCAAGTGAAGACGCTGATCGGCGGATTGAGCCGGTGTTTCCGCCACCCGTGCCTGGCAAAACAGAGAGAGATAGCTGGGTGTGAAGATGATTGCCAGTGCCAGAACCTGCCCGGCTTGGTACTCTCCGGGTAGTTGGCAGGAGCAGCCCCCTTCACTGATATCGATGCTTTGGGCATCCAACTGCTGAGCCTGAACATCCCGGATGTGCAGGTAACGCGACATCAGGTCGAGTTTTTCGTTAAAAAGCTTCAGCAGCTTGCGGACTGAAGCGTCCTTCACCCGGTCGAGAAACTCCAGAAAATGGGTGTCCACCTGTTCGAATTCCTTGATAACGGCGATCTGGTGCAGTTCGGGAAAATAATCCGGTATCGAAGGCTTATGCGGATCGTAGAGTGCCGCGCAGAGATAGGCGGTATCGGTCACGCGAAAGTATTCCCGACGGTCGTTGTCCATGTCACTCCTCTTTGGCCACACAGCGGCCGTTTATGCTTTGTAACGATCATGAAAGTGTAGTCAATTTCGGCTTGGCACGCTCTGGGGCGGATGGTTTAATGCGCGCCATGCTGAAAAATATTCCGTTGTTAATCGGCCTGCGTTACCTCCGAGCCCGCCGCCGTAACCACTTTATCTCCTTCATATCCGGTGTCTCCATGGTGGGGCTGACGCTGGGCGTGACGGTATTGATTATTGTGCTGTCGGTCATGAACGGCTTTGCTCAGGAACTGCGCGACCGCATATTGGGCATGGTCCCGCATGTCACCCTGGCACAGCCCGGCGAGATGACCGATTGGCGTTCGGTCGCCGACATCGCCCTGCAGCACCCCCAGGTGATTGGCGCGAGCCCTTATACCGAAACCCAAGGCATGCTGGCTGGCCCTCGGGATACACGCGGCGCGCTGATTCAGGGGATAGACCCTCAAACCCTGGCAGAAGTCTCGATCCTCCCCAATCATATTGAGAGCGGTTCGCTGGAAGCACTCCAACCCGGTGATTTCGGCATCGTTTTGGGCGATATCCTGGCGCGACAATTGGGCGTGGGAATAGGGGACCGAATTACACTGATGGTGCCCGAGGTGACGGTCAGTCTGGCCGGTGTAACACCCAGACTGAAGCGGTTTACGGTTGTTGGAACGTTCGCGGTGGGCGCGGAATTGGATGCCAATGTGGCGGTGACTCACATGGAAGATCTGGGTCGGCTATTGCGTTATGGCAACGCGGTCGATGGCGTCCACTTGAAGGTGGACGACATATTCGCGGCCCGGCGCATCGGTGTCGAAGCCGGGCAAGAACTGGTGGGACGTTACCAGGTATCCGACTGGACGCGTACCCAGGGCAATCTTTTCCAGGCCATTCAGATGGAAAAAAGGTTGGTGGGCCTGCTGCTGTTTATGATCGTCGCTGTCGCCGTCTTCAACATTGTGTCGAGTCTGGTCATGCTGGTTACTGACAAACAGGGTGAAATTGCCATTTTGAGAACCCTGGGCGCACGTACCTCTCAAATCATGGGTATTTTTATCGTCCAGGGTACCGCTATCGGTTTGATCGGCATTATTTTAGGGGTGACACTGGGAGTGCTTGGCGCCTTGTCGGTCGCTGATATCATCGAGTGGATCGAACGAACCTTTAATATTCAGTTTTTAAGCGCCGAAGTGTATTTCATCAGTTATATCCCATCCCGGCTTGACTGGTCCGACGTCCGGTTGATTGCCGTCAGTTCATTCGTGATCAGTATTTTGGCAACGCTGTATCCGGCCTGGCGCGCTTCGCGCATTTCTCCCGCGGAGGCGTTGCGTTATGAATCATGATGTATTGAGTTGTCAGGCGGTCAGCCGCCGGTTCAAATTGGGGCCTCAGACGGTCGAGGTGTTGAATCATTTGGAATTCAGCATCGCGCCGGGAGAGCTGGTCAGCATTGTAGGCAGCAGCGGCTCGGGTAAGACGACCTTACTGAATTTGTTGGCAGGGCTCGACACGCCTTCGGAAGGTGAGGTTCATATGGCGGGGCAGGCGTTGTCCCGTTTGAATGATAAAGAGCGCGCCAAGCTGAGAAACCAGTACATGGGGTTCGTATTCCAGTTTCATCATTTGTTGCCGGAATTTAGTGCTCTGGAAAATGTATTGATGCCAACGCTGATTGGCGGGCACTACCAAGCCGATGTCCATCGCAAGGCGGAAGCGTTGCTCGATCGGGTAGGGCTCAAGGACAGGGCCGACCACCGACCGGCCGAGCTTTCCGGCGGGGAGCGTCAACGGGTGGCCATCGCTCGTGCCCTGATCAATGAACCCCAGGTCGTTCTGATGGATGAGCCGACGGGAAACCTGGACGACAGTACTTCAGAGCAGGTCCACGAGTTGATCATGGAATTGAACAGCACCTTCAATGCAAGCTTCCTGGTGGTGACTCATAATCAGGAATGGGCGCAGCAAATGCCCCGTCAGCTGCGTCTTAAGAAAGGGCACATTACCGAGGTTTGACGCTTTGCGCCGCCGCCCGGCGGCGTTGGTGGCGACGTTGATCGCGCCGCCGCCGGTTCAAACGGGTTTTCAGATGATAGAGCCCGCTCATCACCCCGTATCCCAATGGGGACAATACGCCTCCCAGCAACACTCCACCCAGCATCATCGGCCAATAGAGGTCGGTCATCAGGCCGGTAATGATACCTTTCTGCTGCAAAGTTTCGAAAGCGATCACAGAATCGCCCGTGAACTGAGACCCGAGCCAGTAGGTGCCGTAAAATACGAAGGGCATGGTAAAAGGGTTGGTCAGCCAGACCAGAGCAATCGAGAAGGGCAGGTTGGCCGTTAAACGAATAGCCAGAAGCCCGGCCACGACCATTTGCCCAGGGATAGGCAGCATCGACACAAACAGACCGATGGCGAACGCCCTTGCCACACTACGGCGGTTAAGATGCCAGATCCCCGGTTCATGCAACCAATGACCGAAGCGTCGCAAGCTGGGAATACGGCGTACGCGTTCAGGATCGGGCATCCATTTTTGCAGGGTTTTACGTGGCATAACACACTGGTCGGTTGAAAGGGTGCGCATTATGCCGACTCTGGATGACCGAATAAAGTCGACCTTCGAGGTGTTTTTGTAACGGTCCGCGACCGTTCTTCCGGTTGGAAGCGCCTGCGTCATGAGGAGTTAAACAGTGGTCAATGGAATGACCGGGTCAGCCTGGCTGTGCATCACCCTTCCTATGGTGTGGTTTTACTGGGGCCCGGGTTGGGCTCTCTTTTGGGCTGGACCACTTCTGGGGGTTATGGCATGGCGCCGCTGGAGAGTGTTGCCGTTCATCCTACTATTGTTGGCTTCATTGATGCTGCGGTTGGAATGGGAGACCCTGCATCCACTGACCCGTACCGGACAACACCGTATTTACCCCTTGACGGTTTGCCTGGATCAACCCACCCAGAAATATGGCGATTATCAGGCTGGCACGGCAAGGGTAGTGACACAGCCCCCGATACTCAGGCTTCGTAACGTCCGAATAACCGCTCAACCGGAACTAATGTTAACGGCCGGTCACTGTATCGAGGCTGATTTCCGATTGCGCCAACCCTTGGGGCGGTTGATTCCCGGCGGCTTCAATGTCAGCCGTTATTACTTCACTCAACGCCTGGATGCGCTTGCCACGCTGGTTGAAGTCCATCGCTCCTACCCAAACCCCACTTTCGCGACCCGTTTGTATCAGCGCACTGAAAGCCTGTTCCAAAGCCACGAATCACTGGGAATATGGGCGGCTCTCGCATTGGGATGGTCGAAAGCCTTGGATGAACCCTTGGCCGAGTTGTTCGAGCAAAACCAAATCAAGCATTTGATGGTGGTCAGTGGTATGCATGTCGGCATGGTTGGCGCCTGGGGATTGTTCATTGCCGGATGGTTGGCTCGTTTGCCCGGCTTGCGACAGATAAAGCCAGAAGTGGTTCGATGGGCTACCGTCGCACTGAGCAGTGGTGCATTTGTCGCTCTGACAGGGTTCGGTTTTCCCGCCATTCGCGCCTGGGTGATGTTGGTGGTACCGCTCAGCCTGCTAGCATTGGGGTATCGGCTCGCTTTTGCTCAGGTTTTGGCCATTGCCGCAGTGGCGATTACCCTTTGGCAACCTCAGGCCTGGCTGGACAGTGGTGCCTGGTTGAGTTTTGGGCTGGTCGCGGTGCTGGTTCGCCTGTCAGAGCGGTGGCAGAGTTCTGATCTGCCTGTTTGGCAACTGATACTCAGGCTACAACTGGCCTTGGCGGTTTTCATGATTCCGGTTGGGGCCTTAATGGGATTTGACTGGCACCCGCTCTCGGTACCCATCAACCTGGTGATGATTCCCCTCGTTACGGCCATTGTGTTGCCCTGGAGCCTGCTCATATTGGCCTTGCCTTCCCTGGCCTGGGTGTCTGGTTATGAATGGCTGGTACGGAAGGGTATTTCCGTGTTGGAGATTCTCGCCGCCTGGCATGGCGACGCCCTGATCTGGAACTGGGCGGAGCTCGGCGTGTTGGCGGTCGGCCTTGGTTGGGTGAGCAGTCAGTTTATTGCTATGAGGTATCGTTGGCTGGTCATCCCCCTGGCCGCGATTCTGTGGTTTGTACCGAAGCACCCGCCAGCCCCTGAGATCTTCCGAATGACAATGCTTGACGTAGGGCACGGCGAAGCCATCCTGCTGGAATGGCCGGAGAGTACCTGGCTCTACGATACCGCCGGTCAGTGGAGCGATGGCCGTTCCATCGCCGAGGAACGACTCGCGGCATGGTTTAAGCGTCGGGGCGTTGAATTGGATGGCATCATCGTCAGCCATGCCGACCTGGACCATGCCGGAGGTGTAGGTTGGGCGGTGCGACAATGGCCAGATGCTGACCGCTTGGCCGGGCAACCGGAGGCCGTGGCTCGGTTGAGCGCCAGCAATGGTTGGGTAAACTGCCATCGGATGACGAACCGGTCCGATTTACCTTTTCGTGTTCTCCCTGTGCCGGAGGTATTCCGCTCGTCAGCCAACGAACACTCCTGTGTCATTGTGATCGAAACGCGACCGGGACGAGTGCTGATCACCGGTGATGCTGGCCGGTTGATCGAGTATTGGCTACTGCAACGCTACCCCCAGGTCTTTCCGGTCGGTATTCAGGTTATCGGCCATCATGGCAGCCATACCAGCAGTGCCCGGGATTTTCTGGATGCCAGCCCCGAAGCCCTGATGATGGTCAGTTCCGGGGACCGAGCCGCGCCCCGGTGGCCCTCGGCGCCATTATTGAGCTACTTACAGACTTCTGATCGCTCGCTGTTGAACACAGCGGAGCGCGGCACCCTTGAGGTGACGGCCGAGGCCGATGGATGGCGGGTACGGGATTGGACGTCTGCCTACCGGGAGCGACTGGTCGGAGAATAAATGAAAATCGAGACACGGGTCAGAATCTGTATGAATTCAACGAGTTAAGTTTAGTTGTGACTGTGTTAAATTACGCCGGTCTGATTGGAGGTGACATTCGTGTTTGAAATCATCAAAGCGGGCGGTTGGTTGATGGTGCCAATTGTACTGTGTTCCGTACTTGCCATCGCCATTGTCGTTGAACGCTACTGGGCGTTGCGCCTGCCCAAGGTAATGCCGAAAGACCAGTTACCGAAGGTATGGATGTGGATCAAAAACCAGGAGCTCGATTCAGCCAAGCTGAAAGAGCTGAAAACCAGCAGTCAATTCGGCTACATCCTGTCTTCGGGGCTTACGGCGTCAAAACACGGCCGTGAAGCAATGAAGGATGCTATTCAGGAAGCTGGCAATCATGTCGCTCATGAAATGGAAAAGTTTCTCAGCACTTTGGGCACCATTGCCGCAGTCGCACCATTGCTGGGTTTGCTGGGTACGGTATTGGGTATGATCGAAGTCTTTACCGCCATTATGATTCAGGGCACCGGCAACACCGGCGTGCTGGCTGGCGGCATTTCCCAGGCGTTGATCACCACAGCTGCCGGTCTGAGCGTGGCCATTCCCGCTTTGATTTTCCACCGTGCCCTGACCCGCCGTGTCGATGAACTGCTGATATCAATGGAGCAGGACAGCGCTAAACTGGTTGACGCCATCCATTCCGACGCGGCAAACAGTTAACGGGAGCACCGTATGCGATTCAGACGCAGTCGACAGGAAGAGGTGCAGGTGAATCTCACGCCGCTGATCGACGTGGTCTTCCTGCTATTGATCTTCTTCATGGTATCGACCACTTTCACCCGGGAAACCAAGCTTGAAATCGACCTTCCTGAAAGCTCCAGTGAAGCGGTTCTGGCGGATGAGCGACCATTGGAAATTCTGGTCGACTCCTCGGGAAATTACGCGGTGAACAACACGCCTTTGCTGCGTAACGACACTGACACCCTGAAGCAGGCGTTGCTCGATGTCGCTGGAAATAACCGCGACATGACCGTGGTGATCACCGGCGATGCCCAGGCACCTCACCAGGCGATGGTGTTTGCTTTGGACGCCGTGGGGCAGTTGGGTTTCACCAAAATCAGCTACGCCACTCGGATGCCGGAAGAATGAGGCATCCCCGAGGAACAGCTCGGGACACCGCTCCTGTTCCGGGTTACCCAATCTCGTCTTATCTTCAACGCTGACGGCTTTCTTGTGCGTTTCTGGTACGACACCTCTCTCCGCTGGCAAGCCAGGCTGCTGTGGCCTCTGAGCCTGCTGACCGCCGCTGTTGTCCGGCGTCGTTTTCTCAAACGTCACGCGGGGGACTACAGCGCCCCGGTATTGGTGGTTGGCAATATAACGGTCGGCGGTACTGGAAAATCCCCGGCTATTCAGGCTTTGGTTCGGGCTCTCGGCGAGAAAGGACTATCCTGTGGTATCGTCTCCCGAGGTTACGGCGGGCGTGCCCGCCACTATCCTTTGCTGGTAACTGCGGATACTTCAGCAGCGGAATCCGGGGATGAGCCATTGATGCTGGCCAGGTCTCTCGGTTGCCCTGTGGTGGTGGACCCGGACCGGGATCAGGCCGTTCGACACCTCTTGGCCTCCCACCCGGTGGATTTGGTCGTCAGCGACGATGGTTTGCAACATTACACCATGGGCCGGGATTTTGAACTGGTCATGGTCGACGGGCAGCGCGGGCTGGGGAATCGTTGTTTACTCCCGGCCGGGCCTTTACGGGAAGCACCGGAGCGGTTGAATACCGTCGATTGGCTCGTGGCCAAGGGCCAGACTCCCGACGGGATAGTGGCGGATGGGGTGTTGACGCTGAACCCGACACTCCCTGTTAACAGCCAAGACCAGGTGCTGTCTCTGGGTACTGAAGTGGATGTCTGTGCGGGCATTGGTCATCCCTCGGCTTTCCTCGCACAAATCCGTGATCAGGGGTTTAGGGTGAAAACCTTTGTAGCACCAGGCGATCATCAGGCGGTTCCCGCGAACCTTGTCTCTAAAGCGGAACGGCCTTTGGTGATTACCGAAAAAGATGCAGTGAAGTTACCCTTTCCCTGGCCGGACCATGTGTATATGGCCCGGTTGGACCCGCAACTTCCGCAAGCACTCATTGATACAATCGAATCAGCGATAAGGGGACTGTCTCGTGGCTAAAGTAATTATGATACCGGCCCGTTTTGGCTCCAGCCGACTGCCAGGGAAACCCATGATGGACATCGCCGGTAAGCCCATGGTGGTGCGCGTGGCCGAAGCGGCAGTTCAAGCGGGTTTTGACCGCACTGTAATAGCGACGGATGACGACCGTATTCGCCAGGCTGTCGAACAGGCGGGCTATGAAGTGGTGATGACCCGGGCTGAACACCCTTCCGGGACGGATCGCTTGCAGGAAGCGGCGGAACGGCTTCGCCTGGAAGCCCAGGATATAGTCGTCAACCTTCAAGGGGACGAACCGCTAATGCCTGTCGCCAATCTAAAACAGGTGGCGGCATTGTTGGAGGATCATCTCGAGGCTTCCGTGGCCACCCTTTATGAGCCGGTCGAGAATGCCGAGCAGCGGTTGAATCCCAACGCTGTCAAACTGGTTCAGCGGCTGGATGGCCAGGTTCTGTATTTCAGTCGAGCGGCGGTTCCCTATGACAGGGATGGAGTGGGGGAGTCTCACCTTCATTATTGGAAGCGCCACATCGGTCTCTACGCCTATCGTAAAAGTGCGTTGGATGACTTTGTCGCTTGGCCCGAAAGCCAATTGGAGCGTCTGGAACGCCTGGAGCAGTTGCGTTTTATGGACAACGGCAAAGTGATCGTCGCGGCCGAAGCGGAACAGGGTGTTCCGGCCGGCGTGGATACTCAGGCCGATCTGGATGAGGTTCGCCGTTATTTCACCTCAGGAGACCAATCATGAGTGCTACATCCGCCGCACGACAAACCTCGATTCTATTTGTGTGCTTAGGCAATATTTGTCGCTCTCCGACGGCTCAGGGCGTATTCGAGAAAAAACTGGCTGACTCCCCCTTGGCGGATCACATTGTTACCGATTCGGCCGGTACGGGGGATTGGCACATTGGGCGGGCACCCGATCCACGCACTCAGCAAGCCGCGTTGAAGCGGGGTTATTCGCTCGATCACCTCCGTGCACGTCAGGTAACCCCGGAAGACTTCCACCAATTCGACTGGATATTGGCGATGGATGGCAGCAACCTGGCCGATTTAAAGGCCATGAAACCGGCGAACTGTCGTGCCCGGCTCACGCTGTTTTTGGAGCCTCTGTCCGAGACAGCGGAAACCGAAGTACCCGATCCGTATTACGGTGGCGAAGATGGCTTTGCTCATGTTCTTGAGTTGTGCGAAGCCGCCAGTGATGCCTGGTTGCACCGTCTTCAATCATCGCTGCTCAAGCAGGACGTCTGATGCAAATCCTGGAAGGGGTGGATCTTTCGGGACGCAATACATTGGGTGTCCCGGCGAAAGCTCAATATTGGGCGGAAGTTGAAAAGCGTGATCAGATTCCTGAGTTAGTTGAATGGGCAAGAATGAACAACCTGCCTGTTCGAGTTTTGGGGGGCGGTAGTAACCTGGTTCTGGCACCGCTCATACACGGCTTGGTTGTGGGGATGGAGCTTAAAGGCTTCGAGCGTCTCGCAGAAGAGATCGATGCCGAGATTTGGCGTGTGCAAGCCGGAGAAAACTGGCATGAATGGGTCACAGCCAGTATCGCGAAAGGCTTATCGGGTCTGGAAAACCTGGCCTTGATTCCAGGTCAGGCCGGAGCGGCACCAATACAGAACATCGGTGCTTACGGTGTGGAATTGGCGGATTGTTTAGTGGCTGTAAATGTGTTCGACACTAAAGGAGGCGTTTGGCTGTCTTTCGATAAGTCTGATTGCGAATTCGCCTACCGCGACAGCCGGTTCAAGCGAGAAAACAACCGCTACATTATTTGGTCTATCGATCTGCGATTATCACGACAGTTCCGTCCCATCTTGGGTTACGGCCCATTGCAAAAACTGAAAACACAACGAAACCTGACAGCCGCCGACGTAATGAATGCCGTAATTCAAGTTCGTCAGGAGAAGTTGCCGGACCCGGCTGTCATTCCAAATGCCGGAAGCTTTTTCAAAAATCCTCTGATTGACCCATCTACCTACCATCAATTGAGCGAGCGCCACCCCAACCTTGTGGCATACCCAGCGGGGCGAGGTTGGAAGCTGGCCGCCGGATGGCTGATCGATCAGTGCGGCTTGAAAGGCCTGTCAAACGAAGCGGGTGTCGGGTGCTACGAGAAGCAGGCATTGGTGCTGGTCAATCCCGAGAGGGCGGAGGCTTCCGACATTATCGATTGGCAGCAGCAGGTACAAGACTGTGTGAAACGACGGTTTGGTGTGGACCTGGAGCGTGAGCCAAGGTACTGGAATGGTGGCATTGACTGATATTCAGCCATAAAAAAACCGGCATTAGCCGGTTTTTTTATATCAAGCCAAAAGCTTATTGATTTTGCTGCTCTTCAATCTTGCGACGGCGAACCTCGCGAGGGTCGTTCGGCGCACGTTTCGGCTTATCTCCAGAATCTTCATCGGAAGACGCCTCTTGTGCAACAGGCGACACGGCCGCTTCGCTTGGTTCTTCTTTCGCCGGCTTATCCTCTTTGGCGACAACGTCAGCCGGTTTCTCTTCGGCTTTATCGTCAGCTTTCACAGTGGATTGTGCCGCTGCTTCCGCTGCCGGTTCTTCCTTCTTGTCGCCGGTCGCCTGAGATGTCTCAGTTGTGGCTTCTTCCGTGGCCCGGTTTTCAGATTGAGCTTTTTCGGCTTCAATCGGCTCGTGGGCAACGCGTGGCGACGGAGATTCTTCCAATTTCGAGGGCTCAGACGTCTTTTCGCTCGGCTTATCGGAGGGAGCCGATACTGCCGCTTCCTCTTTGGGCTCTGGCTTCTGTACAGAAGTTGTGCCCTGCTCTGAAGAGTGCGGAGCACTTTCTTTGGCAGTAGCGATCGCTTCTTGCGATGTAGCCTGGGCCTGAGAGGTTTCCTCTTGAGGTCCCGCATTCACCATGGCAATCACTTCCTCGATATCGCTAACCACTTCCTCCGGCTTCTCCGGGTTGGGTCGCTTGCTGGCGTTTTTACTGACGCCGCGAACCTTACGGTTCTTTCCCACTTCCGCCAAAGGTACGCGACCGGTACTGCTGTCGCGTTCTTCACGACGCTTCAACTGGCGTGGAGGCCTACGGTCATTGCGGTTGTCTTTTTCCTCACTGGCCGCTTCGGAACGCTCTGAACGCTTGGTGTCTTTGGCGCGGGCTGGTCGACCGGATTCTTTCTGGCTCGGAGCGGCAGGGCGTTGCTCAGCGGCAGGCGTACTTTCCGACTGCTGACGATTTGAGCGGTTGTCACGTTGTCCGCCGTCGCGATTTCTATTGCGCTGAGGGCGTGAGTTGCCACCCCGGTTGCGATGGTTGCGGTTCTCTGAATCGCGACCGGACCGCTGAGTCGGCTGAGGTTTCTGGGGCTCGCGCGTGCTTTCGCCAGTCTCGCCTCCACCCAGAAAACCATTCAACCATTTTCCGATCTTGGCAAACATACCGGGTTCGGCGGACGGGGCCACCGGGGCTTTCGCCGGAGCACTGACTTCAGCCGGTTCCTCGACCACTACCGGTGCGGGTTGACGGGGAGCCTGGATGCTGGATATCGCGGCTTCCTGAGGTTTGGTCTGGGCTTCCAGAACGGTTTCCACTTCGGAAGGCGCCGTTTCGAGCTTCAACGCATAGCTGGGTTCCGCATTGGCCAGTGACTCGTCGTCGTCGCGAAGGCGCATCACCTCATAGTGAGGTGTTTCCATTTGTGGGTTCGGCACGATCAGCACATGCACTTTCTGGCGCTTTTCTATTTCATAGATAGATTCCCGCTTTTCGTTCAGCAGGAAAGTGGCGACAGACATCGGCACGATGGCGCGAATTTGGGCGGTGCGCTCTTTCAGTGACTCTTCCTCGACCAAGCGCAAAATGGCCAGGGACAGGGATTTCACATCCCGAATGATGCCGTGGCCGTTACAGCGAGGGCACACAATACCGCTGGTTTCACCCAGGGAAGGCCGCAGGCGCTGGCGGGACATTTCCAACAAGCCAAAACGGGACAAACGACCCACCTGAACCCGAGCACGGTCGGAGTTGGTGGCATCCTTGATGCGGGATTCCACTTCACGCTGATGCTTGGCCTGATTCATATCGATAAAATCGATCACCACCAGACCACCCATATCACGAAGACGCAATTGGCGGGCAATCTCTTCGGCGGCTTCAAGGTTGGTATGGAAGGCCGTTTCTTCGATATCCCCACCCTTGGTGGAACGACTGGAGTTGATATCGATGGACACCAACGCTTCAGTCGGGTCGATCACGATGGAACCGCCGCTGGGCAGCTTTACTTCCCGTTGGAAGGCGCTCTCGATCTGAGATTCAATCTGGTAGCGATTGAACAGCGGGACGGAATCTTCGTACAGCTTCAATTTGCTCTGGTAGTTCGGCATGACTTTCTGCACGAAATCCAGGGCGTAGTTGTAGGCGTCTTTACTGTCGATCAATACTTCGCCGATATCCTGGCGCAGGTAGTCGCGAATTGCGCGCAGGATGACATTGCTTTCCTGAAGAATCAGGAAGGGGGCAGGGCGGGTGACCGAGGCTTCTTTGATCGAGGCCCAAAGTTGGATCAGGTAATCCAGATCCCACTGCAGCTCTTCGGCACTGCGGCCGATACCGGCGGTACGTACGATCACGCCCATGCCGTCAGGGATACTGACGCCTTGCAGCGCTTCGCGGATTTGCGCGCGTTCATCACCTTCGATGCGGCGTGAGATGCCGCCGGCACGAGGATTGTTGGGCATAAGCACCAGATAACGACCCGCCAGGCTGACCATGGTGGTCAATGCCGCGCCTTTATTACCGCGCTCTTCTTTGTCGACCTGAATAATGACTTCGGTGCCTTCCTTTACCAGCTCACGAATGCCGGCGCGGGAGGACATATTAGAGTCAACAAAGTACTCACGGGCGATTTCTTTAAGGGGAAGGAATCCGTGACGTTCGGCACCGAAGTCAACGAAGGCGGCTTCAAGACTGGGTTCGATTCGGGTGATTTTGCCTTTGTAGATGTTGGCTTTTTTCTGTTCCCTAAAGCCGGTTTCGATATCCAGGTCATACAATTTTTGACCGTCTACCAGTGCAACCCTGAGCTCCTCTGCCTGGGTTGCGTTTATTAACATTCTTTTCATTGAGATTCGTTACTCTGTATATGCATCATGGATGACAGAGCAGCAAGGGCAGGGTCTACAGGCGGGCGAACACCGATAGAAAATCGGTAACACTATGAGGTGCACCAGCCTCGCGGCCGATACAGCGTTTCGGTGCCTTCCATTTACAACCGGGTGTATGGACAGAGTCTTACGGGGATGCCTGCTCTTTTTTAGAAACACTTGCGCCTTGTATTGAAGTGCTTTCTTCCTTACAGCCCATGGTCATACACTGTTTTAAACTGTACTTGCTGCCCAACCAATACGTCCGGAATCTGTATTTTCAGTATTCCGTGGGTTGGGGTCCGGTCCTTGCCACCTGTGTGGTCTCTGGGCGGTAGGTCCGCCGGATTCCCAGCAATCTGGAGTCTAGCAGCTAAGCTTCATTTGAACAATTCCCGTTAGGAAAGGCTTGGTGGCAGGAACCGCCCCTGTTAGGCGGGGGTAGCCTCGTGCGAACCACGGAGAAATGATCGCACTCTGCGCCATCGCCCTCTTACCTGATACAATCGCCGTCTTTTACGACAAGTCTGGATAACCGTGCCAAAAGTCAGTTTTTATCGGGTTGAAGTGGATCGTGCCGACCAGAGGATCGATAATTTCCTCATAGGTTATTGGAAGAAGGTGCCCAAGAGCCGCATATACCGCGTATTGCGAAAGGGTGAAGTACGGGTGAACGGTAAGCGGGTCAAGCCGGAGTACCGCTTGCAAGCCGACGATGAGATTCGCATTCCTCCGGTTCAAGTCAGTGAACGACCGGTGAACACAGCCGTTCCGGGGCAGACCCTGAGGCATCAACTGGACAAGGCCATTTTGTATGAGGATGAATGGCTGGTGGCTATTAACAAGCCCCATGGCCTGGCGGTTCACGGTGGCTCCGGTATTAAGCTTGGGTTGATCGAGTCCTACCGGGTGATGCGCCCGGAGTTGAAGTTCGTCGAACTGGTTCATCGGCTGGATAGGGATACGTCGGGTGTGGTGCTTGTCGCGAAAAAGCGCAGTGCCTTGAAGACCCTGCAGGATGTGTTTCGCAACAAGACCGAGGTGCAAAAGACTTACTGGTGCCTGGTTCAGGGGCAGTGGCCCGAGACACTCGAGCAGGTGGACGCTCCGTTACGTAAGAATGAGGCGACTGGAGGCGAGCGTATTGTGACAGTGGCGCCGGATGGCAAGCCATCCCTTACGCGCTTTCGTGTACTGAAAACCTTTGCTCAAGCCACTTGGGTGGAAGCGCAGCCGATTACCGGGCGAACGCACCAGATTCGGGTGCATGCGCAGCACAGCGGCCACCCGATCCTTGGTGATACCAAATACCAATCACCCAGGGCCGAGACTCTGTGCCGCCAAATGGGCTTGAACCGCTTGTTTTTACATGCGGCACAACTTAGGGTGCCGCATCCGGACAGTGGCAGGACGCTTACCATTCAGGCGCCGCTGGATCCGCCATTGGCCAGACTATTAAGTGATTTAGGCTCTGAAACCGCCCAATAGCATCATTTTTAAACGATTGAACAGGTTGATACATCATGTTTGGGAATAGAAGTTCCGAGGATACCACCGGCGAACAGTGGGCCGGCTCACGCAAAGAGTGGCATTTAATCGAAAAAGTGGTGATGGCCAATTCGGCAGAGCTGCGCAAGCAGCGCCGTTGGGGCATTTTGTTCAAGTCACTGACATTCATTTATCTGTTCGCTCTGTTGGCGCTTATCGTTGCGGGTCGCCAGTGGGGCGGCGGGCTGATTCCAGCGGAAACCGGTGGGCATACGGCCGTGGTCGAGGTGACGGGTATGATCGCGGCGCACGAACAGGCCAGTGCCGACAATATCTACACAGGGCTCCAGGCCGCCCTTGACCACCCCGACACCAAGGCGTTAATCGTGCGAATCAACAGTGGTGGTGGCAGCCCGGTCCAATCCGCTTACGTCTATAGCGAGCTGCGCCGACTTCGCGAACTCCACCCGAACGTTCCAATTAATGCCGTGATAACCGATACCGGCGCCAGCGGAGCTTATTACATCGCCGCCGGCGCGGAGAACATTTATGCCAATGGTTCCAGTCTCGTCGGTTCGATCGGTGTTACGGCCGCGGGGTTTGGTTTCCAGGAACTCATAGACAAAATTGGAGTGGAGCGCAGAGCCTTTACTTCCGGAGAGCACAAAGCCTTCATGGACCCCTTCCAGGATGTCGACCCGGAGGAGCGCGAGCTGTTTGAGGCTTTGTTGAACGATGTTCACCAACAATTCATCAATGACGTAAAGGCGGGGCGGGGTGATCGCCTGGCCGAAGAGGAAAGCAACCAACTGTTCTCCGGCCTGGTATGGACTGGTCAGCAGGCTCTCGATCTGGGCTTGGTCGATGGTCTGAAATCAACCTCCCAGCTGGCGCGGGAATTGGGTTACCCGCAACTGATCGACTTCACGGTTCGCCCATCGCCCTGGCGTCAATTCGCACAGGAAATGGGCGTCGGCATGGCCAAAACCTTTGTCGAGCTTGGGGTGATGGAGAATCTGAAGTTGAGATAGCGGTTAGCAACTGTCAGGGCAGGAGGTAACCCAATGTCCTGAGGTGTTTCGCCAATGACAATAAAGGCAAGCCGATCAGGGCGTTGGGGTCATCACTGCGGACCCAGTCAAACAGTGTGATACCCAGCGCCTCCACCTTGAAACTGCCGGCGCAATCCATAGGTTGGTCCTTGGCGATGTAGCGCTCAATTTCCGCCCGGGCCAGATCGCGAAAACAGACTTCCGTCGCCACGTCCCAGCTTAGGTTGGCAACTCCGGCAAAGGCGACGGCAGTATGGAAGACCACGGTCTTACCGGAACATCGCTCCAGTTGGTCTATAGCCTGGCCCACTGTGCCGGGTTTGCTGAGTAACTGGCCGTCCGGCGCGGCGGCGGTTTGGTCGCTGCCGATGATCAGGTGGTGGGGATGGTTAGCAGTGAGGCTTGCCGCTTTTTGGCGTGCCAGACGCAATGCCAGATCCGAAGGCGACTCCCCCTTTTCGGGCGTTTCGTCACAGACTGGCGCGGCCTGTTCGAAGGGTAATTGCAGACAGGCCAATCGTTCCGCTCGGTAAGCGGAGGTGGAAGCCAGTAATAATGGGGCTTGCATGGGGGACGATCTCCTTAAAAAAGCCTGAAAAAACTTTGACTTAAACCAACTCATCCGTATCATACCGCGCCTATGTCGAAATCCGAGCTCCCAGATCGCGTCGATGCCTATAAATTGGCCGACCAACACACCTTCCTTGAGGGGGTTGTGTCGTCCAATCGGTTATCGCGTGTAGCGGATGCGGTGTTGAGTCAGGATGCCGAGTTCAAAGCAGCATTGAACTTTAATCGTGACGCTGAACAGCGCCGTGTCGTCTTTGGTGAGGTATCTGGCAGGGTGGAGCTGGAATGTCAGCGCTGCCTGCGGCCGGTCAGTCATTCGATAGACAGCCAATTCAATCTGGCGATTGTCTATAACGATGAAATGGCCAAAGCGTTGCCGGCGAGCCTCGAGCCTTTGGTATTGCTGCCGGATCAGCCGTTGGATGTGGCTGATATCATAGAGGACGAGGTGTTGCTTTCGCTTCCGATGCATGCCATGCATCCGGAAGGCGAGTGCGAGATACAGACCGAATTCAAACCGGATGACGCCGATGAAACAGCTTCATCGGATAAGAAAGACAATCCGTTTAAAGTTTTGGAATCTCTGAAAAAGAGATCCTGATAAGTCAACAGCGTGGTGTTGGTAGGTTAGACCGCCCCGAGCATCCCGCTAACGATTAACGTACGTTTAGGAGGCCGAGGCCATGGCAGTTCAGCAAAACAAAAAGACCCGTTCCCGTCGTGGAATGCGTCGCGCTCACGATTCTCTGAAAGGCACTGCGTTGTCTGTCGATCCGACCAGCGGTGAAACTCATCGTCGTCACCACGTGTCACCGGACGGTTTCTACAAGGGCCGCAAAGTCATCGCGGACGCCGACAGCGAGTAAGACTCGATGGCTGTTCTAGCCATCGATCTGCAGGGAGGGGACTTGGGCCCCTCTCAATTAATCCCCGCCTCCCTTCGTTATTTCCAAAAACATCCTGAGCATTCCGGTGTCCTCTATGGACAGTCCGAACTCTGTGAACCGTTACTTCCTCGAAACCTGCCGACCAATGTCAATTACAGAGCGTGTGAACAGAGCCTGCCTGTCGATGTAAATCCGGCTCAGTTGCTACGCCACCAATACCACAGCGGCGTTGAGGCGGCTTATCAGGCACTGGCGGACAAGCAAGTGGAGGCCGTGGTCTCGGCGGAGCATACCGGTGTGTTAATGGCGCTGATGCATCGCCACGCGGTGCCGCATCCAGCCGTTGATCGACCCGTGCTGGTGAGCTGGGTGCCCACGGCGCGCGAGCCGATCGTGATGCTGGATCTGGGTGCTTCTTTTTCCGCCAGTGCCGAACAACTGCTGGGGTTTGCAGCCATAGGGCTTGCCATCGTCGAAGAATCGAAAGGGGCGAATCCCAGTCTGGCGCTGCTCAACCTCGGCGTGGAGGCTAATAAAGGGCCGCATTCCCTGCGTTTGGCCTCCGAGCAGCTCAAACACTGGTCTGACATCGACTTTCGCGGTTACATAGAAGCCAACGAAGTGTTTCAGGGACGACTGGACCTTGTCGTTACCGACGGTTTCACCGGCAACGCGGTAATAAAGTCGGCCGAAGGTACCTTGGATCTGACACTGTCGGCATTGAAACAACAATTGCAGGGCGACTGGCTGGGCCGTCTGCTGGGGTACTTTCTGAACCGCAGACTAAAACCTCAGTTCATTCGTTTGGACCCTCGTCGCAGCAATGGCGCGTTGCTGGCGGGCAGTCCGCTTACCGTCATAAAAAGCCATGGTGACGCCGACGCCGTTGCCTTTCAGGCCGCTATCGGGCGGGCAATCGAGGCTGTGCAGGGGCGTTGGTGCCATCGCATACTCGACCGTCTCGATCTGTTGATCCGCTAGCGCCATCCCTTATGGCGGGTTAATAATATAGGTCTTTCTATTCCGCCAGATCATAAATGTTTTAACAGGGCCTCTCTTTACTGCTCGGACTTGGCGCCCATAATGCACCGCAAGCGAAAAATGCTGCCTTGATGCAGCTCGAACAGCGACAGGATTCGAACTATGGCCGATAAACTAGCATTCGTCTTTCCGGGGCAGGGTTCACAACAAGTGGGCATGCTGGCGGATCTGGCGGAGCAGTATGCCTCCATTCGTGAAACATTCAGCGAAGCGTCCGATGCTCTGGGCTACGATCTTTGGCATCTGGTGAGCGATGGCCCAGCCGAAGAGCTGAACAAAACCGAGAAAACCCAGCCTGCATTATTGACCGCCAGTGTCGCATTGTGGCGGTTGTGGCAGGCCGAAGGCGGTGCCAACCCGGATTATCTGGCTGGACACAGCCTTGGGGAATATTCCGCTCTGGTCGCGGCAGGCGTGCTGTCACTGACGGAAGCCGTCAAGCTGGTGGAGAAGCGTGGCCAACTGATGCAAGCCGCTGTACCGGCAGGCGAGGGTGGCATGGCGGCGATTCTGGGTTTGGACGATGACGCCGTAATTCAAGGTTGTGAAGCCGCTCAGCAAGGCGATGTCGTTGAAGCGGTGAACTTCAATACACCTGGGCAGGTGGTTATCGCAGGATCAACCGCAGCGGTTGACCGTGCCATCGCCCTGTTAAAAGACGCTGGTGCCAAACGCGCCATGCCATTGCCGGTGAGTGTCCCTTCCCATTGCAGCCTGATGAAAGGCGCTTCGGAAGAGTTGGCCAACTCATTGAACAGCCTGACATTGCACAATGCCAACATTCCCATCGTGCAGAATGTAACGGCCCTGGTCGAGACCGATGCAGCGAAGCTGAAGCAGAATCTGGTTGAGCAGTTGTATCGTCCGGTTCTATGGTCCCAGTCTGTCGCGGAATTGGTTAAGCTGGGCGTTTCTGAAACAGTTGAGTGCGGACCGGGTAAGGTATTGTCCGGTTTGAACAAGCGAATTGAAAAAACCTTGACGCTGTCTTCCCTCGGGAGTCTGGCAGCCTTTCAAGAACGGATAGGGAGCGCTAAATGAGCGAGACCAAATTGGTATTGGTGACCGGTGCCAGTCGTGGCATCGGCGCCGCAATCGCTGATGAATTGGGTCGCCAGGGCTATAAGGTCGCAGGCACGGCCACTTCCGAAAGCGGCGCTGAGAAAATCACCGCCCGTTTCAAGGAAGCCGGTGTGGAAGGCAAAGGTTATTGCCTGAACGTCACCGATGCGGAATCCATCAAGACTTTGATGACCACCTTGAAAGAGGAAATGGGCGATGTGTCCATTCTGGTAAACAATGCCGGGATCACCAAGGACAACCTCTTTTTGCGCATGAAAGACGAAGAGTGGGATAACGTTCTCGACACCAACCTGACCTCGGCTTTCCGCATGAGCAAGGCGGTGATCAAAGCCATGACCCGTGCCCGCTGGGGCCGTATTATCAATGTGTCTTCAGTGGTTGCCTCCTCCGGAAATGCCGGTCAGGCCAACTACGCCGCTGCCAAGGCCGGGCTCGAAGGTTTCACCCGGACATTGGCCCGGGAAGTGGGATCGCGTAACATCACCGTCAATTCGGTTGCGCCCGGTTTCATTCAAACCGATATGACACACGAATTACCCGAGGCGGTCCGCGAAAACCTGCTCAAACAGGTGCCGTTGGGCCGTTTGGGAGATCCGGCAGAAATTGCCAGTGCCGTCGCTTTTCTGGCCAGTGACCAGGCGTCTTACATTTCGGGCGCGACTTTGCACGTCAACGGCGGCATGTACATGGGTTAACGGTGGGTTTTTGACTTGCCGGTTACGAATACCTTTTAATACACTATCGCGCACCAAACGGTGCTATTCCATTTAGGGAGTGTTCATAATGAGCAACATTGAAGATCGCGTTAAGAAAATCGTCTGCGAACAGCTGGGCGCCAAAGAAGAAGACGTAACAGCGCAGGCGTCTTTCGTAGACGACCTCGGTGCTGATTCTCTGGATACCGTGAACCTGGTTATGGCTCTGGAAGAAGAGTTTGAAACCGAGATCCCGGACGAAGAATCCGAGAAGCTGTCGACTGTCCAGGACGCGATCGACTACATCAACGCGCATCTGGGTTAATCGAGTCCGGGCATTTGCTCCGGAACGAGTTGAATTCAAGCCGTATTGTCGTCAGGCAGTACGGCTTTTTAGTATCCGACCGGCATCAAGCCGTATGCGTCGGTATGGATGCAAACCTTGTGGAGGATACCTATGTCACGTCGTCGCGTCGTAGTGACGGGCCTCGGCTGCCTTAGCCCCCTGGGTCATGACGTCAAAAGCACCTGGGACGGCATCCTGGCCGGGAAAAGTGGTGCGGCCCTGATTGAGAATTTCGATACCGAGAAGTTTTCCACCAAGTTCGCAGCTCAGGTGAAAGATTTCGATGTAGCCAACTACATCAATCCAAAAGACGCCAAGAAAATGGACGGCTTCATTCAGTACGGCTTCGCGGCCGCTATCGAAGCCATCAAAGACTCCGGGATCGCGGCTACGGAAGAAAACGCACACCGTATCGGTCTTGCTCTGGGGGCCGGTATTGGTGGCCTGGATACCATCGAGCGAAACCATGCCGCCTTGTTGAAAGCCGGCCCTCGTCGGGTGTCTCCGTTTTTTGTACCCGCCGCCATCATCAACATGATCGCCGGCTATCTGTCGATCGACTACGGCTTCAAAGGGCCGAATATTGCCATCACCACGGCCTGCACCACGGGTACGCACAACATCGGTTATGCAGCCCGCACCATTGCCTATGGCGATGCCGATGTCATGGTGGCGGGCGGTGCCGAAATGGCTTCCACCCAACTGGGTATTTCCGGTTTCGGGGCGGCCCGAGCGCTCTCCACCCGTAATGATGCGCCTGAACAGGCCAGTCGCCCATGGGATAAGGACCGCGACGGTTTCGTTCTGGGAGATGGCGCTGGTGTTCTGATACTCGAAGAATATGAGCACGCCAAGGCACGCGGTGCGAACATCTACGCCGAGTTGACCGGTTTCGGAATGAGCGGTGATGCCTACCACATGACGTCACCTCCAGAAGACGGCAGTGGGGCCTGTGCTTCCATGCGCAACGCGGTGACGGATGCGAAGTTGAATGCGGTTAATATCAACTACATCAACGCTCACGGCACCTCGACCCCGGCCGGTGACATCGCCGAAACCAGAGCGGCGAAAGCGCTCTATGGTGCGGACTCAGACAAGATCGTTATGAGTTCGACCAAGTCGATGATCGGCCACCTTTTGGGTGCGGCCGGCGCCGTGGAAGCCATTTTCACGATCCTGGCCATTCGGGATCAGGTGGCGCCACCGACCATCAACCTGGAAAACCCAAGCGAGGGCTGTGACCTGGATTACGTTCCAAACACCGCTCGCGAGATGACCATCAACCATGCGCTGTCCAATTCCTTTGGCTTTGGTGGCACCAATGGTACGCTGGTCTTCAGCAAAGTCTGACGAGACCTCCGGGGCCGGTAAGGCCCCGACATCCCTCTATGCTCAGTTGCCTTATCAATGGAATCCCCCACGACCAGCTCAATTGCGACCATCGTATGGTCTCTTTTGGCGATGGTCTGTTTGAAACCTGTCTGGCCGGGCCGGAAGGAATAGAGTTCTGGAGCGACCACCTCGACCGTCTTGAATCCGGCATTGAGCGACTGGGGATGCAATGGACCCTGTCTGATCGTGACAGTCTGGAAAGCGAGATCAACCAACTGCTCCAAGACACGACCGGTCCCGTAGTCTGTAAACTCATACTGGGCCGGGGCGTGCAGGGGCGTGGTTACGATTTCGACCCTTCCAGCCAGTCCACGGACAGGGTCATTCAATTATTCCCATACCAGACGCAACCCTGGCACCATCAAGGGGCCGATCTGGTCATTTCCGAGGTTCATGCCAGCGCCAACCCCAGTCTCGCCGGTTTGAAGCATCTTAACCGGCTCGATTCGGTGCTCGCCCGCCAAAGCGCCCGTAAAGCAGGTGCGCATGAGGCGCTGATGTTGCTTGCCGACGGCCGGGTGGTGGAAGGCAGCATGAGTAATCTTTACCTGAAACAATCCGGTCGATGGCTCACCCCCGACTTGGCCGATGCCGGAGTGAATGGCATTATTCGCCGTCGCTGGTTGAGGCTGCAAGACATTCCGGTTTCAGTCGCCGACATCTACCTGAAGGATCTGCAGCAGGCCGAAGCAATGATGATCAGTAATTCCTTGATCGGTCTGGTACCGGTTCTCAGTTTAAACGCACGGCCGCTTACGCCACCGGCCTGGGACGAACTCTCCCTTATTCGAACAGCCATTGGATTATCGAGTGATTAAACAACTGCTTGTACTGACGGTTCTGATTCTGGCCGGCTTGATCGTAGGGCTGGGTTTTTACGCCACCGACCAGCTTAAACGCCCCTTGGCGTTGGCAGAGCCAACCGTTTATCAAGTGGAGGCTGGAGCTTCACTGCGCCGGGTGTTGGCCGATTTCGAACGCTCCGGCTGGGTTCAGGAAGCGCGCATTCCGGAGTATTGGCTGCGTTATCAGGAAAAAACCCGTATTCAGCGGGGCGAATACCGAATCACACCGGATGAAACCGCCATCGATGTTGTCGAGCGGATGATTGCGGGTGATAAGATCCAACGCACCATTCAGTTCATTGAAGGCTGGACCTTTCATCAGTTCCGTCAGGCTATCGAAGCCAACGAATACCTGACGCATACCCTGACAGGGCTTTCCGACAGCGAAGTATTGAATAAACTGGACTTGGGCATCGATCACCCCGAAGGCTGGTTCTTCCCCGACACCTACCATTTTGAACGGGGTCGCAGCGATGCCGAACTGCTCAGGCTAGCCCATGAAAAGATGACCCGTGAGCTTGAGAATGCCTGGAAGGACAGGGCGGAGAACCTGGTCATCGAGACTCCCTATGAAGCCCTGATTCTCGCCTCCATAGTGGAAAAAGAGACCGGCGCGGCCTTCGAGCGCCCCCAGATTGCCGGGGTCTTTTCCCGTCGCCTGGAGCAGGGTATGAGACTGCAGACCGACCCGACCATCATTTATGGCCTGGGTCAGGAGTATGACGGCAACCTGACACGTGCCGATCTCCGCAAGGACTCGCCCTACAATTCCTATACCCGTACCGGGCTGCCACCCACACCCATAGCGAACCCTGGCCGTGGCTCGCTGGAAGCCGCCGTGAATCCGGCGCCGGGCGGCGCTTTGTTCTTTGTGGCTAAAGGTGACGGTACCCATGTATTTTCCGACACTTACGAAGAGCACAATGCGGCGGTTCGTCAATTCCAGCGTTTTGGTCGTCGTGACGATTATCGATCCTCTCCCGCCGAGCCTCAGAGCCAGACAGAGGTAGCCCAATGACGCCTGCGTTTATCAGTATCGAAGGCTTGGAAGGCGCCGGGAAGTCGACTCAGTTAGGTGTGCTGGAAACCTGGGTTACCGCTCGCCATGGTTCCCCTCTGGTGACACGGGAGCCCGGCGGTACGCCCTTGGCCGAACAGATAAGAGACCTCGTACTGGGTCACCATACCGAAGCCATGGACGCCTGGACCGAGCTATTGCTGGTCTTCGCCGCTCGCCGCCAGCACGTTACCCAAAAGATTAAACCGGCTCTGGATCAAGGGCAGTGGGTGATCAGTGACCGATTCACCGATGCGACCTACGCCTACCAGGGGGGTGGTCGAGGCATCGAGTGGCATCGAATCGAGTCGTTGGAGTCTCTCGTTTTGGAAGGCTTTCAGCCGGATCTGACCCTATGGCTTGATTGTCCGGCCGAGGTTGGCTTGGCCCGGGCCCGGCAGAGAGGTGAACTCGACCGTATCGAACAGGAAAGCATCGATTTTTTCGAGCGGTGTCGCCGCGCCTATCTCAAGCGCCATGAGGCCAATCCCGAGCGAGTGGTTCGCTTGGATGCTTCACAGTCAATCGAGGCTGTAAGCCGGGATCTGGTGGCTGCGTTGGAGGCCCATTGCCTATGAATTCGCTGCCTCCCTGGCTCGATTCCGTTTCTTCCTCCGTCCACCTTGGCTTGTCCCAAGGCCGCCTGCCTCATGCGCTGCTGTTAATTGGTCGAGGCGGGGATGGGCTACATGAGCTGGGACGCCATCTCGGGGATGCCATCCTGTGTGCGTCCCAGAACCGACCCTGCGGTCAATGCAAAAGTTGTTTGCTGGTCAAGGCCGGTTTGCACCCCGACCGTCTGGTTGTCGAGCCTGAAGGTAAAAGCGACACGATCAAGGTGGCACAGGTGCGGGCCATCGGTCAGTTTATGCACGAAACGGCGCAGCAGGGTGGCAATAAAGTCATCCGCCTCGTGGGTGCGGACCGAATGAACACCAGCTCGGCGAATGCCTTGCTGAAAATGCTTGAAGAACCGACCCGCGACACCTATCTCATTCTTGAAGCGACGTCACTGTCACGACTGTTGCCGACGGTAAGGTCCCGATGCCGGATTTATAAGCTGGACCGACCCGACGAAGAATCCGCCCGTCGCTATTTAATGGACCAGGGAATGGACCCGACCGAGGCTCAAAACCGGCTAAGCATGTCCGAAGGGGCACCGATGGATGCGCTCCGGTTGGGCGCCGATGCAATGGAGCAATGGCAAAAGCAGGCCGCCACCTTTTTGCAGGAGACGGGTTTCAGCGCTCTGGCCAGTTTTATCAGCCAGCAACAGGCAACCAACCTGCTTCGCCAACTGCTACTCTGGGTGGATGGCGCCCTGAGGCTCCAGCATAATACCCAGGTCGTAATGCCGGAGACCGATCGACAACTGGCTGATCGTTTGCGCCAGGTGAAGGGTGTGTCGCTTTTTGAGTTTAGAGACTATATTCTGGAGCTCATGAGTGGCCTGCAGCACCAGGCAAATTTGAACCAACAGATGTGGAGCGAGCAACTCGCCGCTCGCTGGCTGGAACTGCGTTTATGAATCCAAAACTCGGTGGGCCCCGCAATGGTATCCTGTCCCTCACCATGAAGGACAAGGCCGTGCTGTATGCGGCGTACATGCCATTTGTTAAAAATGGCGGGCTCTTTATCGCCACCAATAAGAAGTTCAATCTTGGAGATGATGTGTTTTTGCTGCTGAACCTAATGGACGAGCCGGAGAAGATTCCGGTGGCTGGGAAGGTCATCTGGGTAACCCCGCGTGGTGCTCAGGGCAACCGTGCGACCGGCATTGGCGTACAATTCAGTAAAAAGAACGAATTGGCGAAAGACAAGATCGAAACCTATCTGGCGGGCGCTCTCAACTCCGACAAGCCGACGCACACCATGTAAAGGCGTGCGTCGCCTCTCTCTCCTCCGAGTCTGCAACAGCTTACAGATGCTCTTTTGAGTTGATTCGTCTCGGCGGTGATTCAGAGCCCTCGGGCATCGTCTGCTGCAACTTCGCTTCCATGTACATCAAGGCTTCTTCATCGTCCAGCGCGCCATGACCATGCCAGGGCATCAGCCGATAAGCCGGGGTGGACGCTCCTTCAAATTCCAGGAACGGATACTTGATGATGTCGAAGTAGGGGCTGTAATCGAAATCGCTGGGCGTACACAGTTTCGGGTTGCGTTGGAACAGCTTGACCTCGCCTCCCTCCTGACGTTTGACCAATGGCAATATAGGGAAAGACACCGCGCCAAAGGCTTCGGCAAGCAGGGTGGAGCACACCGTACGCGTGCTGCCGCCTGGTTTCCACTTGAACAAAGATGAGCGGAACCGTTTGGGCAGAAAGCTCCACGGCAGGTAAAAACGGAACAGATCGAGTATCTGACGCAGGTCGTAATCGGTGCCCAGGCGATGAATGGCGTATTTCAACACCAACTGGCTGTCTTCATAGCTCAGGTCGCGTGGGCGGCATAGGCGCAGGTGACGGTTTTTATAGGTATCGAGCGGGCGGATGACCGTACCCAGGCCCAACTGACTTTCGACGATAAGCTGTACATCGGGCTGACCATCGAAAAACTCACGGATTTTCAGCCGCAGCATGGGGTCTTCCACATCGTGCAGGCGGCCAATGTAGAGTGCCGCATGAATCCAGCGGCTCTGGGTTACGCTGCCGATCACCTCCGCCACCCGGGAGTGCCCCTCCACCAGAATGACATCGCAACTGCGAATCTCCCGCCGCAGCTTGTTGAAATCGCTCATCGGGTGTTCATGATTGACGGGTTCGTCGGTCAACCAGCGCGTAACCGCTTGATATATCGAAGAAAACAATCGCATTGTGCCACTCCGGACCGAAAACGGTCACTTCAGTTCACACACTCTCAGTTATAGACTAGAACCCGAATCCGCACCAATGCAGGCGCTATGTTACATCCTGTCTTACAAGTAAAGGACCAGCACCCCACTGAGATCGCCATCCTCAATTCAGCACTGAACCTATTCATGCTCTCGGGTGAGGACAAGGTGTCTGTCACTCGGTTGATACAGATGGCAGGCATCAGCCGATCAGTGTTCTATCATTATTTCAGTGGTAAGGAAGATATCTACGCCGCGTTGTTGCTGGCCGATGAAGTGGGTGTCGGACCGATAATCCGTCAAAACCGGGAGTCGGGAAGCTTATCGGATTTAATGAGAGGATACTTTAAATATAGACTGCAAAGCATTGAAAAATATAGGCTTTTGCTGAGAGTAGAAAACACTTTAACTCGCTGCGACTGCCAGCTGGAGCGCTTCGTTCAGTGGCAGAGGCTCCGCCAGAACCACATAGAGCTGTTCATGGAAACCGCCCGGCGAAACCGGACGGGAGACGAGAGTGAAAACCGCCATGATGATACCCATCGGTTTTATTTCGGCTTCGTCTGGGCCCTGGCGAATGGTATGGCGAGCCTGAGCGAAAGCGACCTTTACCACGAGTTGATTCAGGATCGGCGTGGTTTCGTACGTTTCCTGACGGACATCGTGGCTGATGCGGGAGAAGCCCGACATGAAACTTGAAGAACTGCTGAAACAGATTGGCGATCAGAAACACCCACCGGTAGAGCAGTGGAACCCGGATTTCTGCGGGGACATCAATATGGAAATCCGCCGCAACGGGGATTGGTTTTATGAAGGCACGCCGATCGGACGCCCCGCCATGGTCCGGATGTTCTCATCCATCCTCAAGCGGGAAGGGGATTCGTATTTTCTGGTAACGCCCGTCGAGAAAGTAGGCATTCGGGTGCAGGATACACCCTTTGTTGCCCATTCTGCTGAGCTGATAGAGGGAACCTGGATTGTGACGAATAATCTGGGGGAGTCGGTGCCCTTGGATGAGGAACACCCGCTTGATACCCAGGCCGACCCGGAATCGCCCACTATGACTTGGCGCCGTAACCTGCCTGCGAGAATTCATCAAAACCTGATGTATCACTGGCAGACATGGGCTTTGGAACACAAAGGCGTGGATGACTCGGGCGTGCTTTGGCTGGAAAGCGCTGGCCAGCGCTTCAAGCTGGCCACGACTTAATCCTTACATATTAGGGTAGTTCGGCCCGCCACCGCCTTCAGGCGTTACCCAGACAATGTTCTGGGACGGGTCTTTGATGTCGCAGGTTTTGCAATGGACGCAGTTCTGCGCATTGATCTGGAAGCGCTTTTCCCCCTGGTCGTTCTCAACCACCTCGTACACTGCCGCAGGGCAGTAGCGCTGGGCGGGCTCGGCAAACTTGGGTAGGTTGTGCTGAATGGGAACATTCGGATCCTTCAGCTTGAGATGGACCGGTTGGTCTTCTTCATGGTTGGTGTTCGACAGAAACACCGAACTTAGCTTGTCGAAGCTCAGAGTGCCGTCCGGTTTTGGGTAATCAATGGGTTGGCATTCAGCCGCCGGCCTGGTTTGAGCGTAATCGGCCTTCGGATCGGACATCGTCCAGGGCAGCTTGCCTTTGAACAGGTTGATGTCCACAAAAGCATAGGCGGAGCCGACTATGTTGCCCCATTTGTGCTGTGCCGGTCCGAAGTTCCGCTGCAGGTTCAGCTCTTCCCAAATCCAGCTGTCTCGGAATGCCCGGGCGTATTCGGACAGATCCTGACCGGCGTCCCAATCGGACTTGGCCAGAATGGTATCGGCCGCCAACATGCCGGATTTCATCGCCGTATGGCTGCCTTTGATTTTCGCGAAATTCAGGGTTCCGGCATCGCAACCGATCAACAGACCGCCAGGGAAGTGCATCTTTGGCAAGCTCTGCAGGCCGCCCTTGGCTATGGCTCGGGCACCATAAGAGACACGCTTGCCACCTTTGAGGGTTTTGGCGAATACCGGATGGTGTTTCATCCGCTGGAATTCATCGAAAGGGCTCAAGTAGGGGTTCTGGTAGCTCAAGTCGGTAATCAGACCGATGACCACCTGATAGTTCTCCAGGTGGTACATGAAGGAGCCACCGGCAGCGCCGTGTTCTTTAAGGGGCCATCCAGCCGTGTGAACGACCTTACCCAGCTCATGGTTGGCCGGGTCGACGTCCCAGAGTTCTTTGATGCCCAGCCCATAGTGCTGAGGCTCCGCATCGGCATCCAGTTTGAAATGGTTGATCAGTGACTTACCCAGATGGCCACGGGCGCCTTCGGCGAAGAGGGTGGTCTTGGCATGCAGCTCCATGCCGGGCATGTAACCGTCCTTCTCGGAGCCGTCGGCCGCGACGCCCATATCGCCGGTAACGATACCCTTCACCGAACCGTCCTCGGCATAGAGAACATCGGCCGCCGAGAAACCAGGGAATATCTCCACTCCCAGAGCCTCGGCCTGCTCGGCCAGCCAGCGGCAAAGATTACCAAGGCTGATAATGTAGTTGCCTTCGTTGTGCATGGTGGAAGGCGCAAAGAAGTTGGGCACTTTGATAGTGCTTTCCGGGCCTCGTAGAACGTGGATCTCATCGCCGCTGACGGCGGTATTGAGAGGGGCGCCTTTATCTTTCCAGTCCGGGATGAGTTCGTTCAGTGCGCGGGGTTCGAACACCGCACCCGACAGAATATGAGCACCGACTTCCGATCCCTTCTCAACGACACAGACCGAGAGCTCACGGTCAGATTCCTGTGCGCCCTGCATCAGGCGGATAGCGGCTGAGAGCCCGGCCGGGCCGGCTCCGACTACAACCACATCAAATTCCATGGATTCACGTTCCATAGGGACCTCCTGAACGTTGCCGACCGGCCAACAGAGCCGGGGGCGGGTGATTCATGAGCCTCTTGTTCAAGCTGCATGGCACGGCAGGCCACAAGAACACTCGACCGCGAGAACACTTGACCGCAAGAACAAGGGACATCGTTGTAATTATTCGCAATGGCTCCATTCTGATCGGAACCTTCGCATCGGGCGGGAGTTTACCCTCTTGCCAGGAAAAATTAAAACAACTGTTTGAAATTTTCGTTTAAAACGGATTAAATGAGTCCCGGATAGAAGCTCCTCCGGGGGTTCCCGGGCTCGAATACAAGATGAGGACGCTATGAAAGTACTGGTTCCCGTGAAGCGTGTTGTGGACTACAACGTAAAAGTCCGCGTCAAGCCGGACCACAGCGATGTGGACCTGGCGAATGTCAAAATGGACATCAACCCCTTCTGTGAGATCGCCGTGGAAGAAGCGGTTCGATTGAAAGAGCAGGGCGTCGCCGACGAAATCGTCGTTGTCTCCATCGGCGAAGCAAAAGCCGAAGAACAAATTCGCAAGGCCATGGCGCTCGGAGCGGACCGGGGCATTCTGATCACCACCGATGAAGCGCCCGGCTCTCTTTCCGTCGCCAAACTTCTCAAAGCCGTGGTTGAGGAAGAAAAGCCCGGCCTGGTTATTCTGGGTAAACAGTCCATCGATAGCGACAACAACCAGACCGGCCAAATGCTCGGCGCTCTCACCGGCATGGCACAGGGTACTTTTGCCAGCAAGCTGGTCGTCGAAGGCGACGAAGCTCAGGTTACCCGTGAAATTGACGGTGGTTTGCAGACCGTCGGTCTGAAATTGCCCGCCATTGTAACCACCGACCTGCGTTTGAACGAGCCCCGTTACGCCAAGCTGCCTGACATCATGAAGGCCAAGCGTAAACCTCTGGATAAGAAAACCCCGGCGGATTACGGCGTGGAGATCCGTAAAACGGTCACCACCCTTAAGGTCGAACCGCCTGCCGAGCGTCAGGGTGGGGTGAAAGTCGGTTCCGTAGCTGAACTGGTCGAGAAACTGAAGAACGAAGCTAAGGTGCTGTCATGAGTATTTTGATCGTTGCTGAACACAACAACACCGCACTTTCCTCGGCTACGGCCCACGTTGTAACGGCGGCTCAAGCCATCGGTGGTGATATCCATGTTTTGGTGGCCGGTGAAAGCGCCCAGGCGGTGGCCGAAGAAGCCGCCAAGTTAAATGGCGTCGCGAAAGTCCTGTTGGCCGACGGCCCTGCGCTTGGCCACGCCTTGGCGGAGAACCTGGCTGCGCTCGTGGCAGAGCAGGGCAAAAACTACAGTCATATCCTGGCTTCGGCCACCACGACCGGTAAGAACTTCATGCCGCGTGTGGCTGCGCTGCTGGATGTTGAGCAGATCTCCGACATTCTGGCGGTTGAATCCGCCGATACCTTCAAGCGGCCCATTTATGCGGGCAATGCCATTGCCACTGTGCAGTCCAGCGATGCCGTCAAAGTCATTACCGTACGCGGTACGGCGTTCGACGCTTGTGCAATGGACGGTTCAGCCTCCGTGGAAACCATCGACACCGGTTCGGATGCCGGCACCAGCCGTTTCATCGGCGAAGAGCTGGCCAAGTCTGACCGCCCCGAGCTGACTTCCGCAAGAGTGGTGATTTCCGGTGGTCGCGGCATGCAGAATGGAGAGAACTTCGAGCTGCTGTACAAGCTCGCGGATAAACTCGATGCGGCCGTAGGCGCCTCGCGCGCGGCTGTGGATGCCGGTTTCGTCCCCAACGATATGCAGGTAGGCCAGACCGGCAAGATTGTGGCGCCGGATCTCTACATTGCTGTGGGCATATCCGGCCAGATCCAGCATTTGGCTGGTATGAAAGACAGTAAGGTGATTGTCGCCATCAACAAAGATGAAGACGCGCCCATCTTCCAGGTCGCGGATTACGGCTTAGTGGCGGATCTGTTCGAAGCCATGCCCGAGCTGGAAAAAGCGTTCTGAACAGGAACCCCGGTTCCATCCCAAAAGAGCCCGGCACATGCCGGGCTCTTTTCGTCTATAGGGCGCCAACCAGCCTGTAGGCGTGATTTTTCCCCCTGGACGGGTAAGATTTTCGCAAAACTCGGGCCCTACCGGCCCTTATGGTTGGGTCCAGCCTAAACTGAGGGTATAGTTGCCGCACTTTTTTGGCAGGGCCATGATGCCTTGCTCTTGCCCTATCGGCGAAAAGGTTCGCAGGGACGACCCCAGCCAAGCGAATTCCGATAATGGGAAATGGAAATTAACGCTGCCCCTCGTAACAGACAGGTGTCTATGAGCTGGTTTTTTACGCCCCAACATAAAGCACAAAAAGATCGGGCGATTCTGAAACGCATTGACGAAACCCTAAGCCGACAGGGTTTACCCAGCGCTATCCTGCATTTTCTGGTGTTTCTGCTGCTCGAATGGCAGTGGTTGGACGTGGGCCCGACTCCGACAGGCAGCTACGTTTTCGGCCTGCTGCTCGTGGTCATGGCAGCCTGGCGTTTCATCATGATTGCCCAATTCAGCGATTGGTACGGGCGTGGGCCCGCTCGCTGGCGCGAATGGTTCATTGCCTCTGGCTTTCTGCACGCCGCCGGTTGGACCGCCTACCTGATCTATCGATTGTCAGGACCGGAACACCCCATTGCCTTGCTCGGCCTGCTCTACACGCTGGCGGTCGCCGCCGGGGGAACCTTCGTCTATTCACTCTACGGGCGAACCGTTCGAGTCTACCTGGCGATTCTGCTGTGGCCGGTAGCCATTCATTACGCCTTCAATGTGGGTAATTCCGGGCATTGGTATATCAGCTTGGCGTTTCTAGCGCTTTATTTTTATCTGGTCAGCACCGCAGGGCGGATTTCCGAGCTGGTGTGGGGTTTTCTCACCCACAACCATGAATTGAAACTGAGATTGCGCGCGCTGGAGCAGGCCCGCGAAGCCAATGTCATTCAAGCCAGTTCCAACCGGCGCTTCATTAACCAATTGCTGCATCGTGTCAAAAACCCACTGAGCGGTTTACTGGGCGTACTGGGCATGCTGAGCCACGACGAACAAAGCAACGAGCACCAGGGCATGCTGAACATCGCCCGACGCAGCGGCCATTCTATTCTCGATCTGGTCAACGATCTCGAAGCCTTCATCGAGCAGCGGGACCAATCCCGAGTGCCGCAGAACATTGTGTTCAACCTCAGAAAAACGCTGGAGCATGCTCTTTCCGATATGGGTAGCAAAGCCCATGAACATGGGCTGGAGCTGGCCTATTTATACCACCCGGATGTTCCTGAACGGGTGGAGTCCGATCCGCAATGGCTTTCCAACGCTTTCCGCCGATTACTTGATTTCACGCTCGACAGCGCCGAAGAGGGTGAAATCACCGTCCGCGTCGCGCTCGATACGAGGGTGGAAGAGGAACGTCTGCTGCTGTCCTTCTACTTCATGAACAATGAAGCAAGCGTGGAAGACCTGAACGCCGCCATCAACCGCAATATGGATACACTGCCCGAAGACGAAGACGTATCGGACCAGCTGACGCTGATGGTGGCGGCCGCCCAGTTCAAGGCCATGGGTGCCGCTCTTACCGCGAGCGAAAACGACGGTCTCAAAAAAATCCGTGTTTCCCTGCCCATCAAAGCCTCGTCCCAACAGGCCAGCTCTTTCCGCCCTGCACGGTTCATGGCCGGCCGCTCGGTCATGTTGGCGGATATGACACCCATCAATGAACGGGCGCTCACCGCTGAATTCATGAGCTGGGATATGCAGGTCACAGCCTGGCAACTGGATCGGTTGCTGGAAGACGACAGCGTACTGGACACCGATTTCATACTGCTCAACATCCCGGTGGAAGACGCCAAGGCGCAGCAGTATCTCAAGCAGGTTCAAACCCTGCTAACCCGGCTGACCGACCACAAGGCTCAGGTGTTTCTTTATGCCTCTGAGCTGCAGCGCGGCCTGTTCAATCAACTGCAGGGGTCCATTCATTTCATTGAAAAACCCGTCAGCCGGGACGATTTACTGAGGAATCTGAGAGAATCGCTCCAGGAGACCCGTCTCGACACGGCCGAAGAATACCGCAGCCAGGACACTCGTGTGCTGCTGGCCGAAGACAACATGGTCAACCAGAAAGTGGTTGTCCGTCTGTTGGAGCGCATGGGCGTCGAAGTGGAAACCTGTGTGAACGGGCAGGAGGCCGCACAAATGGCCACGACGGATTCGCCCTATAATCTGGTGCTGATGGACTGCCTGATGCCACGTATGGATGGCCTGGAGTCCACCCGAAGGATTCGCCAGCACGAGCTCAGTTCCGGCGACCACGTACCGATTATCGCCATGACGGCGGAAGACACCCCCGAGCAGGAGCGAGCCTGCCTCGCCGCCGGGATGGATGATTTCATGACCAAGCCCGTAACCTATGAGAACCTGGTCACACTGATCCAGAGATGGGTGGGTTGATGGAGGCAACGGTAGTGATATTCTTTTCAATACAAGCACTTAGCAACGACAGGACAGGTCAATGACAGCAGTACCACCGGGCGTCATGGAGCGGCGCTTGCCCTTTGCATTCGCCAAGCGACACGGTGTCGTGATCGATTATGGTCACGCCGATGGACCGCGCCTGCTGTACCGGCCGGACGTCAACCTGAATGCTTTGCAGGAGGCGCAGCGACTCGTGCAGCGTGTACTGCCCCAGATTCAGGTTAACGAACAGGAGTTCTCCGAACACCTGAACCGCGCCTATCAAACCGACTCCGACGACGCCATGCAGATGGTGGAAGGGTTGGGCGAGTCGATGGACCTTAGCTCCCTGGCGGATTCGGTACCCGAAACCGAAGACCTGATGGAGCAGGAAGACGACGCCCCCATCATCCGGTTGATCAACGCGATCCTAACCGAAGCGGTTCGCGAAAACGCCTCCGATATTCACATCGAGACCTATGAAAAGCGCTTATCGATTCGCTTCCGGGTCGATGGTGTTCTGCGCGAGGTGGTTCAACCCAAACGGGCACTGGCACCTTTGTTGGTCTCGCGGATCAAGGTCATGGCTCGTCTCGACATCGCCGAAAAACGCGTCCCGCAGGATGGACGCATCGCCTTGCGCGTGGCCGGTCGGGAAGTGGATCTGCGGGTGTCCACCATCCCCTCCAATCACGGTGAACGGGTGGTGCTGCGTTTGCTCGACAAGCAGGCCGGACGACTGGATCTGAGTCATCTGGGGCTCGAAAAACGAGACCTGGATACCATCAAAGACCTGATTCAGCGGCCTCATGGCATCATTCTGGTCACCGGCCCGACCGGGTCCGGTAAAACCACCACTTTGTATGCAGCTTTGCAGGCGCTGAACAGCCACAGCCGCAACATCATGACCGTGGAAGACCCGATCGAATACAGCCTGCCCGGTATTGGTCAGACACAGGTGAATACCAAGGTCGACATGACTTTCGCCCGCGGCCTGCGCGCTATTCTCCGCCAGGACCCGGATGTGGTGATGATCGGGGAGATCCGGGATTACGAGACCGGCGATATCGCCGTTCAGGCCAGTTTGACCGGTCACCTGGTACTGTCCACCCTGCACACCAACAGTGCCACCGGCGCTGTCACCCGTCTTCAGGATATGGGCATCGAACCCTTCCTGTTGGCGTCCAGCTTGATCGGGTTGGTATCCCAACGACTGGTGCGGACCCTGTGCCCGGATTGCAAACAGCCGTATCAGGCCGACAAGGCCGAATGTGAGTTCCTTGGCGTGGATGCCACCCAACCACCCACCATATACCACGCCAAAGGCTGCTCCAGCTGCAAATCCACCGGTTATCGCGGCCGGCTGGGTCTGTATGAATTCATCCGGGTCGATGAAGCCATGCGTCAGCTGATCCACGACCGTGCTGGGGACATCGACCTTGAGCGTTACGCCCGCACACTGTCGCCCAGCATTCTGGACGACGGTAAACAAAAGGTGCTTAACGGCCTGACCACGGTCGAAGAAGTGCTGCGCGTGTATCGGAGTTACTGATGGCCGCCTTTGAATATTCCGCGCTGGATGATCGCGGCAAACGTCGCAAAGGCGTTTTGGAGGCCGACAGCAGCCGTCAGGTGCGGCAACAACTGCGCGACAAAGGCTGGTTCCCGGTCGATGTCGAACTGACGCAAAAGCGCCAGACCCGCAGCGGCGGTCTTTTTGGCGGGCCCTCCATATCCGTTGCCGATCTGGCTCTGGTGACCCGTCAGTTGGCGACATTGGTGGGCTCCGGCATGCCGTTGGAAGAATGTTTGAGAGCGGTGGCCGAGCAATCCGAGCGAAGCCGTGTTCATAGTCTGATCATGGGCGTGAGAGCGCGCGTGCTCGAAGGTTTTAGCCTAGCCAAAGCGCTCGGCGACTACCCCCGGGCTTTTCCTCCTCTTTACCGTGCAACCGTTGATGCGGGCGAGCATAGCGGTCATCTTGATCAAGTTATGGTCCGCCTGGCGGATTACATGGAAGACCAGCAGAAAACACGGAAGCAGGTACAGATGGCCTCCATCTATCCCGGCATCCTGACGGTGATCGCCTTGTTGATCGTCGGTTTTCTGTTGAACTCCGTGGTGCCCGAGATTGTGGGTGTATTCTCTTCGACGGGAGAGACGCTGCCGGGCCCGACTCGCGGCCTGCTGGCCGTCAGTGAATGGGTACAGAATTGGTGGCTGGCAACGGTTATCGCCATGTTCGGTGCTTATCTGGCTCTAGTGATTTGGAACCGAAACCCCACCCGGCGCCGGATGTCACACCGGCTGATTTTGCGATTGCCCCTGATCGGACGGGTGTCGAGAGGGTTCAACACCGCCCGGTTCATTGGCACTGTTGCGATTCTGAGTGGTAGCGGGGTGCCCCTGGTGGAAGGGATGCGTATTGCCTCCGAAGTGATTTCGAACCTGGAGATACAGGCGCGGGTCAAAGAGGCGGCCATTCGCGTCTCCGAGGGCGGTAGTTTGCACAAAGCCTTGGCCGATGCCGGTTACTTCCGCCCGATGATGCTGCACATGATCGCCAGCGGCGAAGCCAGTGGCGAGTTGGATTTAATGCTGCAACGCACGGCGGATGCCGAAGATCAGCAGGTGAAGGAACTCATCTCCACCGTATTGGCTCTGTTCGAGCCGTTGATGGTGGTGTTGATGGGGGGAATTGTATTGATCATCGTATTGGCGATCGTACTGCCCATTATGGAAATGAACACCTTTGTAGGTTAGGAAAAGACAATGACACAAAAGCAACGCGGTTTTACTCTGATTGAATTGATGGTGGTCCTGGTCATCCTGGGCGTATTGTTTGGTCTGGTCGCACCAAACGTTATCGGGCGGGGCGACGAGGCGAGGGTACAGGCCGCGAAGACCGACATTCGCACCATCGAAAACGCGCTCGATACCTATCGGCTGCACAATTCGCAATACCCATCCACAGACCAAGGGCTTGAAGCATTGGTGACCAAACCTTCAGGTAGCCCGGAGCCCAAGAATTGGAGAGGCCCTTACCTCAAACAGTCCCCCAAAGACCCCTGGGGTAACAACTACGGCTATATCCAGGAAGGCTCTTCCTACGAAATCATTTCGTATGGCGCCGATGGCCAGGCCGGAGGCAGTGATATCAACGAGGATATTTCTTCCAGCGACACAGAATGAGCCATTTTGTGTGTTCCGTTAACTACCCGCTCAAACAAGAGCGGGGGTTCTCCCTGATAGAACTGCTGGTTGTCCTTCTCATCGTCGGTATTGCCGCCGGTTCCGTGCGGATGGCAGTGACTAAGGAGGCTCCGCTGGCGGATATCCGACAGTCAGCCGAGCAACTGGCCTATCAAGTCGGTCAGGCTCAGGACCGTGTGCTGCTCAGCAACACGGAACGGGGCATTATTTTTATGTCTGCGGGTGTTAAATTTCTCCAATGGCGTGAGGGTGATCCTATGCAAGGGGAACCTGATATCGTCTGGTATGAGAGTGAAGCCGAGCCAGTCGAGTGGCAGGCAGATGAGGAGGCCAGGCTATCGTTACAAGTCGATGGTTATTGGGTGGAACTTCCTGATGAGTTACCCGATGACCCATTGATGCTTGAACCGCATGTCATATTGATGCCATCAGAAGATTATTCCCCTGCCTTTCAATTGGTAATGGAACATGAAGACTTCTTCGACGCCAAAATTCAGGTAACCGGTGACGGTTTCAACCGATTGGAGGTTGAGCGTGTTGAAAACTGAATTTGGTTTCACATTAATAGAAGTAATGGTGGCATTGGCGATTTTTGCCGTTATGGCGGGCGCCATCACCTTGGCTAATTCCCAGAATCTCGCCGCTGCTTATCAAATCGAAGAGCAAACAGAAGGGCGTTGGGTCAACGAGAATGTCCTGACAAGAATGCGGTTATCCGCAGCTCCTGATTTGGGAACCAAGAATGAGTCAGTCGAATTTAATGGGCGGGAGTGGAAGGTCGAAGTGGAGGTGACCGAGTATAATTTCATGGCCGATATGGGACCGGCAGCGCAAGGTATGGCTCAAACCGGTCAATTAGCTCAAGTGGCGCAACTCTTCGCTGCCCATACGCGTAGCGTGAAATTACAAGCGTTTCCTCCAAATAGCGATGTTCCCGCCGACATCCTGTATGCCGTTTTGGGTGATCCATGAGGCAGGACCAGCAGGGTTTTACTCTAATTGAACTGTTGATTGCCATGGCCATATCGGCTGTGCTCGCCGTGGGTACCTTTTATCTGGTTCAAGTATCACGACATACTTACGAAACACTAACGGTTAGCAATGAATACCAATCCCAACTGACACGGGTAGTGCGCACAATGGAGTCTGATTTCTCTCAGTGGGCACCAGATCGCCCTGTCAAAGACGCCTTCGGTACTGACCAAGCCGCCATGAAACTGGATGAGTTGGAAGGGCTGTTTTTGACTAGGAATGGGTGGCGGCTTAGTCAGTTCGTGGACTTTGAACGGTCCTCATTACAAAGAGTTGGCTATCGTTTGGCCGAACCAGGTAGTGATCTGTGCGAATGGCTTGAAAAAGAGGAAATGAATGATTTGGGAGGCTGTCTGATACGCAGTCACACTGTTCATCTTGATGACGACGGAAGTTTAGAATGGCGCCATCAAAACCTGCTCCGCCCTGTTAAATCCATCGAGTTCACATTCATGGCCCGTTATAACGGTGAGACCCAGTCTTACGATAAATGGCCTCCGGATATTCCTTTTGGTCAAGCCGATGAACCCGATCTGTTTGCCGTGGAATTTACCATCAACACAGGCGAAGACGACACCATCACGCGACTGATGGCCGTTCCCCGTAAACCAAAGCCGAATCAAAATACCACTGGTACAGGCGCAGGTTCAGGTTCAGGTTCAGGTTCAGGTTCGAACCAAGGTACCAATACCGGAACAAACTCTGGTGCAAACCCCGGCACAAACACCAATCAACCGTCTAGTACCGGAGGTGGTTTTGGTGACTGAGCGTGGGTTTGCACTCATCCAGGTGTTGCTTGTTTTTGCCATGCTGGCCGTCGTCGTGACCAAACTGCAGTATGAGCAACGCATTCAGGTTGAGAGGGCCTATCAATCGCTGACGCTCAGTCAGACACAGGTATATCTAAACAGCGCCGAAGATTTTGCCCGAGTAGCTCTTAAAGTAGAGCAAGAGAAATCGCCAAAACAAAACGATCACTTTGACGAGTTATGGAATAGGCCGTTCCCAATAGAATTCAAAGGGGCGCCCATTTTAATGAAGGCAAATGATCTACAGGGTCGTTTCAACGTTAATTGGCTTCATCCTTCGGCACCAAATGCGGACAATGCCACTCTGGGATTCAAACGCATGCTGATTCATTTGAACCTTGATCCCGCCATTGCCGATGAGCTCAAAGAGTGGTTCGACAGTAACGGCAATGCATTATTCAACTATGGAGGCCAGGTACCCAGCTACCGTCCCTCGTTCGAACCCATGGCCGATGTCACCGAGATGCGCTTGTTGGAATCGCTCAACAAAGAAGACTACGAGATACTGAGGCCATATATATCGGCATTACCACCAGACTCGGCACTCAATATCAATACGGCCTCTGAAGCTGTTTTTATGTCGCTTGCCAGTTATATCAGCGAGCAGGATGCCCAAGGGTTCGTCAGCAACCGCCCAAGCAACGGTTATGAGGCTACAAGCGAAGTGACGAATACCCATGTCTTCCAACAGAACAACGGCCAAATGTTGATTAACCAGCTGACAGTCGAATCTGATTGGTTTGATCTTTATATTGAAGTCACTGTAAATGATCGGACGACTGTGCAAAGCAGCACAATTCACCGAACAACGGATACCGTCTTGGTTACCCGTCGAAACAGAGCAATTACCGGCCCTAACTCAGCACCGGATGATCCGAGCCCAGCCACTCCTTCTATATCTCAACCCGGTCAGGGTAGTGGAAGTCAGGCAAATCAAGGTGGAAGCGGTTCATCTCAAGGTAGTGGCAACACATCCGGCTCAACCGGGGGCAAACTGGAATAACATGGAGATACTATGACCCCTCAACTATCCATTTACTGGCAGGGACCGGAGCAGGTCAGCTGGCTATGGCAGGGTGACGACCAGCAATACGACGGCCGCTGGGATGAACTGGTCGACCAGAAACAGGCTAAAAACCTGGAACAGGTGGCAGTGCGCGTTTATCTGCCGCACGACTGGTTCACCTCCCTTACCGTAAAAGTCCCTGGCGGTGCCCGGCGCGTGCCGGAGCAGGTGTTGCGGTTCGCGGCCGAGGAACAATTGGCGCAGGATATCGATACCTTGCACATCGTGCCGCTGGCGAAGCCTGAGAAAGGCGAGTTGCCTGTGCTGGTGATCGAACGTGAGCGGCTTTCCCAGGTCTCCAGCACACTGAATGAGGCCGGAATGCAGATGGAGCAGGCCTTCGACGCCGGTTGGTTCCAGATCGAGAAGCCGGTCACGACCGATGTGAACCTTGATGTCGATGCCGAGCGTATCCTGGTTCGTGCGGGCTGGGTGCTTCATCAAGTTCACCCCAATGGCTTCAGCCAATGGTTTGAGCTCTGGAAAAACACGGCCGGGCTGAGCGAGGCGCCGGTGTCCATTCGTATGACCAGCCGGGATTCCACCGATCAGGCCCGTCAGTTGCGGACCGAACTGGAAGCCGGCGGCGACGAGTTGGATTGGGTGGTGACCCCAGCACCTGGGCTTAGCGATTGGGACGAGCAATGCCGCGAAGACCGGGCAGCGGGCAATCTGATGACAGGGCCCTTCACCCGTCGCAAATCAAGCAACAACAAGGCGCTTTGGTTGCCAGCCGCGCTGGCGGCCAGTTTCGCCCTGGTGGTTTGGAGTGGCGTGACTATTACCGAAGCCATGCGCCAACAGCAACTGGCGGATGCAACCTGGGCGGCGAGTGAAAACGTCTTTCGTCAGGTGTTCGGGGCTGACAAGCGCATTCAGCGCCCATTGATGGTGCGGGAGCTGGAGAACCGCATTCTGTCCATGAACTCCGGAGACGACAATCAGGGGGCCTCCGTACTGAACTCTCTGGAGGCTCTTAGTGACATCGACAAGGCATTGTTGCTGGAGGATTTCCGGTTCCAGCAGGCCAGAGGCGAGATGTTGTTTACATTGAAGCAGCCTACCGAGACCGAAGGGGATGCCTTTGCCCGTTTCGAGCAAGTGAAGTCGAACCTGCAATCCCAGGGTTACAGCGTTGAATATTCCGCCAGCCAGGACCGCGATGCCGTTCGGGGTCGCTACCGCGCCGTTTTGGAAGGAGCTTCCTGATGCCTGATTTATCCAGCCAATTTCAGCCACTGATCGATCGGTGGTCTGCAATGCCGCAGCGAGACCGTCGCGCATTGGCCGCCCTGATCATCAGTGTAGCTTTACTGCTTCTGTGGTTTGGCCTACTTCAACCCCTGTACAACTGGCAGGCCGAGTCGGAAAACGAGCTTGAGTCCGCCCGGGACACCTTTCAATCCCTGGTTAGCCAGGCCCCGCAGGCCATGGCGGCAGGATCATCCGGCAATACAGTCAACAGCACCGCTTCGTTGAATACGGAGCTGCGTCGTCAGGCCAACCGCTTTGGTCTGTCCATTCAGAGCTTTGAACCCGATGGTGATTTGCTCAGAGTGCGCATAGACGAAGCCCGTTATGGCCCGGTGGTGCGTTGGCTGGCCGCGATGGAAAGCGCCGGTGTGGTGACGGATCAACTCACATTGGAAGCGCGAAGCAAGCCAGGACTGATTTCTGTTCGAGCAAGCTTCCGACGCTGATTCCAATCCATGTGGAATAGTGGCAGCATAGGCCAATGAGCTGCCACTACCTCTTTATGCAGATGCAAAGCGACCGTTAATACGGGGTAGGGCGAGGTGACAATAACGATAAGATGGAGCCCGCATGGCCAAAATAGACTTAAACGATGTCGATGTCGTTCGCCTGGATGAGCGTTGCTATCGTCAAGCCCGTTCACTGCTATACCATTCCTACCGTCACGAGCCCACCTTCCAGTACCTGCTCGATGCCCATCGTCCGGGCTATAAGCAACGTATACGCGCAACCATTCGAGAATTGATTCGCCTTCACTTCGAACGCGGGGAAACCGTTCTGGGGGTTGTAAACCGTAAAGACCAGCGCGTTCTGGGTGTCGCCTTCGTCAGCGATGTCGGGCTTAAAATGGATATTTCACGCCAGTTCCGGTGGCGGCTGAAAATGACGCTGACCGCCGGTTTCGAAGGCACTCGCCGGTTCATTCAGTATTACAACGATGTTCAGAACAGCCTGCCTAACAAGAATCATCGCATTGTCAGCCTGATCGGCATTCACCCCGAGTTCCAAAAGCAGGGGCTGGGGCGCAAACTGATGGAGGCGGTGCATACCATCACCGACAGCGACACCCAGTCGATAGGGATGTTTTTGGACACCGGCAACAACCGCTATCTCGATTTCTACAAATCCCTTGATTATCAACGGTTTACTGAAATTCCGGTGGGAGATTTGAAGGAGTACGTCCTGTTCCGGCCCAACCCCCGCTACGTGGAAGAAAAAGCCGCCTGATTTTCTGAGAAGGCTGAAAAAGCGCTCTGCCTTTATGGCTGCCTTTTTCAGCCGGTATTCCATTCAATCCTCATAACTCCTGTCTATCGCTCTATTAGTCTTAATAGGGTTTATTCTTGAGCTGAATGCCGCATTATTAGGGAAACTCTCGTTCAGCCTGGTGGTCGAAACCGGGACGACTGACAAACGGATAAGGATTTATGACCCAACAATACGATTATGATCTTTTGGTTATCGGGGCCGGTTCCGGCGGTGTGCGCGCGGCCCGTATGGCGGCTACTCAGGGCGCCCGGGTGGCGGTCATCGAATCCCGTTATTTGGGTGGAACCTGTGTGAATGTGGGCTGTGTCCCCAAGAAACTTTTTGTATACGCCTCGGAATACGCTCAAACCTTCAAGGATTCGGTAGGTTATGGCTACACGGTAGACAAAAAACCCAGTTTCAACTGGCCAACGCTGCGCGACAATAAAACCTCTGAAATCAAGCGCTTAAACGGTGTTTATGATGGGTTGCTTACACGCGCGGGGGTTGAGATTCTAAACGGGCACGGTCGTTTTGTGGATGATCACACCGTGGCCGTGGACGACCGGCATTACACCGCCGCCAACATACTGATCGCTACCGGAAGCTGGCCGAACGTGCCCAACATTCCCGGTTCCGAGCATTTGATTACCTCGAACGAAGTCTTTTACCTCGATACCTTCCCCAAAGACGTCATGGTGGTGGGCGGTGGATATATCGCCGTGGAGTTCGCCGGTATTTTCAACGGGTTGGGCGCCAAAACCCATTTGGTGTATCGGGGTGAGCCTGTCTTGCGTGGGTTTGATAGCGAAGTTCGTCAGTTCGTGTCTGAGCAAATCGCCGAATCCGGTGTGCAAATGATGTACAACACCACCATCGACTCGGTAGAGAAGCTCGAAAACGGTCGTTTGGCGGCTACCTTGGCCAATGGCAAGGTAAAGGAAACCGACTTGATCGTCTGTGCGACCGGCCGCAGCCCTCTCGTGGAAGGGCTTGCGCTCGATAATGCCGGGGTGCAGGTTGCGCCGGAAGGGCACATCCCGGTCAATGAACATTATCAGACCAATAAAGCGCACATTTATGCCCTGGGAGATGTTATCGGCCGAATGCAGCTGACCCCAGTCGCACTGGCCGAAGGCATGTACGTTTCCAACTTCCTGTTCGGCGACAAAGACCCTCAAGCCGTTGATTACACAAAAATCCCCACCGCCGTCTTTTGCCAGCCCAATATCGGCACCGTTGGGCTTACCGAAGAGGAAGCGGCTGAAAAATACGACCGCGTCGAGGTCTACACCGCCAACTTCAAGGCCATGCGCAACACCCTGTCCGGCAATCCGGAACGAACCTTGATGAAGCTGCTGGTCAATGCGGAAACCCGGGAAGTCTTGGGTATTCACATGGCGGGGGATGATGCCGGTGAGATCATTCAAGGTCTGGCTGTCGCCATGGTCGCCGGTGCGACGAAAGACGACTTTGACCGAACCATCGGCATTCACCCAACAGCGGCCGAAGAGTTTGTGACCATGCGGTCACCGTCCCGCGTGGTGGGATTGAAAGCCGACGCTTAAGCGGGGCTGATCTTCTTCTTTCGCGCCGAGGCGTGGCGCGCCTGGCGCTCCACGTCGATATAGCGGTCGGTTATGGCGCTGGAACCATGGCCGGCATCGTCCCGCACGTGTTCCCGAGGTCTGAACTTCACATCTTCGGAAATGCCGGTGTGGCGCAGCCAGTGGACGGTGGCGACCTGCAGCGCATCGGCCTCTTCGGGCTCGCCTTGGGCTTTGAGTCGTTCAACGGCCATATCGAAACATTCCTGTACGATAAAGCGGATCTGCCGGGTACTGGTGATGCCGCCCTTACCGCGCACCTTGGGAATGAGCGGGGCGGAATCTCCCGGCAAGGGGAGGGGGGTCATACCGAGAAACTGTCGGAAACGGCGGAGCGCCACCAACATCTCGTCCGATACGGAGATATCCCGTTCCTTGTTGCCTTTCCCCACAGTGGTGAACCACCAATTGCCATGGGTGTCCTGCCTGAAATCGCCCATACTGGGTTGCCAGCGGTCGCTTTCCGCCAATTCGGAGATCCGTAGATACATACCGAACAGGCAACTGACTATGAACAGGGCGCGCTCATAACGCTCTGGATCGACCGGTACCGCCTGCTCAATGGCATTCAACACCTCGTGCCACTGGGCTTCCGACAGCCTGCGGATGCTTTGCGCGCCCTGACGCTTGCGCAGGAATTTGCCTTTCTGCCGAATCTGCGCCACCGGGTTGAGCTCTACATGCTCTTCCTGGATCAGATAGTTAAAAAACGTACTGAGAACGGAAAAAATGGCCTGAAGCGCGCTCTGGCTCAGCGAATATTGGCCAGTGTTCGCGGTCTGCCCCAATTTATGGTCCCGCTTGGAGACCTTGGCGACGAAAGGCCGCCATTCCTTGTTGGCGACCCGCTCGCCACCTGAATCCAGAAAGCGGGCAACGCTCTTCCCGCCGATCCAGTGCTTGGGCGGCGACTGGCAGAATTCGACAAAACTCTCGATGTGTTGCCGCCGGATATCGGCCAGCCCCAACCCTTGAATAAACCAACACCACTGAGCAAACCGTTCGATTTCACGGCGGTAGGAACCGAACGTGTCCGGGCTGCCCCGATAGCTGTACAGAAACTCACTGCACAATTGCAGGTCTGCCTGAAGCACGCCCCTGTCGACTTTTGCCGCTGAAGCGATCGACTCGGTGGGCTTGGCCGCGTGACGAAACGGGTTCTCAAAATGCGTGAGGTTATCGAACACAGGAACCGGGTTGGGAATGGCCGGGCTCAATTCCGTTCTCCTAAGACTTCTGGCTCAGACCAGCTCGCGATTGACTCGTGCAGTGGAAGGGTCGGTCATCCACTCATTGAGGGAGAGTACCACTAATGGGCCGCCGGTGAAGGCGCCACAGTCCAAAAACACACTATTAGCGACCCGTTTCACCTCAGGAACAATGGTATGGCCGTGAAACAGCCAGTCAATTCCTCCCACGGGTCCGGGCTCGACCGATCTCAGGCGGGAGCGCCCCCAGAGCCAGTCCGTTCGCTCTTCGCGGTCCGCATTTAGGCGGTCTTCCCAATGGGGCAGGGAATACTGGGCATGGCATATTCCTATCTTGCCTTGTGGGTGCTCCACAGTAAGGGTAAAGGGCAACTGGTCCAGTGCCCGGGCCCAGTTTTGCAACCATGCGTCGGCCCGGTCCTCTGCCCATTGCCCGCCATTCAACTGCCAACGGGGCATCGCATTAGGATCCCGCTGACGCACGGCGTCGATCAACATCTGCTCATGATTTCCACGAACCGTGTAAAACCAGGGCTCGTGGAGCAGGTCGAGACAGCCGGGGCTGTCCGGTCCACGGTCGATCAGATCCCCGACCGACAACAGCCGGTCCTGTCCTGGGTCGAACCTCCATGATTCAAGGGCCTGGTCCAGTCGGCGCCTGTGACCGTGAAGGTCGGCGGTGACAAAATCACGCCCCTGTTCGTTGGCAGGAAGAATGGGATGAAGTTCTGTCTGTTCACTCATAATTAGGAGGTGCGGGCAGCCTCTTTGGATGACAAGCCGGGCTCCGTGGAATTAGATGACCTTGGGCACTGTGCCACCTTCGTGGCGCAGGCTAAACTGTCCGCACCTTATGCCTGATGACTCGTTCGAGGTAACACAGTTTGTATCGAAACACCCTGGCGCAATCTCTGGAAGGGGCCATTGGTTATCTGGCCTGGGCGATTGTCTGCTATCTCACCCTGAGTAACGAACCCGCCGACAGCCTGGGCGGCCAGCTGCGTTTGATGGGGATTGTCGCCGGCCTGTTGCTGTATATCGTTGGTTTTTACTTCACCACGCGGGATGCGCAATACGAACGGATGGACATGCGCATCCGCCAGGTGGCCTTTACCGCCCAGTTTCTTGCTGTTTTCGGTATTCGACTCGCCACTGAATCCGGCGTGATCGCCATTCTGAGCGTTGCCTTGGCGGCGCAATTGCCTTTTCTTTTCTCCAGGTTGACGTCTTTAGCCGGAGTGGCGACTTTGGTGCTGATCGACCTGATGTTCAACTGGATGATCTGGGAAACCGAAGACGCCATCATCTGGTCCGCCCTGGGCGCGGCTTTCCATTTCTTCGCCCTGTTGATGAGCCAGCGGGTCATTCAGGAACAGGACGCGCGTGATCAAATCACCTCGTTGAACCGGGAACTCCTGGCCACTCAGGCACTGCTCGAAGAGTCCGCCAAACAGACGGAACGCATTCGCATCGCCCGGGACCTACACGACGGTTTGGGGCACCATCTCACCGCCCTTATCCTGAAGCTGCAGTACCTGACCCACACCACAGAGGGTGAAACCCATTCCCGGGTGGAGGAAGCGCATCAATTAGCCCGCCTGCTTCTGACCGATGTAAGAAACACCGTTCATGAAATGCGCGGCGACTCCAGCATCCGCCTGAAAGACGCGCTGGAAGCCCTGATCGCCCAGGTGCCACGCCTACGTATCGAACTGGCCATGGACAACCACATCAGCGTTGGCGATGTCGAAGTTGCCGAAGCCCTGTTCCGCTGCATTCAGGAAGCCATCACCAATACCCTGAAACACGGCAATGCGAGCCAAATGCTTATAGAGCTGCATCACGGTCCGAATGATATCCTGCTGAACATCAAAGATAACGGCGGCTGTCGCTTCGACTGGCGCGAAGGTGCCGGATTACGCGGCATGCGCGAGCGCATAGAAGGCTTGAAAGGGCAGCTCGAAATCGCCACTCAGGCCGGCTTTCAACTGAATATCAAAATCCCCGTCATGGAGGCGTTATGACCGACACCATCAATGTCATGCTGGTCGATGACCAGACTCTGGTCCGCGAAGGCATCAAATCCCTGCTGCTGCTCGCCGGGCATATCAATATTGTTGGTGAAGCGAGCGACGGGCAGGAGGCACTGGAAGAAATTCCCAAGTGTCAGCCTGATGTGGTTTTGATGGACATTCGCATGCCCAGACTGGATGGCATTGAAGCCATGAAGAAGATGCAGGAACTGCGTATCGATACACCAGTTATTATCCTCACCACATTCGATGATCACGAACTGGTGTTGAATGGTATTCGAGCCGGAGCCCGTGGCTTTTTGCTGAAAGATGTCTCTCTGGAGAGCCTGGTCGAAGCCATTGAAACCGTGAAAAACGGCGAAACGCTGATACAACCTGCCGTCACTGAACGTGTTCTGAAAGGCTTTACCGAGCTGAAAGGCGACAGCAAGGTGGAAAAAGAACCGGTGCAGGAGCCTCTGACCCAGCGTGAAATCGAAATTCTACGGTTAATGGCCGGAGGATACAGCAACAAAGAGATTTCCCGCGCCATATTCAAATCGGAAGGGACCATCAAAAACCACGTTTCCAACATTCTGGCCAAGCTCAATGTGCGGGACCGCACACGGGCCGTATTAAAAGCTCTGGAACTGGGTTTGATTTAGCAATACCCCTTGAACCAAGCGGCAAGGGCATGAATACTGGTTTAAAACGACTACCGTGTAGCCATTATGCCGAGACCCCGCTTCGTTATCAGCCCCGACGACTGGTTCGACACCCTCGACTGGCTTGCCCATCAGTTGAACCAGCCCGCTTGGCTCTTAGCTGAACAGCATCCCATTCACCAGCTGGGTCTGGCGACCTTCCATGACCGAATTCGCCAGTGTCGTTATGCCACTCAACCAACCTATCCCGATTGTGAAGCACTGCAAACGCTGTTAACCGACCACCTGACCCGAGCGGATTGGGACCGGCTGCGCAAAACGCTGTCGGCCCGCAGGCGTCGGCGCCGGGAACGTCGGTTGGATCAGGCGCCGGTCAACCTCACACTGACGCCTCAGGCACATCATTGGCTAAAGCAACTCACACAGGCAGGTGGTTTTGGAACCCTCAGTGAAGCGTTGGAAGAAAGCCTGTCGGAAATGGTAGCGCAGCTGGAAATCCGGAATCAGGAAGAGCGGCAGCAGCAGGTTGAGGCGCTGCTACAGGACTGGCCCAGAGCCCAAGTGATGCGAGCAATCGAAGCCTATTTACACCAGGCCAGTATTGAACGCAGTCTGGCCACGGCATGCCGCATCGCCTACCAGTGGTATCAACGAGAACCGGACCGCCACAAGGAAAGCCTGTTGCGCGAACGCTTCATCGAAGATCTGGTCTGGAACGAGACTCATCTAAAACGCCCCGCCAAAGACTTTCTCGCTCTCGACGAATCTCAATAAGACCGTCAACTGGCAGTCACCACCCGTTTGCACTCTGGCTCAGTTGACTATACTGACCCGTGCTCAAGTGTTGCGGCCAACCAACCAAAGGCCGTGACTGTCATTCGGTCCCCATATCCGCCTCTAACCGAGCGGAGCAGGGGCCGCCCGGCAAAACCGGGCAGGCGCCTTCGTGAAGTCAACGGACGTCTGTTCCACTCTGAATTTGGAGAGGACCATGACCGACACCCCGAACTCCCATGCGAACCCCGAAAAAGGCTATGTAGCGCTGCTAGGCTGGAGACTTAACGCTATAGAAGCGGCGGATTCCTTCGACCGTCGTTATGTGGTGGTCGCGCCCGACTGGGCGGAAGATTACTGTCTGGAACACAAAATCCCCTATATCCCCTGGAATTTCGAGCGTTTGAACGAACGATCACTCGAAATCGCCACCACGCTGCAGGAAATGGGCGTCGATGTGGCAATCCCTCTGTTCGAAGAGACCGTCGAATGGGCGGGGGCCATCAACTCGGTCTTGCTCGACAACCCTCGTTTGCTTGGGTAGTCGATGCTATTGCGCGATAAATCTCTGATGAAACGCCGCGCCCAGTTGGGTGGCATTCGTGTGGGCATCTTCGAAGAAGCTCATGACCGGGAGGACGTGGTTCGGTTCCTCAAACGGGTCAATCAAACACTGTTGAAGCTCGACGGCGACCCCAACGACCCGATTCACCTGAAAGCCTTCGATAAGGCGGGTTGTCTAGGCCATCGACTGATTCGTACTCCGGATGATGTTGATGCCATCCCCGATGAAGAATTCCCGGCTTTAATGGAATCACACCTGGATGGTTGGGAGTTCGCGGTGGAAGCCTGGATTCACAATGGAAAAATCCGCTTCTTGAACATATCCGAGTACGTCACCCTCGGTTACTCTGTATTTGTTCCCGCCACGCCTGATTTGGAACAGTACCGAGAGCGAATTACCCAGGAAATCGAAAAGCTGATCAAAGCCTTCGATATTGAGTTTGGCTTTGTGCACCCCGAATATTTCGTGACCAGTGACGGGGAGATGTATTTCGGTGAAGTGGCGTTCCGCCCTCCGGGTTTCAAAGTGTTTGAACTGCTTGAGCGAGCCTATGGTTTTAACGCCTATCAAGCGTTGATTGAGGTGCGGCCGGTAAAAGTGTTAAATTTAGCCGAATGTTCTGTATCTCTTTGATTAAAAAGGAAAATACCGAAAACATTACCAAACACTGAAGCCCCCTTTCTTACGTAGCCGGTTCGTCATGTTGGCGTCGACTTTCAGCCATTACGCGCTCAATCATATCGCTCTTAACCGATAACTCAGCCTCCAGTTTCGCCTGGCTTATCGTGAAATCATGTATTCTATTTTGTGCTGTTTCAAGGCGCTGCGTGAGCTCAATAATCTGCAAGCCCTGGCGCTGCGTGCTGTCCTTATACTGTGCCAGCTCAGCTGTCTGGGCCTGCAATCGCGTATCGGCGTCTTCCAACTTCGCGTCAGCATTACTAAGCTTCGATTCAAGGTCATGTGCTGCCTTGCGTGCAGAGTTAAGCTCGCTCACCAGGCGTGCGTTATCCTTGTTGAGCTGCGTCAAGTCGCCGCGCTTGACGGAAATCGTCTGGTTCAGGGTGCGGATCTCCGCCTGAAGCTGCTGGATTTGCTGCTCATGCCGGCGCTGATCCTGGTCCCGCTGCTCTCTCACCGATTCACGATAATGCTGCAGCGCCTCTCGGCTATGGCGGTGCTTTTCCTCGAGGGATTCGATATGCGCCTGCTTTTCCTGGAGCAGCGCCGCCATGCTGGCTTCGCGCTGAGTTGCCTCGTTGAGCCGTTTATCTAAGGCATCACAGGCAACGGATTTGGCAATCAGCTCTGAACTGGTCTCTTCAAGCCGAAGTTCCAGGGCTTTGTGCTGATCAGCCATTTGGCCAGCCTCTTGGGTAAGTGTGGCGCAGCAGTCAGAGAGTTCTCTGATCTGGTGTTCATGGCGGCTTTTGCTCTCGTCGACAATGCTTTGAGCCTCTTCCTGGAGCCGCGATGCCAGACGAGCAATGAGTTCCTTGATGGGCTGGCTCAGCAGCGCCTCGTCATCCAGCCGGGTCGACGCCTCCTCCTCCAGCTCCTTAAGATAGCGGTGGATCGTTGATTTGGAGCCGGTGTTACCCAGCTCAATGCGTATCGCGTCAATGGACGGGTTTTCTCCCCTGGCCAGAACAGTCTCACGGGCCTTGGCCACCAATGCTTTGTTGATACCGCCACGCGCCATTTGTTCTCTCCCCCTGCTTATTTCGTACTGTAGTACGTACCATGTATATACGTACTATTTTAGGTTCAACCCAGAGCTTTGTATGGGGTAAATATAATGCAAGATAATAGAGGTTTATCTTGTGTTAGAGCTATTTTGACCTCCAATGCGGAAAAATCCAGTACATTTGCGACTGATGCCGCAGTAATGATGGACACATCGGAAGCCTCCATACCCTCTTGCTGTGTGTCCAAATCGACACCTAAAATGAACCCCACAACTGCTTTTGCCCACCGCGCAAGGGAAAAACCCCGTGACGATAAAGACCGAAACCGAGTACCGCGACGCCCTGCGAGAGATAGAGGGCTTGATGTCCGCAACTCGCCCGTCCGCCGAGGGCGACAGGCTCAACGAACTGGTCGCTCAGGTTGAGCGGTATGAGAGGGAGCTCGGTCTTGATGCTTTACTGCTCAACAGCCCATCGGAAAAGTTTAAGCTGACCGAGGAGGATAGGCAGTGGATGAACATGCGGTCGACTGGAAAGGAAATCTGAATGTTTGCAGGTCGGCAAAGTCACGACTCCGATACCTGTTACCTGTATCTTATTGGTCATGAAGACGAGGAGCTGTTTAAGTATGGGGTTTCCAAGCATCCTGACAAACGGTTAAAGCAGCTCAAATACCAAGGGTACCTGGAGTGCGATGGCTTCCCGACTGCGGACGCCAGGGTGTGCTTTCTGAGCGCCCCTCTGGACCGGAAAACCGCAGAAGCCATTGAGCTGCTGTGGCCTCGTGATCAGAAGCGGCCGTTCATCGGTGATCGGTATCACCAATACCGGGAGGTGGTGACGTGAAGCATCAGTGACCTGTCGCAGAGTTTAGAGCGGTTCGTACATAGTTTTGATTGGAGAGATTACGTTCACCCGCTACGCACCGTCCATCATTTTCTAGGGTTCAACTTGATGACATTGGCGTACAGGCGGGAGTCGGCCTGCCACGAAATTGAGTTAGGGAGCCTCTGAATAATTCCCGCGTGGCTCTGGCTTTTCCGAGGGACGGTGCCACA
>CBFGUW010000020.1:0-86170 GCA_965652395.1 uncultured Saccharospirillum sp. | reverse complement strand
TACCAACCCCGGACCAGAGATGGTTCGGGGTTTTTTATTGCCTGAGGCTTCGGTTAGGCAGACGATGACATACTCTCATGAGAGTAGCGGAGCGCCGCCCGGGTCATAGTAAAGCTTTTAATACCAACCCCGGTACCGAAAGGTATCGGGGTTTTCTCGTTTAACCACCTACAAATATTTACTGCCTTCCCTGATAGCCAGCTTGCTTAGCTTGTTACCGTGCTGGGCGATAAACGCGTCTACCCACTCGGCGTTGGTTTTGGAGTACTCCCTCAACGCCCAACCTATGGCCTTCTGGATAAAAAACTGACCATCTTCCGTCAGCGTTAAGATGGTTCTTTTTAGCGCGTTTTTGTCTGTCTGTTCTTTATGTTTCAGGTGCGCCAGGAGGGAGGCTCTGCGCGTCCAAAGCCGTTCCGCCTTGGCCCAGTTGTCGAGCTCGGTCTGGTGCCGCCTGTTGGCGAGCAGGCATGGGCCGATCAGATTGGAGGCTATGAGGTCCAGGGTATCCCACCAGTCGGCTGTGGATACTAGGTGGCAGTAAAGTGTCCAATGTTCGTCGTTTATCCAACGTTTATAGCGCATGGCTATGTCCATCGCAGCGTATTTAGCTTCGCGATGACTGTGCTGCCAGAGGGTTCGTACGGTTAAATCATAGTGTTGTGTATCGGTAACCGGGTAAGACTGAAGAGCTTCGCGGAGTAATTGAGCACGAAGTGGTTTAGGGATGCCGAAAAAAGGCTGTTCCGTCTTCATATAGCGCTGCATGGGGACGGCTCTTTCTTTATCCCGATGGTCGGAAAAGCTTGTCAAAATGGCTTCGGCAGTCGATGTCATGTTGTTTCCTGTGCTTCGAGCGTGACTCTACAGGATTGTTAACCCATCCCGCCCTAAAGGAAAGGAAGAGAGCAACACGACTTTGTTTCTTGAAGACATGAAAAAGGCGGCTCTGAGCCGCCTTCAAGGATATCAATCGCCTTGGCTTCAGCGGAAAACGCGCTGACGCACTTTTTCCAGGTTTTCCAGAATGCTATCCAGCCGATCCGGGTTCACCATGAACTCCTGAAAGCCCTTCATGCCTTCTTTTGCCATGGCGGGGTCGGTATCCCGGTCATAGAACTGAGCTGTGCCGTCGGCTTCGGAAAGCATCTGCAGGCCCTGGGACAGGAATTTATTGTCACCCGCTTCAGCTTGGGCATTGGTTGGCAGTTGGTTCAAGCCCAGATTGAGTTTGGTTTGAACGTCCGCTTGAGCTACGTAGGCCAGGAACCGCTTGGCGTCTTCTTTGTTTTTGGCACGGGCGGGAATATGCACAGTATCAGTCGGTGCATCTTCGAACATGCCGACTTCAGGATCAATCTGAGGGAACTGGAAGAAGTCGTAGTTGGAGCCTTCCGGGAAGCTGGGTGTCAGGAAGTTGCCCATCAGATACATCGCGGCTTCACCATTGAGCATTGGGGCTTGAGCTTCCTGCCAGCTATAGGAGGCGTGATTTTTCAGGAAGTAATCGCCATCGATGAGCTGTTGCCAGTTGGCGAATGTTTTACGCACGCGTTCATCGGTATAGGGGATCTTTCCATCCATCAGGTCAATGTGGAAGTCCAAACCATTGGTTCTGAGGTTGAGATAATCGAACCAGCCTGCGGCTGTCCACAGGAACTTCGTACCAATGGTGATGGGGGTAATGTCGTTGGCTTTTAACGTTTCACAGACTTCAATGAATTCTTCCCAGGTCTGGGGTTCTTCCAGGCCGAGCTCATTGAAAATATCGGCGTTGTAGTAAATCCCCCACTGATAGTAGGTGGCGGGCACGCCATACTGTTCTCCGCCGACGCTCATGGAAGCACGAGTGGAGGCGAAGTTTTGGTACATATTGTTCTCTTCCCACAGATCGGAGACGGGTTCGAACAATTTGCGGTCGACAAAATATTTCATCCGGTTGCCAGCGAACCAGAAAACCACATCCGGTGGGGAGGTAACCAGCCAGTTGCGGATCGCGCTTTTATACCCTTCGTGATCGTATTCGTTTACGGTAACGTCGATATCCGGGTTGGCCGCTTCGAAATCCGCGATGATTTCCCCCCAGGCTGCTTTAGGGGCCGGGTCGGACTGGTTAGAGTTGATGACCAGGTTACCCGCTTGGGCTCCGGCTATCATGAGGGCGCTGATAGCGCTGGCAGTCAGTGTCTTTTTAATTGTCATAGCCTCGTCCTTCAATTGTTGTTGTGAGACGAAAGAGGGGTTTCCCCCATTTTTTGAGTGCCTTCCTGAGGAGTATTCGGGCACTTGTTGTTGTGCATTTGCACGTGATTCGATCAATACGGCTATCTGGTTAGCCCTTGGTGGCCCCCAAGGTCAGGCCAGCAATAAAGTGGCGCTGCATCGCAAAGAACAATATGACCGGCGGGAGCGCCGCAACGATGGAACCGGCTGAAATCAGTTGCCATGAAGCCAGCCATTGACCGCGCAGGGCGCTGATGCCTGCCGTGACCGGTCGCACTTCATCGCTTTGCACCAATACCAATGCCCAGAAATAGTCATTCCAGACAAAGGTGAATATCAAGACAGCAAGCGCGGCCAGAGCCGGGCGCACCAGCGGCAGCACGATGCGGCTGAAAATCTGCCATTCACTGGCGCCTTCGAGCCGACAGGATTCCAATAACTCGTCCGGTAAATCGACAATGAAATTGCGCATGAAGAGGGTGCAGAAGCCGGTTTGGAAGGCTGTGTGAAAGATGATCAACGCCCAGATGCTGTCGTAGAGCCCCAATTGAATGATCAGATCCCGAACTGGAATCATAAGGATCTGAAACGGTACGAAGTTTCCGCCAATGAAGGTGGCGAATAAGGCAATCCGGCCCCGAAAACGGTATTTGGCCAGCGCGAATCCCGCCAGGGTGGCGAGCGCTACCGACAGGATCATGACAGGGACCGTAATCATTACACTGTTTAACAGGTAACGCGCCATGTTGGTGTTGGCAAACACCGCGCTGTAATTCTCGATCAGCATCCATTCCTTTGGCATACCCCAATAGTTACCGGCATTGATGTCGCCTAAAGAACGCACTGATGTCATTAACACGGCTGCCAATGGCAGCAACCACAGAACGATGGTCAATGGCAGCGCGAAACGATAACCGATTTGGGTGAACCGGGAGGTTTGTTGTATGGGTGTCGGAAACATTGTCTATCCTCTTTCCGCCCGCAGCATCCGCCACAGGAAAAATGCGATGTACACCAGCATGATGAGGAAAAGGACAGTGGCGATCGCCGCGCCATAACCCATGCGGTAGCTGAAAATGGCCTGTTCGTACATGAAGAATGCCAAGACGGAAGAGCTGCCATAGGGACCACCGGCGGTCATGGTGGCGACCAGATCGAATGAACGGAGCGCGCCGATCACGGTCACGACAATGGCGATAAAGGTGGCCGGTCTGAGTTGGGGAATGATGATTTTCCACAGCATGGTCCAACCATGGGCACCATCCATGCGGGCGGCTTCGATCTGATCGGGGTTCAGGTTGTTCAGCCCGGTCAGGTACAGGATCATGGTGTAGGCGATTTGTGGCCATAATCCGGCGGCGATGATGCCGTAGGTCACCAGGCTTTCACTGGCGAGGATGGGAATCGGGCCCACACCCACCAGGCCAAGAGCCTTCTGCAGCAGACCGTAACTGGGATCGTAAAACCAGGAAAACACCACGCCTACAATGACTTGAGAGATCACAAAGGGGAAAAAGAAGAGGGATTTAACCGCTCGAATTCCCAGCACCTGCTGGTTAAGGAACAGTGCAACCCCCAGGCCAATAGGCACGGCCAGCATGAAGAAGACCAACCACAGTACGTTATTCCATAGAGAGGTCCAGAATTGAGGGTCTTCCAGCAACTCTGCGTAGTTGGCAAGGCCGATGAAGGTCTTTTCGCCGATGCCGTCCCAATCGAAAAAGCTGATCCAGATGCTTTGGAAGATAGGGGCGATGACATAAACGGTGAACAACACCAGCGCCGGAAGCAGGAAGAGCCAGGGTGTCCAGGCGTGCCATCGGCTGGCACCGGATGTTTCTTGCACGTTGCGTACCTCGTAACGGTCTTTTTCTTATCTTTGTATTCGCTCTCAGGCAGTATGCTAAAGCTTGGTAACGTTTTCAATGACTTTTTCAAATCCTTGTAATGCTGTGTCATATACTTTTTCTATAGGCAGTACTGGTGCGGTTTTGAAAGGTGCTTTTTCTTGAAATCGTTTTCTAATTGTTGGTTTTCCAACCTTTTGGAGTAGGAAAGGGAAGCTCCGGGTTGTGCCTCTTCCCTGTCACGCTAAGATGATTTGAACCATAACGCAGCAGGAGCCCCCATGTCCGACATGATTTTGGCCATCGATCAGGGAACCACCAGCAGCCGGGCCATATTGTTCAACAAGGCTGGCGAACCCCTATTCAGCGCCCAACAGGAGTTCCGGCAGATATTCCCTCGCAACGGCTGGGTGGAACATGACCCGGAGGATATCTGGCAGTCCACCTTGTCTGTCTGCCGGGCTGTGCTGAAGGAGGCGAAGCTTGATGCCGCCGACGTCCGTGCCATAGGTATCACCAACCAGCGTGAAACAACGCTGATCTGGGACCGAGCCACCGGGGAACCGGTGTACAACGCCATAGTCTGGCAGGACCGCCGAACCGCTGAGTTCTGCCAGTCACTGCAGCAGCAGGGTCGTTCAGGCTGGGTAGCCGAGAAAACGGGATTATTGCTTGATCCCTACTTTTCCGGTACGAAAGTCCGTTGGATTCTCGATAACGTCGAAGGCGTCCGGGATCGGGCGGAGCGGCGCGAACTGGCCTTTGGAACGGTCGATACCTACTTACTGTGGCGGCTCACCGGTGGGCGCGAACATGCGACGGACGCCACCAACGCCTCACGAACCCTCCTTTTCAATATCCACACCCAACAGTGGGACAGTGCATTGTTGGACATGCTGAATGTGCCGCGAAGTCTGTTACCCAAGGTTAAGGACAGCGCTGCGGATTTTGGAGAAACCGATAAGGAGTGGTTTGGCGCCTCCATTCCCGTGGCGGGTATCGCCGGAGATCAACAGGCCGCTTTGTTTGGTCAGGCCTGCTATCAGCCGGGCATGGTGAAGAGTACCTATGGCACGGGTTGTTTCCTGATGATGAATACCGGCAAGCAACCGCTTCAATCCCGTAACAAACTGTTGACGACCGTCGGCTATCGCTTGAATGGCGAAGTGACCTACGCGCTCGAGGGCAGCATCTTCATGGCAGGCGCCACCATGCAATGGCTGCGCGACGGCCTGAAGCTGATCCAGCGGGCCTCGGAGTCTTCGGCGTTGGCCGAGCAGGTGGGGGCGGATCAGTCCGTCTATCTGGTGCCCGCTTTCACCGGTTTAGGGGCTCCCTATTGGGATCCGAACGCCCGGGGTGCCATAGTGGGGATGACCCGGGATACCGGTATCGCTGAAATCGTGACGGCCGGTCTGCAGAGCGTCGGCTACCAAACGCGGGACCTGGTGGAGGCGATGAAAGCTGATGGGGCTGAGCAGCTTGAAGGTCTGCGAGTCGATGGGGGAATGGCAGTAAACGACTGGGCCATGCAATTTCTGGCCGATATTCTCGGCACCCGGGTGGATCGTCCCAAAGTCACCGAGACGACGGCGCTCGGGGCGGCCTTTCTGGCCGGATTGCAGACCGGGCTGTATCAATCAATTGATGATATTGCCGGTTATTGGCAGCAAGACCGTCGGTTTTCGCCTCAGTTGGAGGATTCCGTCCGTAAACGCCTTTATTCTGGCTGGTCCCGGGCGGTCCGAGGGGTTCGTCAAATCGCGGACAATCATAGCTAGCTGGCTATAGAAAACGGTCACATGGCCGATAAGGGGGCAACTGCTCCATCCCCTCCCGTTAATGATCAACCAAGGAAGGTAACCTAAAGCTCATGGCGGGCAGTGGGGATTATTTTATCTTTGCTCGAGAGGTGCTCTATGAAGTTTCAACTCCGCCTACGCATGAATGTAGCCTCGCGACTGAACCTGGCTTTTACGGTTCTGGGGCTGGCGATTGTGGTCATTGTCCTCTTAGGGGCGGTCTCGTTGGAGCGAATCAACCGCGGTGTGGGCCAGGTGGTGGATGGCGCGGCTCCGGCGCAGAAAACCGTGGCCGACCTGCAAATTGAACTGTTGGAGATCAGCCGGTTGGCTCTGGAGCATTACAATTCGGTGGAGCCTGCTGCACTGCAGCAATTCGAAGCCAGTTATCAGTCGACAGTGGCTCTGTTCGATCAGAATGCGGCTTTGCTAAGCCAGCGTTTGGAGAATCTGGAAGGGATGGAAGCCGAGCAGGAGCGGCTAAGCGGCATTGAAGAGACCAGCCAGACGCTGTTTGCCAAAGTGGCTGACAACATGGGGGTCTACGGTCGTTCCTTGCAGGCGCAGCAAAACATTGCCGCTATCCGTGCTGAGCTGTTGGATATGCAATCCCAGGTGGACCCCATCTTCAAGGAGTTCCTGGCCGACACCACCGAACCAGATACGAAAACACTGGTTTTTGAAGTTCGCACCCTGGTGAGTCGAGGCTTTGCGCTGGCCAGTGAATTGTCCTTGGTCAATTCCATCGCCGAGTTTCAAAAAGCCCAGGACCGTTTCCGTGAATTCATGAACGAGTACGGCAGTCTCGGTTTCCGCATGATGGGTGTGGCACGCTCCAACGAAACCTTCGCGGATTATCAGCAGCAGGTAGGCTCGCTGGTGGGGGCGATGATCGAGAAAGTGTCGGCGAACAATGGTCTGTTGCCCCTGAAAAACAACTTCCTGCAAGTCAAAGCGTCCCTTCAAACCGGGGTAACCCAGGCTCAAGCCGGGTTATCTGAGCAAGTGGAGGAGCTGAATCAGATTGCCGCTGAGGTGAATCAGGCGGCGACAGTCATTGGGCGCACTGCGCAGAATGAAGTCAGCCGGTCCCGCTGGTTGTTGATTGCCGTGGCAACCGGCGCGGTTCTGTTCAGTATTGTTCTGTCGGCTTTGGTCGTGCGTTCGATCCGTAACCCGCTGAAGCGGTTGCGCTCCTATATGCAGCAGGTAGGTGAAGGCGACTTCACCGCGCGTTTTGGCAAGCATACGACCGATGAACTCGGGGATATCAGTCGGGCCACCGAGCAGTTGGTCGAGGTGCTGCGCCAGATGATTTCCAATATTCATGCACAAAACAACACCTTGAACCAGGTAGTGCTGGACACGGCCGGTATCGCGGATGACACGCGGGGCCATGTGGAACGCCAGCGCAGTGAACTGGACATGGTGGCGACGGCGATTAACGAGATGACGTCCTCCATTCGTGAAGTGGCGGGTAACGCCGAGGTGGCGAGCAGGGAGATGCAGGAAAGCCAACAGGATGCGAAAACCATTGAAGGCACGGTGGGAACCACCATGCAGGCGGTGGAGGCCTTGGAAGCCAACATGGCCAATGCGGTGACGGTGATCAAGAAGTTGGACGAAGGGGTGACCAGCATTGAGGACATCCTGACGACGATCCAGTCGATTGCCGAGCAGACCAATCTGTTGGCGCTGAATGCCGCAATCGAGGCAGCGCGAGCCGGGGAGCAGGGCCGGGGCTTTGCTGTGGTGGCGGATGAAGTGCGGACCCTGGCGGGGCGGACTCAACAGTCGACAGAGGAAATTCGCGAGAAGATCGAATGGATGCTGAAACAATCGTCCCAAGCTGTGAATGTGATCGAGACGAGTCAGCGTTCAACTCATGAGGTGTCGGGTCAGACTCAAACGGTGCAGGAACGTTTTCTGAATTTCATGCAGGCGATCAGTCGCTTAAATGAGTTGAACATGATGATTGCGACAGCCTCGGAAGAGCAGAGTGCGACGACGGAGGAAATCAACCGCAACATCGTCGCGATTCGCGAGGTTTCGGAGGACACAGCCGAGGGCGCCCAGAAAGCGGCCAACCAAACCCATCAATTGAAGGGCGTCGCATCAGACCTCAACCAAGCGGTCTCCCGGTTTCAGGTGTGACTTCCCCAGGTACTCCAGCCCGTCGCCAAGATAGTACACTACGCTAATGGGCGCGTGTCGCCTCTCCGTTATTGGTAGGAGGCAGGCCTTTGACCCAATGCACCTGTACACCGGCTTCGGCGAACATGGATTCGCTGATTTTTATCTTCTCGCCCCAGCGGGAGAGGTAGTCTTCGGTTTGTTCGGGGCAGTGCACGCGCTCAATTCCCGTCTGGATGATTTTTGCCGCGCAGTTGGGGCAGGGGAAATGCGTGACCCAGATTTCACATCCCGTCAGATCGCGTTTGGCGAAGAGGATGGCGTTTTCTTCCGCGTGGATGGTTTTGGCGTATTTCAGCTCGCGGTCTTCGATGTCCGCCCGGTCGGATACCCCGTGCGGATAGCCATTGAAGCCTAAGGAGACAACGCGGTTGCCGAGCGTAATCACGGCGCCGACCTGGGTGGACGGATCCTTGCTCCAAGAACCCACCAGTTCCGCCAATTGAAAGAAACGAAGTGCCCACTTACTAGCCATTGTTTAATCCTGTTTGGGTATCGGATTGTTTTTACCAGATCCGCCCGGGCGGGTGCAAAGCTTTCCGTGGCCCGACCTGCGTGTTTCAAAAACTGGTATATGCTTAAAGCACCGGATACCAACACAAAGGGAGGCCGTTTTGAGACATTCATCCGCCTTTAGTCCCGCCAAGCGGATGTCCATTTTTCAGAAGCTGGATATCTTCCATCATTTTTACCAGCAGGAATTGGAGCGCATTGCCGAGAATGCGGAGTTTTATATCGCGGAAGCAGGCGAGGCGATCATCGAGCAGGGCGCGCACGACACCTGTTTCTATATTCTATTAAGTGGTCGGGCAACGGTCCGCCTGAGCCGGGAAGGTGATCGCATCGCGGATATCCGGCCGGGGCAAATGGTGGGGGAAATGGGCTTTGTGCTCAGTTCCGAGCGCACCAGTTGGGTCATCGCGGAGGACCTCTGTATTCTGTTGCGGGTTGATCAGGCCCTGATGAAGCAGTTGGACAGTGGTGAGCGGGAGAAGCTGAAGGATCAGATTATTTTCAAGATGGCGACGACCATTCAATTACTGAATACTAAGCTGGGAGCCCAACATTATGACATCGGCGAATCCGATCCTGATTGAGAACGTTCGTGGCGGGGAGGTGGAGTCCACTCATCGGCGGCCGGTCATCCGCAACCGTAACGGTTGGATGACCGGAGAGTTAAGACCCAGGGGCGCACCATTTGAAAGGGTCCCTCATTACGCTTAACCCCGCGCATCACTGGCTGGCGGCTTCTTCCTGCAGGAAATACTCATTGACGAATTTAAACTGGGTGCGTACGTCGATTACCGCCATTCCGGCCGCTTTGGCCGCTTTGATGCCGAGGTCGGCATCTTCGAACACCACGCATTCCTCCGGTGCGTGACCCAAGGCCTCCGCACAGGCCAGGAAGGTGTCCGGGGCCGGTTTGGGACGAGCCACCTGATCGGCCCCGATGACGGCGTCAAACAGCGAAAGCAGGCCGCAGTGGCCCAGCATTTCACGGGCTTCCTCGGTGTAGGCTCCGGTGCCGACCGCCATCGGACGCACACCGTTTTGCTCCAGCGCCAGATTGCCCAGGGCGGTGGCCTTGACGTAGCGCGGCGCAAGTTGGCTGGCGCGGGCTTCTTTGAAGGCGTTCATTTCATCGACCGTGGCGCGCAGAACGATGCCGGTTTCACGCGCGATGATTTCGATTGTTTCGCGCGTGGGCACACCCGCCAGGGAACGCATAAGGGAGGGGCGAATGGGCAAGCCGTAGCGCTCCAGTGTTTCCCTCCAGGCGATTTCGTGTAAAGGGCCGCTTTCCACCAGGGTGCCGTCCATATCGAATATCAAAGCGCGGTAAGGGGACAGGTCGATCATTACTGCTCCGTCGTGTTACTGGGAATTGGGTGTGCCGGGACCGAAACGGCCTCTGGTCATCGGGTGCCTACTATACCAGAAGCGGGGAGCATTAAGTGTTTGCGCCGCTTTCCATTGAAAAATGCTCTTTAGTAACCACTTATAGGCATCGTTTCGACAGGCAGGTTTCCGGTCAGTTGTTCCCGACCACGGGTTTTTCAGGCAGCCCTTAGGGAGCGGTCCGGTAGCAGTATTCACCATCCGACATCAGGGCTTCCATGACCAAAGCGCTCGAAATCAAGCAGCTTCGCAAGGTCTACGATAATGGCTTTGAGGCTCTCAAAGGCATCGACCTCACTGTGGAGCAGGGCGATTTTTTCGCCTTACTCGGCCCGAATGGGGCCGGGAAATCCACTACTCTCGGTATTGTCTCCTCGCTCGTCAACAAGAGTTCCGGCTCGGTCAGCGTCTGTGGTTACGATCTGGACACTGACAGAGAAGGCGTTAAACGCAGCCTCGGTGTGGTGCCGCAGGAGTTCAACTTCAATACGTTCGAGAAGGTCGAGGATATCCTGGTCCAACAGGCTGGGTATTATGGCTTGAAACCCAAGATTGCCCGGGAACGGGCGGAAACCTACCTCAAGCAGCTTGACCTGTGGGGCAAGCGGCAAGCCCAATCGGGCATGTTGTCAGGTGGCATGAAGCGCCGTCTGATGATTGCCAGAGCGCTGGTCCATGAGCCGCGGATGCTGATTCTGGATGAACCTACCGCAGGGGTGGATATCGAAATCCGTCGGTCAATGTGGCGCTTCCTGACGCAGCTCAATGCCCAGGGCACCACCATTATTCTGACCACCCACTATCTGGAAGAGGCGGAAAGCCTCTGCCGTAACATCGCCATCATCAACCACGGCGAAATCATTGCCCAGGCGCCCACCAAAGAGCTGTTGAAAGGAAAGCAGCGGGCCACCTTCGTGGCGGATGTTCGCGGAACATTGAGCAAGGCTCCCACTCTGGAAGGCCTGGCAAGTCGGTTGGTGGATGAACACAGCATCGAGTTCGACCTGACCAATGGTCAGAGTCTGAACCGGGTATTCGCCCTGTTCGAGCAGGCGGGGCTCGATGTGGTGAGCATCCGCCCCAAAACCAATCGGCTTGAAGAACTGTTTGTCGATTTAACCACGGCCAATCAAGAGGAGGCGTCTGCGTGAATCATCCCTATTGGGTTGCCTTTTCCGCCATCGTTTATAAAGAAGTACGGCGCTTTACCCGCATTTGGATGCAAACGCTGTTGCCTCCGGCGATCACCATGGTGTTGTACTTCATCATCTTCGGGAACCTGATTGGCAGCCGGGTCGGCTCCATGGACGGCTTCGACTATATGCAGTTCATTGTGCCCGGCCTGATCATGATGAGTGTGATCACCAACAGTTATGGCAATGTCAGCTCCAGCTTCTTTTCCAATAAGTTTCAGAAGTCCATCGAGGAGCTTCTGGTCGCACCGGTGCCCAATTGGGTGATCATGATGGGCTTTGTTATCGGTGGCGTGGCGCGCGGGTTGGCGTGTGGTCTGATCGTGACGCTGTTAAGTCTGTGGTTTACCGATTTGCAGGTGCATAATCTTTGGGTGACCGTCAGCGTGATTTTGATGACCGCCATCGTGTTCGCCACGGCGGGACTGATCAACGCGATTTTCGCCACCAAGTTCGATGATGTAACCATCGTGCCGACCTTCATTTTGACGCCCCTGACCTATCTTGGCGGGGTATTCTATTCGGTATCGATGTTGCCCGATTTCTGGCAATGGGTCAGCAAACTGAACCCCATTCTGTATATGGTGAACACCTTCCGGTACGGCATTCTCGGGATTTCTGACATCCCGATTCTGGTGGCCTATGCTATGTTATTTCTCTTTATGGGCGTCCTGATGGGTTGGGCGCTGTACCTGCTTCACGTCGGGCGCGGCCTGCGCAGCTAACTGATCGAATGAGGGTGCCATGTCCACTCCGGAACACTCACCACTGGGCAAAACCAGTGCTTACATCGCCGAATACGACCCCACCCTGCTGTTCCCGATTGATCGGGCTGGCAAGCGGGCGGAAATAGGCATTCAAGGCGATTTGCCCTTTCGCGGCGTTGACATTTGGAATGCCTATGAGCTGAGCTGGTTGAACCCCAAGGGTAAGCCGGTGGTAGCGATGGGTGAGTTTTTTATCCCGGCGGACTCGCCAAGGCTGATCGAATCCAAGTCGTTCAAGCTTTACCTGAACTCTTTCAACCAAACCAAACTGGGCAGCGTGCGCGAAGCGGCCGAGCGAATGGCGAATGACCTCTCGAAAGCCGCAGGCGCTGAGGTCCGTGTCACCCTGGTGCCACTGAGCCAGATGGGCAGCAGTGCGGACATCGCCACGCTCCCCGGGCACTGCATCGATGAACTCGATATCGAAACCGATTGCTACGAGACAGACCCATCGTTATTGGCGTGCTCGCCTGATGAAAGAGTGACGGAAACGCTTCACAGCCATCTGCTGAAATCCAACTGCCTGGTGACCGGCCAACCGGACTGGGGCAGTATCGTCATCGACTACAGTGGCCCGAGAATAGACCAGGCGGCGTTGTTGAAATACCTGATCTCGTTTCGCCAGCACAACGAGTTCCATGAGCAGTGCGTTGAACGGGTGTTTCAGGATGTGATGAGGGTGTGTGGGGCGGAGCGCCTGACGGTTTATGCGCGTTATGTGCGTCGTGGCGGGCTGGACATTAACCCCTACCGCAGCAACGACCCGCAATTTCAGGCTGATAACCGGCGTCTGGCACGTCAGTAGCGTTTCAGGGGCTGGTGTTGTTGAGCGAGTTCTTCACCTTCTCCAAGGCGTCCATGATGCGATCTTTATCGTAATTACGAACCTTTTCCATATCCAGGGACAGGGTGAATCCTTCCAGCTCCAACTCGGTGAAGCTGTGCTTGGCGCCCAGGTCTTTGCGGAAGTCCACCACTTGATAGATCGGAACCGGCCGTGAGAAACCCTTGGCATTGATATGGCCTTTTTCCCGGCACAGAATCTTGTCTTTGATCTGGGCATAGACCTCGTAAGACACCAGAATTTCGCCCGGCTCCGCCGAAGATTCCAGACGCGAGGCCAGGTTTACCTCTTTGCCGAGAATGGTGTAATCCATTCGGGTTTCAGCGCCGAAGTTCCCCACCGTGCAGTAGCCGGAATTGACGCCCATGCGAATTTCCAACGGATGCTGGATGCCCTGGGCCCGCCAGCGCTGGCGTAATATCCGCATGACTTTACGCATTTCGATCGCCATGGACACGCAGGCCAGGGTGTCCTGCCGGGCGCCTTTGGATTCCGGATCACCGAAAAACACCATGATGGCGTCACCAATGAATTTGTCGATGGTGCCGCCATATTTCATCACCACCCGGCTCATTTCGGTCAGGTAGGTGTTGATGAGCTCGGTCAGGGCTTCCGCTTCCATCATCTCGGAGATTTCCGAAAAACCCTTGATGTCCGAGAAGAAGATCACCAGTCGCTTGCGCTGGGTTTCCAGCTTTACATCACGCTTGCCGCGGAAGATGGTTTCCCAAACCTGAGGCGATAAGTACTTCGAGAGCTTCTGGGACAAAGCCCGGTACTTATGGCTTTGGTTATGCAATTCCTGCCGGGTCGTTTTAAGGTATCGGGCCTGCTGGGCTGTGTAGTAGGCGTTGGTGCCCACATGGAGCCCCGCCCCCAGACCTGCGATGACATTCGTCAGGGTGTTGGAGGTGGTCAGATAGGCCACGGGTTCGATGGCATACATTACACTGCCACCCAGAATCACGAATAGCAGACATAGTAGGTAAGAAGACGTGCGCCCCACGCAGATGAAGCTGGCGTTCGCCATGATCAGCAGCAACATGGTCGGCACCAGGGGTGACCCCATGGCGACCAGAATGGCGCCTATAAAGAAGGCGTCGAACAGCATCAGGGTGTAGCCAACCTGCTTCGGATAGTTCTGACGCAGCGGCATGCTCAAGAAACGGATCAGAGTCGGGTAAAGCAGACAAAAGCCGACGATGATGGTGAACAGATTGGAAATCTGACCGGTATAAAGAATGCTGACCAATGTACCGGCCAGTGTTAGATAAATAAGCGAGCGGGAGTTAAACTCAGCCGAAAGCGGCAATACCGTGAAGTCGTCGTATAGGTCCAAATCGGGTGTTACAGGCGGTTTGGTCGGTTTTTTCTTCTTTTGGGCGACAGGCCGCTTACTCATTGAGGGAAGTTCCTGAAATATTCGCACTTTTTAAATAAGCCAGACGGGCTACCATAACCGATTCCGATGGCGAAATCACTGAGTGAACCATGCCCCAACATTCGAACGCAGAAACACTGACCAACATTCAAACCCGGGTCTCCCACCCACGCCTCACCGAGCCCGGCCCCAGCCGTGAGCAACTGACCGAACTCTACAAAGCGGCCTTTCGCGCACCCGACCATGCCTGGCTCAGGCCCTGGCGTTTTATCGAAGTGAGTGATGACAAACGAACCCAACTGGGGGAGTGGATGGCGCATTGCGTGCAGACCGAGCACCCCGATATCGATGAGAAGCAACTGACCAAGTTGCTGAATGCGCCGCTGAGAGCGCCTTTGGTACTGATCGCTTGGGCCAAGATTGTCGACCACCCGAAAGTACCCCCCATCGAGCAGATTCTGGCGACAGGAGCCGCCTGCACCAACCTGGTCAACGCCGCGCACGCCATAGGGTTGGGCGCGGTGTGGCGCACCGGCACCGCCGCCTACAGCCCAAGCCTGAAAGCCAAGCTGGGGCTGGAAACTGACGACGTGATCGTCGGCTTCATCTATCTGGGCACCCCGGCCGGCGAGGACAAACCCTTGCCGGAGCTGAACCCGGCCGATTACGTTTCCCGGTTGTAAGGCCTTGAATTGATAGACATTAAAGTGCCTAACTGATTGTTTTATATCAAAAACTTGCAATGGGCATCCGTATCCTATAAAGTTCGCCGCCGTTGCGCATCACAGCATGCGCAGCGAACAATCTGGTGAGGTGGCCGAGTGGTCGAAGGCGCACGCCTGGAAAGTGTGTATACGGAAACGTATCGAGGGTTCGAATCCCTCCCTCACCGCCAGCATTTCTGAAAAAGCCCCCGGTGCCGTAAGGCCCGGGGGCTTTTTTGTTGGCTCATTTCATGAGCTGGATTGCGGAAACGAGACTAATTGTTTCCGAAAATACCTGGTATTCACCTGGGTATAAATACCTAATTACCTCTCAAACGACCAACCTTTGACATTCGCGCCTACCTCTATAAAGATGTGACGTTCAGCACAAAAATAAAATAGAGAATCTGATAATGGATTTGGCTTCATACCTAGTGATGGGTTTTGGCTTGCTGCTTCTGTATGGGTTGATTGCAGCGAATCTGCGTGGGATTCGTCTCAGCTCAAGAAAAGCGCCTCGAAACCCCCTTCAGGGACGGGATTTCACGCCCACACAAACTCTCTATTCAGCCGATGGAGTGACTGGTCTGGCTTTCGACCGTCATCGCAAAAAACTGCGCCTGTCTTATACCCTTGGCGGTATTCCGGCCGTCCGTACGCTGGATTATCAGGATCTACTGGCTTGCGAAATCGTGGAAAACGGTCGAACGATTGCCAAGACCCGCCGCAGCCAGGCTATTGCCAAACCCACTTTGGGGCGTTTGCCGCAATTGGGAGCGGTATCGGCCCACCTGGCCGATCTCGGCGAAGACCGTGTTCAGCGTCTGGACCTGCGGCTTATCCTCAACGATCCTGCACGCCCCCAGCACACCCTGACCCTGTTGGACTATGTCACCCGCCGGGGCGGCGCCAGCCATGCCCAAGCCGATCACGATGCCCGGCATTGGTACAGTTTGCTTAAGGTTCTTATCCATCAGGCGGATCAGCGCGAGGCGCCCCTGCCTTCCATGATGCCCGCCACCGATGGCGGTGACTGAGCCTTCTTGACCTTCCTTTCGTTCTGGATCACTGTTTGGATAAATGTGGTCCAGTCGTGAATGCCCATGTTGCACCTCTCTCACGTCTCCGTGGGGCTCTTGCATGATCTCAATCTGACGGTGGAAGCCGGTCAGGTGGTCTGTTTGTCCGGTCCTTCGGGCTCAGGTAAAACTCGTTTGCTCCGGGCTCTTGCCGATTTGGATCCTCATGAAGGAAGGATCAGCCTGAATGACGATCACCAGTCTGAGATGCCCGCCAGTCAGTGGCGGCGCCAGGTGATGATGGTGCCAGCCGAAAGCCAATGGTGGTACGACACGGTTGGGGAGCACTTGCCGGAAGGCGATGACGAAGGTTGGCGTGAATTGGGTTTTTCCGATAATCCCCTGTCCTGGGAAATCTCCCGGCTGTCCACTGGCGAAAAGCAGCGCCTGGCATTGTGGCGGGCGCTCAGGCAGTCACCCCGTGCGCTGTTGCTGGATGAACCCACGGCCAATCTGGACGGCCGCTCCCGCCAATTGACTGAACAATGGCTGCTGGCACGCATTCGGTCCGATGGCCTGCCGGTGATATGGGTCGCCCATGACGAGGATCAGATAGCGCGGGTGGCTGATCGTCACTGTGTAATCGAAGGCTCGACTCTTAAGGAGGTGCCGTGCCGGTCATCGAACTGAGCGAATGGCAATTGGGATTGGCCGCCGTGCTTGTGGTCGCCCTGGCGGCTGTCTCTTTCGTCGCCCGACTGGGTGTCGGGCGCTCGATCCTGATTGGCGCGGTGCGTACCGCTGTGCAACTGTCATTGATCGGTTTGGTGTTGGAAGCACTGTTCAACCTGGGGTCTTTTATTTGGATGCTGTTGTTGGCCTTGGTCATGCTGGCTGTCGCCGGCCGCGAGGTGATGGCGCGTCAGAGTCGACGCTTAAAGCAGGGGTGGGCCTTTGGCATCGGCATCGCCTCCATGTTCGTCTCGTCCTTTACCGTTACGGTGCTGACATTGACGGTGATTATCGGCCCGGACCCCTGGTACCGCCCCCAGTACGCCATCCCGCTGCTGGGTATGATGTTGGGCAATACGATGACCGGTGTGGCCATCGGCCTGGACCGGTTAACGGACGGGGTCTGGCGCCAGCGTCAGGTCATCGAGGCCCGTCTGATGTTGGGGCAACGCTGGCAAGAGGCGGTAGGCGATTTACGGCGGGAAGCCGCGCGCGCGGGAATGATTCCGTCCATCAACGCCATGGCCGCCGCCGGGATAGTCAGCCTGCCTGGCATGATGACCGGTCAGATTCTTGCGGGCAGCCCGCCGACTCTGGCCGTGAAATACCAAATCCTGATCATGTTCACCATCACCGTTGGCACCGGGTTCGGCACCCTGCTTGCGGTGATGGTGACCAGCCGCCGGTTGTTCGATCAGCGAGAGCGTCTGAGGTTGGACCGGCTCTCCGAGCCCAAGCACTGAACCCTTAATCCAAGGCTTCCTCAAGTGGCTTGTCGCCGTGAAAGAGGGGGAAGATCTTGCCGATGGTCCAGGGCTCGTTCAGGCAATAAAGGATGGTGTCGGCGACATCTTCCCGGGGAATCCACTGGTCATCCGGGTCGGCCGGCCATTGCGAGGCAAACCGGCCGGTGGCGGGGTCATTGGTGAGCCTCCCCGGTCGCAGGATGGTATAAGCCAAACCGCTGCGCAGCAGATAGTCGTCGGCGATTTTCTTGCATACCGTGTAGTGTTTGATCTTATCCGGCCCCTGTTCAGGATTTTCCGCACCCCGGGAACTGACCATCACAAAATGCTGAATACCGGCGTTCAAGGCGGTGTCGACGGCTTTCATGGCGCCCCACATATCCACCAGAATGGTTTTGTCGGCCCCTGTTTTGCCGCCCGACCCGGCGGTAAACACCACCTGGCTGCAGCCGGTAAAAGCCGATGAAAAATCCCCTTCCAGATCCCCGATAACCGGCGTCGCGCCCAGTTTGGCGAAATGCTCCGCCTGTTCTTCGGTGCGGACCAGGGCTTTGGGCGGGTCCCCCAGTTTTACCAGCTTGTCGACCAGCAAACGGCCGATCTGACCGTTGGCTCCAATAACGAGAGTACTCATTGTGGCTCCTTGGTTGGCACTAGGTCTTTCAGATGGCGCCAATCCTTCAGGATGCAACCGGTGCTCGTTGCCCTTTCCTGGCTTTGGGGTTGGGCAGATCGGTAATGGTGCCACCGGCCAACTCTGCCGCCAGACCAATGGTTTCATGCAGGGTGGGGTGAGCATGAATGGTCAGGGCGATGTCTTCCACGCTGGCGCCGAACTCCAGGGCGAGGGACAGTTCACCAATCAGCTCGCCCGCATTCGCACCCACAATGCCCGCCCCCAAAAGTGTGTCGGTATCGGGGTCGTAAATCAGCTTGGTGCGACCGACGGTCTGACCGGACGACAGGGCACGACCACTGGCACTCCAGGGAAAGGCCGCCGTGGCCACTTGCAGCCCCTGCGCGCGAGCTTCGCGCTCGGTCAGTCCGGTCCAGGCGATTTCGGGATGGGTATAGGCGATGGACGGGATGACCTTGGGTGCAAAGACCCCAGGGTGACCGGCCGCGACTTCAGCGGCGACATGGCCTTGGTGGCTGGCCTTGTGGGCCAGCATCGGCTGACCGACGATGTCGCCAATGGCGAAGATGTGGGGCTTATTGGTCTGTTGGCGTTCATTCACCGAGATAAACCCGCGCTCATCCACCGCGATTCCGGCCCGTTCCGCCTGTATCCGGTCGCCATTGGGCCGACGCCCGACAGCTACCAATACCGCGTCGTATGGCTCTACAACACTGTCCCCCCGGCTGTCCGTCATGCGCACGTAAAGCGCGTCTTCTCGTGAGGAAACAGCCTCCACCCGAGTGGAAAGACGAATATCAAACCGGTTTTGATTGTGACGTTTGTAGAGGGTCACCAAGTCTTTATCCGCAGCGGGAATCAACTGATCGGCTGTTTCCGCGATTGTCACCCGGCTGCCAAAGGCGCGGTAAACGGTCGCCATTTCCAGACCGATGATGCCACCGCCGATGATCAGCAACCGATTGGGGATGTCCTGAATGTCCTGCGCGCGGGTAGAATCCCAAATACGGGCATCCTGCTCTGGTAGAAAGGGCAGTTGAACAGTGCGGGAGCCTGCAGCGATGATCGCCTGCTCAAACTCCAGACGGGTTTCGGTACCGTTTGCTTGTTGTATGGTCAGAGTGTGGTCATCGGCAAAGATGCCATAACCCTGTACCACTCGAACCTTACGCCCCTCGGCCATCCCCTTGACGGATTGGGTCAGCTTGTCGACAGCGCCATTCTTGAACGCCCGGATGCCGGGAAGGTCCAGCGTGGGGCTGCCGAACTGAATTCCCTGGGATGACACCGCCTCGTTCTCCTCGATCACCCCAGCCAAATGCAGCAACGCCTTTGACGGAATGCAGCCGACATTCAGGCAAACGCCGCCCAGAGTCGGGTATTGCTCGACCAGCGTCACCTCCATGCCCAGATCGGCCGCGCGAAAAGCGGCGGAATATCCCCCCGGGCCGCTGCCCAGAACAACAAGTTGAGTAGTCGAATGGTTGGGCATGAGGTTTTCCTCCAAGGCTGAAAATAAACCTATCTACTGATAGGTAGATTTACGATAGTGACACAGACTGACGCTGTCAATAGACTACCTTCCAGTAGATAGGTAAACGGGAGCCACATGAACAAAACAGCGGAAGCCATACTGGACCGCGCCGAAGAAGCCATACGAACCGGCGGCTACGGCTCCTTCAGTTTTCGGGAAATTGCGGGCCAGATCGGCATCAAGAGTGCGAGTGTTCACTATCACTTCCCGACCAAGGCCCATCTAGGGGTGGCGGTCGCCAGCCGTTATCGAAACCGTTTCGCACAAGCGTTGGATGACATCGATGAAGCACATTCCGAAGCATCCGATCGGCTGGCCGCCTATATAGGCATTTATCGGTTGGAAATGCAGCAGGGGAGCAATCGCATGTCGATTTGCATGATGCTGGCCGCCGAAAAGGAATCCCTGCCGGAAGAGATTCAAAGTTGCGTCACCGCGTTTTACCGCATGAACCTGGAATGGCTGGCCAGGGTGTTGACCGCAGCGGGCCAAAGCCCCGACCTCGCCGCCCGCCGCGCCCGGCAGATACTGGCGCTTCTCCAGGGCGCCCTGTTGGGCGCCAAAACCCTGGCCGACGAACACTATTTTGAAGCAGCGGTAGAAGCCATCCAAACCCTGGGAGATTAACAGGATGACAGCACACCCCACTCTACAGCAGCTGTCCGACCGGTTGGCAAAGGGCGAAACCGACCCCGTCACCCTGGTCGAAGAAGCCTTAAGCCGGGCCCAACAGAGTGAAGCCGACTTCACCCATCTACTGCCCGAGCGAGCCCGTTTCGAAGCCACCCAATCGCTCGCACGGCAAAAGGCCGGAGTAAGGCTCGGCCTGCTGGACGGCATCCCCATTGCCTGGAAAGACGTCTTCGACGTACGCGGCCAAATCACAACCGCCGGAGCCAAAGTCATCACGCAACCGGCCAGCGAAGACGCCGAAAGCCTGAAACGCGCCGGTCAGGCAGGCACCATCCCCATCGGCAAAACCAACATGACCGAACTCGCCTTCTCCGGCCTCGGCCTGAATCCCCACTACGGCACCCCACACCACACCCCGGGCAACGGCCCGGCCCGAGTACCGGGAGGGTCCAGCAGCGGCTCCGCCATCGCCGTGGCAAAAGGCATCGTCGCCGCCGCCACCGGATCGGATACCGCCGGTTCCCTGCGCATACCCGCCGCCTTCAACGGGCTTTACTCCTACCGACCCAGCGTCGGGCGGTTACCCATGGCCGGAGTCCGCCCCCTGGCCCGCACACTCGACACCATAGGCGCCATCGCCCAAACTCTGGAAGACTGCCTGCAACTGACCGAAGCCATGCGCAGCGGCCGAACCCACCTGCCCACCCCCCAAAGCCGCGACACTCTCACCCTGATACTCGACGAAGCCGCACTGGACCAACCCCTGATCAGCGAAGCGGTACGAAACCGCACCCTCGAAGTCGCCCAACAGCTCCAAGCCAATGGTATCCGACTCATTCGCCGCCCCGTCCAAGCCGCGCGGGACGTCCTCACACTCATCGACCAATACGGCTGGCTCGGCGGCTACGAAGCCCTGGCAGAATACAGCCCCCTGCTGCACACCCACCCAGCCGACGCCTTCGACCCCCGCGTTCGCAACAGAATCCTCGCCGTCGCCAACCTCTCCCCCGAGCGAGTCGTGATCCTGTACCGCGAACGGCAGCGCCTGCAGCAGGAACTCGCCGCCCAACTCGAAGGCGCTTTCCTCCTCTCCCCAACCGTCGCACATGCCGCCCCCGAACTGGCGCCTTTGCAGGAAAACGACGACCTCTACGTCAAAACCAACCTGGCCACACTCAAACTCACCATGGTCGCCAGTTTCCTGGATTCCCCGGCGGTCGTGTTTCCGGCTGGAACAGACTCGGATGGGCAACATCTCAGTGTTCAACTCAGTGCGCCGAATTGGCAGGATGATTTGTTACTTCGTGCGGCTCTGACTGTGGCGCAGTTACTGGATTAGAGTGAAGGAGAGAAAAGACGAAGCGAGTGCCAGGTGCCGGGGTGGTCTCTGCAGGGTAGTCCGCAGCAAGGATGCTGCGGTCTAGGCTCCATGGAAGGATTAACGCCGACCCAGCGGAGACCACCCCGGCACCTGGCACGGACCAACGCCATAGAAAAAAGCAGAGGGGAGCTTGTAACGTGGTGGAAAGATCACATTATGGGTGTAGTGTTTTCATCAGGTGGGCTTTGTGGCTATGGAGTTCAAAGACTACTACAAAATTCTCGGCGTAAACGACAAAGCCGAGGCGGCCGACATCAAAAAGGCCTATAGAAAGCTGGCACGGAAATACCATCCCGACGTCAGCAAAGAAACCGACGCCGAAGCCAAATTCAAGGAAGTCGGCGAAGCATACGAAGTATTGGCCGACCCAGCCAAACGAGCCGAATACGACCAAATCCGCCAGCTCGGCGCACGCAGCTTCCGCCAGGACGCCGCCGGAGCCAGTGGCGGCCAGACCTACAACAACGAAGACCTCAGCCGCCAGTTTACCGACTTCTTCGAATCCATCTTCGGCGGCATGGGCAGCGGACGGCGCACCCAAAGCGGCGGAGCCGACTGGGAAACCTCCTTCAGCCAGCGAGGGCAGGACATGCACCATAAAATCGCCCTCTTCCTCGAAGAAGCTGTCTCCGGAGTGCAACGGCACATCAAACTGCAGGTACCCGAAGTCGACGCCTATGGCCGCATGCACCGGCACAGCAAAACCCTCAACGTCAAAATCCCACCCGGCGTGATCCCCGGCCAGCGCATTCGCCTGGCCGGGCAGGGCGGCCCCGGCGTGGGCAAAGGCCCCGCCGGAGACCTCTTCCTCGAGATCGAACTCGCCCCTCACCCAACCTTTGGCGTGGAAGGCAAAGACCTGCTGCTGACACTGCCGATCACCCCCTGGGAAGCCGCGTTGGGCGCCAAAGTCAAAGTGCCCACCCTCGCAGGCCAGGTACAGATGACCATTCCAAAAGGGTCCGCCAGTGGCAAACGAATGCGGCTGAAAGGCAAAGGGCTCGGACGCAACCCCGCCGGCGACCTGCTGGTGACTTTACAAGTCACAGTGCCCGACCAGCATTCCGAAGAAGCCCTGACGCTCTATCGGAAACTGGCCCAGCTTGAAGCGGGCTTTAATCCCCGTAAAACCCTGGAGGCGCGTTCATGAGCACGAAAGTCACCACGATCGTGGTCACGGAACGCGAACTCACCGGCGAAGAGGCGTTTTGGAGCCTTGCCGATGTATGCGAACGTACAGCGCTGAGTCGGGAGGTCATCGCGGAGCTGGTGGATCTCGGCTTGGTGACACCGAATGGAAAAGGGGACGACTGGCATTTTCCCGACCCGGCATTGGCCCGCCTACAGCGGGCCAATCGATTGCGCCGGGAGCTGGAGCTGGACTGGGCCGGAGTCGCCGTCGCGCTCGACCTGTTGGAAGAGGTTCAGCAGTTGCGAAACGAGATCGACGCGCTGAAAAAACAGCTGTTTACAACTCGCTGAGCAACGGGTCGTCGGCAATCACCTGGTTGCGACCGGTCCGTTTGGCGTGATAAACCCGCTGATCTGCCCGTTTCAGGCCGTCATGAAACCCGGCATCCCCCTCGAATGCTGCCACTCCCGCGCTGAATTGAACTTTAACCTCCTGTTCGCCAAAGGTGAATGTCCGGCTGGCAACGAGGTCACGCAGCGAATCCACCACCTCGGCGGCCTGTCGTTCCGATACATCCTCGAACAGAATGACAAACTCTTCCCCGCCCCAACGGCAAACCAGATCGTCCTGTTTAACGTTGTTACGCAGCACCTTGGCAAAGGTGGACAGTACCTTGTCGCCGATATCATGACCAAACTCATCGTTGATGCTCTTGAAATGGTCAATATCGATCAAGGCGACAACCGCCGGTTGGCGCGGGTCCGACCATTGTTTCAGTCCGCGCTCCAAACCCGCGCGATTGATAAGCGTGGTGAGTGGATCGGTCAGGGAATTGCGGCGGTGCGTTTCCGCAGTGAATTTGATAGCTGCGTAAGATTGCAGATGAATCCACTCGGCGACCAGAGTCAGCAAAACGATAAAAGCGGTCGAGGCGCCAATGCGCACCCGGGTCCCTTCTTCATAGGCATAAACAAAGGAAGGGTCCAGCCAGAAACAGAAAAACGTGATGGCGCAGTAGCCCAGCCCAAGCAGAAGACCGGTTTTCATCCCGGCGATCATGATCATCAACACCACCAGGCTGAAGGAAAAATAGACGCCGGTGCCTTCCACCCCACCGGTGATCGTCAGGTAGAGCGAGAACACCCAAAGCACGAGCGCCACCGCACGACCGGCTAGCCCTGTTCGTTGCCGCTTGTGAGCCAGAATGATTACCGCGGTCACACCAACAACCACCAACAGCAAGATGATGGCGGCTTCCCAACGACGGGCGTAAAAAGAGAAAAACATCAAAGGAATCATGACCAGGTTACCGGCCACGGCGAAAAAACGCATCAACAGCAACTTGCGTTGCAGTTCGATTTCCTCGGGCGTATTACCCAAATGCACTATGGTGTTCCTTCCGACGTACGTCTTTGCAAATAATAGCAGTTTGCACCACTTTGCCCCGTGCAAAAAGGTGGCGCAGGTCACATTTTGTCTTACTTTGTACGAAAACCATTACCGCAGACGGGGAAGGAATAATCAGTCGATACCGCTAAAGAGTTAATGGTGATCGGCGTCCTGGAACCGATATCGATGGCGCCACAACAAGAGGGTGGCGACCACGGCTGCGAGTGCAAATCCGATGAAAGTGATTCCAAAACCCAACGCATCGGCGATGCCGCCCATGGCAAAGGCGCCGAGTGCGGGGCCACCCATGCTGATGACCGTCCAGACGCTCATGACCCGTCCCCGGAAAGCGTTATTGACCACCAATTGCACCAAGGCCTGGCAGCCGGTTCCGATGATGGTCATGCACAGGGAGGACAACACGATCACTGGCACCAGCCATGCCAGCCCCCTCAGCTGAATCACCGGTAACAGCACCAGTGAGCCGGCCAACAGCGCTGTGAAAACCAGGCGACTGATGCTGCGGGTGTCGCCTCTTTGTTTCGAAATGATCCAGCCGCCCAGAATGGAGCCACCGCCAGCCACGGCACTGAGGGTGGCCAGAGCCCCGGCCGTGCCACCGGCCAACTGGCCGGAAATGGCGGGTAACAACTCCATGACTGTACGGCCGAGCAAACCGTTCACCAGAGTCATCATCAGCACCAGCCGGATCAGCGGCGAGTGTTTGATAAATCTAAAACCCGCCCGTAAATCGGTCAGTAGAGTCTCTCTCTTCTCGGGGCGCTCAGGTTTGGCTGAGGGGACTCGAGTCAGCAACCCCAATGTGACGGCGAAGAGACCGGCTGCCAAAGCGAAAGCCCACTGGGCTTCGAGCAGGCTTAGTATCCATGCACCAAGAGCTGGACCGATGATACGGGAGGTATTGAAGACAATGGCGGATAACCCAATGCCACTCGGCAGCAGATCACGCCGGAGAATCCTGGGCATCAGCGCTAGCCGCATAGGGTGATGCGCCGAGGTAACACAGCCAAAAGCCAGCGCCACCGACAACAGAACCGGAGTGGTCAACCATTCCATCGCAAACAGAAAGGTGATGGTAAGACAAATCAACACATTGCAGCCCGCTGTGGCGACCATGCCGTTGCGGGTATCGACCCGGTCGGACAGTACGCCGAACAGCGGCGAGAAAAAGACGGTGGGTGCCAGCAGCATTACGCTCGCGGCACCGACCCAAAGAGCGGATTCGGTCAATGTCCAAGCCGTCCAGCCGATCAGGAAGCGGACAATCCACACCGCCAGTGTGGCGCAACAACTGGCGAGGAAATAGAGGCGGAATACCGGTTCACTCAATGCGGACTGGGATGGGCGCGAGGGTGGTGTTTCTTTAGGTGTGCGGGACATGGATCGTGCGGTTCAGCGTGAGCGGCAATGCTAGGGGTTTTAACCGTACTTTGCCAATTTCTCGGCAAGGCAGGGCGTGGAACGCTGCAATCCATGAGGAACAGTCCTGGAAATCCATGTGTCTGGATAAACTGCCAGGGTCTATACTGATGCAACCTCGCAAAAGTGAACAAATGCTCAGCCAGCCGGAACAGGAAATCTAATGGCCGATCCAAGGCGTACACTGCCGCGCATGACCCGTGTTAACTACCTGCCCCGGGTGTTTGGTTTCGGTGCCATCTTCATCGCAATCGCCTGGCTTGTTGTCGAGCGGGATTGGTCTTGGTGGCACCTGGTTCCCGCCGCACTGTTTTTTCTGGTTTATCCTCATTTATTGCCTTTGATCGAGCGCAAACGCCAGGCACGACGCAGCCTGGAAGTGCGCTGGATGATGTTCGACGCCTTCATGTTGGGAGGCTACACCACGCTTATCCAGTTCTCCGGCTGGATTTCCTATACCCTGCTGGCGGCCACCATACTGAACAACACCATGACCGGCGGGCTTATCCAACTGCGGAACGCTCTTGGCAGCTACCTCGCCGGGCTTGTCGGTTGTGGCGTGTTGGTCGGGTTTTACTGGCGGCCGGACGCCCCTCTGGGAATCGATATTCTGACCATGGTCGCATTGCAGACCTATATCCTCAGTACGGCATGGGTCTTTTACACTCAAAATCAGCGATTGGTGGTGGTGAAACAGGATGCCGAAGCCAAGAACATGCTCTTTGGAGCGCTGTTGGAGCTCAGAGCGCTGGCCGATGAAGCGGAAGACATGGACGCCTTGGTCGATGGCGCGCTCAAACAATTTCGGGCGTTGAAACCCGACTATTCCTTCGGGTTTGTTCTGAGAGACAGCAACCGACTCGAAACCGTTCAGTTCGCGGCCTTTTCTGAGAATATGGTCGAAAGCCAACGTGTCTGGATGCTGCGACGCCTGGTTCGAGCCCGGCAGAACCTGCCCGTCGGCTATTATCTGGAGGGTGATGGCAGCCAGCCCGGTTATTTTGTTTTTCCGCTGAAATCACCCATCAATTTCAGTCAGGGTCTATTGCTCGTTCAGGCCAAACAACTGACGGAAACGGAGACCAAAACCTTCAAGCTGCTGCTCGATCAGTTGGGTACGAGCCTGGTCAATCTGCAACTGGGCCAGGAACTGAAAAAAGCGGCGGAGCGGGATGCTCTTACCGGTGCATTCAATAGGGCCTGTCTGGACCGCGAACTGAAAGAGGTCGACGCTGTTCAGCAAAACAACCCCTCCATCCACTATTCGGTGGTGTTGATCGATTTGATCGGCCTGAAAAAAGTGAACGATCAACACGGACACGCCGCCGGTGACCAACTGATTCGTGCCGTGGCCGAAGGGCTGATGGCTGTGTCCCGCCGGGGGGACCGGGTCTTCCGGTTTGGGGGCGACGAATTCGTGATTCTTTGTCTGGACAGCACGCTTGAAGGTGCCACGGCCCTGGCGGACCGGATAGATCGCTATGTGCGCGGTCGGACGCTGACGGTGGAGACCGAACAGGGAAGGCGGATAGACCTTACCATTCAACTCAGCCTGGGAGTCGCCAACTCCGCTCAGGACGGTGGGCGGGAAATACTGAAAAAGGCCGACGAGCGAATGTACGCCGACAAGGCGCATTGGTATGAAACCCATGCGCGGTATCGGTGAATTTTTATTCCAGCTTCAAATGTGACGTATCAGGGGCCGGGGGAGGTGGCGTATTGTCTTCTTCCACCAAACGCTCACCGACCTGACCTACTGATAAACCGGAGATATCCACGCTCACCGGCTCCGGCCTTTCCGGGTTTTCAACCAGGGTGACACCCACTTCGGCCACGCTCAGTGCACTGGTGTCGACTTGAACCGGCGTAACATCACGGTGCTCGCCGATGTCGCTTCCGGGCGGCAGAATGGACCAGTCTTCGGCCTGCTCTGGGGTGTCCCGCCCACTTTCTCCAGTCTGAGCCGGTTCAGGTTCCGGCACTGGTTGACCGGCGGGAACGATCACCGGTTTGGCGCCGATCTCTGTCAGCGCTTTTTGGTATTTCGCAGCCGTGGCTTTGTCGACCTTGAGTTTGACCGGGTGGGGGCGACCAGTGAAAAAGGGCGCAAGTCGGCTTTCCTCGGTTTTGAACAGCCGGGCCATATCCGCTTTGACGAAATCAATGAAGAAGCCATCCAGAATGTCGCCCCTGAAATAGATATCAAAACGCTCGTCGCTCATGCCCGGCCTGTATTAGTGAGGAATCCCCGATATTGTAGACACCAGAGCGGCGGGCGTCATTTCACCAGCCTCAGGTGCGCCAGTCGCAGGTCGCCTTTTGGAAAGGCAATGCAGGGTAAAATCCAGCCATCGGCCTGCTGACCGCCGTTCAATCCATAGGGGTGGCGACCCCGATAATCCACCGCGCCGGACATCAAACGGCAGCGACACACACCGCAGGCGCCGTTAACGCAGGCTTTCCTCAGCACCAGGCCCTGGTGCTCCAAGTTCTCGTACAGGGTGTGGTCGGTATTACCCTGAACGATGTCCATCGGCGCATCCTGAAGGCGAATGGCCACTCGTTTTTTGGTGTCTTCGGTCATAGGCTCCGGGTCGGTTGAGACAGAATCTCACCGGATGCTACCCTGATCACGTTCCGGGGTACAAACGCCGGATTCCATTCCCGATAGGAGTTGTCAGGTTTCAATGGAAGAAGTGTTGACCCAATACAATGAGTTTCTGTTGCAGCTGTACCGAGACGCGGAAGAGTGCGCCCCGGGTGATTTTCAACGTCAGAGCCTGCGTCACCTCGCCCGGTTGCTGCCTTCGGACTGCGCGGCCTGGGGTGGCGGTCATGCCGCCCAGCGCAACATCACCGATCTGGTCGTCTGGAACGAGGACAGCCGCATCCTGACGGACTGGCACCAAGTTCGCGAGGTCGACCCCTTATGTGACATGAACCTCGGACGGATGGGCGAAGTTCACCATATCGGTGAGATTCCCGGTTACCGGGACAGCCTGGCATTCAATGAACACTGGCGCCGTTATGGCATTCACCAGTTGATGGCGACCATTATCAACGAGCCCCAATCCAATTACGTCAGCTTCATTGCGCTGTGCCATACCGACCCGGCCTATCCCTACACGGAATGGGGACGGGGCATCACTCAAGCGGTTCTGCCTCACCTCATTCAGGCGCAACGACAGAACCAGCGTATCTATCTGCAAAAGCTCGCCAACCCCAGCCAGGCCGTCGCCATGGTAAGCGCCGGTGGCGTGGTACAAACCAGCCAACCCACTTTCGAAACTCTGTTGCGCGATCACTGGAACCACCACGCCCGACTGCCCGGCCCGGTGATGGAGGCTTTGCGTGAAACAGGCTGCTGGCGTGCCGGTGGCCTGGAAGCCCGGGCGCAATGGCTGGGAAGCAGTTATCTGGTCCGCTTGGAAATAGGTTCCTCCTTGGACGCCCTCTCCCCCCGGGAGCGTGAGGTCGCCGAACTCTACGCCGGTGGCTTGAATTACAAGGCAATCGCCCAACGCCTCGGTCGGTCGCCCGCTACCGTGCGCAACCTGCTGGCGCGTTGTTATCAGAAACTGGACGTACACGACAAAGTGGCGTTGATACGTCGCTTACACCCCAAGGCCTGAACCAACACGCCTCCTGAATGTGGTGCATCTGCACCACAGACAAGACTCGATACCGAGGGTAGCTTGGCCTGCTGATATAACGTAGTCGCAGCAGGAGGCCGCATGTTCGTTTCGATTTCCCCGACAGGGGTCGTTCTCACTCTTAGTGCATTCACTCTGGGTGGTTTTGCTTACGCCGCCACTTTCGAACCCACTCAAGCCCTCTCGGACGATTCGTCCTACGCCGTAGTCGCACTCGATGCGGACAATGATGGCGATCAGGATCTCGTCTTTGGTCAATACGACGATTATGGTGAGTTGTGGCTGAACGATGGTACCGGCCGGTTTTCCAATGCCGGGGTTGATCTCGGCAATAGCTACACTTCCAACCTTCAGGTGGTCGATTCCAATGGCGACAATATCCCCGATCTCATGATGGCGGGGGCATCCAGCTACAAAACCGCCACCGCGCACATTCTCGAAAACAGCGGTAGCGGTGGCTTCTCGGAAATCGCCCATATCAGTCTTTCCGGTGAGGAGGTCGGAGGCTGGGCCGCAGGCGATTTCAACAATGACAGCCACTTGGACCTGGTCGCGCTGACGCACGACGGCTTTCTGACCCACCATTCCACACTGTCGGTCTGGTACGGTTCGGCCAGCGGCTACCCAACCGACCCGGACCAGCACACCATGAGCGATTACAAATGCACCTCGGTGGCAAACGCCGATCTGGCTGGCTCTGCCGGGGACGAGATTGTAATAGGCTGTACGCCTTACAGCGTCTCAGATGGCGACACGGACACCGATTACCCAGGCGGCATTCAGGTTTGGCGGCACGACGGTTCCGAACTTGCCGCGCTGTCGGCCTTCCTGCAGACGGACTGGGACATCGGTGACATTGGCTTCACCGACCTGGATGGCAATGGCGATTTGGATGTCGTCGGCACCCACTACAACAGCATGCCAACAGTCTCTGTCTCCGGTAACCAGCATTCCGTCTGGACCAATACCGGCGGCACCTTCAGCCCTTCTTCGTTGGACTTTAACGGCATCCGTATCGAGATCGCGGATGTCGACAACGACACTCACGACGACCTCATCATCGCCGACGGCCGGGCGATCAGGCTGCATCTGGGCGACGGAAACGGCCAATTTCAGGAACAGACAGGAGCGGTGGAAAGCTGCGACGCCTACGCTCAAGCGGTTGCTGCCGCCGACCTGAACGGCGACGCCAAAGCCGATCTCGCCGTCGCCGGTACGCCTTACTACAACTCCACCGACCCAGCCGATTTGGTGATCATTCAGAATGGTTCAAACCAGCTGTGCGACAACACGGAGGGTGGCGATAACGGTACAGGAGACAATGACGCCGACGGTGAGGAACCGGAAAACGAAACCACCGAAGACACCGGCGGCGGTGGCGTGCTTGGACCAATCGCCCTGCTGACATTCGGCCTGCTGGGCCGATTCCGTCGCCGCCAATGCTGACTCGTTCACCACACACCAACAGTTTAAAAAGGTTGACCATGGCTACAACACTCAGCGTTCAGACCTCGGTTTTTATGCTCGTCGCAGCCCTGCTGGTGGGATGCAACAGCAGCGGCTCCGAGGGTGAAGGCAATGACCAGACCGATAACGCCGCCTCGAGTTCCACTTCCGGCTCCGCGCAAAAAGGCCCCTTCCAACTGGGGCAGACCGTCACCGCCACCCGCCTGGAAAACGACGGTAGCCTAAGTGCCGAGCAGGCCACCACCGAAACCAACGAGCGTGGCCGGTTCGAGTTCACCAGCCTCGGTTGGGAGGGGGCCACCCAACTGGCCATAGAAGGCACTTTCTTCAACGAAGTTCAGGCCAACTTCAGTGGTACGGACCGTCGTCTGCTCGCGGTAACACCGCTCGCCGATGGCCAAACCCTGGCCACCAACGTCAACCTCTACACCCACTTCATTGCCAAGCGCGTCAAGGTGTTGATGGGGCAGGGCGAGGGCTTTGACACCGCCCTGGCACAGGGACGAACCGAGTTGAAAACCGCCTTTGACCTGGACACCAACCCCACCGAACTGAACCTGCTTCAGGCCGCTGGCAGCACAGAAGAAGACAGTTCCAACCTGCTGATGTTCTCCGCCGCCCTATTAAAAGCCGGTATCGACCAAAGCCAACTCGACACAATAGCCGATGACTTCTCTGACGACGGCGCCATCAACGGTAACGGAATCGAAGCGTTCAGCCAGATCAACGCCGAACAGGACGACACTCTGCTCAGCGATGCCCGTCTGGCTCTTAAAAACCAGTACAGCACCGAGCCACCCAATTCCACCCAGTCCGACTTCGCCTGGAAACTCGACGAATGCGCCCTGCAGCACCTCAACGCCGGGAATCGACCCGTTTTTTGCACCCAACAACAGTCCCAGGCCGAGTTCTATCGTCACAACTACCCCGGTGACCGCCGCACCGCCGCCGTATTCGTCGCCCAGACCGCCGGACACTATTGGCTCGAAGTCAGCGTCGACGCCGACGAAGACAGCCCTTTCACCAACGAATGGGAGCTATACCGAGACCGCGACGCCGATGAGCGGGACGGCTGCGACTATCGCGGCATCAGCTACGGGCAGGGCAGTGGTAACCGCCACGCCGAAGGCGTGACCGACCGGCTCGACGCCAACGAAGCCCACTGTCTTGAATCCTACATTTCCCCCTCCTACGGCGATGGCGGCCCCAACCATCTCCTCGTCAACTGGTTCCTGGTCTCCGAAGGCGGCCCCCGACTCGATGAAGCCGTTCAACTCACTCTCGACCAGACACACAGAGGGACGGTTGGTAACAACGTCACCACCGGGTCGGATATGTCCGCCTACGCCTATTATCAGTTCACCGTCAGTCAAAGTGGCGAATACCGCATTCTTGCGGACAATTACAGCAACGGCGGCAGCGGTTCGCTGCGCATTGGTTTGTTTGGAGATGAAGACGACTCCGGCGGTATCACCTTCTACAACGACCAGGAACGTCTGGATTTCACGGGCGGCCCTGGCACCAACAGTACCAGTACGGAGATGACCAAAGTCCTATCTGCTGGAACCTACGCGGTTCGCATCTTTAATGGCACGAATTACCGTGGTAATTCCGACAGCAATCCGGTGGAATTCGATATCGAAATAACAAAGCAGTAAAAGGGCGCCATACCGGAAACCGCTAAGGAAAGCCGGGGGAGGGGAGGCCTCCCCCCCATTCCTTCATTCGACTAATTGTCTACAAAAGTACGTTGTAATCTCGGTGTTAATGGTCTTTAATGCCGAAAAACACAAATATTGTAGACAATGACGGAATCGAGAACTCAAGTCGACCGAATCTACCAACAGCTCTTGGACGCCATCGTCACCGGACAACTGGCGCCCCGCAGCCGCCTGCGCGAATCCGACCTCAGCCGCGAACTCGGCATCAGCCGCGGCCCACTGCGTGAAGCCCTGCACCGACTCGAAAGCCGCAAACTCGTCCGCAAAATCCCCCACGTAGGTGCCCAGGTTGTCGGTTTCGACCGCCAGGAACTCATCGAGCTGTATCAGATCCGCGAAAACCTCGAATCCCTCGCCTGCGAACTCGCCGCCGAGCGAATGACCGATACCGAACTCAACGAACTCGGCGCTGTCCTAGAACGTCACGCTCTTTACCTGGAAGATCAGGACGACCGGTTCTACATTCAGCAGGACGGTGATCTCGACTTTCATTTCAAAATCATCCAAGCCAGCGGAAACCGTTGGCTCATCAGCCTGCTGTGCGACGAACTGTACCAACGGGTACGCATGTTCCGCTTCCAGTCCGCCCACCGGCGGCGCAGACCCCGCCAGGCCCTGGAAGAACATCAACGCATTTACGAAGCACTCCGGCAGCGCGATGGCGAACTCGCCTCCCTGCTCATGAAGCGTCACATAAGATCCGCCCGCCGAGTGCTCGAACAACTTCAACCAGAGTCAGAGGAGACCCACTCATGACCGCCGGAAGCCGCTTTCGCCAAGCCCTGAAAAACCACAAGCCGCTGCCCATCGTCGGTGCCGTCAACGCCTACTGCGCCATGCTCGCCGAACGAGCCGGTCACCAGGCCCTTTACCTATCCGGCGGCGGCGTCGCCAACGCCTCCTTCGGCCTGCCCGACCTCGGCGTCACCACCCTGAACGACGTCACCGAAGACGCCCGCCGCATCACCGCCGCCACCGACCTGCCACTGCTCGTCGACATCGACACCGGCTTCGGCGGCGTCTTCAACATCGCCCGCACCATTCGTGAAATGGAACGCGCCGGCGTCGCCGCCATTCACATCGAAGACCAGGTCCTCCAAAAGCGCTGTGGCCACCGCCCCAACAAAGAAATCGTCAGCAAAGCTGAAATGGTCGACCGCATCAAATCCTGCGTCGACGCCCGGCACGACGACCAATTCTTCGTCATCGCCCGCACCGACGCCTTCGCCCAGGAAGGTCTGCAAGCCGCCATCGACCGCGCCACCGCCTGCGTCGAAGCCGGTGCCGACGGCATCTTCGCCGAAGCCGTCCACACCCTCGAAGACTACAAAGCCTTCACCGACGCCCTAGACGTGCCCGTACTCGCCAACATCACTGAATTCGGCCAAACGCCCCTGTTCAACCAACAGGAACTTGGTGAAGTCGGCGTCGGGATGGTGCTCTACCCACTCAGCGCCTTCCGCGCCATGAGCAAAGCGGCACTCCAGGTTTACGAAAGCATTCACCAAAACGGCGACCAGAAAGCCGTTGTAGACACCATGCAAACCCGCATGGAGCTTTACGATGTACTCGGTTACCACGACTACGAAGCCAAGTTGGACGCACTGTTCGCCAGTACTAAAACAGAGTAAGGGCTTTTACTGTTTTACTGTGCTGTGGTCCGCGTTAGCTACCCGAGGGGGGCTAAGATGCAAGTGACTGATGCCGGGGTAACCTCTCCGGGGATGTCCGAGGCATGGATGCCGAGGCCAAGCCCCCATGGACGGGTACACGGCGACCCCGGAGAGGTTACCCCGGCAGTAGGCACGGACCAATGGCAATAAAGTAGCCTAAGGATCACACACCTAGGCAACCAACTTAACGAAAAGCAATCAAGGGGCTTCAACAAAGCCGTACCCCGACACAAGAACACAACCGGAGGTCAATCATGGTTAAGAAAGCACTCGGCGGCGCCGGTCTACGAGGACAGGTTGCCGGAGAAACCCGGCTCTGCACCGTCGGCAAAGACGGCAGCGGCCTCACCTACGTCGGCTACGACATACAAAGCCTCGCCGACCAAGCCCAATTCGAAGAAGTTGCCTACCTGCTGCAGCATGGTGAGTTACCCACCGCCAGCGAATTGGACAACTACAAAACCCGACTCGCCCAAAAACGACAGTTGCCCCAAGCCCTGCGCGACGTCCTCGAACGCATCCCCGCCAGCGCCCACCCCATGGACGTCATGCGCACCGGCTGCTCCATGCTCGGCGTCCTCGAACCCGAAGACGACTTCACCCAGCAGGACGACAAAATCGAACGCATGCTCGCCGCCTTCCCCGGCATCATCTGCTACTGGCACCACCACGCCAAAGACGGCAAACGCATCGAAACCGACAGCAACGCCGACAGCATCGCCGAACACTTTTTAACGCTGCTGCATCAAAGCCAACCCGACCCGACTCACGTAAAAGTCATGCACGCCTCACTCATCCTCTACGCCGAGCATGAATTCAACGCCTCCACCTTCAACGCCCGCGTCGCCGCCAGCACCCTCACCGACATATTCAGCGCCGTCACCGGCGCCATCGGCACCTTGCGCGGTCCACTGCACGGCGGCGCCAACGAAGCCGCCATGGAAATGATCCAAAGCTTCAAAGACCCGGACGACGCCGAGCAACAACTCCTGAAAATGCTCGAAAACAAAGAAAAAATCATGGGCTTCGGCCACGCGATTTACCGTACCAAAGACCCACGCAACGCCATCATCAAAGATTGGTCGCGCAAGCTCGCCGAGCAAAGTGGCGACACAAAACTGTACGACATCTCCGTTCGCTGCGAAGAAGTCATGTGGCGCGAAAAAGAACTCTTCTGCAACGCCGATTTCTTCCACGCCTCCGCCTATCACGCTTTGGGCATCCCTACCGCTTTATTCACACCGATATTCGTCATGTCGAGAGTCAGCGGATGGACCGCCCACATCAAAGAACAGCGTGAAAACAACCGAATTATCCGTCCCAGCGCCGACTACACCGGCCCCGAGTTACGGAAATTCGTGCCTTTGTCCGAGCGCGGCTAGTTAGGGTTTTGTGGCTCAAGCTGCCTTTGCTTTAGCACTTTTGTGGCAGTGGTTCGGGCCGAGCGTGAGTTTCGTTACACCCTGTTTAGAGGCACATCCCTGTGCCGCTAAACAGGCCGCGGGCATCCATGCCCGCTGTTCCACGAAACTCCCCCACGGCCCTTCACGACATTGCCGACTGAAAGAATTTATGGCCCAAAAATGGCCGCTTGGACCCAGGGTGTTTGTCTGATTGCAGTCTTAATTTATGGGATTTTAAGGTGGCACAAATGTAAGCGTCTGATGCTGGGGGTGCTTGTCTGGGGATGTCCGAGGCATGGATGCCGAGGCCAAGCCCCCATGGAGGGGTTCACGGCGACCCCAGACAAGCACCCCCAGCAGCAGACGCGGACTAATGCCCCCTACACCCACTGGCACCCAACCAAAACAAACCACAGTAAAAAAACAGGAACACACCATGAGCAGCAACGTTGATCTGAATGATCGCCCGGATTATGACCAGGTCCTGCAGGACATCGCCGACTACGTATTGGATTATGACATCACCAGTGACGAAGCCTGGGACACCGCCCGCAACTGCCTGATGGACACCCTCGGCTGCGGATTATTGGCCCTGCGCTTCCCCGAATGCACCAAACACCTCGGCCCCATCGTCGAAGGCACCGTCGTCCCCAACGGCGCCCGCGTCCCCGGAACCCAACTCCGCCTCGACCCCGTCAAAGCCGCCTGGGACATCGGCGCCATCGTCCGCTGGCTCGACTACAACGACACCTGGCTCGCCGCCGAATGGGGCCACCCCTCCGACAACCTCGGCGGCATCCTCGCCGTCGCCGACCACCTCTCCCAAGTCCGCATCAGTCGCGGCGAACAACCCCTCACCATGGCCGACGTGCTCGAAGCCATGATCAAAGCCCACGAAATCCAAGGCGTCCTCGCCCTCGAAAACTCCTTCAACCGAGTCGGGCTCGACCACGTCGTCCTCGTCAAAGTCGCCTCCACCGCCGTCGTCGCCAAACTCATGGGCGCCAACCGCGAACAACTGCTCAGCGCACTCTCGCATGCCTGGGTCGACGGCCAATCGCTGCGCACCTACCGCCACGCCCCCAATGCCGGTTCGCGCAAAAGCTGGGCCGCCGGTGACGCCACCAGCCGAGCGGTTCGACTGGTCGATATCGCCATGCGCGGCGAAATGGGCATTCCCGGGGCTCTGAGTGCACCGCAGTGGGGGTTTTACGATGTATTGTTCAGCAAAACCAACAAAGACCAGCAGGTGAAACCCGAAGAACAACGCAAGTTCAGCTTCCAGCGTGACTACGGCAGCTATGTGATGGAACACGTTCTGTTCAAGATCAGCTTCCCAGCCGAATTCCACGCCCAAACCGCTGCTGAAGCTGCGGTGAAACTGCACTCCCAGGTGAAAGACCGGTTGGATGAGATCGACAAGGTCGTCATCACTACGCACGAATCCGCCATTCGCATCATCAGTAAAGTCGGCCCGCTCGCCAACGCCGCAGACCGGGACCACTGCTTGCAATACATGGCTGCGGTACCGATGATCTTCGGCAACCTCCTCGCTGAACATTATGAAGACGACTTCCACGCCGCCCACCCGGAAATCGACGCCCTGCGCGAAAAAATGGAAATCGTCGAAGACAAACGTTACAGCGCCGAATATCACGAGCCGGAAAAACGTTCCATCGCCAATGCCATTCAGGTTTTCTTCAAGGATGGCAGCAGCACCGAGCAAGTGGCCGTCGAATACCCGATCGGTCACCGTCGCCGTCGCGAGGAAGGTATTCCCTTGCTGGAGCAAAAGTTCAAGGCCAACCTCGCAACCCGCTTCCCCGCCGGTCGCAGCCAGGCCATTTTCGAACTGTGCAAAGACGCCGACAAACTGAAGCAAACCCCGGTTCACGCCTTCATGGATAAGTTCGTGATCTAGGTGATCAGCCGGGAGAGGCTTCACTCTCTCCCGGCTTTACCTCACCAACCCGCCCTCCTTATACTGGCGCATCGATCGATTACCGACGAAGGATGTCAGATGTCACCAGTGGGACCTTGGCGAACCCTGCCTGTATTCGGGTTGTTATTTTTACTGTGCCAGTCATTGCAGGCTGATAACCTATCAACTCCCTGCCAATCCAATTGGCTCGAGCCACCAAAACTTACCGTTGTTACCACGCCATTCCCGCCTTACGTGGTGGAGCAGGGCGGTTTGGTTTCCGGTCCCGCCACCGAGGTGGTGCGGCAGGTATGTGAACGCGCCGGTGCCCAATGCGAGTTTGTCGCCTTTCCCTGGGCACGCAGTTTTCATTTGGCGCAAACCGACTCCAACACTCTTATTTACAGTTTGGCGAGAAACCCAGAGCGCGAAACCCGGTTCCAATGGTTGGGAACGGTGTCCCCTTACAACGTCAAATTGTTTGCTTTGAAGGAATCCATTGTTCCCGAAGTCGAGAATTGGCGTGAACTCGCGGGCTACCGGGTCGCCGGGCAGATAAAAGACGTGAAGGCGTTATACCTCGCCAATGCCCGCTTCGAAGTCGACTTCACCGCTACAGCGGAAAACACCATTCAAATGCTCTACCACGACCGGGTGCACCTGGTGGCCGGAGATGCACGCTCGTTACCTTATCGGGTGGAAAAAATGGGGCTCTCATTGGAGCGGTTGCGTGTCGTCGCGGATATCCCGGAACTCTCTTCCGATCTTTATCTTGCCGCTCACACTCAAAGCCCGGTGGAAGTGATGCAGCGCCTCACCTCCTGCCTGAAGGAACTGAAAGCCGAAGGCGCGTTCGACCGAATTTGGGCTGGTGGTCGCGCATCCAACAGCTAAACTGCCGCGTACTCAACCTGAACTTCTTTGTTTTTGGTGCAATGCGCATGACTCTGTCTTTGTTCTATTTCAGGCTGTTTCTGGTGGCAGCCGTGCTGCTTATTCTTTCCGGCTGTACCTTACCGGCATTGAATCTGGTAACACCCAGGGAAGGATACCGTCTGAACGAAGACATCGAATACGGACATGAAGAACGGCAGAGTCTGGATGTGTATTACCCCACCCAACCCCGCCCGGGAGCACCGACGCTGGTGTTCTTTTACGGCGGTTCCTGGCAATGGGGGTATAAAGGCGGCTATCGGTTCGTGGCCCAGGCATTGACTGAATTAGGCTACCGCGTGGTAGTACCGGATTATCGCGTTTACCCCGAGGTCGGGTTTCCGGAATTCGTGAAAGACGGCGCCCAAGCCATCGCCCAGGTTCAGAAAATGGGCCTGGACGACCAGGGGCTTGTACTGATCGGCCATTCCGCTGGTGCGCACATAGCCGCGCTGTTGGCGATGGACGACACCTATCTTGCGGAGGCTGGAGTGAATAGAGACGCCATCCTCGGTTGGGTCGGCCTTTCCGGTCCATACGATTTTCTGCCGCTGAAAGACCCTGAGTTCATCGCCATTTTTGGCGGCAGGGATGACATTCCTGAAACCCAACCGATCAATTTCGCAAGCCCGGATGACCCGCCCGCTTTACTGGTATACGGTGGGGCGGACGACAAAGTCGGCCCGCAAAACCACATCAACCTGGCGGAGCGGCTTCGCCAAGCCGGAGTACCGGTGCAAACACGGGTGTACCCGGACGTGAACCATTACGACACGGTGGGCGCCTTTTCTGTTCGCTTCCGGGATTTGTCTCCCTCCTTCGGCGACACGGTCGATTTTATTCAGGCGTTGCCGCCTCACGTTCAATAACCGGTTAACTCAAGATACCCGACGCCCGGCGTAGTGCCCGTTACCCGAATCGGCCCTTCCCAGTAGGGAAAGGCCGTGTCCAACCAATGGTCCGACTCTGCTGCCTTCACCTGCCAGTATTGGTTCAACCTTGGCAGGGCGAGCGACCAACTCAGCGGCAGGTTACGGGTGCCATTGTCGCCGGTGGTGACTCGGGTGGTTTCCAGGGCCTCCAGTTCAATATCGTCCGCATTCAGGGTGGTGGCCCGGCCGTCAGGCTGAACCCAGGTGCCGCTGAGCCAGGGTTTTCCCTCGGTGTTGCGAAGCCGATAGACCATCAGGGCATGTCCGTCTTCCAGATGGATGGAAAACCAATCCCACCCGGGTTGGTCCGGTGCCAGAGGTTGCGAGCTCCATTCGCGGTCGAGCCAGGCCTTGCCGGTCAGTTCTACTGATTCGCCTTCGGACTGCAATGTGCCGGTAACCTGGATATGCGGCTGGCTGTAGTAGTAACTGGCCTGGCTCTGATCGGATTTTTGGCTGTAGCCTTCGGCTCCCTGCTTCACCCAGGGTGTTTGCACGTTCAGTTCAAGTCGTAGTTCAGTGTTATCCAAGCTGAAGGTAAGCATTCCAGGCAGAGGTTCGGGGCCTTGGCCCAGTAACTGCCAGTCATCCAGCCAGGCATCGAATTGCCCCAGACGGTTCAAGCCGACGCCAGCCTGGCCGATGCCACCGCGAGCAAAGCGTTCTTCATACCGGTGGCCGTCGGGTGTGCTCAGGGCGGCATGCGCCATCCACACCTCGCGGCTGGACCACCCGTCCACCGGGCCTTCGGGCGCGAGGGACTGTCGAAACAATGTCCAATGCCCCCCCCAGGGGCGACCTTCCCGGTCCGTCAGGTTCGCGGTGAGGTACCACCATTCAATGCGGAATTCCGGATGGGGCAGGTGGTCTTCCGGGAACGCAAGCGAGCGGCCCGGCACCACCTGGGCGAACCCTTCGCCGCTGCTGCGCAACACCTGATAGGGCGACTCCGCCAGGGTCGATACCGTGACCAGCGCAACCAGCCACACCACAATGAACCGCCACACCAAGAACCGCCTCATTGCTCTTCCCCCAATCGACGCAGTGCGTTGGGCAACCCACGCCGCACCTGCCATAAACTCAGTCCCAGCGTCAGCACCGTGACCAGGACCGTCAACACACCCAAGCGAACGGCCGGTGCCCACTGCCATTGCAGCGGCATCGTCCACCCGAAAGCCAGCACATTCAAATGGTGGATCAGCAACCAGGATAACAAAGCCCCAAGCGGTATGGCCGCCAACCAGGTCAGCAGCACGATCAACCCCAATGGCAGACCGACCACGCCGGTGATTTCCCGAAAAGACAGGCCCAGGGCGCGCCAATGGGCGTAATCCGGCAGCCGCTGTTGGTGGATGGCGAGTAGGGCGGTCAACAACGCCAGCGCCGCCACGCCCAGCGTCAGGCCGTTCATCGCGGCGGTAATGGCGAAGGTACGGTCGAAAATGCGCAGCGATACCTGCTTGATATGACCCTGGCTCAACCAGTCACCCGGCCGGGCACCGGCTTGCAGCAGAGCCTGTTCCGCCTGTTCGAGAGCGTTCGGCGCATCGCTGAGCCACAGAGCCAACCCCTGGGGTTCGGCCCGGCTCGCCCAGTGACGCAGCAAAACCTCGGTCGGCATATAAAACTGAAAATAAGGGTTGCCGTAGTCGTGTACGAACCCGACGATTTCAAACGGCTTCACGCCATCGTCCGTTTCCAACTCGACCCTGTCGCCCAAGGACACATCCGCCAGATGCTGTACCTGCTCGTTTGCGATGACCCAACGCCCCTCGCCGCCGGTTTGATACCACTTATCCAAACTGGCCGAGGCGGTCGCCAGGGGCAGGGCTTGGCTGTCCGGTGCGGTCGGGTCCATTCCTCGCAGCTCTGTCGGGCGGCCCTGCCACCGGACCGTCAAACCTATTCGCTGGTGATGGGCGGCCAACCAGTCGGGAGTCGGCGAGAGTGACAGCGACTCGGCGGTGAGACGGTCTCTTTGAACATAAAGGTCGGCCGCCAGACGTTGATCCAACCAGCCAGTCAAGGCGGTGCGAAATGAGCCGATGAGCATTTCGACGCCCAGGTTGGCCGTCAGCGCCAGTAGCAGCGCCATCATTGCAATGCGCAAGGTGGGTAGCTGGGCTTCGCCATCACTGACAGCCCACCTCAGCCGCCAGACAGACGCTGGCAGCCATTGTCGCACCATCGCCAACGAACCGCTCAACACCAGCGGCAACACAAAGGCCGCCGCAAACAATGCGAGGCCAAGTACCATGAAACCCTGCACCACGCTCGCCATTTGTTGGAACAGCAGAAGGCTCGCTACGGCCAGCATCGCACCCACCCAGGCCAGACGACGCCTCGCCAACCGATCCCGCCACCAGCGCTGGCTTAAATCCCGACCGGCACGAACCGTCTGTCGGCTTTCCTGCCAGAGAGGCCACGCCAGCGCCATCAGCAGCCCTGCCAGGGTAATGCCCCAGGCCAGGCCCCAGGTGCGCGGCTGCAACAGCAAATCGCTCGCGATTACAGCCCCATAGAGATTTTGCAGTGTCGACGCCAGCGCAGGCAGTAGAGCCATCGCCAAGCCTAAACCCAAGACCAACCCAAGCGCTGTGCCCACCAGGCTCCACACCAGCGTTTCCATTAGAATCGCCAGGCTGAGTTCAACACCGTTCACGCCCAACTCCCGCAGCGTATGGAAAGTGCCGGACCGGCTGAGCAGCGCGTAGCGCACCGCGTTGAAGACAATAAACAACCCCACCGCGAACGAGAGCAGGCTCATCGCCGTAAGGTTGGTGTGCAGGCTTTCGGTCAGTTGGGTGAGATCCAGTCGTTGGCGATTCGCCTCCAACCTCAGTGATTCCGGCAACGCCATTTCCAGCGCCTGTTGCTCATCGACGGTAAGCCCGGCCGCCGCCAGATAACTGAAGTGTTTTCGCCCCAACACAGCCATGGCTGCACCAACATCCATAAACACCCGTTGGCCCTGTTGCTCCTGGCTTTGCACCACTGCCGGAGGCAGGGTGCGGCCATCATTCAGGGCCAGGGCATCGCCGGTTTGAATGCCGAGCGACCGCGCCAGTTCAGGCGGATACCAGCTTTGATAAGGTGGCTGGACCATCTCCAGCCAGGATTCACCCCCAACCCCGACCGAGCCACCGCCACGCGGCAACGCCAGCAGGTCGGTCGTGATCAGCCAAAGCGGTTCGCCTTCGGCGGTCAGCACCCGTGCTTCGATCACGGGATAAAGCGATGTAAATCCCATGCGCCGCAGCGCTACATAATCGGCCGGAGTCACCCCCGCGCCATCCACTGATCGCACCCAATGGCTGGCCTGCGCGCCCAACACCTGATCCGCCTCGGCATAACTCGCCCGCGCATGGCTATTAATGATTTGAACCGCCGACCACAAGCCCACACCCGTTACCAAACCCACCACCAGAAACAGCGTCTGCGCCGGGTGACGACGATAATGGCTGAGCAGGGTGAGCCCCACCCAAAACAACCGCCGGAATAATCCCCGACTCATACCGACGCCTCGACCGGGTTCAACCGGCCATCGTGCAGGCGCCACTGCGCATCCAGATAGTTCGCCATTGCCACGCTGTGTGTCACCATCAACAGGCTGCTACCGGATTCCCGCACCAGATCGACAAACAACGCCATTACCGCATCGCTGCTGTGCTCATCCAGATTCCCCGTTGGCTCATCCGCCAGCACCAGCGGTGGACGATGCAGCAACGACCGAGCAATCGCCACCCGCTGCTGCTGCCCACCGGACAACTGATGCGGCAACCGATGTCCCAAATCCGCCAGACCCAGCCGGTCCATCAGATGCCGCTCATAGTCACAATCCCACCGATTGCACAACCGCGCCTGCAAGCGCACGTTATCGACCACGGTCAAGGTCGGCACCAAATGGAACTGCTGGAACACCAGGCTGATACGCTCCCGCCGAAGTGCCGCCCAACCCGCCTCCGTTATACCCTGGGTGGACTGCCCCTGGATAAGCACATCGCCGCTGTCGGCACGGTCCAATCCCGCCGCCAGATGCAGCAGGGTACTCTTGCCGCTGCCGCTTTCACCCAGCAAAGCGGCGGAATGACCCGGAGGCAGCTTGAAGTTCACGCCATTCAGTACCGTGACCTGGCCGCTGGGTTGGGTGAAGGTTTTGTGTAGGTTGGTGAGGGTCAGCATGGGTGGCAGTGGCTCGGGTGAATTGATGAGTGAAGGGTAATACGTAACTGGATGTGGGTTGGGTTGCAAGTTTATTGGTGAGGGAAACTCGGGAGTAGAAAATTTAAAAACTCTTTGAAGCGTGAGGCGTTATGCCGATAATCGAACGTCGATTTCTTTTGAATCCTGTGATTTGACTGGTGAGTCAGATAATGGGGGGATTTGCTTTACTGTTTTCTTGTAGGTCGTCTTTTTATTGCTTGGTGCGCTGACTCAATGAAAAAAGTTCATTTAATTTCCGGTTTGGTCATGGTTTTTGTATTTGTTTTATCAGGGCAGTATCTAGAGGCGACCTTACCGCCAGAGGGGCCCTTGGATGGCAACCGGATGATGTGGCGGGCCTCCCATCTCTATTTAATGATGTCAGCCGTGGTGAATCTGACAGCCGGGCTCTATTATCGCCCGTTTTCATCTGTCCTGGCCATGTGGATGCAGCGTTTAGGCGCGGTCTTGGTTATCGCATCTCAACCTGTCCTGCTCGCTGCGTTCGCGATAGAGCCTGCCCGGTTTTCGGTAGATAGATTCTATACCCGTGTCGGTTGCGATTTCCTTCTCTATGGTTCTTTCATTGTGTTTCTGGCGTGGTGTTATCAACGCTATGGTGCTAAAAAGATGCAGGCGTACCTGAAGGCAGTGACCCCTTCCGAGCGTAACTGATTGACAAAGATCATCCGCCTGCCTGAGCTATGAACAGTATTGGATGCTTGTTACCTGGCTGAGGCTAATAATTTCATGAATGAAGGTGAATACTAATCCTGCCTTTGTCCAAACCAGGGGAACCGATGCCCAAAACAATATCACCCGAAACCCAGACTGAAGCCTTAAAGATTGCAAAAGGCACTCAACGGCCAGGGCAGACGAAAGAGCAAACCAAGGCAATTGCCCAGGGAATCGAAAAAGGCATAGCGGAGTATAAGAAAAGGGAAAAAGCCAGAGCCCGTGAGCGCGACAAACAACGCAAGAAGGAACAGCACCAGCCAACAGCCGTGGAACCTGAGGTGACGAATAGAGCACCGCAGCCGACCGCAAAGCACTGGGTTATCGTTCCCTGGGCGTTGCTGGCTATCAGTTGGTTGCTGTTCGGTTTTTACCTGCTATTTAACCGGTGGTAATCAAATAGACGGTTGCACCCTATCAGGGGCATTCACCCCCCGCTCAATGCCTGAAAAATATAAACAGTCCCACCATCCTGAACCCGGTCAGAGAGCGTCTTCCTGTCGACCACCAGGGCGTTGTCGATGGAAAGGTGCACATGACGGCGCAGTCCGCCTTGGTCGTCCAGCACATAGTCGGTGAAGCCTGGGGCGATCTTGTTGACCGCCTTCAGAACTTCCGAGACCGGGCCGGCCGGTACCCTGACCGTTTGGTTCTCCAACTGCGGAAAGTACCGGTAGAGATGGGATGTCATTTTAACGGTCGTCATGGTGTTCAGCCGAATCGAACCGAATAGACCGGTGGCAGGTTGTTCCCCAGGCATTGCCAGGTTTCACCCCGGTCTTCCGAAAGGTACACATTGCCGGTGGTGCTGGCGAAACACAGGCAGTCGCCCGAGGCATCCAGCGCATGCCTTAAGACAATATCGTAGGCGCTCTCTTGCGGCAGGCCCTGACGGAACGATTGCCAGGATTCACCGCCATCCGTTGTGCGGGCGACGAACAGACCACCGTCGATCGCCATGCGTTCCGAGTCCGCTCGGGCCGGTACCACCCAGGCGGTGCGCCCGTCGTTCGCATCCGCCGCGATGGGGAATCCAAAGTGTACGCCCATGTCCGGCTTACTGACTTTGCGCCAGTTCCTGGCGCCGTCATCGCTGTAGAAAACGCCGCAATGGTTCTGTTGCCAAAGGTGATACGGCTGTCCGGGGCACTGGGTCACAAAATGCGGATCATGACCCCATTCCACCGCCGGGTCGGGCAAATAATCCATCAACATACCGTGACTGGCTCCCGCCCAGGTCTGGCCGCCATCGGTGGTCTCGATGACTCCGGCGGAGGAGACCGCCACAAACCAATGGTCGGGGTCGCGAGGGTCTATAACAATCGAATGAATGCCAGGCTCAAACACGCCGTAGTCGACGCTTGCCGGGGTGCCGCCCCAGAGGTTTTCGCTCGTGGCATCGCCTTCGAACAGGTTGCCGCCTCGGGTTTCATGGTTCCACAGCGGGCGGTTGAGTTCCCAGCTGTCCCCGTCGTCGTCACTGACGAATAAGCCGCCCGGGATGGTACCGGCATAGAGCCTGCCGGGCTGGCTTTCGTGCCCGAACTCGATATTCCAGATCTTGTACACCGAGGCATCGGCATACTGAGGCTCGCCGGTCGGGGCCTCGGGGTCGAAATCGGGCGTGGGTAGGTATTGAACAATATGGCGGGCACCCTGGGGGTATTTAATCGACGTCACTTCCTCCCAGGTCTCGCCGTCATCGCGCGAGCGGGAGAGCTTCGGCCCCCAGTGACCGTGGTCCAGCGATGCCCACAGTGTGCCATTGCGTGGGTCGCGTGTGGCGTAACACACCGGTATGCCCGAATGCATGATAGGGCGAGGGCGCCAACCGGCATTGATGCGATCAAAGATGACAGTCCCTTTGCGGGTGCCAAGTACAATCATGTTAGACATGCGATTATCCTCATAGACAACGTCCGTTCGCCTATTAATGGCCACACATCACGGCTTGCCCCCTAGGCTTGAGCAATCCTAGCCCAGGCGAGGAGGCACCGCAAAGGGAATAAAATCAGGCACCTCCAACATGCCTGCCCCTTCCCAAGTTACTGAGACAAAGCGATTGCATCCGCACCTGCGGGGAGTCGAAAAGGACTGTTCTCGTCCGTCGCAGCAAGCCACACTGCTTCTGCAACCTCTTGAGCATCAGTCACCGTATTGTCGTCTTTCCAGCCGTCAAAAACGCTTTGTAAAAAGGTGCTGTAGGGGTCTGTAAAGGCGCTCTGGACTCTGTCTTGAGCGTTTTCGCCGAATTTAGTGCCGGGAGCACGGCCTGGCAGTACCAAGTGTGCGCGGATGTTGAACTGCTTCAACTCAAGCGCCAGCGATTCGGTGAAGGCGTTCACCGCAGACTTGCTTGCTGTATAAACGGAAAGTAGGGGTAGGGGCTTGAGCGTCACGCTGGACGTTACATTAATAATAACGCCAGACTTTTGCTCACGAAATTGTGGCAGTACGGCTCTGGTCATAGCGATAGTGCCAAATAGGTTGGTTTCAAATATATCGCGGCTAACCGTCATTGAGGTACCTTCAAGCGCGCCCAGCATGCCGATACCCGCATTGTTTACCAATACGTCAATTGGTCCTGCGGCATCCAAGGCCTGCTGAATGCTCTCTTCCTTTGTTACATCCAATGGCAATAGTCGCAAACAATCGGAACTTGGGAGAATTCCGTTTTTCGGAGTCCGCATAGTTGCGACGACGTTCCATTCGCGTTCAAGAAAGTATCGAGCGGTTTCTAAACCAAAGCCGGATGAACAACCGGTGATAAGGACTGTTTTCATGGTCTTTCCTAACGTTGTGACTGACGAAGACCACTATAGATACTCGGGGCTGGACTTTATATAATGAAAAGTCCATTTAATGTTAGTATGAGTCCAGATCGCATGTCTGATCCGCTTGCGGAAATCGTAACGCTATTGCAACCACAGGCCCCCTTTTCCAAGCTTGTGACGGGAGCAGGCCCTTGGCGCGTCAGCCGAGTGGATACGGGTCAGCCATTCTATTTGGTTGTCCTAAGTGGCCGTTGCCTATTAACTTGTCAGGGCAATGAGCCCATCTTGTTATACAAGGGGGACTTTGCTTTGATACCCGAAGCACAAGGTTTCTCTGTTGCCAGTGTGGATCCTGAACCCTTGGCTTCAATGGATACCACGCCTGTCGAACTGCTTCGAGGCGAATACCAACTGGGAGATCATGCCGTTCCATCCAATGTGCGCATGTTAGTGGGGCACTGCGAGTTTCATTCTGCGGATGCCGCTTTGTTGGTATCGCTACTGCCTCAGCTCATTCTCGTTCGCGGTGAGGATAGATTGACCACTCTGGTGCAACTGGTTCGTGATGAATCCCTGGCTCAACGCCCGGCGCGAGATGTGATCCTGGCTAAATTGATGGAGGTATTATTGCTTGAGGTGCTGCGTTCGAGTTCTGCGACGTCGCCGCGTGCGGGTCTTTTGCGGGGTATGGCGGATGAACGGACCTCAAAGGCCCTTCGCCTTATGCATTCAAAGATTTCCTACCCATGGACCGTGGCTGAGTTAGCAAAAAAGTCCGCGTTGTCACGCTCGGCTTTTTTCGAAAGATTCAGAAACCAAGTGGGCGTAACGCCGATGGAGTACTTGTTGAACTGGAGAATGGCACTGGCCAAAAGTATGCTTCAAAGCACACAAAAGAGGATTGCCGACATCGCGGAGACGGTGGGGTATGGCTCGGCCAGTGCTTTTAGTGTCGCGTTTACACGTCATGTCGGCGTGCCACCTTCTGAGTACGTCGGCGAACGCTTAGAGTGACAAATAGAACGGTTTACTGAGGTTCCGCTGCCTCCCATGTCAAAATACCAATATGATCCGTGCAATCAATAACCGCATCGGCGGCCTCTTCAATGTACACCTGCTGGCTGGCTGATACCGGATAGGTTAAATACTGAGAGCACTCGGCGCTTTGTCCATTACCCACCACAACTTTTGTTCCAGGGCTGAGAGTACAACTGACCATCCTGTCCAGTGGTGACCACTGATAGCATATCTCATAGTCTTCCCGGTAATCGGCAACGGCGCCGGCTGGTTTTTCAAAGGCCCACCAGTTGCCGAATTGGCTTCCCGGGTTGGTGCTGTTCCAGGCGCGGTATATCTCCACCTGGGTTTCTTCCAGGGAAACATATACTTGGCCTTGGCACAGCCCGCCCTGATTTGGTTCACCCAGGGCGTTTTCGAGCAGAGTGGTATCTTCAATGGGTTTGAATTGGGTTGCGAGGTGGGGCGGTAGTTCTACACTTCCTTCACATGCTGCGGCGACCGTTGATACGCTTTGGGTCGGGGTGTTGACACACCCGGCGATAATAACGGTCAGCGTGCTGAGTATTGCCTTTCTCATTGTTGTTCCCTTTGTAGTCTGTTGAATCAGAAGCGGTGTCGGCTAGGAGTTTCCAGTACCGCTTCAAACCCATAAGAGTAGGGGACCATGAGTGGGTTGCAAGAAGGTGCACGTATCAAAATTCCGTGACCATCAACCGCCTGACTTCTCTTGAGTCTTCTTTCTCTCCCGCCCCTGAGGAATGGTTGTGGCTCTCGCGTTCCACCACCACCAATCGCTGGCCTTCGGTAACGTAACGGTTGGTGGCTGCTTCGGTAAACTCGAATTTGATGACAACCATGAAGCGACCTTTTACCCTCATGTTTGATTCGCTGGCCAAGGGGGTTCCGTTATCGGCGATCCACACTTTAATGGTCGATTCAAACTCTTTCACATGCTCCCGCTCATTCTCCGGCAGTGCTTCCAGGCCTTTCTCGAAGGTGAGGAGTCTGGCTGCGCTGCCTTCATAGGTGGAGGATTCTTCTTGGGTGAATTCAGAGTCTTCCAGCTGTCGTTTAAGCATATTCGCAGCCGACAGCATGGATCGTAAATCGTTGGGGGTTAACGCCGCTACGGCTTCCAGCGTTGGGGTTTTGGCGCCGGGGTCGGTTACCGCGGCCTCTTGTTCCTGTTCCATAACCGATAACAATGGCGCTTTGTAGAGCATTTGAAAGCCATTCTCGTCGTCTTTGAGGAGGACACTGGCCAGAGCGTGGGTTTCCGTTTTGTCTTCATCATCACCGGTGGTGCTCCACACTTCGGTTTCGAGCTGCGCGCTGATGGGGGCGGTGCCTTGCAGACGTTCCAGGGCGGATTGGAGGTCGGACCAACCATCAGCCCAAGCGGCCGTTGTTAATAACGAAGCTGTTATCACTAAACAGAGAGCATGATTTAACTTGAGAGCCATGTAGGGAAATCCTTTTTGTCTTCTTGTCATCAGGATTGAAAGGTTCCCTTTTCCGTCCTCAGTCCAACAGTGCGCATGGTCACTATTTCGTCGGTATGTGGAAGGCTATAGGGCTCGCGCGCGGCCTTTCCAAATAGACCAGGTATACAAACCCAGAGAAAACCAGATAAGAATAAAGGTGACCAATTGGCTGGGTCTGAGAGGTTCGTTGAACACCAGCAGTGCGACCAGAAACTGAATGGTCGGGTTGATGTACATCAGAAACCCCACAGTAGCCAAACGTAATCGGCGGGCCGCTCCAGCGAAGAAAAGCAACGGAATGGCTGTTAAGATGCCGCTGGCGACCAACAGCAGGGTATTTTCTGTGCTTTCGGTGAAATGCGATAGACCCATTTGACTGATGGTACCGAAAGCCAGTAGGCCGAAGGGCATTAACAGGAGCGTTTCCACGAACAGGCCTGAGAGTCCGTCGAGGGGGACCTGTTTGCGCAGCAGGCCATAGATGCCGAAGCTGAAAGCCAGAATCAACGATAGATAGGGAACCGTGCCCAGGGTGACCAATTGCAGCAAAATCGCCGTGGTTGCGATCACAACTGCAAAGGTCTGGGCAGGAGTGATGCGTTCTTTCAGGAAGAACAAACCCAGGGCGACATTGATCAGCGGCGTAAGGAAATAACCGAGGCTGGCCTGTAACACGTTCTTCGTCTCAACCGAATAAATGTAGGTGACCCAATTTATGGCGATGAGAATGGCGCATACTAACACGCGCCCCAGGCGTCGCGGTTCTGCCGTTGCCCGTTTTACCACAGGCCACCGTCGCAACAGCGTCACCACTCCGGCCAGGAAAACGCAGGACCAAAGCACCCGATGAATCAGAATCTCCCAGGAGGGTACTCCATCGAATAGGGCAAAAAAGAGCGGAAAGCACCCCCAAATGCCATAGCTGGCCAAACCAAAAAAGACGCCCTTGGCAGATTCGGAGGGGGAAGAGGACATGGCGGGTTAAATCTCACAGAACAACGAAGAAGGTGGTTAGGCTAGCAGCCGGGCCAGGATGTGGCTAGTGTTTCTTCTGCGAAATTGCTTTTAACTGCGTCTAAATAACGGTAATTGTAGCGATACAATCGTTTTCGGGTCGATAGGCATGGCATTCCCAGGCTATGGCATGTTACTTCTGCCAACTATATGCTCAGCTCTTTTTCCGTTTGAGACACGTTTTCTGTATGCCGGTGAAAATTGACTTCCTTATCCAGTTTTTTTCCTTTTCCACTGGGGTTGGCATTCTGCTGATATACGCCTATTGGCAGTGGGTGACTCCGGACAGGCGAATCCGTTGGGCCATGGTGGTGCTGGCCAGTGTTATCGCGAATTATTTCCTGGGTCTATATGCCTATCTTCTGGAAAGTGATTTCACCACGCACTTCCCCGTCTATATTCATTTCGCTGTCCAACTGTTAACCCTGCTGGGGCTCTTTCTTGGGCTGCAACGGCTATTGTTCCTGATCGGCGCCAAGATCAGCCGGTGGGAGGTGGCGGTTACCTGGGTCTGCCTGGCCGTGATGGCTGCCTCGAATATGGCGGCCCGAGTGTTGGAGCGCCCGCCGCTGCTGCCCCTATCCAGTGTCTTTTTCATGGTGGTGGGGTTGTTGTTTTTATTTCAGTTCTGGCAGTTGAAACCTGAAAAGCCGCCGTTTATTCAAATTCGACGCTTAGCCTTGATAGGTCTGAGCCTGTTTGTGCCCGCCTTTATTTTGCAGTCTTTGCTGCCAGAAGCACTGTTGAAGGTGCATCCCGTGGATGCAATTGCTTATTTGTACGTCATCGGTTGCGCCTTGTGGGTGGCTCTGAACAGTTTGTTCAAGTACAGCTCACCTTCCGCCTCGCTGTCGCCTAATGTGAACCCCATTGATATGGCCGTAGCTCAGCGGCAGTTTGATCTTACCGAGCGGGAATATCAGGTGCTGCAACTGCTGGTGCAGGCCAAACCCTACAAGGTTATCGCTCAGGAATTGTCCATTTCGCTGCATACGGTCAAATCCCATGCGTCGAATATCTACCGAAAAACGGGAGCGAAAGGCAAGTCTGATTTAAAGTACCGGTTCAGGTCGACTCAGCCCTAAATTAGCGGGAGAAGTCCGTCTTATCAGCTTGCTCCCCCAAAAATCACCCGTTTTTTCACCTCTCTATCCCCCGAATATCGCCCCTCGGGCGATCGTTCCAAGTTCGGTTGTGCCGTTCAATATGACGACCTGGTTCTGAGGATCAGGACTGACTAATGACATGAGGGCTCAACATGAAACTCGGCATCTATCTGCTTATTGGAATATCGTCATTGCTGCTGGCGGCTTGTAAAACTTCTCAACCCTTGCCGGATCAGGCGGTGACTCAACAGGTGGAATCGTTACTGCAAAGCCGCATGGAGGAATTGAATATTTCGGGGTTGGCGGCTGGCGTTGTCTACGAGGGGCGTATCCTTTCCGCACGCGGGTATGGATATGCGGATGGCGAACTGCAAAAGCAGGCCGTCACCCCGGATTTGCGGTTCCAAATTGGCTCGACCTCTAAGATAGTCACCGCTTTGGCGGTGATGCAACTGGTGGAATCGGGACAGCTCATCCTGGACGAAGATATTCGTACCTACCTGCCAGGGTTTAACCCTAAGGTTCTGAGTTCGGAAGATCTGGAGGTTACCGTTCGTGATCTTCTTACCCATCATTCGGGTATTCCCAGTGCTTATCTAAAGTCTTTCGTGCTCTCCGAGCCCGACCCGGATCTGTTTATGGAAACCTCAGCCTGGTTGTCGGATACCTACTTGGTATGGCCGAATCAAACGGTTTTTGCCTACTGCAATATCTGCTATAGCCTTATGGGTGAGTTGGTGGCGAAGGTCAGTCAGCAAAGTTACGAATCCTATATCCAGGCCCATATATTTCAGCCGCTGGATTTAACCGACAGCCAGGTATATGGCCTGCCGGGTGTCGATCCGAAGGTCTCGGGTGGTTTCACCGCGGGTCAGCCCGTTGATCCGTTGATCGTTAAGGATGTTCCCGCTGGTGGCTACATCATGTCCGCTCGGGACATGGCAAAGTTCGCGCTGGCCCTGGTGCAAACCGCTCAAGGGGAGCGAAGTGGGTGGATAGAGCCCCGAACGTTGCGCGCCATGTTCGAACCTCAATATGAAGGGCTGCCTATGAACGCGGATTTTTTGATGGGGCTGGGTTTTTGGCTGAGCGACCATAACGGTCATCGGATTGTCGGGCATGGTGGTACTGTCCCCCCGTTTTACTCCGAGTTGAAAGTGATTCCGCAAAGCAAAGCCGCTGTCTTCATCGCTTCGAACGACAACATGGGTAGCAACGCCGTGTTGGAGCAATTGGCGAACGAAGTCTTTGATATCCTGTTGCCGGAGAGCGCGAACACCGAAGAGCGACAAGCACAGGCATATACAACCCCCATTGCCGATGGTGATTATAATCTAGGCGGCTTGGGCCTTATAACGGTAACGACGGCCGAGGGTAAGCGATATATCGAATTGCCGGGGGTGGGCTCTATACCTGCTCAGGAACAGAACGGCGTGTTGCAAGTTCCGGACATGAACCTCGAATTAAGGTCATACGAGCATCCACTTATTCGCTTTCATGGCTATTTCGGCAAATACCTGCTGGGCCCGGCGACGGAAGTCGAGCAAACGGCGGAATCCAATATTTATGACCCTTGGTTGGGTGCCTATCGATCAGATGACGTGGTGGAAAACGGTAAGCTCTATTACGACACTGACCTGGGCGCTTACAGGCTTGAGGTGGAAATTGGTGCGCTCGAAGAGAGCATCGCTTTAGTGTTGAAACCCGTGGGGCCTCGTTTGATGCAGGTTCAGGGGTACGGACGCAATTTAGGCAATGTGATACAGCTTGGCATGAAAAACGGCCAACCCGTGCTGTATTTCTCGGGTATTGAATTGAAGGGGCGTGGGCCTGAGTAACTGAAGGGCGGCCCAGGCTACCTGGGCCACTTTGTGCTATTTCAACAGTCTCACCTTCACCTTTCGTCCCTTTACCTTGCCATCCATCAATCGTTTAAGGGCCGCCTTGCCGATCTCCCGGTTCACTGCCACGTAAGAATGAAAGGGCGAGATGTCGATTTTCCCGATCTGATCAGCGCTGAACCCGGCTTCCCCTGTGAGGGCGCCCAACAAGTCGCCAGGGCGGATTTTGTTCTTCTTGCCACCATCGATGCACAGAGTGACCATCGGAGGCTGCATAACGCCGGTTTGCTGGTCCTTGAGGGTGGCGGCATCGTCCCAGGTCAGGGTTTCTCCCAGCAGCTCCTGAATGCGGTTGACCCGGTGGCCTTCGGCCGGGGTGACGAGGCTCACGGCCACACCTTCGTGTCCGGCACGGCCGGTGCGGCCTATGCGGTGAATGTACACTTCCGGGTCGCGGGGCAGTTCGAAATTGATGACCAGATCGAGTGCTTTGATATCGAGACCGCGGGCGGCGACATCGGTCGCCACAAGATTGGCGCAGCTTTTATTGGCGAAGCGAATCAACACCTGGTCGCGGTCGCGCTGCTCCAGGTCGCCGTGCAGGGCGAGGGCGCTGTAGCCGTCTTCGCTGAGTTGGTCGGCCAGGTCCTGACAGTCTTTTTTGGTATGGCAGAATATAACGACGGATTCCGGTTGATGGTGCGCCAGCAACCGCTCGATCAACAGGTATTTGTCGGCCGTACGCTCCACCTCATAGAAATGCTGCTGGATCTGGGAGCTTTGGTGCAGGCTTTCCACGCTGACTTCCTTCGGATCGCGTAGGTACTCCGCCGCCAATTGGGCAATTTGCTCCGGGTAGGTGGCGGAAAACAACAGGGTCTGGCGGTTGGTTGGGCATTCGTTGATGATAGCCCGGATGGCGTCGGTAAAGCCCATATCGAGCATGCGGTCCGCTTCGTCCAGTACCAGCGTGGAGACGTCGGCCAGTGCCAGCGTACCTTTGCGAAGGTGTTCCTGAATACGGCCTGGGGTGCCGACCACAATGTGGGCTCCATGTTCCAGGGAGCCTATCTGCGGGCCTAAAGGCATGCCTCCGCACAGGGTCAGGATTTTTACGTTATGAGTGGCCCGGGCCAGGCGTCGCAGCTCCTTGGCGACCTGATCCGCCAACTCCCGGGTCGGGCACAGCACCAGCGCCTGCACCCGAAAGTCCTCCACCCGCAGATGGTGCAGCAGGCCAATGCCGAAGGCGGCGGTTTTGCCACTGCCGGTTTTTGCTTTGGCGATCAGGTCGTCGCCTTGCAAAATCAACGGCAGGGCTTCGGCCTGAATGGGGGTCATCTCGGTGTAGTTCAGGGTGTCGAGGTTTCCCTGCATCTCAGCCGAGAGAGAAAGATTCTTAAAAGACGAAGGCACGAGCGCACTCTTGAAATAACGGATTGGACGCTGATTCTAGCCTGTATTCATGCCGGGGCCGACTAATACTCGTATGAGTTTCGTCATTCCCGGCATTCTGTGCCCTTAAACGAGCTGTTGAGTATCCACAAGCTCAGCAAAGAGTGTCAACTCGGCCAGAGCGGTTTGGTGGACGGTATCGGCTGGAATGGTTTTGCCTTTGAACTCCAATGCTAGGGTGGCGCAGGCATCCTGCGCAATCGCCACCTGAAAGCCCAGTTCCATGGCGGCGGCGGGGCTTTATGCCTATCAGGATCTGGTGTTGCACCTCCTGGCACGTACCGGTGGCTATACGCTTGCCAAACAGGTGGCCGATTTTGCTCTGCTGGACATCAGTGGGCGGTTGCAAAGCTATTACGCCCGTTTTCAGCCTCATTATGACCACGGGGATGACAAAGTGCTCAAAGCCCAGCGTTTTTGTAATGGTCAGGCAGTGCGGAGGCTTTCAGTCAAAGCCATGGCGGATGCCGCGAACCTGAGCGAGCGAATGCTCAGCCGTCGTTTTCAACGAGCGGTGAACATGACTCCCGGCCAGTACCTGATTCAATTGAGAATCGAAAAGGCAAAACAACTCCTGGAAAACAGTACAAAAAGCATCGAGCAAACAGCGGAGGCCACAGGGTATAACGACTTGAGTAATTTCATTCGAGCGTTCAGGCGCGTAGCCGGTGTAACACCGGCGGAATTCAGAAACCGACAGGTTCAGGAGGGCGGAGGCTAAGCGATGAGCACACACGGAACTTTGTATTTCCTGATAGGGAAAATGGGGGCGGGAAAATCCACTTATTCTTCCCGACTCGCAGGCGAAACAGGTGCCATTCTTCTTTCGGAAGACGAATGGCTTAGCAAACTCTATCCCGGGGAAATCAACGACTTTGATGACTATATCGTACGCCATCGTAAATTGCGGGACGTGCTCGGTCCTCATTTGCAGCACATTCTGACAACGGGAACTTCGGTCGTTCTTGATTTTGCGGCGAATACAAGAAACTCGAGGCAGTGGTTTCTGAAAGTTGCCGAATCGGCGGGTGCCGAGCATGAAGCCATTTATCTCGATGTGCCCAATGAGACTTGCCTGAAACAAGTGGAAAAACGCAAGGAGGAACAGCCGGAAAGAGCACAGTTCGACACGCCGGAAATGTTCGAATTGGTTACGAAATACTTTGAAGAGCCTGGCTTGGATGAAGGGATAAATCTGCGTGTGATTGCTTCGCAAGCTGGTTAACTGATTCACGTTCAAGCCTTGTTTGGCCAATATGGCATCCATAAGGAAATAGTCCCCGACCGAAAATTGGACTCCGGCCCTGCGTTTCCGCTGGATAAACCGCGAAACAGGCTATTGGGCGATTCCCACTATGGCCGTTGAAGAAACGCTCTGTCTTCCCAATGTAAACCCATGGCTGGCGTTGCATTTCAGCACTAGGGTTAGCCTACTTATTTTCACAAAGGGAGCATGGGGTGTTCGATTGGCCGCTTGGGCTGAACATCGGTATTTTTCTGGCCGCTACGGTTATCATCACCGTCACGGGTAGCAAGCTGTCGCATGTTGCGGACCGGTTAGCGGACCGGACCGGCTTGGGGGAAGCCCTGATGGGGGCTGTACTGCTGGGTGGCAGTACGTCACTGTCAGGCATTGTGGTATCTATCACGGCCGCCTGGCAGGGCGAAGCGCAGCTTGCGGTCAGTAACGCCATCGGCGGGATTGCGGCGCAAACCGCTTTCCTCGCTATTGCTGACATTGCCTACCGACGCGCCAACCTGGAGCATGCCGCCGCATCGCTTGCCAATATCCTGTTCGGAACTTTGCTGATCGCCCTGTTGGGAGGCGTGCTGGTGGCGGCTACCGCCCCGGAATGGACGCTGCTCGGCGTACACCCCATGACGCCACTTCTGTTTCTTGGCTATCTGGGAGGGCTGACGTTGGCGCGTAAAAGCCGCGAACAACCCATGTGGCGGCCTCGTCAGACGCGAGAAACCAAGGAAGATCAGCCCGATGAAACACCTCCCGGCGAGCATCTTGGTCGCTTATGGATGCGGTTTGGCGCGCTGGCCGTCATGCTCGGTCTCAGTGGGTGGCTCGTTGCCCAGAGTGGGATGGGCATAGCCCGGCAAACGGGTTTGAGCGGCACCATGGTCGGCTTCCTGTTCACGGCCGTGGCGACTTCGACGCCCGAACTGGTGACCACTATCGCCGCTGTCCGACGGGGTGCTCTGACTCTGGCCATCGGCGGCATCCTCGGAGGGAACGCCTTCGATGTGATGTTCTCGGTTGCGGCCGATGTCGCCTATAGGGACGGGTCCATCTACCATGCCATCAGCCCCAATGAACTGTTCATGACCTCTTTGGCGATGGTGATGACCGCCGTGCTGGTAATGGGCATGCTCAGCCGCCAGGAACATGGGGTGGGGCGCATCGGTTTTGAAAGTGCCCTAACGTTGCTGTTATACGTCGTAGGCGTGTCGGTAGTGGCGTTCTCGGGTTAATGTGGTAACGTGCCAAACTCGATCCGATAAAGGGAGGAATCAATGAGTCTGTTACTATCCTGGTTAATTCTGTCGTTTGCTGTCTGGCTGACCGCTAAGGTGTTGCCTGGGTTTCATGTCAAAGGTTTTGGCAGTGCGGTACTCGTGGCCGCGATTTTTGGCATCCTGAATTTCCTGATCGGTTGGCTGTTGTTTGCGGTGTTTACCATTGCCACCCTGGGGTTGGCCTGGTTGCTGGCGTTCATTACACGGTGGATTATCAACGCGATACTTTTGTCTATAACCGATAGCCTGACCGACCACCTAACCATCGACAGTTTCGGTTGGTCGTTGGGGGGCGCGCTGATGATGTCCGTTATTGGCACCCTGGGTGAGTGGGCGTTGATCAGCATTCTGGTCTAAAGCTTTTTATTTCGGGGCACGGCAGTGCCCCGTTTGTCTTTTTAACAATTCCCTTCCGGTACTTCGAACCCGTTATCTCTGGGGCGGCTTTTCAACCGCCAGACCTTGTCAACGTAATCTTCTATTGCCCGGTCTGAATTGAATTTACCCATCGTGGCCGTGTTCAAAATGGCGCTGCGCGTCCAGGCGGCGGTGTCTCTGTATTTGGCATCCGCTTTCTGCTGAGCATCGCAATAGGCGCGGAAATCCGCCAGTACTTTGAAGGGGTCGCCGCCCTCCAGCAGGCTTCGTTTTATGGACGACAGCGCGCCGGGCTGGCCTGGCGTGAAGTAGTCCGTGTCGAGCCAGTCAACCACGGTTTTCAGTTCGCCGTCGTCCAGGTACACATCGAAGGGGTTATAGCCGTTGTTCTGGAGCTTTTTCACCTCTTCGACGGTCAGCCCGAAAATAAAGGCATTGTCTTCCCCGGCTTCTTCAACTATTTCGATGTTGGCGCCATCGAGCGTACCGATGGTGAGTGCGCCGTTCAGTGCAAGTTTCATATTACCGGTGCCTGAGGCCTCTTTGCCCGCAGTGGATATCTGTTCCGACAGGTCCGCGGCGGGAATAATCTTTTCAGCCAGGCTGACCCGGTAGTTGGGCAGCATCACCACCTTAAGCTTGTCACCCACTTTAGGGTCGTTGTTGATTTTCTCGGCTACCTTGTTGATCGCGAAGATGATGTCTTTGGCGAGTTGGTAGCCGGGGGCGGCTTTGGCGGCGAAAATGAAGACGCGCGATACCATGTCTGCGTTCGGGTTCTGCAGTAAACGCCGATACAGCGCCATGATGTGCAGCAGGTTCAGGTGTTGCCGCTTGTATTCGTGCAGCCGCTTTATCTGTACATCGAACAGCGCTTCCGGGTTTACCTCCACCCCGGTGAGGTGGTGGATCTCAGCCGCCAGATCTTTTTTATTTTCGAGCTTAACGGCGCGGTATTCTTTTTGGAAATCGGCGTCGTCGGCGAGATCTTTCAGTTTTTGCAGTTTGGTGAGCTTCAACGGCCAGTCTTTATCCACATGTTTGTCTATCAGAGCGGACAGGCGCGGATTGCAGGCCTTCAGCCAGCGGCGTGGTGTAATACCGTTGGTGACGTTGACGATTTTTTCCGGCCACAGTTCATGAAAATCCGGGAAGAGGTCGCTTTGCACCAGCTTGGAATGCACTTCCGCCACGCCGTTCACCTTGTGGGACCCGATAACGCTCAGGTGTGCCATGCGAACCTGCCGTTGGTGATTTTCGCCGATGATGGAAAGCGCCGCTTTTTTGCCATCGTCACCCGGCCACATGGCTTCCACTTCGCCATGCAGGAACTGGTGGTTGATCTCGTAGATGATTTCCAGATGGCGTGGCAGGACTCGTTCGAACAATTGGACCGACCAGGTTTCCAGTGCTTCCGGCAGCAGAGTATGGTTGGTATAGGAAAACACCTGCTGGCAGATGCTCCAGGAATCGTCCCACTCCAGTCCTTTTTCATCCACCAGCAACCGCATCAGTTCGGGGATGGAAATAGCCGGGTGAGTGTCATTCAACTGAATGGCGACCAGTTGCGTGAATTGGGACCAGTCGTCACCGTGTACTCGCTGATAGCGACGCACGATATCGGCGAGAGAGGCTGCGCTGAAGAAATACTGTTGGATCAACCTCAGGGCTTTGCCCGCTTCGGTATCGTCGTTGGGGTAGAGCACCTTCGAGATGGCTTCGGCCTGGGTTTGCTCTTCCTGAGCGTCTACATAACCGCCAGCGTTGAATACATCCCAATCGAAAAAGTCCGGGGCCCGGCTTTCCCACAAGCGCAGAATATTCACGTTGGCGTTATTGTAACCCACGATGGGAATATCCCAGGGTACGGCTTTGATGGTGCGACCTGGATGCCAGACCTTACGCGGCTTGTCGGCTTCGTAACAGGTTTCGACATAGCCATAGAGTTTGATTTCCTGAGTGGATTCCGGTCGGCAGATTTCCCAGGGGTTGCCGTATTCGCGCCAGTCATCGGGCCGTTCTATCTGGCGCCCGTCGCGAAAGTGCTGTTCGAATAGCCCGTGTTCATAATGAATGCCGTAACCGATGGCGGGATAGTTCAAAGAGGCGAGAGAGTCGAGAAAACAGGCGGCCAACCGGCCCAGGCCGCCGTTGCCGAGGGCAAGATCCTGCTCCTCTTCCAGCAGATCCGTCAGGTTTTGCCCCATCTCTTTCAGCGCATCATCGGCGATTTCGAACAAATGCAGGTTGTGCATGTTGTTCGAAAGCAACCGACCCATCAGGAATTCCAATGAAAAGTAATTCACCGCTCGGGTATCGTATTTGGAATGGGTCTTTTGTGTGTCGGTAAGGCCGTAAAAGGCGAATTCATTGACGGCGGCGGCGGTTGCCTTCCACCAGGCAAGTTTGCTGGCTTTTTCCGGGTAGGTACCCAAAGTCACGTGAAGGTGGTTGCGGATTTTGTCCTGCAGGGCGTTACGGCTGATAGGCGCCTGACGGTTGGTGGGGGGTGTTTTGTGGTTTGCCATCGTTTGCCTTCCTCCGTGGGCCCGTTTGGGCCCGAAAGAAAATGTCTATAACCAGATCGCGGCCGCACTGGCGGCCAGTGTCATCAGTAACAGAAACCATTTCATTGTTTGTTGGCTGACATTGAGCGCAAGTTTCACGCCCAAGCGCGCGCCGACCATGGTGCCGATGCCCAGTACCAAACCCGGTACCCAGGCGACCTGACCGCGCCAGATGAATACAGCGAGAGCGGCAATGGTGAAAAAGGCCGTGCACAACAATTTTAGGCCATTGGCTCGGGCGAGGTCGTACCTTAACCCACCGGCGAGGGAGGCGATGAGCAGGAAGCCGACGCCCGCCTGCACGAAGCCGCCATAAATACCGGTGCCGAACAGGCCCAGCCAGGCCCAGGGTCTGTCTTTCAGGCGATGATTCGTTTCGTCCGGCCCTGGAATTACCATAGCAGGTTTGACGAGGATGATGACAGCCAGGGTGATCATGGTGATCAACAGGGTGGGTTTGAGCAGGGTGTTGGGCAGAAAGGAGGCGATGGCGGAGCCGACGAGGCCACCGAGCAGGGTGGGAATGAGGATGGCCCACATGTCGCTGCGGTCGAGTTTGCCGCCTTTGTCAAAACCGCGTAGGCCGACGATGGTTTGCAGCATGACGCCGACGCGGTTGGTGGCGTTGGCGACGTCGGCCGGTAGGCCCATGACCATGAGGGCGGGCAGGGTGAGGTTGGAACCGCCTCCGGCGAGTACGTTGATGACTCCGGCAATGAGGCCGGTGCCGAGCAGGAGGCTGATGAACAGGGGGGTTAGTTCGTACATCATATAAATAGACGTTCCTTTCGATGAAGGCCGTACGATACCGGATTCCGCCCCTTCTTAGCACTCTGTCTTTTGGTGGACGCTGGGTTCTACTGTGCCTGTGGTCCGCGTTCGGGTCTGGGTGGGCAATCCCCCTGCTTTAACCGTTATACTGCGCGCCTGTTTGAATTTGGATGAGTGGATGTCTGTTTTGGAAGTAGAGACGAACTCGAATAAATCGTCGGAATCCGCTGGCGACCTGGTGTTCGACCGTGTCAGCCTGAGCCGTGACGGTGAACCGGTTTTACACGATATCAGCGTGCGGTTGAGTGAACGGCGCATAGGTATCGTGGGGAATAATGGATCCGGCAAGAGCTCGATGGTGCGGTTGCTGAATGGTTTGCTGCAACCGACTACGGGCCGTGTTCTGGTGGCGGGTGAAGACCCGTCGCAGGGGCCGGAGGCCATGGCGAAGTCGGTGGGGTTTATATTTCAGAACCCGGACCATCAACTGATTTTCCCGACAGTGCTGGAAGAGTTGATGTTTGGTTTGAGGAACATGGGTTTGTCCCGTCGCGAAGCGGAGAAGCGGGCGCATGAGTGTCTGGTTGCGCACGACCGTGAAGATTGGGCGGACAGACCGGTGCATTCGTTGTCGGAGGGGCAGAAGCAGTGGGTGTGCATTTTGTCGGTTCTGGTGATGGAGCCGCGTGTGATTGTGTTGGATGAGCCTTTTTCAGCGTTGGATCTGCCAACGCGTTTGCATTTGTTGGCATGGCTTCATTCACTTCCCCAGCAGTTGGTGATGATCAGCCACGATCTGGACACCTTGGCGGATTTTGACCGGATACTCTGGTTGGAAGGTGGGCGGATTAGAGGGAACGGCCGCCCGGAGGAGGTGATTCCGGCCTACCGGGCGGCCTGTGAGGTGAAGGGGGTATCGCTGTGATCAGCTTGTATCTGGCCCGCCGGACTTGGTTGCACGCGTTACCGGCCGGAGCGAAGTTGTTGGCGCTGGCTTGCCTGAGTGTGGCGTTGTATCCCGTTGGGGAGGCGGTGTGGCTGGTGCCGGTGGTACTGGCGGTGATAGCGGCCTACGCGAGCCTGGGACCGGGTGGATTGGGTCGTTTGGGCATTGTGAAGCCCTTGGTGCCGATGTTTGTGTTGATTGTTGGCTTGCAGTGGTGGACTCAGTCGCTGAATGCAGCGCTGGTGCTGTTGCAGCGGATGCTGATCTTAATCTGGCTGGCGAATCTGGTGACGTTGACGACTCGGATGGAGTCGATGATGGCGGCGGTAATGCCGCTGTTACGGCCGTTGCGCTGGCTGAAAATGGATCCGGCCCGGGTGGCGTTTGCTGTGGCGTTGCTGGTGCGTTTCGTGCCGGTGTTGATGGCGGTGATGCTGAATCTGCTGGAGGCCTGGAAGGCTCGGGGCGGTGGGCGCCAGGTTTGGCGGCTGGCGATTCCCATGATGATTAATGCGATTCGTATGTCGGACCATGTGAGTGAGGCTTTGGCGGCACGCGGTGGTGTTCGTTCTTGATGGCTGATTGGTTGGTTCTTTGGTTGAACCCGTGCCGGGTGCTGGGTGGGGCTCTCCTGGGTCGCTGTAAACACTTCCATGTGAGCTAGGCCACGGCATCCATGCCGTGGACTTCCCAGGAGAGCCCCACCCAGCACCCGGCACTAGCCTGTTAAGCCGTGGATGGTTAGCTAAGTGGATTTGGAAAATATCGAGGAGTGCAGTTAGTGAAAGATAAGGGTTTGGTTCAGATAGCATTATACGCGGCGTTGATCGCTGCTCTGGGCGTGATTCCGCCGGTGCCGTTTATGACGGGTATTCCGATAACCGCTCAGACCCTGGGTGTGATGCTGGCCGGGGTGATGCTCGGGCCTTGGCGTGGTTTTTTATCGATGGCGTTGTTTATCTTTGTGGTGGCGCTGGGCGCGCCGCTACTTTCGGGTGGGCGCGGCGGTTTGGGTGTGTTTGTGGGGCCTACGGCTGGGTTCGCCATTGGATTTCCATTCGCGGCTTTTGCGACGGGTTGGGTTGCGTTGCAATTGAAGCGTCTTCCGTTGGTGGCGGCGACCTTGATTGGTGCATTCGTGGGCGGGATTCTGGTGTTGTATGTATTCGGTATTGCCGGGTTCAAAATCATCACTGGGAACGATTGGTTGCGGTCCGCTCAGGTAATGGTGGTCTACATTCCCGGCGATTTGGTGAAAGTGGTGATTACCGCGCTTGTGGCCCAGGCCGTTTATAAGGCGATGCCATCGGCTGTGGCGACTCGATAGAGAAGGCACTGAAAGTGGGCGGAATGGTTGACTAGAAGGTTGCTGTGCTCTGTTTGGGTGCGCACTGAAACCCTTTTCATGAGCTGGACGAGGGCACGAGCTTTGCTAGAGTGAAACGAGTCTTTGTCTGTGGAGAACAGTGATGTCCTGGCTCGGCAACTTTAAAATTGTGCACGCTCTGCGCATTATTACCCTTTTGCCGCTTTTCCTGATTGCGCTCGGCTTTGGCCTTTGGTTTAACACCCTGGCTGAGGACCACCTCGCCGCGCAGCAAACCCGGAATATTGTTGAACTGACCCGTTTGTTGGATGGCGTTGCCCACAACCACGCCGTGGAACGTGGCTTGACCGCTGGGTTCCTGGGCAGTGGTGGTAGCCAGGGGGCGGCGGCGCTGAAAACCCAACGCACCCAGGCACAGGCCGCCGGTGCGGCTCTTGCGAGTGTCACCGAAGAGGAATATTCCTACCTCAGCCCCGCTCTGTTCAGCGAAGCGGTGCAACCGGTGCTGACCCAACTGCAAAACCGGGATTCCATTCGCCGCCAGGTGGATGCTCTGACTCCGGGTGTGCCGGCTTTTGCCTATTATTCAGAATTAAACGCCCGTGCATTGAATGGCATAGAGCTTTTAGTCGGCCACATTGAGGATTCCGGCCTGCGCCAAAGCATGCAGGCTGAATTGGCACTGCTGCGGATGAAGGAGCGGGCCGGACAAAGCCGTGGTGCCTTGAATGGTATTTTTGCCGCCACCCGCACCACGGCTGCCCAACACGCCACCGTTAGCCAATACTTGAAAGACGAGGCAGAGCAATTGGCCTGGTTCAACCGCTTGGCCGGAGACGAGTGGAAGAAACAAATGGATGCCCTGAGTGCCAAGCCAATTTGGCGGCAGGTGAGCCAGGTGTCCGAGCGGTTTATCGCCACCGACAACTTCGAGCAGGTGAGCGGCCCATCCAACTGGTTCGACCTGGCCACCCAACGCATTGGCGACATCAACACCCTTGCCAAGGCTTTGGGAACAGCCGTGGCGGAACGCAGTGCCGCCATAACAGCGGCCAACAGCCGCTTGCGTTATGGGTCGACCATCGCCCTGGTGTTGGTTCTGGTGCCCCTGGTCGTTTTAATGTGGCGGCTACAGCGGGCGTTAACCCAGCGCGTGCAACGCATTCAGGACATATTGTCCGGAGCATCGAACCATCAGGACATCAGCCAACGCCTGGATGACCCTTCCAGTGATGAACTGGGGGCGATTTCGAAAGATCTCGACAAGCACTTTGAAACCCTCGCCGCCACACTGAGCCGCTTGAAAAATGGTATGACAGAAGCGGACACACACTTGCAGTCCATTCGCACCGGGTCGGGTCAGACTGTGGACTACGCCCAATCCCAACACGAACAGACGGACCAGATTGCCACCGCCATCAACGAGATGTCCCACACCAGCCGCGAAATCGCCGGTAACATGTCCTCCGCCGCCGAAGAAACCTCCGCTGTGCGGCAACAAAGCGGCGAAGGGCGGCAACTCTTGTCCGGAATTCAATCCTCCATCACCCGGTTGGATGAAGAGTTAGGCAGCACCTTCAGCTTTGTTGAGCAATTGTCGGACAACACCAAGGCGATCAGTGGCATCCTTGAAACCATTGAAGCGATTGCCGAACAAACCAATCTATTGGCCTTAAACGCTGCCATCGAAGCCGCCCGGGCCGGTGACCAGGGCCGGGGCTTTGCGGTAGTGGCGGATGAAGTACGGCAACTGGCGCAGCGCACCCGCAGCTCGACCGATGAAATTCAAACCATGATTCAGCAGCTTAACGCCAGCAGCGAGAAAGCCCTGCACTCGATGGGCGCCAGCCGCGAAGTCACGAAGGAATCGGTAGAGCGGGTTCAGCAAAACGCCGAAGTGGTGGAAGCCGTGTTCACCTCAATGGAGCGGCTGGACGGCATCATCACCCAGGTCGCCACCGCTGCCGAGGAGCAAACCCAGGTATCGGAAGACATCAACGCCAATATCCAGGCTGTGGCGCAACTGTCGAACGACACCCTGGCCGCGATTAAGGATACCGATCAAACACTCTCCAAAATGGCAAAAGGCTTTGATAAAGCCCGGACGGACTTGGCTGGGTTTAAGTTGGAAGGGTAGGGGGCGTTGGAGTTCCAGGGAAGGTAGCCAACCCCGGCCTAACGCTCGACAAATAAAAACTATGCTATGGTGAAGAGCAAAGGAGAGATATCACGGCTACCTTGCCTTACTCTCCCCAAATAACAAACTGGAAGCGCTATGCCACAATATGACATCTCTCCATTGCTAAAAACCAGCGACTCTCTTTTATTTAATCCGGGTAGTGAGAAGGCTCACGATGAGCCTTACTTGTACGCGTTTTATCACATTCCAAAATGCGGCGGGATGGATTTCTACGGGACTCTTGTAGAGGCGTTCTATTTTAAGAGGAACGAACTGGGTAAGCCGGTGTTGTTTGGAAGGAAAGATACGTACATTGAAGACCATGAGAACTTCGCAATACCGGATAGCCCCAACCTTTGTGGTATTTTCGCAAGTCATCTTGGAAGAGGTTTTTTGGAGGAAATATTGAGTGGTGTGGCGTCTGTTCGGAATATAACCTTTTTAAGGGACCCATACCAGCGGGCCCTCTCTGCGTACACCTATCAATGCATGCGTGAGGATAGTAATCCCACACGCACTGGCTTTGAAGAGTTCATCCAACAACCGGATAACATCAATGCCATCTGTAAGTCGTTGGATAAAGATTACAATAGGCTGGATGACATAATCGCCTTTACCAGAAGCTTTTATGTATGTACAACGCTGGACAGGCAACAGGCCTTGCTAACGCACTTGCTTAAACTCCACGGCCTTCCCAATTCCGCCCGCGAAAAGCTCAACGAAACTATGGATAAGTACCGGATGGACGAGCTTTATGATGATGACAGGCTCATCGACCAGTTCAACGCCCTGAATCAAGATGATATTCAGTTGTATAGCCATGTAGTGGCCAACCCGATAGAGCCTGCATTGGTAGAGTCGGAGGGAATATCCGACTCGACAATCCTCACCAATGCAATACAAACCCCCGAGGCCATGAAAACGAAAACACGCCTGGTCAGCACGCGCAACCTGCTCATAATCGCCAATGCTATGCCGCACCCGACGTCCAGGATTAGCGAGTTCATGCAGTGGGCACAAAGTAATGGATATTGAGCTTAGATATCGCAGTCTCATTCGACGTCGCAAGCAACAGCTTGGTTACGACGTCACGGGGCATAAACCCAGCAATGGCAATTTCTCAGCATTGGAATCATCGCTCAAACAGCCCACCCTTACTATCGAAACCCTTCATTTCGATGGGGTTGCCGAAGGGGTCATAAAAGAACAGGGTGTGCTGTTCGCCGGACTGGCCCTCGAAGCGCCGTGTGGGCGGAATGACGAAGTCGACACCGGCTGCTTCCAAACGCTTAGCAGTGATCTCCCAGTCAGGCAACGCGAGTATGACGCCAAAATGAGGCATCGGTACAGCGACATCATCCACTTTACCGGTCGGGCGAGTAGTCCACACCTCGCCCAGGTGTAGAGAGATTTGGTGACCAAAGAAATCGAAATCGACCCAGGTGTCAGTGCTGCGGCCTTCCTTGCAGCCGAGCACCTTACCGTAAAATGCGCGGGCTTGATCGAGATCGGTTACATTGAACGCCAAGTGGAAAATGGACTGCATAGTTACCTCTGATTGGCCTTTAAGTGGGGTAAGGATATGCTGAAATCCACAGGTTTCGCCAGCCCTTTGGTTGCCCGATTAGATCTCGCCCTTAATCAGGCGTAAAAAATGCAAGCTGACCATTGAAAGCACTGCCACAGCAATATTGATAGTTAAAGGATTGAATGCAGCAACCAGTAGTATCGGCTGAGCTAAGCATACAAATGCCAGTAAAACTATCATTGCTGCCACTGTCAGGAGTAATGGCCAGCGCTGACGCCAGAACAATAAAACAGCGACGGACATAGCGATTTCCAGTGCACCGCCGATAGTTGCCAACTTAATCGCGCCAGCCTGCGACAGCCCCGCGGCTGTACTCATTGCCAGTTCATCTTCATGCAGAAAAAGTATTTTTGGCACCAATCCCTGGTAAAACCAAATAAAGGCAACAGTACCTCGACATACTGCATAGAAAAAATATGTACTACTCACCTAGAAACCTTGAATCATGATCTTTATCTGGAATTACACAAGTGTCATAGCGACCGAATAGCTTGTAACGGTTTAATGCGATGCGGTCGTAAAGCCAGTCCCGAATCACAGCTGGTACTATCCAGCCAATACAGATGAAAGGCCATGGCCATGGCAATCGGCGCATCACCCTAAAGAATGCCGAAGATTTCGTATAAACGTGTTGCCCTTCAACTAGCAGCATGGTTTCATAATACTCAGTTGGTAAACCATAAAACCTAAGAATAGCCTGGCCTTCAGGTGACTGTACAGTAGCTAATTTGAACCGGCGCTTTCTATCGAACTTAATTAAGAAGCGAGCCCATGCTGAGCAAAGCCGGCATACCCCGTCAAACAAAACCACACGATTATTAGTGGAGGTACTTGCAATGTGTTCTGTTTTTTGGTTCATAATCGATCTGTTTTTGCAAAAAACGTAGGCTGAGCATCAGAAAACAACGTCAGATTTGCCTGGTAAGTGGTAAGTACTCAGCGTGAGCATGGTTTAATAGGTATAAGACTCCGTTTGGAGTCACCGACTAAAACTAAGTTGTGATTAAACGACAACCACAAACGAATGACAAGGATTTAGTCTGAGGGCGTGCTCCAAAGCACGCCGATACCTGACCTGTAACTACTCGCGGAAGAGTTCTGTAAGCTAACGGGTGTTAATAGGTATCAACTCCATAGCCCATCATATTTCTCATATTCAAAGACAGGGACATCCAATAGCTCTGACTCGGAATAAGGTAGAGTGTAAGAGTAAATACCTGGTGCCCAGCCTTCCCCTATGCCTGTAAACGGGAAAGCGTAAGTCTCAGATCCACCGTTTCTTTGAGCATCGATAACGAGCGCCTGTACCATACCTTCGGTAGAAAAAAGCACGTCGTCAACATACCCGTAGCCGTATCCTTCGTTCACATTGGTAAACTGATTCATAATATCAGACAGTTTCCACACATTAGGGCTCATGGAGACTTTATCCTCCACTTCCTTGGTCGATTCCAGGTCCTGGCGGGTCAGATACTGACTTTCAAAAAGGCCATAGCCCTCAATGTTCTGCTCTGAGATAGAGGTAGCCAGCCCCTCCCTTTTAACGTCTATCTCCTCCCAGGGAATCAGCAGGTGTGTATCGCTGGCCTTCCAAATGTCCCCCACCTGTGCAATAACAGCGAGAATGCGATTTTCTTCGCTTAAAAGTACATTCTCCACCTCTCCTATCCTTTGATTTTCCGAGCCGAGCACGGCTGCATCCATCAGGTTGTTAGCGGTAAAGCCCGCTTTCTTATACAGTGCGTCATAATTCCATTCACTGATAGGAGTGGCCTCTAGGTCACTTTCAGCCAGAACGTATTGAGCACAGAAGGTGATAACTGAAAAAATCATCAATAGATTGGTACCGTTGAAACGCATATATGTCTCCTTGCTATAGTTGCCGTGTTTGAGAGCTATTGCGCGAGACTCATCTCGAGCGTCAACTGATTTGGCTGTAGGCCTCTTTTTGTAAAGCACCTTCTACATACAGCAATTTAACCAGTATTTTCACCGCCACCATGAGCGGTACTGCAAAAATAATACCTAATATTCCGAATAGCAGACCAAAAACGAGAAAGCTTATCAGCACCAGCGCAGGGGGAAGGCTGACCGCCTCTTTTTGTATCAGGGGTAAAATGACATTACTTTCCAACAGTTGGATAGCAAGTACCAATATAGCTACCTGAAGTGCAGCAGTCGGGCTCTCGGAAAAAGCCATGACCGTTGCCAGCACGCCAAACCCTATCGGCCCAATCATTGGAATGAACGCAGTCAGCCCTGCAAGAATACCCAGGGAAAAAGCCAGAGGCAGACCCAGTAGCATGAGCCCAACGCCGGTTAAAACGCCGATGATCAACATGGATATCAGTTGCCCGAGCAGCCATTGTCGGAGGCCTTTTCCCGCTTGGTTCAACACTGTTTCTGTGCGGTCGCGATACACTGGCGGCGTCAGTAAAACTACGCCTCTTGTATACACACCGGGAGAAGCCGCGAAATAGACTCCTAACACAATGATAAGGAGAGCCGTTCCAAGCCCGCTTATAGTCGCTGTGGTGTATCCGGCCATCCTTCCCCAGGAGACCCAATCGAAAGGGTTTGTATGTTGATACTTAGACAGCAGCCTTTCACCCAAGCGAAATTGCTCAAGCCAGTCCTGGAAGGAACCCAGAGCTTGTGGCAGCAGCGTCCATAACTGGTCCAGCTGCTTCATGAATTGCTCACCTTGCCACCAGAACAAGCCACTAAAAACAATCAAGATAATTAAAACAGCAACGCCCACCGAAGCTTTGCGTGGTAAACGCACCACCTGCGCGATTCCTTCGGACAAAGCCAAAATTACCCCTGCAACAACAATCCCCCCGAATGCAACCAGGAACACCTCCCGGATCTGCCAGGCAATATAAAAAACCGCGACGACAGAAGTAACAGTAATAGAATGCCGAACAACGGATGCGGGGTTGTTCATATACCCTCCAAACAGACAGTCTGATTCTCAGTTTCATAGGTGAGAGCGTGACGTTTTCGGAACAAGCAGGACAGTAGGCTAGCTAAAGTAGCGAGGGTAGGTTGGGCATTTACAATCATGGATGCCCGGCACATGCGGAAAGGTAATAATTGCATGGATCGTGTAATTTTTACCGGCCATTCGCCAATGCTTCCCACATGATTGACCATCTGGTGAGGGCTGACGGGAGCAGGCTCATACCGATATATTATTTCGTTACCATGGCCATGACTTTTTCAGGTAAGTCGGAATCGCAAGGATTTGGTTTTTTCGCGAACAACGATTTGCTTGGCTTCCAAATCAAGTTGTACCGCCTTTAACCACCAAGCTGCTTTGGCGCCTTCAGGAAGGCAATAGGGGTATTAAAGCTTCCTGGCCACCACGGCTTCTCTCCCGCTTGCGGGAGAGAAGAGGAAAAAGCAGCTTCAAGCCATTAGGTTGTCAAACAGCCAAATCGTTACAGTTTCCCCGGCTTTTACGTCGCCCCGGTCCTGTTCCAACGCAATGTAGCAGTTGGCGTCCGCCAGTGAGGTGAGGATGTGCGAGCCCTGGCCGCGCCCGCTGGGGCTTACCTTTATGCCGTTCTCTGTGGCTGACCACTGGCCGCGTTGGAAGTCCATGCGGCCGGGGGATTTGCGCAGGTCGGTTGTGGTTGTGGCGGTCAGTGGGGTCAGCGGGCGGGGGCCGGTACCTTGGTGTTGGCGAATGGCTTGGGCGCCGAGCAGGTGGAAGGTGACGGTGGCGGAAACGGGGTTGCCGGGCAGGCCGATGAACCAGCTGTTGGGCAGTTTGCCGAAGGCGAAGGGTTTGCCGGGTTTTATGGCGAGTTTCCAGAATTCTATTTCGCCCAGTTCGCCGAGAATTTCTTTGGTGTAATCAGCTTCGCCGACGCTGACGCCGCCGCTGGTGACTACGAAATCGCACTCGGCGTCGGCTTTCAGGAAGGCTTCTCTTACGGCGTCGCGGTCGTCGGCGATGGTGCCGAGGTCGATTATGTCCACATTCAGGCGTTGCAGCAGGGCGCGCACCACGGGGCGGTTGGAATCGTACAGGTCGCCATAGCCCAGGGGTTCGCCCGGTTGGCGTACTTCGTCGCCGGTTGAGAACAAACCCACTCGGGTTATACGAAACACTTCTATGTCAGCGCAACCCACTGAAGCGAGCAGGGCGAGGTCGACCGGTTTCAGTTGTCGGTTGGCGGGTATCACTTCGTCGCCGGGTTGAATGTCTTCTCCGGCGCGGCGGATGTTGTTGCCGAGCGGCGGGGTTTCCCGAAACCGCACACCGGCGTCCGTGGCGTCGGCGTTTTCCTGCATGATCACGGTGTCGCAACCGTCCGGTACGGGGGCGCCGGTCATGATGCGAATGCAGTGGCCGGGTTTTAGCGTGTCGGTGAAGGGTTGTCCGGCCAGGGCTCGGCCTTGAATGGGCAGCGGTTGGTTGGCTTCGAGGTCCGTCAGGCGCAGGGCGTAGCCGTCCATCGCGGAGTTGTCGAAGCCAGGTACGGGGGCTTCGGCTTTTACCGCCGTGGCCGTTACGCGGCCAAGTGCTTCGGCCAGGGGAATACGTTCGCGGGCCTGGCCGGGTTGAATGGCTTTGAGCAGGCGGTCGAGCCCTTCGTTCAACGGTATCAGGCCGCTAACGTCGCAACAGGCCATGGCGGTTCCTCTTGAAACTGGTTTGTCGTGAGTATTGTAGGAGCGCGGTCCTCTGCGCGAAAGCCTGTTGTGGTGGCTTCCATTTGGTTGGTCGCGCAGGGGACTGCGCTCCTACAGGTATGGTATCGGTTGTGGTTAGTCTATGTCGTGTTCCAGGGCGAATACGGCAGCTTCCACTCTTGAACGAAGCCCGAGTTTGGAGAGTAGGCGTTTAACATGCACCTTCACCGTGCCTTCGGCGATCTCCAGTTCGGAGCCGATGCCTTTGTTGCTTAACCCTCGGGCGACCAGACGCAACACGTCTTTTTCGCGTTCGGTCAACTCACGAATGCGGGGGTGAACGTTTTCCGGCACCCAGGATTCCTGGGCGGCGAGCATCACTTCGCGAATGGTGTCGCTCACTACCTGTTCACCCTGAATAGCTCGGCGAATTTCCCCCAGCAGGTTTTCCGGCTCCAGGTCTTTCAGTAAATAACCGTCGGCACCGGCGTGCATGGCTTTGAAAATATCGGCGTGGTCGTCCGATACGGTGAGCACTACGATGCGTGAATCCACATCGGCTTTGCGCAGTTTTTCGATCACGCGCAGGCCGCTTTCATCGGGCATGTTCACGTCCATCAAAATCAAATCCGGGTCCAGTTCCGGTATTCGTTTGAGCGCTTCGGCGCCACTGCCGATGGCCGCCACCAGTTCAATATCATCTTCCAGCTCCAGCAATTGACTGATGCCGTGGCGGAGCAGGGGATGATCGTCAACGATTACTAGGCGTACAGATGTCTCAGCGCTCATGTGGCGTCCTCGATAGGTTGGGTGGCGGGTTCCGGTCGGGCCGGGAATGTCAGGCATACCATAGCGCCGCCTTCCGGGCGGGTGGTGAACTCTACTTCACCATGCAGCCGTTTGGCCCGCTCCCGCAATATGGTCAGGCCGAAATGGGTCGGCCCGGCCGTGGTTGATGTAAACCCGATGCCGTCGTCCAGAATCTGAACGCGACACTGCTCGCCAGTGCGGTCCAGCCGCACGTCGGCGTGCTGGGCGTTCGAATGCTTCACCACGTTGGTCAGGGATTCCCGAATAATATGCAAGCAGTGAACCTCCTGGCTCGCCGTCAGGCTCGGCCAATCGTCAGACAAAGCACTGCTCATTTCAATGGGAGCCATTTTGCTGAACTCTTCAATGGTCGCATCCACATTGGTTTTGAATTCCGGCAGGTTCGCGTTCAACCGGAAGGTTACCAGAAGCTCGCGTAAATTTCGGTAGGCGGCATTCAACCCTTCTTCAATATCCGCCACCTCGGAAACCAGCGTGGAAGGCGGCACTTCCCGTTGTTGCAACTTGCGCCAGCGGGCGACGCGCAATTTCAGGTAGCTGAGTGCCTGCGCCAGTGAATCGTGAAGTTCACGCGCCAATACCGAACGCTCTTCCAGCAAGGCAAGGCGACGCTCGTTTTCATGTTGGCGTAAATGTTCCAGAGCGGAATTCAACAACTCGCAAATAGTTTCCGCCAACTGTCGTTGCCAGTCCGCCAGGGGCTCGTTCGACCGAATGCTCAACCAACTGTCTGCGTTTTCCACAGGCACATTGTAGTGACATTCCGAATTGGGCTCCTCGGGTTGGTCCACCCATTCCACCTGTTGAAGCTCCGCGACTTCGGGTAATTGCTGAGCCAGTTGCTGCATCAAAGTGGGTAGAGGTTGGGCGGCACGCGTTAAATCCCGGCTCAGGTTGAATAAAAACTGAAGCGTATCGGTTTTTCTCTGCAGGGCGTGAGTTTGTTCCCTAACGCGTCGTTCCAGACCGGCATTGGTATCAACCAACTCATCGGCCATGTTGTCCAGTGCTTCGCTCAATAAACCTAGCTCGTCCGGTGAGCGATAACCACTGCGTGCATTCAGGTTGCCCTGCGTCACGGCCTCCACCGTTGAGGTCAACCGAGCCAGAGGCTGCACGATGCGACGCACTATTAAGTAGGTACAACTCACAATCAACAGCAGTGCCAGCACAACGGCCAATGTCTGAAACCATTGCAGGCGGGTGATTTCCCCTTCCGATCTCGCCTCAAGCTCATCCACAAAGGCGTAAATCTCCGCGACGAAACCATCCACCTGGGCGAGGTATGTCAGAGGGGAGTTTTCGAGAATCGTTCGCAGCCGCAGCCATTCTTCCCGAATGCGATTAAACCCCTCGTTAATAGGGTGGGTCGGTTGTGCGGGCAATACATGGAGCAGCTCGTCGGATTGCAAACGCTGCTCCATTTCCTTCACTAACTGCTCCAGCCGGTCGTCGGTTGTGCTCTGCTGCAATTGGCTGGCAATACGGTAAGCCTGCATCCGCAGCGCGCCGGATTCATTAATAGCCGCGCTGGCACCATCCAGCACGCGGCTGATGTACAGCGAATAAAAAATGGAGGCCAACACCAATAAAGCCAGCAATACGAAATGCATGGTCAACTGAAAGGCGATGGGGCGATCGTTAAAAGTCATCATGAAGCCATTCTAAAAGGTATTGAGAAGCATAAACCAACTAACCACAACAAATCTTGATTCGCCGCAAAATAGGTACCTCTCTGTGGGTAAGTAACCCTCGGCAGCCAACTATAGACTCTTTAGGCATGGATCGCAGAACACGACAACTCGCTTTACTCGACCCAAGTTTTGGCTTCGTGGTTGAACCCGCACCAGCTACCTGGGAGGCATCTGGTGCTAGTCCTCACAGAGTCCCAGAACCGGTTGCTGGACAAATGATATTGGCAACATTGGCTAGTGGCCGCTTCCGGGGTCGCCTGTTCGGGGATATCCGAGGCAGGACGCCGAGGCTAAGCCCCCACGGATGGGTTCATGGCGGCCCCGAACAGGCGACCCCGGAAGCGGCCACGGGTTAAACCACCGTATGGGTCACCCACAAAGCTAAACCACTGACACCAAAACTTGAGCAAGAATGAGATCGCCATCAGGAGCATTAGCATGAGCCACTTCCTGGACCGACTGAGGTTCTTCAAGCAACACACTGAATCCTTCTCCGGCGACCACGGTGTCACCACCGAGGAAAACCGGAGTTGGGAAAAAGGGTACCGCCAGCGCTGGCAGCACGACAAAGTCGTGCGGTCCACCCACGGCGTCAACTGTACCGGCTCCTGCAGCTGGAAAATCTATGTCAAAGACGGCCTCGTCACCTGGGAAACCCAGCAAACCGACTACCCCCGCACCCGGCCCGACCTGCCCAACCACGAACCGCGTGGCTGCCCCCGTGGCGCCAGCTACTCCTGGTACATCTACAGCGCCAACCGCCTGAAATACCCCAAAATGCGCAAATCCTTGCTGCGTTTGTGGCGGGCCGCCAAAGCCGAATATAAAGACCCGGTCGAAGCCTGGGGCTCCATCGTTGAAGACCCGATCAAATCCAAACAGTATAAAGAACGTCGCGGCCTGGGCGGCTTTGTGCGTTCTTCCTGGGACGAAGTCAACGAACTGATCGCCGCCTCCAACATCTACACCGCCAAAGTATACGGACCGGACCGCGTCACCGGCTTCTCGCCGATTCCCGCCATGTCCATGGTCTCCTACGCCGCCGGTGCCCGTTACCTGTCGCTCATCGGCGGTAACTGCCTTAGCTTTTACGACTGGTACTGCGATTTGCCACCGTCCTCCCCTCAGGTGTGGGGCGAGCAGACCGACGTGCCCGAATCCGCCGATTGGTACAACTCAAACTACATCATCATGTGGGGCTCCAACGTCCCGCAGACGCGCACACCAGACGCTCACTTCCTCAGCGAAGTGCGCTACAAAGGCACCAAAACCTGCGCCATCACGCCAGACTATGCCGAAGTCGCCAAATTCGGCGATACCTGGCTGGCACCGCGCCAGGGTACCGATGCCGCCCTGGCCATGGCCTTTGGTCACGTCATCCTGAAAGAATTCCATGTCGACAACCCCAGTGACTACTTCACGGACTACGGTCGTCGCTACACCGACATGCCGATGCTGGTGATGCTCGATGAAGTGAATGGCCGCTACCAGCAGGGCCGTTTCCTGCGCGCGGCCGATCTGGTCGACAACCTTGGCCAGGATAACAACCCGGATTGGAAAACCATTGCCGTTCACGATGCCAACGATGAGCTGGTCTCTCCCAATGGTTCCATCGGCTACCGTTGGGGTCAGCAGGGCAAGTGGAATCTGGAAGCGCGCGAGGGGCAGAGCAACCACGAGGTGAATCTGCGTCTGTCTCTGAAAGACAAGCACGACGACATCGTGGACGTGGCCTTCCCATACTTCGGCGGCAAAGAGCACGAGTACGGCTATTTTCAACACACCGACCACGACGAAATACAACTGCGTAAAATCCCGGCTCGCCAAGTGACACTGGCAAACGGTGACACCGCTTTGGTTGCCACCGTCTACGACCTGATGCTTGCGAATTACGGTGTAGACAACGGTCTGGGCGATGAGCGCACCGCCAAAACCTTCAATGACGATGTGCCTTACACTCCGGCCTGGCAGGAAAAAATCACCGGCGTCAAACGCGAAGATGTGATTCGCGTCGCCCATGAATTTGCCGACAACGCCAACAAAACCCGTGGCCGTTCCATGATCATCGTCGGTGCGGGTTTGAACCACTGGTACAACATGGACATGAACTACCGTGGCCTCATCAATATGTTGATGATGTGCGGTTGTGTCGGTCAAAGCGGTGGGGGCTGGGCGCACTACGTGGGTCAGGAAAAACTGCGGCCGCAACTCGGCTGGTTGCCACTGGCCTTCGGGTTGGATTGGACACGTCCACCGCGCCAGATGAACGGCACCTCCTTCTTCTACAACCATTCCAATCAATGGCGCTACGAAAAACTCGACATGCGTGAAACGCTGTCACCATTGGCCGACAAAGAAGCGTGGACAGGCGCGATTCTGGACTACAACACCCGCGCCGAACGCATGGGGTGGTTGCCCTCTGCGCCCCAATTGAACACCAATCCGCTGCGCATCAAAGAAAAAGCCGAAGCCGCTGGTGAGGCTGTAAAAGACTACGTCGTCAATCAATTGAAAGACGGCGATCTGGATTTCGCCTGTGTCGACCCGGACAACCCGAAGAACTTTCCGCGCAACATGTTTGTCTGGCGCTCCAACCTGCTCGGTTCGAGCGGCAAGGGCCACGAATACATGCTGCGTCACCTGTTGGGCACCAAGCATGGTCTGCTCGGCAAGGAATTGGGTGATGCCGACGCCGGTCGCCCGGAAGATGTGGTGTGGCGCGATGCGCCGGAAGGCAAGGTTGACCTCTGGGTAACCATCGACTTCCGCATGTCCACCACCGCGTTGTATTCCGACATCGTTCTGCCTACGGCCACCTGGTACGAGAAAGACGACCTGAACACCTCGGACATGCACCCCTTCATTCACCCGCTCACCGCCGCAGTGGACCCGGTTTGGGAGGCGCGCAGCGACTGGGATATTTTCAAAGGGTTGGCGAAGAAATACTCCGAACTCTGCCCCGGCCACCTGGGTGTGGAAACCGATGTCGTCACCGTGCCCATGCAGCACGATACGCCCGATGAATTGGCACAGCCCTACGGTTTCAAAGCCTGGTGGAAAGGCGAATGCGAGCCGATTCCCGGTAAAACCATGCCCAACATCGCGGTGGTCGAGCGTGACTATCCCAACACCTACGCCCGTTTTACCTCCTTGGGCCCGGCCCTGGAAGAACTGGGCAACGGCGGCAAGGGCATTAAGTGGGATACCAAAGAAGAAGTCGAATTCCTCGGCAAGCTGAACCATGTGCATGTGGAAGAGGGCGCCAACAAAGGCCGCCCGAAAATCGAAAGTGCCATCGATGCCTGCGAGGTTATTTTAAGCCTGGCGCCGGAAACCAACGGTCATGTCGCCGTGAAGGCCTGGGAAGCGTTGTCGAAAACCACAGGGTTGGATCACACCCACCTGGCGAAGCCAAAAGAGGAAGAAAAAATCCGCTTCCGCGACGTGGTGGCTCAGCCGCGCAAGATTATCTCAGCGCCTACCTGGTCTGGCCTTGAAGATGAGCATGTCTCCTACAACGCCGGCTATACCAACGTGCATGAGCTGATTCCATGGCGCACCCTGACCGGCCGTCAACAGTTCTACCAGGATCACCAGTGGATGCGCGATTTCGGTGAAATGCACTGCGTGTACAAACCACCGGTCAACCTGAAAACCATTGCCCCGGTGTTGAACCAAAAAGGCAACGGTAACAAAGAGCTGGTACTGAACTGGATTACACCGCACCAGAAGTGGGGCATCCATTCAACCTATTCCGACAACCTGTTGATGCTCACGCTGTCTCGCGGTGGGCCCATTGTGTGGCTCAGCGAGCCGGATGCCAAAGCGGCCGGAATTGAAGACAACGACTGGATCGAAGTGTTCAACGTCAACGGTGCCATCGCAGCCCGTGCGGTGGTCTCACAACGAGTTCCAACCGGAATGAGCATGATGTACCACGCCCAGGAACGCATTGTGAACGTGCCGGGGGCGGAAACCACCAAAACACGCGGCGGTATTCACAACTCGGTCACCCGGGCGGTGATGAAACCGACGCATATGATCGGTGGCTATGCCCAGCAGGCTTACGGCTTTAACTACTACGGCACGGTCGGCTGTAACCGCGACGAGTTCGTCATCGTTCGCAAGATGTCCAAAGTCGACTGGCTGGACACTGAATAGGAGTCAATCATGAAAGTACGTGCTCAAATCGGCATGGTGTTGAATCTCGACAAGTGCATTGGCTGCCACACCTGTTCAGTCACCTGCAAGAACGTCTGGACTTCGCGTGAAGGGGTTGAATACGCCTGGTTCAACAACGTTGAGACCAAACCCGGCATCGGTTTCCCGAAAGAGTGGGAAAACCAGGACAAATGGAACGGCGGCTGGAAACGTCACAAAAACGGTAAGATCACCCCGCGCATAGGGGGCAAGTTGCGGGTGTTGTCGAATATTTTCGCCAACCCCGACCTGCCGCAGATCGACGACTATTACGAACCGTTCGATTTCGACTACCAAACGCTGCATACCGCCGGTGACAAACAACACCAGCCGGTGGCCCGGCCGCGTTCGCTGATCTCCGGTCAGCGCATGGAGAAAATCGAATGGGGTCCGAACTGGGAGGAAATTCTCGGTACCGAGTTTGACAAGCGTAAAAAAGACAAAAACTTCGATGAGGTCGTTCAGAAAGACATTTACGGCCAGTTCGAAAACACCTTCATGATGTACCTGCCGCGTTTGTGCGAACACTGCCTTAACCCGGCCTGTGTCGCCTCCTGCCCATCGGGTGCGATATACAAACGTGAAGAAGACGGTATTGTGCTGATCGATCAGGACAAGTGCCGTGGCTGGCGGATGTGTGTGTCTGCCTGCCCGTACAAGAAGATCTACTTCAATTGGAAGAGCGGTAAATCCGAGAAGTGTACTTTCTGTTACCCGCGTATCGAAGTCGGTCAGCCGACGGTGTGCTCCGAAACCTGTGTGGGCCGCATTCGTTACCTCGGTGTGCTCTTGTATGATGCCGACCGTATCGAAGCGGCCGCCAGTGTCGAGAACGAGCGTGATCTATACCAGGCTCAACTCGATGTTTTCCTCGATCCAAGCGATCCGAAGGTAATCGAAGCCGCCCGTAAAGAAGGCATTCCCGATGCATGGTTGGAAGCCGCGCAAATTTCTCCGGTCTATCGCATGGCGATGGAATGGAAGATTGCGCTGCCGCTGCACCCGGAATACCGGACTCTGCCCATGGTGTGGTACGTGCCACCGTTGGCGCCGATCCAGTCCGCCGTGGAGGCTGGTCATATCGGCATGAACGGTGTCATTCCGGACCTTAAATCCCAGCGCATTCCCATGCGTTATCTGGCCAACCTGTTGACCGCCGGTGATGAAAAACCCGTGATCGCTGCGTTGGAAAAAATGATCGCTATGCGGGCCTACAAACGGGCGCAACAGGTTGAGCAGGTTGAAGATCTGGAGGTGCTCAAGCAGGTTGGGCTTACGGTCAACCAGGTGGAAACCATGTACCAGACCATGGCCATCGCCAACTATGAAGACCGCTTTGTGATACCGACCAGCCACCGTGCCTATGCCGAGAACGCCTACGACATGAAGAGCGGCTGTGGTTTCAGCTTTGGCAATGGCTGCAGTGATGGCGACAGCGCTGTCGGGCTGTTCGGTGGCAACACCCAGGTGGATCGCAAGATCATTCCGGTTAAGTTGGAGGATTGAACATGACCCCTGTATTGATTCTCTCACGGCTGTTGGACTATCCGACGGAATCTCTGAAAGACCACCACGCCGACGTGCTGGCTGCTATTGAAGCATTGCCGGTGGGCAAAACCGAAACCCAGGCGTTGGTGAACTTTTTCTATAACCAGTTGGGGAAAGACCTGTTCGATTGGCAGGCGGAGTACGACGAGCTGTTCGAGCGCGGTCGTTCTTTGTCGCTGTTGTTGTTCGAGCATGTGCATGGCGAATCCCGCGACCGCGGTCAGGCCATGGTCGACCTGCTGGCGCAATATCGCGCCGCCGGGCTGGAACTGAGTGAGCGTGAACTGCCGGATTACCTGCCGTTGTATCTGGAGTTTCTGGCCACTCAGGGTGAAGACAACCTGCGGGCCGGTCTGGCCGAGGTGGCGCACATCCTGGCGGTGCTTGCCTGCCGTCTGGAACAGCGCAACAGCCAGTATGCTGCCATTTTTCACGCGTTGCTGGCGCTTTCCGAGGTGCCGGTCGAGCTGGCGTCGGTGCGCGAGCAATTGGCGGACGAAAAACGCGACGACACGCCGGAAGCCATCGACAAAATTTGGGAGGAGGAGCAAGTGACCTTCGGCCCCGGAGCGGACTCGGATGCTTGCGCCACCGCTCAGAATAAACCATCGGAAGGCCAGCGGCGCGACCAATACATGCCGTTGAACTGGGTTGACGCCGCCGGTGCCGACCAGCCCCTGGCGGAGCGAGGAGTATAACCATGACCTTTGCCAATATGTTTTTCTTCGGGATTTATCCCTACATCGCCTCCGGCGTGTTCCTGCTCGGCAGTCTGGTGCGATACGACCGCGAACAATACACATGGAAGGCCAGCTCCAGCCAGATGCTGGACAAGCGCAACTTTCGCATCGCCAGCATTCTGTTCCATGTCGGAATCATCATGATCCTTCTCGGCCATTTCGCCGGGTTGGTGATTCCCTACGAACTGTGGCATGTGTTCGGCATCAGTCTCGCAACCAAGCAATTGATTGCCATGGGAGTGGGTGGTTTCTTTGGTGTGCTGTGTTTTATCGGCCTGACGATGTTGATCAAGCGCCGCTTGACCAATGCCCGGGTCAGAGCGAGCAGCAGCCGGATGGATATCGCGATTCTGCTGTTGATTTATGCGCAGTTGATTCTCGGCGTTATCACCATCTTTATTTCCTCCAGCCACATGGATGGTCAGGAGATGTACAAGTTGATGAACTGGTCGCGTTATTTGCTGACTTTCCGGCCGGTAGAGGCTGTGGGTTACATCAGCGAAGTGCATTGGATATATAAAATGCACGTCACTCTGGGTATTACGCTATTTGTACTCTTCCCGTTCAGTCGACTGGTGCATATCTGGAGCGTTCCGCTGACCTATGTCACACGGAACTATCAGGTGGTAAGACGCCGTTACCCGAAGGCGCAATAAATAAACCAGCGAACCGGTGCTAAAGGTGCCGGTTCGCATGAGTTCTCAAAGGCACTGACATGATAAAAGTGAACGGTAAGCCGATTCCGGAAGATCGCCTCTATCGGGAAATGCAGTATCACCCCGCCGACTCGAAGAATGAAGCGCTTGACCAAGCCGCCAGAACCCTGGTGATTGGTGAGGTACTCAAAGCGAGAGCCGAGGCTTTGGGTCTGCAACCAGCCGAGAGTGATGACCCGGCAAACGATCGGGATTTCATCGAGCAGCTCTTCGAACGGGAGGTGACCTATCCGCGGGCGTCGGCCGAGGAATGCCGTCGTTATTACGAAGCGAACAGTGACCGTTTTATAACGTCTCCGCTTCTGGATGTCAGCCACATCCTGTTAGCGGCGGATCCTGAAGACGACCAGGCGAGGCTTCAGGCGTTGGAAGCGGCCGAAGCCATCCTGGGGCGGTTGGCTCAGGGCCAAGGGGATTTCGCAAATCTGGCGCGCCGACACTCCGCTTGCAGCAGCCAGCAGAACGGCGGTTCTTTGGGGCAGATTTCCAAGGGACAAACGGTGGCTGAATTCGAACGGGTGGTGTTCGCTGCCCCTGTGGGAATCATTCCGAACCCTGTGGAAAGCCGTTATGGCTACCATGTGGTGTGGGTTCAACAGCGGATCGAGGGGCAGCCGCTTGAGTTCGGGATGGTGGAAGAGCAAATTATGGAATATTTGAACGAGAAGGTTCGGCGCAAAGCCATCGCTCAGTATCTGACCCAGCTGCTGGCGGAGGCCGATATCGAAGGTTACAGCCCTGGGGTCAGTGCGTCACCACTGATGCAGTAATGTACATGGATAAAAAGGCCGGAATTTCCGGCCTTTTTATCTCAAGTTTTGGGGTTCGCTGGCAGGGACGAGCACCGGATACCTGGTTGCCTTATCAAGGGTGGTTCGCAGCAAGGATGCTGCGATCCAGGCCCCATGGAAGGGTTGAGTGGGCGGCATACCGTACGACCCTTGATAAGGCAACCAGGTAGCCGGTGCGCACTCTTGGCACAATCCTATACGCGAACCCCGAAACTTGAGTTTTCATGAAGCCTTGGCAATAAGCGCTTCTGCATTGGGGCAAATAGCCTGGCATCGCTGTAAGTCGGCCTTGGCCCTCAATGCCCCCCAACATTCGCCGACCTTTTTACATTGGTCGCATCTAAGGCTCATGCTCCGCAACTGTTCATTGGTGAACAAGGCTTTTCCCGTCTTGAATTGATGCATCATTCTCGGTAGTAACAGGTGTGACGGTCGAAACTCCAACCGTTCAGGGTCGTTCAGGGACTTCCGAATGAGCTGTTCCATCACCGGGTCCAGAGGTTCATCCAAATCGCAGACCAGCTCCCGGTATTGGTGGCCCGCTTCCAACCTCATTTGGTCCAAGGTTCGGTGCATGTTCGCACGGTATCCAAGGTGCAGTAACCGTGTCAGCCAGGCTGGTTTTTGGGTCGGGTGGGTTGATACAGCCATGATGAAACTCCGATGGTTGAAGGGTTTGGGGGCAGTATCGAACCGGGGCGTTGTCCGAATGTTGATGTATATCAAGGGCCTGGGTGGCCCGGTTGGAACCGAGCGTTCAGGCCCATGAACAGGGAGGGTCAGGCCGGTTGAGCGTTGTTGAAGGCCCGGCTGAGCTGTCGCAACACCACAGGGAGGGGGAAGGGGGCGATTTCCTCCAGCGGTATCCTGTCGATGAAATTTTTTATCTCCAGTCCCAGAGCGGTATCCCCCACAATGCTCAGTTGGCGATTGAAAAATAGGCTGTCCGGGTCCTGCTCCTTCAGTGCCAGTGTGATAAAGCTGGTCAGCGGGCCCTTGAATGCCAGATCGGTCTTGGGGGCTTTGCCACGAATTTTCAGCCTGCCGTTGTCGAGGTGAATAAACAGGCTCCTCGACATATCGGTGATTTCTATTTTCCAATAGCGCTTTTCCAGAAAGTCGAGCTCTCCCCCCTCCCGGTATTGTTTGAATAATTGATTCAAAAAAAGTTCGGCGGACCGATTGAACAGCGGTTCCGGAAACCGGGTGAGGAATTGCGTTGCGACAAGTCGGGTAACTCTTTCTGGGTATTGCTTTTCCGAGGTATTGATCACCGGCGTTTCCTGTTTTTAAGTCTTTGAAAGGTTCGGAAATTTTGCGGCATTCAAATTGTAAATCCGTTGAGTCAGGTCAACTTTTTCCGTGCTTCTCCATGCCACTATCTGTCAAAGAAAGCATTACCTAGAAGTGAATGGAGACTATGGAACTATTGTGTCCGGCCGGAAGCATACCCGCAGTCCATACCGCTATTAAAAATGGTGCGGATGCCATCTATGTCGGCCTGAAAGGTGGAACCAACGCACGCCGTTTCGCCGGCCTTAATCTGACCGTCGATCAATTAAAAGAAGCCGCCAATCGCGCGCATTCACATGGCCGTAAGCTGCATGTTGCCATCAACACCTTTGTACACCCTCATGGTTTTCAGGAGTGGCGGGATGCGGTGGATGCCAGCGTCAAAGCCGGTGCGGACGTGTTGATTCTGGCTGACATGGCATTGCTCGACTATGCCGCCTCGCGCTATCCGGAGGTGGAGCGCCATCTTTCAGTGCAGGCCTCGGCCACCAACCTGGGTGCCATCGAATTTTATCAGCGTCAGTTTGAAGTCAGTCGCGTTGTTTTGCCACGAGTGCTGTCGATGGCACAGGTACGGGCTATCGCGCGGGGCACCCGGGTACCTCTGGAAGTGTTTGCGTTCGGCAGCCTGTGCATTATGGCGGAAGGGCGCTGTTACCTCAGTTCCTACATGACGGGGGAATCGCCCAACACGGCCGGTGCCTGTTCACCGGCGGAGTTCGTGCGTTGGGAAGAGCAGGGCGACGTACTGGTTTCCCGCTTGAACCATGTTGTGATCGACCGGTTTCAACCGGATGAACAAGCGGGTTATCCGACTTTGTGCAAGGGGCGTTTCCGTGTCGGCAACGAGACTTACCACGTGCTAGAGGAGCCCACCAGTCTGAACACCCTCTCGTTGCTCCCCGAACTGCTTAAAGAAGGTATTTCGGCGGTGAAGATCGAAGGGCGTCAGAGAAGTCCGGCTTACGTTTCACAGGTGACCAGAGTATGGCGGCAAGCCATTGATGCCGCGAAGGAACAACCCGGAAGCTTCGAAGTCAGCCCGTTTTGGGACGATACCCTGGCGCGTCTTTCCGAAGGCAACCAGACCACGCTCGGTGCCTATCACCGAAAATGGAACTGAGGGGAGGGCGTTCCATATGAAACTGTCACTCGCACCCATCGGTTACTTCTGGCCCCGTGAACAGGTATTGAGCTTCTATCGCGAGGTGGCTGATTCGCCTGTGGATGTTGTCTACCTCGGTGAAACAGTATGCAGCAAGCGACGTGAACTGTCGTTCGAGGATTATCTGATCCTGGGACGTGAATTGGCCGAGGCAGGAAAAGAAGTGGTGTTGTCGACACTGACTCTGCTGGAAGCCCCGGGAGAATTAAAAGAACTGCAACGCTATTGCGGACAGAATGCGTTCACGGTCGAAGCCAACGACATTGCCGCGGTGCATTATCTGGCGGAACAGGGGATGCCCTTTGTGGTGGGGAACGCGGTGAATTGCTACAACCCCCACACCTTTCGAAAACTGGCGGATCTGGGTATGCGTACCTGGAACCTGCCGGTTGAGCTTTCAAGAGAATGGCTGAGCCAACTGCTGGCCGAGCCTGAAGTTCAGGAAGTTCGCGACCGGGTGGCGGTCGAAGTGTTTTCTTTTGGTTATCTGCCACTTGCCTATTCCGCCCGCTGTTTCACCGCGCGTTCCGAAGACAGACCCAAGGATGATTGTCGTCTCTGTTGCATCAAGTACCCGAACGGCCGTGCCGTATACAGCCAGGAAGACGAACAGGTGTTCACGCTGAACGGCATTCAGACTCAGTCGGGGCTTCGCTACAACCTGCTTAACGATATCGAATCCATGCGCGGTCTGGTCGATCTGGTGCGCATCAGTCCGCAAGCCGAAGGAACCTTCGATTGGATTGATCAGTTTCACAACGCCATCCATCACGACCCGATATCCACCGAAATACCCGACGCGGATATCAACGGGTATTGGCACAAAGTGGAGGGAATGCGTCATGTCTGAGAAACCCTTGGTTTATTCCTGTTCCGGTTGCTCCAATGTCGCTCAACTGGCTAACGATCTGGCGGTAACGCTGGACCGTGAAGACATCGCTGAAATGTCCTGTATCGCGGGGTTGGGCGGGGACGTTTTGCCATTGATACGCAAGGCAAGAAGTGGCCGTGACATCATCGCTATCGATGGCTGCGCTCTTAACTGCACGGCCAATACGCTGGCCCGCCATGAACTGGCAGCCGATGTTCACATCGAGCTGAACAAACTGGGTTTGCGCAAACGTAACAAGCGGAACTGCACCATCGCCGAGTCCAAACGCGCTCTGAACTTCGTATATCAACAGTTGAGGATTTATATCCCTAAAGACGAGTTTCAATAGCCTGCAAGAGATTCGTAAATGGGCCTGTTGAAAAGTTTTCATTTGGTTGTCTGTTACACCGCTTATTAGCCCGCTGGTTTACCGCCTGTTCCGAAGGCAGGCCAAAGGTCGATTGAGTCGGATTAAAAGGTTACTGGCAAAAACTAGCGATTATGGGTTGAGGTGGTCTAATAGATATGACCAGTCCAGTTAAGGATAATACCCTGAACTGG
>CBFGUW010000019.1:0-93253 GCA_965652395.1 uncultured Saccharospirillum sp. | reverse complement strand
CAGTTCAGGGTATTATCCTTAACTGGACTGGTCATATCTATTAGACCACCTCATAACAAATGTTAATGCCTTGAGCGGGCGGGAAGGCTAGTTTGAGCTTTCAGAAATAGAATTCTGGATGCTCAAATGACTCGCTCAATGGTTGAAAACGCTCTGATTGCACTGTCGGTGACTGTGCTCGGCATTATGGCCGGTTTCTTCTGGACCTATTCCTTTAACGTGAACCTGGCGATGGTGGGAGTCGATGGCGCCACCTATGCCAGGGTTCAGTCATTGTTCAACCAAAACGTCAGGCATTGGGTGTTCTTTGCATTTTTCTTTGGCGGCGGGGTGGTGTCCATTCTGGCATGGGTGGGAAACTGGCGGGCCAGACGCACACCCGTGTTTACTTTATTGGCTCTGGCCTGCGTAATCTATTGTTTGGGAATTATCCTGTTTACCAAGTTCGTAAATCTGCCTTTGAATTACTATACCGAAAGTTGGGATCCGACTGCGTTGCCGGGAGACTGGTCCGAGATCCGCTTACAATGGAACCAGGCGAACAATCTTCGGGTGGTTACGTCCGGCCTGGCTTTTTTACTGAGTGTCGCCGCCCTGTGGTTACGAACCTTGCCCGCCCACAAGCATCACTGACCCTGATATTTTTCCCAAACCTCTATGGCTGCCGCCAGATCTTCGAGTGAGGCGCCGGTCGACTTGAAGAGGGTGATTTCTTCATCATTGTGGCGACCTGAGACTTCTCCGGTGAGTAATTGTTTCAAGTCTCCCTGAATGTCGTCCCAGCTTAACGCACCTTCTTCGATGGCTTGAATGATATCGCCCGCCTCACCCTGGGCGCCCGCCATGGTATCGACATAGACGCGGGCGCGACTCATGGCTTCGCCATCGGCTTCACGCATGGAGGGGCGGAACGCACCGACCAGATCGAGGTGGGTACCCGGCTGGAGCCAGGCGCCTTTGACGAGGGCCGTAGAGGCGAAAGTCGCACAACTGATGATATCGGCATGCGCCGCGCTGCTTTCCAGGTCGGTTGCCACCGCTACTTCGAACCTGTCCTGATAGGCCTCTGCCAGGGCGGCGGCCTTTTCTTTTGTACGTCCCCAGATCAAGACCCGGCCAATGGGGCGCACGGCTGCGTGGGCCTCAATCAGCATGGGCGCCAGTTTCCCTGTGCCCACCACCAGCAAGGTGTAGGCATCCTCCCGAGCCAACCAGCGGGCGGCCAGGGCAGAGGCTGCAGCGGTTCTTCGGCGGGTGAGTTCACTGCCTTCGATACAGGCCAACGGCCGCCCGTGTTGGCCTTCACTGAGTAGATATACGCCGGAAATACCCGGTAAACCCTGAGCGGTGTTTTGCGGAAAGACGTTGACCATTTTCACGCCAATATAGCCGTCGGCCTGCCAGGCGGGCATGAGCAGCATGGTAGCGTCGCCATCCGGCCGCTGCATGATGTGATGGTGTCTGGGCGGTGCTTCCACGCCCGAGATGAAGGCCGCTGCAATGCGGTCGATCAGTGCGTTCCAATCCAGAGAGCGGGCGACTTCTTCGGCGGTGATGATTTTCATGTCAGACCTCCGTATCGGGGCGGGTGTCTAAGGGGTATGGGCCGCCAGCAGCCTTCGTAAAATATCTTCGGTCATATCCGAGGAGCCTTCCTGCAGGGCCAATCGGAGTTCATCGATCAGTTTCGGTCCGCCGTCCGGGTCGAAACCGCTGAGCAGGCGGAAGGCGTCCAGCGTCAATACGCAGTGATTGAAGGCGACCTGGCGTTCTATATCACCGTAGCGAATCAACCCTTCTTCCGCCAGCCAGAGAACCGTATTAAAGCACGCCAGGTGGCGTTCCGAGTGCAGGCCATAGTCGTCCAACGTATCCGGCCCGCTGATGTCTTCGACGTAAATCGAGACCTGGCGGGGGAAGGTCCGGTACAGGGTCGCGAGAATGCGACCCATGTCGTTGTAGAACTCGGTGATGTGGATATCCAGCATGTCGTTTTGTCTTCGATTGCGTGGTCTCAGTTTACTCTTGCCGGTAGTGGCTGAAAAACCGGCTCATGCGTTCCAGGGCGTCTGACAGAATCTCCTTGGGCGGCAGGAAGACGAGGCGGAAGTGGTCGACATCCGGCCAGTTGAAGCCTCGCCCATGCACAAGGAGGATTTTTTCCTGGCGCAGCAGGTCGAGCACCATGCGTTCATCGTCCTGCAGGCCGAACCGCTGTTTGTCCATCTTAACGAACATATAGAGGGCGCCTTTGGGCTTCACGCAGCTCAAGCCGGGTATGCTGTCGATCATATCGAAGCAGAGGTCCCGTTGGTCGCGCATGCGGCCACCGGGCAACACCAGGTCGTTGATGCTCTGGTAACCCCCTAGTGACGTCTGAATGGCGTATTGGGCCGGTACGTTGGCGCACAGCCTCATGCTGGCCAGCATGTTCAGCCCTTCGATAAAATCTTTCGCCTGATATTTGGGACCGCTCACCATCAACCAGCCGGAGCGGAATCCGGCGAGACGATAAGCTTTGGAAAGCCCATTGAAGGTCAGTGTCAATACATCCTGCGACAGTGCGGCCAGGCAATGGTGTTCGGCCTCGTCGTAGAGAATCTTGTCGTAAATCTCGTCTGCCAGAATCACCAGGTGGTGCTGGCGGGCGATTTCGACGATATCGAGCAGCAGGTCTTTGGAGTAGACCGCTCCGGTGGGATTGTTCGGGTTGATCAGCACGATCGCCTTGGTGTTTTCGGTGATTTTGCTGCGGATGTCGTCCAGGTCCGGGAACCAGTCTGCCTGTTCGTCGCAGAGGTAGTGGACCGCCTTTCCGCTGGACAGCGTGACTGCGCCGGTCCAAAGGGGGTAATCCGGAGCGGGAACCAACACCTCATCTCCAGTGTTCAGTAAACCCATACAGGCCAGCTGGATTAGCTCGCTGACGCCATTGCCCAAATAGATGTCGTCGATATCGACGTTTTTAACACCCCGTTGCTGATAATACTGCATAACCGCCTTACGGGCGGAATAGAGGCCTTTCGAGTCGGAATAGCCTTCTCCCTGGGGTAGATTGCGTATCACATCGGTGATGATTTCGTCCGGGGCATCGAAGCCGAACGGCTTGGGATTGCCGATGTTCAGCTTGAGGATGCGATGGCCTTCATCCTCCATGCGCCGGGCTTCATCCAGCACGGGACCGCGAATGTCATAGAACACATTGGCCAGCTTGTGTGACTTATACAGCTCTTTCATGGAACTCCCGATTAAAGACCGTGTCGAATGGACGAAGATGAGAGGGTGGGGCGCCTCTGAACATGACGAAAGAGTATAAAAGGGCCTGGTATTAATTCCTATAGGGTGGTTTCGGTGGCCCCTTGATTTTCCACCCAACAGTGTTCATTTTGGCAGGATAACAATAGCGGTCTTCGATCATCGCGAGGAATCACAGATGTCAGATAAAGTCGTCAAGTCCGATCAGGAGTGGCGTGAGCAGCTCTCCGAAGAGCAATATCAAGTGGCCCGTCAGGCCGGTACCGAGCGACCTTTCACTGGTGCCTATTGGGATACCACCGATGCCGGTGTGTACCGCTGCATCTGTTGCGGTGCCAAACTGTTTGAGTCGGATACCAAATACGACGCCGGTTGTGGCTGGCCGAGCTTCTACGAAGCGCTGGACAAAAACGCCATTGTCGAGCGGGAGGATCTTTCCCACGGCATGAAACGGGTCGAGGTGTTGTGTGCGAAGTGTGACGCCCATCTCGGCCATGTGTTCCCGGATGGCCCTCAACCTACAGGGCTGCGCTACTGCATTAACTCGGCTTCTCTGAACCTGGAGAAGGACAGCGACCAGTGAGTCTCAGTTTCGATAACCTCTGGCATACGGCCCAGAAACACCATTCGATTGAAGAAATAGAAAGTCGGTTACCCAGTGTGGCAACGGCGGAACAGCTCATAGAGACCTCGGATGCCGCTTGGCTCAGCCTGATCACCCGCCGGGTGTTTCGGGCCGGAATGAAGCACTCGGTCATCGATGCCCGCTGGCCCGCGTTCGAGGAAGCCTTCTGGGGGTTCGACCCAAGAGCCTGTCAGTTGATCGACGATGCCCGCTTCGAGCAGCTGATGCAGAATGAGGGCCTGATTCGTCATTGGGGAAAGATGAAAACCGTGCCCATCAATGCCCTGATGGTCAGCGAGCGCTCCCGTCAGCACGGCTGCTTCGGGCGTTTTATCGCCGACTGGCCCACCACGGATATCGTCGGATTGTGGCGCACAATCGCCAAAGAGGGTGCCCATTTGGGCGGTGATGGAGCGTCCAGACTATTGCGCATGGCGGGTAAGGATACCTTCGTTCTCTCGGGCGATGTCGTGAAGGTGTTGGTGAATGAAGGCATCGTCAGCAAGAAGCCCACGGGCAAACGGGATTTGGATAAAGTGCAGGAGGTGTTTAACCAACTGAGCGAATCATCAGGAAGACCGCTCGCGCATATCAGTATGGTCATGGCCATGTCTATCGGGTGAGTCGTGTGGTCAGGGTGGATGAAGGCTCAGCCTACATTATCGAATGGATAAGAGCGGACTCCGACAGGATGACGGCCTTGGCAACGGTTCGCGATCTAGACTTGCCAGATTGGTGTATTGCCGCAGGCTTCGTCCGTAACCTCGTGTGGGACCGTTTGCACGGTTTTAAAACACCGACACCCTTGAACGACCTGGACGTACTTTACTTCGACAATGCCGATACCAACGAGTCAAAAGACAGGGCGTTGGAAGCCTGCTTAAAGGATTTATCGGACCGTCCCTGGTCGGTGAAAAACCAGGCCCGTATGCACCGGAGAAACCAGGACAACCCCTATGCGTCGAGTGCCGACGCAATGAGTTATTGGGTTGAAGTGGAAACGGCCATTGGCGTGCGTTTGAACGCGGACGATCGGCTTGAGCTAATAGCGCCATTTGGTGTCCAATCTCTGTTGGCCGGAGAAATTACACTCAACTCGAAAAGACCCAAGCCCAGTGTTTTCAACGACCGTATCAAGCGGAAAAACTGGCTAACCTTCTGGCCAAAATTACGCGTCGTGTCTGATATATCAACTCAATAGCGCTACCCAAACCGAACCCAGTAATAAAACCGCTAATGCTTTGTTGAGCCAACCGATTTGACTTGGTGTGTGCAACCATCGTCCGGTCCCTTGGCCCACCCAAGCCCATAGCGCAATGCATGGATTGGTAATTAAGAAAAACACGATCGCGAGTAACGGATAATGCCAGCCAATAGGGTTTTCCGCCGCTGGAAACAGGCTGCTGACGGTGATCGCCATTAACCAGGTTTTCGGGTTTACCCATTGAAGACCGGCACCGCTCAGCCAGCCGGGGCGATGGAGTTGGTGCTGTTGTGTAGTTAAATTCCCCGGAACTGCTCGGAATAGTTTAATCGCCAGATAACTGAGCCAAAGTGTTCCTGCCCAGGCCATGGTATTCCTCAAAAAGGGATTACCAACTAACCAGGAAGCCAACCCCAAACCGGTCAACAACAAAATGGTGGAAGCTCCAAACGAAGCGCCAATGGCGAAGGGCAGGGTGGGGCGCCAACCGAAGCGTTGGCCGCTTGCCAACGCTAATAGATTGGTGGGCCCTGGGGTAATAGACGCGACGGTTGCAAAAATGGAAAACTGCAAAAACAAACTGGACATTGGTAAAACCTCAGCGAAAGATTTCACCAGTATTCGTTGTTGTCCGCTGTCAGTCTGGAAGGCTTGTGCAGCGTTTTTGGTAGTCCGCCGGGGTCAGTCTGTAGGCTCGCTTGAACCAGCGGCCGAGATGGCTTTGATCTGCGAAACACAATTCATTGGCGACTTCCGCCGGTTTCCAACCCAACGCCAGCAATTGCCGGGCTTTGACGATGCGTAGCTGGATCAGGTAGGCATGTGGAGCAATGCCATAGGCCGTTTTGAATGAACGGCTCAGGCGAAAACGGTCTGTTTCCAATGCCTCGGCCATGTCCTTCAAACCAATGTCCTCATGCACATGGGCATGGAGAAAGTCTTTTCCCTTTCGGGCCAGTGCCGGTAAATGCACCTCTTCGATCAATTTCTTGCGCCAGCTTAAATGAGCGGTTGCCTGGCTCAGCATCTGATCCAGACAGGCATCTTTCACGATGCGGGGTTCCTGATGGTGAAGGGCCAGAAACGCCGCCGCTATACCGCCAACCAACTTTTGGTCGCCTGACAGAGTAGAGGCCACGCGCAGCTCGAAATGATCCGGCATTCCATCGAAGAGCCCTGCCAGCTGGCTGTGTAGCCAATCCTGCGGAAGGTACAGAATGCGATAGGTGAAGCCCTGATGCTCAGGCGCTTCACCGTCATGAATCTCCCCTGGTTCCAACAAAAAAGCCTGCCCCGGTACGGACCGTTGAACCTGGCGTCGGCAGTGAAATTGCTGGACGCCCTGTTCGGTGTAACCCAATAGGTAACTGTCGTGCCAGTGAGGGTCGTAGGCGTGCCCTTGAAAGTGCGCCCTCAGGGACTCGATACCGGTCTCCCGGTCGCGGTTCAAATCAATCCAGTTCCGAGTGGACATCTCTTGCATGGCGGCTCTAAGCGTTGGTGTTGGCAGTATACCAGTGAAGCGGAATAGAGCCTTCCTGTCTGGAAGATTTGTGCAATTCCTGGTTTTTCAGGTACTTACAGGCCCTCTAATGCTTAGACCACTATGGAATAATGGTTGAGGCTGAAAATGCTGTAACCGCTCTACAGTGCGACTAAAAGCGACTTCGAGCGTCGTTTTTGGGCCTGTGGCGCCTCTTGAACTTTAGAAATCAATCCATTACTGTGGTTTTTAATTGAACGGTCAATCAAAAACAGGAATCACCTTAATGCCCAAAGTCGGTATGGAGCCCATTCGGCGTCAACAGCTTATCGAAGCCACACAGGCCTGCATTGGCGAGCTCGGGTTCGGTGCCACCACCGTGCAGATCATCGCCCGTCGGGCGGGTGTATCCGCTGGCATCATTGCTCATTACTTTGGCAACAAAATGGGCCTGCTTGAGGCCACCATGCGCGAATTGCTGCATCAATTGAAAGAAGAACTGTTGGAACGGCTGGACAGCAGCGCCACACCGAGAGAGCGCATTCTTGCGGTGATCGAAACCAACTTTTCCAAAACCCAAACCAACCCATTGGCCGCTAAAACCTGGTTGGCATTTTGGAGCGGGGCCATGCATGAACCCGCGTTCGAACGCCTGCAACGCATCAACAAAATGCGCTTGCACTCCAACCTGAAGTACAGCTTCAAAGCGTTGGAATTGAAAGATCCCGATACAGCCGCGGCTTCCCTCGCGGCTTTGATCGACGGCCTTTGGTTGAGAGGCGCACTCTCGGCGGAAGGCATCAACGCTCAACAATGCATCGATCTGTGTCGCGCCCATGCCGACCTACTGATCCAAGCCGGTTAACCTGGAGAACGCTGGAATGACGCTCCCTTTATTGCAGTCTTTTATACATGGCCGTTATCTCGGCAACAGCAATGGCGAAACCTTTCCCGCCATCAACCCCGCCACGGGTGAAACTCTCTATCTCGTCGAGCAGGCCGATGACAGCCTCGTCCAGCAGGCCGTGGAAAGTGCTGCCGAAGGGTTCGCACAATGGTCTGCCATGACCGGTATGGAACGCAGCCGAATTCTGCGTCGCGCCGTTGAATTACTGCGTGCACGCAATGACGAACTGGCGAAAGTGGAAGTTCTGGACACCGGTAAACCCTGGCAGGAAGCCAGCATTGTGGACGTAGTCACCGGCGCGGACGCCATCGAATATTATTCCGGCCTCGCCGCCGCCATCGAAGGCACCCAACAGGACCTCGGCGGCGATTTCTACTACACCCGCCGCGAACCTCTCGGCGTATGCGCCGGTATAGGTGCCTGGAACTACCCGCTTCAAATTGCTTGCTGGAAATCCGCCCCTGCGCTTGCTTGTGGCAACGCCATGGTGTTCAAGCCTTCCGAAGAAACACCCATGGGCGCCGCCAAACTGGCGGAAATATTCATCGAAGCCGGTGTGCCCGCTGGTGTGTTCAACGTCGTCCAGGGCGATTATCGCGTCGGCCAGGCACTGACCGGTCATCCGGACATCGCCAAAGTCTCCTTCACTGGGGAAGTGGGTACCGGCAAAAAAGTCATGGCAGCCTCGGCCTCCAATCTAAAAGAAGTCACCATGGAACTTGGTGGCAAATCACCGATGATCATTTTTGAAGACAGCGATCTCGAAAACGCCGTCAGTGGCGCGTTGCTCGCCAACTTCTACACCCAGGGGGAGGTCTGTACCCATGCCACCCGCGTTTTTGTTCATGACGATCTATACGACGCCTTCCTGGAACAGGTGAAAGCCAGAACCGAATCCGGCGCGATTATCGGCAACCCGATGAACCCTGAAACCAACGTTGGTGCACTGATCTCCAAGGACCATCTTGCCAAGGTGATGAGCGCCATCGAAGCTGGCAAAGCCAGCGGTGCCCGATTGATTACAGGTGGCAGCGCCGTGCAACCCGAAGGTTGCGAAAACGGCAGCTTCGTGCAGCCCACAGTTTTCGCCGATTGCACCGACGACATGCCGCAGGTTCGAGACGAGATTTTCGGGCCGGTCATGTCTGTCCTTCGCTTCAGTGACGAAGACGAAGTCATTCGCCGCGCCAATGACACCCATTACGGACTTGCAGCTTCGGTATTCACTAAGGACATTCAACGCGCCCATCGTGTTATCTCCAAACTGCAAGCGGGTATTTGCTGGCTCAATACCTATGGTGAATCGCCTGCTGAAATGCCGGTCGGTGGTTATAAGCAAAGTGGCATCGGTCGTGAGAACGGCATGGCGACCTTGCAGCAATACACACAAATTAAATCGGTTTATGTGGGAATGAAGCCGGTAGAGGCGCCGTTTTAAAAAACCGGAATGAGACCGGCCAAAGCGATAAGCCTTGGATATGAGCCCCGGGGAGCCGGGGCGGACCCAGGTACGGACTATTACGAAAATGAAACCTGACTGACCGAGTGGTGGTAAAAGCCATGACAGCGTTTGAAAAAGAGTTTGATTACATCATTGTGGGGACTGGCTCCGCCGGTTGTGTATTGGCCAACCGATTGTCGGAAGACAGTGGCTCACAGGTGCTGGTGCTTGAAGCCGGGCGGAAAGACGATACTTGGAAAATTCACATGCCTGCCGCCCTCACGTTCAACCTGGCCGACGAAAAGTACAACTGGTATTACCACACCGAACCCCAGGAATATATGAACAACCGCCGCCTCTACTGGCCACGCGGAAAAGTTTGGGGGGGCGGCTCCTCCCTTAACGCCATGGTCTACATTCGCGGCCATGCATTCGACTATGATCGTTGGCAGGAAGAAGGCGCTCAAGGTTGGTCTTACGCCGACATTTTGCCCTATTTCCGTAAAGCGGAAAGCCGTGAAAAAGGCGCGGATGATTACCGTGGTGGCGAAGGGCCACTCAATGTGCACACCGGCGACGAAGCCAACCCCCTCTTTAACGCCTTCATTCAAGCAGGACAACAGGCCGGCTACCCCTTCACTGAAGACATGAATGGCTACCAGCAGGAAGGCCTCGGCGTCATGGACATGACCATCAAACAAGGCAAGCGCTGGAATACCGCGCAAGCCTACCTGCGTCCCGTTTTGCAACGAGACAATCTCACCGCCGAAACCGGCGCCATGGTGCAGCGCATCCTGTTCGAAGGCACTACCGCCGTAGGCGTGGAATACATTCAAAATAAGCGCACCGTTCGCGTTCGTGCCCGCAAAGAAGTCATTCTCAGCGGTGGCGCCATCAACTCACCGCAATTGTTGATGCTCTCCGGTATTGGCGATGAACAACACCTCGCCGAGCACGGCATCAAACCGGTCGTTCATCTGCCCGGTGTCGGTCAAAACCTGCAGGACCATCTCGAACTTTATGTGCAGGTAAAATGCAAACAGCCGATCACGCTCTACAAATACACCCGGCAACCGCACAAAACCGTGGCTGGCGTCACTTGGTTCCTGAACCACGATAAAGGTGCCTGCCGGACCGCTCACCTGGAAGCCGGTGGTTTTATTCGCAGTGAAGCCGGAGTAAAGCACCCTGACATCCAGTTCCATTTTTTGCCGTCCCAGGTTATCGATCATGGACGTACCGATCCGCAATTACACGCCTATCAGTGCCATGTCGGCCCCATGCGTCAAACCAGTCGTGGTTACTTAAAGCTGCGTTCCGCAGACCCGAACGAGCACCCCATTATTCAACCCAATCTGCTGAGTACCGAACGGGACCGTTGGGAAATGCGCCAGTGCGTCAAACTCACGCGAGAAATACTTGCACAGGATGCTTTTACTCCTTTCCGGGGCGAAGAGCTTCGCCCAGGACCGGAGGTGCAGACGGACGACGAGATCGATGCGTTTGTTCGCCAATATTCCGATAGCGCCTACCATCCGTCCTGCACTTGCAAAATGGGTGCGAAAGACGACCCCATGGCCGTGGTCGATTCCGAAGCCCGGGTATATGGCGTCAATAATTTACGTGTGGTGGATGCCTCCATCATGCCAAGTGTGGTCAGTGGTAACTTGAATGCACCGACCATCATGATTGCCGAAAAATGCGCGGACCATATCCGTGGCCGTGTACTCCTGCCCAAATCCAAAGCACCTGTCTGGGTGCATCCGAATTGGGATACACAACAACGATAGTGGACTTTTATAGCTGTCCACTAAAACCAGACTTTGCCAAAAACGAGGTGAAGAATAGAGCGGGGCCAGAGCTGCCTGTGCCCTGGCCCGCGAGACCCCGTCAATTCCGATAACGATAAAAGAGGAAGTAACACCATGAAACTCAAGACACTCATCACCGCAACCGCACTGGCAGGAACCACTGTTATGGCTCAGGCCAACGAATGCGATACCGTGCGTTTCGCCGATGTTGGCTGGACCGATATCACCGCTACAACAGCCTTGACTTCCGTGATTCTGGAAAGCCTGGGCTACGAGACAAAAAGCCAGTTGCTGTCCGTGCCGGTGACTTATAAATCCCTCGAAAACGGTGACATCGACGTCTTCCTGGGGAACTGGATGCCCACCATGGAAGCCGATATTGCGCCTTATCGTGAAGTCGGCACCATCGACATCCTTGGCAAGAATCTGGAAGGGGCCAAGTACACCCTGGCGGTCCCTCAGTATGTTTACGACGCTGGCGTGACCAGTTTTGCGGATATTGCCAAGCATGCCGACCAATTCGAGAACGAAATATACGGCATCGAACCCGGTAACGATGGCAACCGTCTTATCCAGTCGATGATTGATAAAGACGCCTTTGGCCTGGGTGACTTCGAAGTGGTCGATTCCTCAGAAGCCGGCATGCTGTCTCAGGTTCGTCGTGCCACACGCGGTGACGACTGGATTGTTTTTCTCGGCTGGGAACCACACCCGATGAACGCCAATTTTGACCTGGCTTACCTGTCGGGTGGTGACGACTATTTTGGTCCCAATTACGGCGGCGCAACGGTGTACACCAATGTCAGAAAAGACTATGCCACCGAATGCCCCAACGTCGGCCGACTATTGAACAACATCGAGTTCACCCTCGCCATGGAGAACGAGATCATGGCGAAGATTCTCGATGAAGGTCAACAACCCAAGGCCGCCGCTCAAGCCTGGCTGGAAAACAACCCCGAAGTATTGGAACCCTGGCTCAGGGGTGTAACCACCCTAGAAGGGGAACCGGCTTTGGACCAGGCCCAAGCGGCATTGCAGTAGTAAAAAAACGAGACTCCGACTCCTATGCAAAATTATAAAATCCCTTTAGGCAGGTCGATTGAAAACTTCTTCGATTGGCTGGTGGATGCGGGCGACTGGCTGTTCGACGGTATTTCCGTTGCACTTGAATGGCTTATCGAAAGCACCACTGACGCTCTACTATGGTTCCCGACCTGGGTGTTCATCCTGCTGGCAAGCGGGTTGATTCTGTGGTTCCGGCGCAATATACCCTTGACCGTCTTCGGTCTGGTGTCTTTGTTGCTGATCTGGAACCTGGGGTATTGGGAAGACACTCTACAAACCCTGGTCATGGTGGTATATGCCACGGGGTTGTGCGTGCTGATCGGCGTGCCCATTGGTATTTTATCTGCGCATAGGCCTTGGTTGTTTACCACTATCCGTCCGGTCCTGGACCTGATGCAAACCGTGCCGCCCTTTGTTTACCTCATTCCGACGCTCACGCTCTTTGGCCTGGGTGTGGTGCCGGGCTTGATCGCAACCATGGTTTTTGCCATTGCCGCGCCCATTCGTTTGACCTATCTGGGTATTTCCCAGGTACCAAAGGAATTGGTTGAAGCGGGGCACTCCTTTGGTTGTTCCAAGCAACAGCTGTTGTGGCGCATCGAAATTCCCGCAGCGGCCTCCAGTATTGCTGCGGGTATTACTCAGTGCATCATGTTGTCTCTTTCCATGGTGGTGATATCCGCCCTGGTGGGGGCTGATGGCTTGGGTAAACCGGTGGTGCGTGCCTTGAATACGGTCGATATCGCGCGAGGTTTCGAAGCCGGGTTGGCCATCGTTCTGCTAGCTATTTTGCTGGACCGTTTGTTTAAACAAAAACACGAGGGCAATTGAATGATTGAGTTCAAGAACGTCGACCTGGTGTTCGGCAAACGGCCGGAACGGGCTATTCCCTTGTTGGATAAAGGCTATGACCGTGAGCGCCTGCTCGATGAAACCGGGTTGGTTCTCGGTGTCAGCAACGCCAACCTGAAAGTGAACAAGGGCGAGATTTGTGTGCTGATGGGATTGTCGGGGTCGGGTAAATCCAGCTTGATTCGTTGTGTGAATGGCCTCAACCCGGTCACCCGGGGTGAGGTCTTGATCGACCACGACGGTCAATGTCTCGACTTTACCAAAGCCGATGCGCAAACCCGCCGGGAAATTCGCATGAAGCGTATCGCCATGGTTTTCCAGCGCTTTGCGCTCATGCCCTGGCTGACCGTCGGTGAAAACGTGGCATTTGCTCTGGACGTGCAAAAGCTGCCCAAGGATGAAATTAACCGTCGTGTCGATGAACAGTTGGACATTGTCGGCCTTTCGGGCTGGCGTGATCAAAAGCCAAGCGCTTTGTCCGGCGGTATGCAGCAAAGGGTGGGGCTGGCGCGAGCGTTGGCCACGCAATCGGATATTCTGTTGATGGACGAACCCTTCTCGGCATTGGATCCATTGATTCGTCAACAACTGCAGGAAGAGTTGTTGCAGCTGCAGGAAAAACTGCAGAAAACCATTATATTCGTTAGCCACGATCTGGATGAGGCTTTGAAGTTGGGCAACACCATCGCCATTATGAAAGACGGCTGTATTGTCCAGCAGGGAACCCCTCAGGATATCGTGCTGCGCCCGGCGGACGATTATGTGAAGGAATTTGTGGCCCATACCAACCCGTTGCATGTGTTGTGCTGTGGAGATGTTGCGCAGCCTCTGAGCGATCACCCCGAACGCAATGGACGCTTTTGTATCGACGAAAAACAGGATTGTTGGTTCGATCCGAAAGAACACCAAGTCTACAAGGGCGAAAACAATGTCTCCCTGCAACGCTGGCAGGAGGGCGAGAGTCTTGATTCACTGCTGCCACAGCCCACGGTTGTGGATGCTGGCTGCACCTTCAAGGATGCACTGGAAATCCGCTATCGCACCGGTTATGCGGTACTGGTAACCGACCGGGAAGGCGAAACCCAGGTGATTGGCGATATGGAATTATATCGCGGGCTTCTCGGCGAAGCGGCCTGATCGTTAGGTTGACCGCCGTCGGGTTTTTAAACGGAAACCCGGCGGCCAATTTTTTATTGATGCTTCGCAATACCCCTCTTTCTATTACTAACATCGTTCAGAAAAAGCGCATCTCCCAAACTTTGCTAGACTAATGTCTTATTGAAGCTGATGGCTCCTGTGTAACAGTGAGAGATGGCTTCAAACCCCGTTCATAACGACAAAAACAGCAGGGGCTCGATCATGAATTTGTGGTGGCTCATTACTTCAAGCGTCAATTGCAGTTATTCCGAACTCCGCCAGCGCCATTGCCTTGCGCTCGGTTGGCGGGAAATAGGCAGTCTGGAGCGTTACCTCAGAGACTCCCCCGGCTGGGAACGGCAATTTAAAACCTTTGTGCAACTCAAAGGTAATATTGCCTACTCACGCGATAAAAGCTGGACGGACGACGACAGCGCCCTGACCGGTGTACCGACATTGTTTTGGAACTTCATGCACATCCAGAAGGGGGACTTTGTCGCCTTGATGGAGACCGGCAGCCAGTTGACTCTGGGCCGCATTGAAGTGCGTGGCATTGCCCAGGTCACCCAAAACGCCATGCAGAGCTACCATTTCAATGAACAGTACCATCACGCTCACGAGGTGTGTGGCGGCCTGCAATGGGTGGACTGGGATATCGCCCACTTCGGCGAACTGGAACGACCGCATCAATCCTTCAAAGCACTGCTTCAGGATAACAACCAGTTGGATGCCGTTCGTCAGGCATGGGAACATGCCCGGGCAGCGACCTAGCTTTTCGCCGACAATTCCCGATAAAGTGTCTCCGCCAGGGCTTTGAGTTCCAAAGCCTGCTCGGCGGTCATATCCGCCTGGCACATCAATGCCTCGGGCACTTTCGCTGCCTGCTCTCTCCTTTCCCAGCCCTTGTCCGTCACGCTGATCAACCGTTGACGCTTATCCCCTTTGGGCGGTTTCAGCTGTGTGATCAATCCCTTGTGTTCCAGGCGTTTGAGAATGGGCGTTAAGGTGCCGGAGTCGAAGCGCGTGGTTTCCACCAAATGTTTGATCGGGAGGTGATCTTCCTCCCACAGAGCCAGCATGACCAGGTACTGCGGATAAGTCAGATCCAAGGGTTCCAGCAATGGCCGATAAGCCCGCACCAGTGCATTGGTCGCAGAATAAAGCGAGTGACAAATCTGGTTTTTCAGCTTCAGTTGGGGCAGTTCGGTTTCAGGCGCGGACAAATCAGGTTCCTGGATCAGCATTGATGTAAAAGTATTTTGCGCGCAAGGTATTGACCGGTCAAGTCCTGGCCTATAAGGTTTGCGCACAAGATAAATTTTATAGGCGTAGCTAAACAATTCTCGAAGGAGATGGCAGATGAAAATTGTTCTATGGGTAGTGCTGTTGCTAGTGGTGCTCAATGTGGTTCGCATTCTGGTACAGAACAATCGCGTGCCCGAGCTCGGCCACGACAATGGCGAGTTGAAACCCCTGAGCCGCAAACCCAATGCCGTATCCACCCAGGCGGATGATGTGGAAAAGCGGGTCGCCCCCTGGCCGTTCAAAGAAGACCTGGCCGCCACCGTCGAGGCGATTCAGCGGGCCGTTTCTCAATATGGCGGCGCCACGCTTAAGCAGAGCGACCCCAATTACCTCTATTACGTCTTCACCACGCCCACGCTTCATTTTCATGACGATGCCGAATTCTACCTGGACGAAGACAATCGCGAGGTCCACTTTCGCAGCGCAAGCCGGGCCGGTTATTCCGACCTGGGTTTGAACCGAAAGCGCTACGACCGGCTGAAGGAACTTTATAACCAGGCCGGTGTCGAACAGTGAAAAATCAGGGGGCGCTATGAATACCTACGATCTGATCGTGATCGGTTCCGGCGCGGGTGGCCTAACAGCCGCTTTCACAGCGCTCGGCTTCGGCAAGAAAGTATTGGTAGTTGAGAAAGACCGACCGGGGGGCGAGTGCACCTGGTCCGGCTGTGTTCCCAGCAAGGCATTGATCAATCGAGCTAAAGCCGTCCACACAGCACGACAATTTGCGGCTATCCAGCCGGATACAGCGCCAATACTGGCGGAAGTGCGCGCGGTCAGCGAGGCGGTTTACGAAGAGGAAACCCCGGAGGTGTTGGAAAAAGCGGGGGCGGACTATGTGAACGGCTTTGCCCGGTTCACGGACCCTCACACCATTGAGGTGAATGGCGAAACGTTCCGCGGCCGTAAATTCGTGCTGGCCACCGGAAGTTCGCCGTTTGTGCCCTCGATTCCGGGGTTGGACGAGGTCGACTGCCTCACCAACGACAATTTTTTCCAGCAGGAACGGTTACCCACTTCCATGGTGGTGTTGGGCGGCGGTGCTATCGGCATGGAGCTGGCCCAAGCCATGAACCGACTGGGTACTCAGGTGACGGTCGTAGAGATGATGCCGGAGATCCTGTCCCGCGAGGAACCGGAGTTCGCGGCTTTGATTCGCGGACGCCTGGAAGCGGAGGGGGTTCGCTTTCTGCTGGGCACCAAGGCGGTGGGCGCGGAGCGTACGGAAACCGGTGTTCTACTGCGCACCGAGTCGGAGGCGGGCAGTACCGGCACCGTGGAAGCGGAGCGGGTGTTGGTGGCTTTGGGGCGTGCGCCGAACCTCGGCGGTATGGGGCTGGAGACGATAGGCGTAAAAATAGAGAAAGGCTTGGTTGTCAATCCTCGTTTACAGACAACACGGCCCCATATCTACGCCTGCGGTGACGTGGCGGGTCCGTACCTGTTGAGCCATATGGCGAACTATCAGGGCAAGATTGCGGCGATGAATGCGATTCTGCCGATCCGGCGTTCGGTGAACTATACTGATGTTGCCTGGTCCACTTTCACCGATCCGGAGTTCGCACGGGCGGGGATGACTGAGGCTGAAGCCCGCGAGCGGCATGGCGATGGTATTCGGGTTTATCACTATGATTTCGCCAAGCTGGATCGCGCCAAGACCAAGAGCGGGGATATGGGTCGTATCAAGTTGATTACCCGCCGCAATGGTAAGGTCTTGGGAGCGCATATCATCGGTGAGCGTGCCGGTGAACTGATTGCAGAGGTTCAGGTGATGAAGACGTTAAATCTGAATTTCGCGAAGTTGCAGGGGGTGATTCACCCTTATCCAACCTATGCGGACAGCCTGCGCCAACTTTCCCAACAGGTGTTGCTGGACAATATCTTCCAGCATCCGGTTGTTAAGTTCATACGTAACATTTTCACCAGATCTGAGTCAGAGGCGAAGAAGGCCTAGACGGAGCACGATGCTCCGGCTTCCCGCCGGTTTGGCTCAACGCCCGCGTTTCCTTCCCCTTTTCGCGGGCTTTTTTTTTGGGTGGTGGTTGGAACCCGTGTTCGCTGCCGGGTAAGGGGATTTGGGGTCGCTGTAAATACTTCCCTGTACGCTCGGCGGCAGCCCCCGAGACGTCGGACCGCCCTGGCTGCCGACGCCCCCAAATCCCCTTACCCGGCAGCGAACACTAGCCTTGGTTGCCACTCGTAACCGATAAAATCCGATTCTTTCTGAAACACTTCAATGGCTCTGTTGGAACCCACTTCCTCTTTGGGCTAGCGCCGGGGACCAGGTGGGCTCCTCCAAGGTGGTCCGCAGCAAGGATGCTGCGGTCCAGGCCCCATGGATGGGTTAATGCCGACCTTGGAGGAGCCCACCTGGTTCCTGGTGCGGGTTCAGGCACAGAGGTCGAGCGAGGGCCACAGGCGCCGCCAGTGACTCTCAGTAAACCGAAGGCTCCTCCAAGCCGGAGTTGAGTAAGCCGCTGCTGATGGCTTGTTGTCGAATCCATTGTCTGAGTGTTCTGATGCCTGGTTCCTGGCGGCGACTGGTTTTGAAGGCGAAGTAGAAACAATCGCCCGTGACCAGAGTGTGGCAGGGTAGGCGTACCAGGTCCGGGTCGTCGTGGATGGGGTACATATAGTCGTTGGCGAGGGCCAGGCCCTGGTGATGTCGGGCGGCTTCCAAGGCCAGTAGCATGTGGCTGAAGTTCTGGATTCGGGTCGTCTGAGGGAGGGTGACGTCGGCTTCATTGAACCAGCGGCGCCAGTCGTCTTTGTGTTCGCCGAAAATGTGAAATGCGGAGAGCAGCGGGCAGCGGGTAAGGGCTTTGGGGTCGAGTTGGTCGGGGGTGGGTGAGTCGATAATGCCTTCCTGCATCAGTTCGGCGCTGAGTTGGTGCCAGTAGCTTCGGCTGCATATAGCGAAGAGTTTTTCGCGGTAGATGAGGTCGTAGGTAAAGCCGCGTTGGTCGTTGTGAACGGTGATAAAGCAGTCGGCCACCCGGTCGGAGAGGTGGGGCGATTGGTTCATCATTTCCAGAGTCAGGTCTATCTCCGGGTGCTGTCGCTGCAGGGTGGTCAAGCGGGGAATCAACCACCTAACGGCGAAGGAGCTGAACAGGGCCATGCGTAATTGGGTGTCCACTTTTCCCTGCACCTGCCCGCTGGCGCGTTCGATCTGAAACAGAGCGGAGCTGATGGCGTCCAGGTAGTGCCTTCCTTCTTCGGTAAGGGATAAATACCGCCCCTGTCGGGTGAACAGATCCTCTCCCAAATAGGCTTCCAATTGATGAATTTGATGACTGACGGCGCTCTGGCTGACGTTCAACTCATTGGCCGCTTTCGAAAAGCTGTTTAGTCGTGCCACAGCTTCGAAGAAGGGCAGGGCTTTGAGCGGTGGGAGATTCATGTTGCAGCCGTCCATCCGGTGTTATCTAAAAAACTAATGTTGAAGAGAAAATATCATTTTTCCCAATAGTGGACTCCCCCCTAGACTGGCGCAAGTGTTGTGAAGCCGTTGTGAGAGAGGAGGGGAGATGTCCGGTAAGACAGTTGGCAGTGCAATTCTGTTGTTGGTTATTGGCAATGCCCTGGCCCTGGTCTCTGACGCGATCATCAAACTGCAGGGTTCGGACGTGCCCGTGTTTCAGTTTGTCTTTATTCGCACCCTCTGCACGGTGGCTTTATTGCTACCGCTCAGCTCTATGATTGACCGGAATAACTTGTTTGCGGGTGCTCGCATTCATCTGATCCGCGCTCATGTAGGCTTGGCCGGTATCGCCTGTATGGTGGTGGCACTGAACACCCTGCCTTTGGCAACGGCCAACGCTTTGTTCTATGCCGCACCCATTCTGGTGATGGTGATCGCGGTGGTCTTCTATCGGGAAACTCTGACGCCTTTGAGTCTGTTGGCGGTCGTCAGTGGTTTTCTGGGGATTGTTTTGATTTTGCGGCCGGTGGCATTCAATTGGGCCAGCCTCAGCGCGATTGGGGTGGCTTTTTCCTTGGCGATCAATGTTGTGCTGATCCGTAAGTTACCGGGTCGGCAGTCAATGGTGCATACCTTGATGTTGACCCATCTCTACATGCTTCCGGCCGCTTTTTTATTCACTGTTTGGGAGGGGGCCGCGTTTCAGTGGTCCGTGGTGGTTCACGCCTTCGGGTCGGCCTTTTTCATTCTTTGCTACAACGTGACGGTGCTCATGGCTTACCGTTGGGTAGCGGCCAATCAGGTCACCAGTGCGGAATATACCGGTTTGTTGTGGGCTATTCTGGGAGGATGGGTCTTCTTTGGCGAAGTGCCGGATCTGTGGTTCATCATCGGCTCGACCATGATTGTCGCGCCTTTGGTATTGATCGGCGTCTACGAACATCGGCGGGCGAAACTGCCGGTGCGTCAAGCCAGTGTATCGCCCTGACGGGCTTACCGGCAGGGTGGAAGCGGAATTCCGCTTCCACCCAAAGCGAATCACTCACTGCACAGCAGGAATTCCAACAACGCTTTCTGAGCATGCAACCGGTTCCCGGCCTGCTCCCATACATAGGCGCGTGGGTCGTCGAGCATGTCTTCACTGATTTCTTCGCCCCGATGGGCGGGCAGGCAATGCAGGAAAATGGCGTCTTTGTCGGCCCTGTCCATCAATTCAGGGGATACCTGAAAATCTTTGAACGCCGCCAGGCGTGCCTGAGCTTCCTCTTCCTGCCCCATGCTGGCCCACACATCGGTAGTGACCAAGTGAGCGTTTTCAACGGCTTCGATCGGGTCACGCAAGATTTTCACCCGATCACCAGCCAGGTCGAGCAGACTTTGCATCGGCTCATAGCCTTCAGGGCAGGCGATGTTCAGCTGGAAATCGTACAGACGGGCTGCATTGATGTAGCTGTTGCACATGTTGTTGCCGTCGCCGATCCAGGTAACGGTTTTACCCTGAATCGACCCCCGGGCTTCGTGATAGGCCTGCATGTCGGCCAGCAACTGGCAGGGGTGGTATTCATCGGTCAGGGCATTGATAACCGGAACCGAGGAATATTTGGCAAAGGTCGCCGCCTTGGCGTGTTCGAAGGTGCGGATCATCACCACATCGACCATTTGCGACAAAACGCGGGCGCTGTCTTCGATCGGTTCGCCGCGACCGAGCTGGGTGTCACGGGGCGAAAGGAAAATGGCACCACCACCCAGCTGAATCATCCCGGCTTCGAACGACACTCGGGTACGGGTGGACGACTTTTCGAAAATCATGCCCAGCACGCGGCTCTTCAGCGGCTCATAGAGCGTGCCTTCTTTATGCATTTTTTTCAGGTCGATGGAACGCTTGATCAGGTGCCGCAGCTCATCCCGGCTGAGGTCATTGAGGGTAAGGAAGTGCCTGACAGTCATCGCGTTGAACTCCCGTAACATTAATTCTGGCCTGGGGGAGGGCCGGTTAGCCGCTCGGAAGCGGGAAAACCGGCAATCTTACTGAAGCCGTCAGTGCGGAGCAATTCACATCGACTGCAATTTATGCAGCGTAGTTTTGCTTGAGGCTCGCTGGCCGGCAAATAGCCATGCGCCATGATGATTGAAAAGCCCTGAGTCAGCCCCATTTGTTAGCCGACGTACTTAAACAGCCTGAGCGAGAGGCTCTTTTTACCCACTAAAGAGACACTGTCGAGCCAGGCCTTTTGACGTACAATACGGCCAAATTCCTCAAGCATTGGATGATTTATCCCATGACCGACACCCTGACCAATATCAAAGAACAGATCGAAAACAACCCGATTCTGCTCTACATGAAAGGCAACCCCAACCAGCCCATGTGCGGCTTCTCCGCCCAGGCCGTTCAGGCGGTAATGAGCTGCGGCCACCGTTTCGCCTTCGTCGACGTACTGTCCAACCCGGATATCCGCGCCGAGCTGCCAAAATACGCCAACTGGCCGACCTTCCCGCAGCTGTGGGTCAAAGGCGAACTGATCGGCGGTTGTGACATCATCACCGAGATGCATCAAAGCGGTGAGCTGAAAAAAGTCATCGACGAAGCCGCTGAAGAAAGCGAAGAAGGCTGATCGAACACCGCTTCAACCGCTCCCCGCGAGCGGTTGCCCACTCGCCCGCCTGAACACACATGCCCATGCCAACCTACCCAGACCTCAGCGACGACCAACTGCTGCGCTACAGCCGACACATCATGATGCCCCAGCTCGATGTCGCCGGTCAGCAACGCATCCTCAACAGTAAAATTCTGGTACTGGGAGCCGGAGGATTGGGCAGCCCCATACTCCTCTACCTCGCCGCCGCCGGTGTTGGCGAAATCCGCCTCGCCGACGGCGACCGCGTGGATGAAACCAACCTGCAACGCCAGATCGTCCACCGCCTATCCAGCGTCGGCACGCCCAAAACCGCCAGTGCCAGTGCCACCCTGGCGGACCTGAACCCGGATTGCCGAGTGGTGGAAATCGATTCCGACCTCGACGAAAACGGCATCCGCACATGGGCCGAAGGCTGCGACGCCGTAGTCATCGGCACCGACAACTTCGCCAGCCGCTACGCCGCGAACCGGGTCTGTCTGGAATTGCGCATCCCCTTGATTTCCGGCGCCGCCATCGGGTTGGCGGGGCAGGTCAGCGTATTCGACTTCCGCCGCGACGACAGCCCCTGTTTCGCCTGTCTCTACCCGGATGGCCGCGACGAGGAATTAAACTGCTCCACATCCGGTGTACTGGGCCCGGTAGTCGGTATGATCGGCACGGTCCAAGCCATCGAGACTTTGAAGGTGCTGGCCGGGTTTGGCGAGCCGTTGGTGGGCCGGTTATTAACACTGGACGCCTTCGACCTGAACTGGCAACGGTTTACCTTCAAACGAGATGAAAAGTGTTCAACATGTGGACAGTGAGCCTGAGAAGGCTAGCCAAGCGGGGCGGAATCTGCTCTGGCGGGCTTTTGTTTAAAAAGGCTAGTGTTTGATGCCGGGTAAGGGGATTTGGGGGCGTCGGCAGCCATGGATGGCTGCCGCCGAGCGTACAGGGAAGTATTCACAGCGACCCCAAATGCCCTTACCCGGCAGCAAACACGGGTTCCCGGCAGTGAGCTTCAAATAACCGAAGAAGGCGCTTGACCTGCACTGACCTCAGTGGCGTACTATTCTTATTGGTATCCTGCCACAGGAGACGCACCGTGACTGAATCCCTTTCCTATACCGATACCAGCCTCAGCCATCAATTCATTGTCGCCATGCCGGACCTCAACGACCCCTGGTTCAGCGGCACCGTCTCCTACCTGTTCCAGCACGATCAGGATGGCTGCATGGGCCTGGTAATCAACCGCCTCACCTCCATGAAGCTCGGCGAAGTATTCGACTCACTCGACATACCCTGCGACGACGAAGAACTGCGCGACCGCAACGTCTACTCCGGCGGCCCCGTCATGCCCGAACACGGCTTCATCATCCACCACAGCGCCGAAGGCCCCTGGAGCAGCACCGTCAACAACGGCCACATCAGCATCACCACCAGCCCCGACATCCTCGAAGCCATCGCCAAAGGCCGCGGCCCAAGCGATTACCTCGTCTGCCTCGGCTGCTCAGGCTGGTCACCCGGCCAACTCGAAGGCGAACTCAAAGGCAACGCCTGGCTCACCGTACCCGGCGACCTCGCATTGATATTCGAAGAAGGTATTGAAACCCGATACGACGCCGCCCTGAAGCGCCTCGGCATCGATAAAATGTTCCTCAGCGACAGCGGAGGGCAAGCTTAGTTAGCTTGATGCTTGACGGGAGATGGGAGACGCAAAACGGGAGGCGCTGATCGCTTGGCATCTCCCGTCAAGCGTCTCCCGTTCAGCGTAAAAAAAACGTCCATCCAGCTAAACACAGCTGCCCAAACCGTCAACCCAGCCACCCTTGGTTCCCGACGGCCTCTCTGGTTAAATCCCCCTTTCCCTGAATAACCGGAACGCTGTATGAGCCAATATGCGATGCCTTCCCTTTCCCTGCGCGGTACCTGGGAAGGCTTTTGGCGCTTGTTACCCCTCAGTTTCTTTGTCACGGCCTTCGGCCTGGCCTATGGCCTGGCCGCCGTCCAAAGCGGATTGAGCCCTGTTGAAACCCTGGCAATGAGTATGTTCGTGTTCGCCGGCACGGCCCAGTTCGCCGCACTTGACCTATGGGGCGTCGAGGTTCCGGTGCTTCCTGTCCTCCTGGCGACCTTCGCCATCAACTCACGCATGCTGCTCATGGGCGCCAGCCTCTACCCCTGGTTGCGTCACATTCCCTGGCAAAAACGTTACGGCGTTTTGTTGCTGCTTTCCGATGCCAACTGGGCCATGACCTTCAATGAGTGTCAGGCCGGTCGACCCAACCTGGGATTGCTGCTGGGTGGCGGCATCGCCATCTGGGTGACCTGGCTGGCCGGAACCATCCTCGGCATGATGTTCGGCAGCGCCATCGCCAACCCTGCCATTTTTGGCCTCGACATGGTCCTGGGTTGCTTCATGCTTTCCATGGCGCTGGGCGGCCGCAAGAATGCCCGTATGCTCACCGCCTGGCTGGTCGCCGGTTTGGCAGCCCTTGGCGCCTACTGGTGGTTGCCACCCAATACCCATGTCGTGGTGGGTGCGCTTGCAGGTGGCCTGGTTGGGGTTTTTTGGTTGGAGAGACGGCAATGAGTACGGAAGGGTTTGGTGGATTGATCCTGATCGGCCTGATGACACTGGTTACCCTGGTCACTCGCTTCGGCGGGGTGATGGTGATGTCAGTGATCCCCATCGGCCGGCGAGTGGAGAGCTTTATCAATGCTATGTCCGGCTCGGTGTTGATCGCCATTCTGGTGCCAATGGCTGTGGAAGGGGATGCCGGTGCGCGTCTGGCGTTGATCGCCACTGGTGGAGTCATGCTGGCGGTTAAGAAACCCATGCCGGCGATTGCTGCCGGTATCGCCACAGCGGCCGGTTGGCGCTACCTCTTTGGTTGAGCGAATCGCGTATCCAGCCAGGCTTGCCTAAACTGTTTCCATCATAGAGTACCAACCGAGGGCTTCTATTCCTTATGACAATGCCTTTTTCGGCCACCCGGTGGCTGCTGGCGGGACTCCTCTGTTTAGTGGTTTCCCAGGTACCTGCGGCTCCTTTGGTTGTGGTCGGTACCCCGGAACCACCGTTCAAAATGAGGGAAGGCGGGCAACTGACAGGGATAGACGTTCAAGTGATGGATCGCGTGCTTGATGAACTGCAGATAGAGCACGAATTTCGGCTGATCGAGTCGGGTGCGCGTATGCTACGGGAGGTCAGCAGTGGCAATGTGGATGTGGTGCTGAGTCTGTCCTATTCCCCTGAGCGAGTGGAAATACTGGACTACCCTGAGCGTTCCTATAAAGAGGTGAGCTGGCACTTCTTCGTTCGCGAAGGCGATACAGACAGTGTCGAATACCAGACACTCACCGACCTGAAACCCTGGCGCATGGGGGCTGTACGCTCCTGGTCATATACGCCTGAATTTTGGGAGGCCGGACTGGACTACCGGCTGGTGAGCGACCACCGACTCCTGATCGATATGTTGTTGACCGGGCGTATTGATATAGCACCGCTGAACACAGCCGAGGCTTTTTACGATATTCAGCGACGACGCCTCGGTCCCCAGTTGGCGATTCTCGCGAAACCGCTGGATACGCGACCTTATTACAATGTCTTTGTGCGCCGGTCTTCGCATCCTGATATGAAACGCTTGGCAAGCGAGTATGATCAAGTAATCGCCGAATTGCAGGAGTCCGGCTTCATTGATGAACTCTACCGGCACTACCTGGGGCGCAGTTCCCGTTTTGAGTAAGGTAACTCACCAGTTCAGACCAACCGGAACTGGCCCACCAATTGACGTTGGTCGCTTGCCAGGCTGGTAAGCCGCTCGCTGTTTTCCGCCGCCTCGCGGGCAATGCCGGCCAGATCTTCCGCCATATCCGAAATCCGAACCACGTTTTGCGTGACTTCACGGGCCACCGCACTTTGCTCTTCCGACGCGGTGGCGATGGATTGGCTCATGTTGTTAATCTCCCCGAGGCTCTGAACCATGGCCGCCAGAGACTGACCGGTATTCTGAGACTGTTCCGCCGAGGACTCGGCCAGCGAACGGTTGCTGGCCATGATATCCACCGCATTGGCCGCTTTTTCCCGCAGCCTTTCTATCATGCCCCTAATGTCGTTGGCCGACTGCTGAGAGCGATTCGCCAGGCTGCGGACTTCATCCGCGACCACCGCAAAACCGCGACCTTGTTCTCCCGCCCTGGCCGCCTCGATAGCTGCATTCAGCGCCAGCAGGTTGGTCTGCTCGGAAATTGCCTGAATCACATCCAGAACAGTGCCGATCTCCTGGCTCTCCTCACTGAGCGCTTCAATCACTTTTGTCGCTTTATGCTGGGCATCGCGCAGGTCGGTGGTGAATTGAATATTGGTCTTCATGCTGTCCATATTACCTTGAGCCGCCTGAGTGACCTGAGCGACCTCGGTGCTGGTACGTTCGGCATTGCCAGCCACTTCATGGACGGCTGACTCCATCTCGGTGATGGCGGTGGCGACCGAGCCGGTCTGTTGCTGCTGTTGGTCGACCCGGTTGCGCGTTTGTTGGCTGACACCGGACGATTGCTCGGCCAAGGCGGCAATGGTTTCTGAGGATTCCCGTATCTGACTGATCACTTCGGTCAGACGGTCCGCCAGGCTGTTCACATTGGCACCGATACGGCCTATTTCATCGTGGGAAACATTGGGAATGCGCTCGGTAAGGTCGCCCTCCGCCAGCCGGTGCAGTACCGCCATAGTCCGGTTCATGGGGCGTCGTATGGAGCGAGCGACCGACCAGGCGACCAGTACCGACAGACCAATAGCCGCCACCAACAAGGCCAATGTCACCTTTTGAGCCATGGAAGCCATTTGTTCGGCTCTTTCTCCGGCTTGCCGGGTTTTCGCTCGGGTTTCGGTGATGATGTCATTCAAGGTCGCCATGCTCTGATCCATGACGCCATCCAAAGTGAGCAACAATCGCTCGCTGGTTTCATTGAGTTGAACGAAACGCTTATGGCTTTGAAACAGACCATCCTCTTCGATGATGGCGGTGCGAAACAGATTGAAGAAGGGAGCCATGTCGTCTGCATAATCCGGGTAGTTTTCAGCGATGGTGGTTTCTTTATTGCTCAACTGCTGCCAAATGGCTTCCAGCTGGGATTGAATCTCCGCCATCCTTTCGGTTGTTGAAATTGCCAGGGCGCGTTGCAGGTAGGCCTGGGAGCCTTCCGCCTGGCCAACGATGAAATCCACCTCCCATTGCAACCCATTGTCTCCGGCCGCACTGGCCTGACTCGCAACCGCACCGATGTCCCCTTCGAAGAAGATCCATTCGTTATCAAAAGCCTGTGCCTGTTCAATGGCTTGGCGGCGGGTGACTATGCGTTCGTTCTGCAACGCCAGATGGCGCTCGGAAAGGGTGAAAATCTCATCTGCCCGTCTGGCTTGTTCATCCAGCAAGGCGGCTGATTCCGGATAAGGCTGGAAACGTTCTGACAGTGACGCCTCCAAAGCTTCATAGTCGTCAAGCGCCTGATTGAAAGTGGCTGTCAGTGTCTCCCTGCGTGCGGCATCTTCCGCGTTGGCATGCTGGGTCACGGCTCTGTTGGCTTCCTGGATGCGGCTTTTCAGTCGATTGGTGTCATCCAGCAGAGCTCCCAATCGACCGGATGCAAGCTCCATTTGGTCCGCCAATCGCTGTTCGACCACGATAGAGTAAAGCGTAATGGCGGTGAAGATTATCAATAGGGCGGTGAAGCCGGCAATGACGCGGGAGATTAGGGAGAGTTTCATCTTAAAGCCACTTGGTCGAGGTATTTCCGGGGGTTACTACAAAAGTGTAGGCCATGCAGATTAGCGTCTTGGTTATAAGTTGTCCAATTGGTCAGGTAGTTAGGTGAAGAGAGTAGGAAAGCAGAAAATAAAAAAACGGGCCATGAAGGCCCGTTCTTGGGGATAACAAGCTTAACTTAGCCGCACTTGGAGTCGCCGCAGTTCAGGCAGGTGAGGCAGCCATCCATAATGATGGCGGCCTTGGTGTTGCACTTGGTGCACAACTGGGCATCGGCCGGAAAGTCGCCTTTCTCGGTTTCGGTGCCACTGTTTTCAGCCGCTTTGCGCGCGTCGTACTGGGCACGCTTTTCTTTGATCAGCGCTTGTTGATGCTCGCTGAGACCTTCCACTTTGATCAGGCCGATGGTTTTCAGATGGCTTTCGATCACCTCGCCGATTTCGGCCACCAGAGACGGCATGAACTTACCGCCGCGTTTGAAGTAACCACCCTGAGGGTCGAACACCGCACGCAGCTCGTCAACGATGAAGTTGATGTCGCCACCCTTGCGGAACACAGCTGAGATCAGCAATGTCAGTGCAACCACCCATTGGAAATGCTCCATGTTCTTCGAGTTAATGAAAATCTCGTAAGGGCGGCGCTGTTCGTGCTCGGTGCCTTCATTCAGAATGATGTCGTTGATGGTCACGTACAAAGCGTGTTCCGACAACGGTGTCTTGATTTTATAGGTTGAACCCATCAGCACTTCCGGCCGCTGAACGGATTCGTGCATGTGCACGATATCCGCTTTTTCGGCTTCCTCTTTAGCCTTGGCTTCCTCGGCCCGCTTCTCGGGAGTGATGACCTGGTAGCCTACGATGGATTTCTCGATCTTTTTCATCTCAGTCATCCTTAGAACTTCCCGTAGTAGCCTTCTTTCAGTGCATCATAAAGGTTGGCGGCGGTGTGTGTTTCGCCGTCGTATTCGATCATTTCATTACCCTTGGCTTCCAGCACACTGCCGTCTTCCAGTTCGAAGCGGTAGGTGGTGTTTTCCAGATCTTTCTCTTTAACCAAGACACCCTGGAACGCCTCCGGATTAAAGCGGAAGGTGGTGCAGCCCTTCAAGCCTTTTTCATAGGCGTAGAGGTAAATGTCTTTGAAGTCCTCGAACTTATAGTCCGTGGGGACGTTGGCCGTTTTTGAGATTGACGAATCGATCCAGGTCTGGGCCGCCGCCTGAATATCGACGTGCTGCTTCGGTGTAATATCGTCCGAGGTCACGAAGTAAGGTGGTAGCTTAGCGTCTTCATCTTCGGTGTAAGGCATCGCCTTTTCGTTGATCAGCTTGCGGTAAGCCAGCAACTCGAACGAAAACACATCGACTTTTTCCTTGGACTTCTTACCTTCGCGAATCACGTTACGGCTGTAGTGATGCGCGAAGCTCGGCTCGATGCCGTTACTGGCATTGTTCGCGATGGACAGGGAGATGGTCCCGGTCGGCGCAATGGAGGAATGGTGGGTAAAACGAGCACCCACTTTCGCCAACTCATCGACCAGCTCCTGATCTTCCTTCGCTACCTGCTGCATATAACGGCTGTATTTGGCGTGCAACAGCTTGCCGGGTAGCTTGTCACCCACCTGATAGCCATCCTGCAGCAGTTCAGGGCGCTGACGAGCCATCTCCGGTGTGATTTCGAATTCCTGCTCCAAAATGGGAGCCGGGCCTTTCTCTTTTGCCAGATCCAGCGCCGTGCGCCAGCCGGTCATGGCCATTTCCTTGGTGACTTCTTCGGTAAAGGCAACGGATTTCTCATCACCATACGCCATGCCCAACATGGTGATGGTGGAGCCGAGGCCCAGGTAACCCATGCCATGGCGACGCTTGCTGAAAATTTCGTTGCGCTGTTCTTCCAGCGGCAGGCCGTTGATTTCCACCACGTTATCGAGCATGCGGGTGAAAATACCGACCACTTCACGGTACTTGTCCCAGTTGAAACGGGCTTCCGGTGTGAAGGGGTTTTCCACGAACTTGGTCAGGTTCACCGACCCCAGCAGGCAGCTGCCATAAGGGGGCAGGGGCTGCTCACCGCAGGGGTTGGTGGCGCGAATGGTTTCGCAGAACCAGTTGTTGTTCATCTCATTGACTTTGTCGATGAGAATAAAGCCCGGCTCAGCATAGTCGTAAGTGGAGGTCATGATGACGTTCCAGACATTACGCGCCTTCAGCTTTTTGTAGACCCGATGGGCTACGCGGCCTTCTTCACCGACCAGATAGCCTTCTTTGACGTGCCAGTCTTTCCAGATAATCTGATCGGGGTTGTTGATGTCGAGACGGTCACGATCGATTTCATGCTGACTGACCGGGAACACCAGTGGCCATTCGTCGTCGTTGATGACGGCTTCCATGAACTCGCGGGTAACCAGCAGCGAGAGGTTGAACTGGCGCAGACGGCCGTTTTCACGCTTGGCGCGAATGAAGTCGATCACATCCGGGTGGCTGACATCGAAGGTGGCCATTTGGGCGCCGCGACGACCTCCTGCGGAGGACACGGTGAAACACATCTTGTCGTAGATGTCCATGAAGGACAGCGGACCGGAGGTGTAGGCACCGGCGCCGGAAACGAAGGCGTTGCGCGGGCGCAGGGTGGAGAATTCGTAACCGATGCCGCACCCGGCTTTCAGGGTAAGACCGGCTTCATGAACTTTCTGCAAAATGCCGTCCATGGAGTCTTCAATGGTGCCGGACACGGTGCAGTTGATGGTGGAGGTGGCGGGCTTATGCTCCAGGGCACCGGCGTTGGAGGTGATTCGACCGGCGGGAATAGCGCCGTTTTCGAGCGCCCACAGAAATTTCTTGCTCCATTCGTTCTGCTTCTTCTTGCCTTCTTCGACTTCGGCGAGGGCTTTGGCGACCCGGGCGAAGGTGGCATGCAGGTCGGCATCGACGGGTTCGCCACGGCCATTTTTGAGGCGGTATTTGGCGTCCCAGATGTCGAGTGATGCGGGCTGGTAATCAATGCTGACGCAGTTGTCACGCTCCAGTTGTGTGTTTCCGGTCATGAGCTGATTCCCTAGTGTCTGGGGTTAACGGAAATACTAGTTCTAGTGTTTGGCGGCATTCTAGAGCACTAATTGTAGTGCTCCAAGCCGTTTTTTTGTCTAACGGCTATTGACAGCGGCGGGGCCCCATAACGATGGGCCGTAGCCGCTTTGTAACAATCTGTTACCTGAGTTTTCGGTGGTTTCTAACGGTGGTTAGGTTGTGATCCACTGCTCGGGTTTTGTGCCAGTCGTTTGCTTTGGTTGGTGCCGGTGGTTCGCGTAGGGTGCCGGGCCTCCCTCAGTCGGAGCGCCGCAAGTACTTCCATGTAGGCTCGCGGACCGCATCCATGCGGTCCGACGTCCGCCTGAGGGGCTACCGGCACCCTACGCTTGTTTCTGCGGCCACTAAACCTACCGATTTGGGAATCAAAACCTAAACAGTTCGGTTGCTCACTTACCTTGGGTTAAAGGCAAATTGCGAGTTTCGTAGATTTGGTAATGGTATGAACTGGCTAAGTAAAGCTGGAAGATTTCAAAGGTGGTACCCGAGTAGAGCCCCAGAGGTGGGGGTGGTTCATCCAGGGGATGTCCGCCGCATGGATGCGGCGGTCAAGCCTACATGGCGGTCCGACGCTTCGGGGTATGAACGGCGGCCCCAGGATGGACTACCCCCACCTCTGGGGCGGCTTCCTGGCACCCAAGGAGCTCCAAGGAGGACAGCCGCTTAAGCCAAGAAGCCCTCATAAAAGCACCCAAGAGGCTTCAACGGCAAGGAAGGAAGCCTCCCAGTACTACCCCTGAAGCTTGGCTTTGAGGATCTGGTTGACCTGGGCCGGGTTGGCCTGACCTTTGGAGGCTTTCATGACCTGGCCGACGAAGAAACCGAAGACTTTGTCCTTGCCGCTTCGATATTGCTCGACCTGTTCCGGATTGGCGTTGATGACTTCGTCGATCATCGCCTCGATGGCGCCGGTGTCCGTTACCTGCTTCAAGCCCTGGGCTTCGATGACTTGATCCGGTGAACCCTCACCCTTGGCGACCGCCTCGAAGACCTTCTTGGCGATCTTGTTCGAGATGGTGTTGTCCTGGATGCGTTGGATCAACTGGCCCAGATGCTCGGCGGAGACCGGGCTGTCGGTGATTTCCAGCTCATCGCGGTTCAGCAGTGCCGCCAGTTCGCCCTGGCACCAGTTGGCCGCCAGTTTGGCATCGCCGGTGATTTTGGTGACTTCCTCGAAATAGTCCGCCATGGCGCGGCTCTGCGACAACACGTTGGCGTCGTATTCCGAGAGGCTGTAGTCCTTCATGAAGCGCTCGATTTTCGCATCCGGCAGTTCAGGAAGCTGTTCCGCGACTGCTTCGATGTAATCGTGATCGATCACGACCGGCAGCAGGTCCGGTTCGGGAAAATAGCGATAGTCGTTGGCGAATTCTTTTGAGCGCATCGAGCGGGTTTCGTTCTTGTCTGCGTCGTAGAGGCGGGTTTCCTGAACGATGGTGCCGCCGTCTTCGATGACGTCGATATGACGCTGTAACTCGTAGTTGATCGCTTTTTCGACGAAGCGGAAGGAGTTGACGTTTTTGATCTCCGTGCGGGTGCCGAACTCGGTCTGGCCTTTGGGGCGGACGGAGACGTTGGCGTCGCATCTCATGCTGCCTTCGGCCATGTTGCCGTCGGAAATGCCGATGTAGGTGATGATGCTGTGGATCTTTTTGAGATAGGCCACGGCTTCCTTGGCGCTGCGCAGGTCTGGCTCGGAGACGATTTCTAGCAGGGGGGTGCCGGCGCGGTTGAGGTCGATGCCGGTCATGCCTTCGAAGTCTTCATGCAGGGATTTACCGGCGTCTTCTTCGAGGTGTGCGCGGGTGACGCCGATGGTGCGGGTGGAGCCGTCGTCGAGGACGATTTCGACCTGGCCTTTGCCGACGATGGGGTGGTCCATCTGGGTGATCTGGTAGCCTTTGGGCAGGTCGGGGTAGAAGTAGTTTTTGCGGTCGAAAACGGAGCGTTTGCCGATTTCGGCATCAATGGCTAGGCCGAAGGCGACGGCTTTGTGCAGGGCGTTTTCGTTGAAGACTGGCAGTGCGCCGGGCATGGCCAGGTCTACCAGGCTGGCCTGGGTGTTGGGTTCGGCGCCGAAGCGGGTGCTGGAGCCGGAGAATATCTTGGACTGGGTGGAAAGCTGAACGTGAATTTCCAGTCCTATAACGGTTTCCCATTCCATCTTTGGGTCCTCTGTTTTTTTTGCTGGGGTTGGCTGGTGGCGGGAACCCGTGTCCGATGCCGGGGTTGCTCCTGCGAGGTCGCCGTGAACCCTTCCATGGGGGCTTGGCGGCAGCATCCATGCTGCCGACATCCTCGCAGGAGCAACCCCGTCACCGGACACTAGCCTTGGTAGCCAATTCCAAATTAAAGGCAGTGATAGCCTTAGTTATCTTGGTTCGGAGTCTTCGTATGCCAATCCGTGTTCTGCTGGAACTGGTGGCCGATATTTAACAACAGGCTTTCGTCAAAGTAGTTACCAATTACCTGCATCCCGACCGGCAAACCATTCACCTGACCACAGGGTAGGGAAATGCCCGGCAGACCCGCGAGGTTGACGGATAGGGTGTAGATATCCTCAAGGTACATAGCTACCGGGTCGTTGGCTTTTTCGCCGATTTTCCAGGCCGGTGACGGTGTGGTCGGGCCGAGAATGACGTCGACTTCGTCGAAGGCGGTCTGGAAGTCGTCTTTGATCAGACGGCGCAGTTGTTGGGCTTTGCGATAGTAGGCGTCGTAGTAACCGGCGGAGAGGGCGTAGGTGCCGATCATGATGCGGCGCTTGACCTCGGTGCCGAAGCCTTCGGCGCGGGTACGCATGTACATGTCCTGCAGGTCTGCGGGGTTGTCGCAGCGGTGGCCGTAGCGAACGCCGTCGTAGCGGGAGAGGTTGGTGGAGGCTTCGGCCGGGGCGATGATGTAGTAGGCCGGTATGGAGAGTTCGGTGCGTGGCAGGGAGATTTCTTTGACCACGGCGCCGAGGCTTTCCAGGGTTTTTACGGCGTCGTTGACGGCGGTTCGAATGCCGTCGTCGAGGCCGTCACCGAAGTATTCCTTGGGCAGGCCGATGCGCAGGCCTTTGAGTGGGTCGTTCAGTCGGGCAGTGTAGTCGTCGACGGGACGGTCCATGCTGGTGGCGTCTTTGGGGTCGAACCCGGCGAAGGCGTTGAGCATCAGGGCGGCGTCTTCGGCGGTGCGGGTCATGGGGCCGCCGCAGTCCAGCGATGAACCGTAGGCGATCATGCCCCAGCGGGAGACGCGTCCGTAGGTGGGTTTCAGGCCGGTGATGCCGCAAAGCGCGGCGGGTTGGCGGATGGAGCCGCCGGTGTCGGTGCCGGTGGCGGCTGCGGCGAGGCCTGCAGCGACGGCGACGGCGGATCCGCCGGAGGACCCACCTGGAATGGTTTCGGTATTCCAGGGGTTGCGGGTGGGGCCGTAGAAGCTGGATTCGGTGGAGGAACCCATGGCGAATTCGTCGAGGTTGGTCTTGCCGAGCATGACGGTGCCGGCCTGTGCCAGGCGCTCGGTGACGGTGGATTCGTAGGGGGCGACGAAGTTGTCGAGCATCTTCGAGCCGCAGCTGGTGCGGATGCCCTGGGTGCAGAAGATGTCTTTGTTGGCGATAGGGATGCCGGTCAGCGGTCCGGCGTTGCCGGTGGCGCGCTGTTCGTCCGCCGCTTTGGCCTGGGCCAGGGCCAGCTCTTCGGTGACGGTGATGTAGGCGTTCAAGTCACCGTTTTGGGATTTAATGGCGTCCAGGTAGCTTTGGGTCAGTTCGGTGCTGCTGTATTCACCGCTGGCCAGGCCGTCTGAAAGTTGTTTTAGCGTTTTGTCTTGCATGGGCTGTCCTGGCTCACTCAATCACTTTGGGGACGAGGAATAGACCGTCCTGGGTGCTGGGGGCGATGGATTGGTAATCGTCGCGGTGGTTTTCTTCGGTGACGGCGTCCGGCCGCAGGCGGGCGGTGGCGTCGAGGGGGTTAGACAAGGGCTCGACCCCTTGGGTGTCCACGGCCTGCATTTTGTCGACCAGGTCCAGAATGTTGGACAGGCTGGCGACGGTGTCCGGCATGTCGTCTTCGGTTATCTGCAAACGGGCCAGTTGGGCCACGTTTTCCACCTGGGAGCGGTTTAGGCTCATCGTTGTGGATCTCCTTCGCGTGAATAGTAAAGCCGCCTCCGGCGTGGGCCAGCGTTAATACGAAGCTGGACAGGCAAAAGGGTGAGGCGGTTTGCTGTCTAATACCGGTCGACAGGATGACCAATGACTAATTATTGGCCATTACTCATGCCAACGCTCTGTAAAAGACTCGGTTAAATAATTGATGGCGCGTAAGTTATCATATTTACAGCTTGCCCAAAATCCCCGCCATTGATACATTGCGGGGCTGTTTAATGGGGTTGATAGCATAAGTTAATGGGTTGCCATCAGGGAGCCGTTACATGGAGTCCCCACGCCCATACCCCTGCACCTATTCAGGAACTGGAAACGTTTTAACATGTTCAAAAAAATTCGGGGATTATTCTCCAGCGACCTCTCGATCGACCTGGGCACCGCCAATACGCTGATTTACGTTCGCGACCGCGATATCGTATTGAACGAGCCCTCTGTGGTCGCGGTGCGTTTGACGGGTAACCAGAAAACCGTCGCCGCCGTCGGTGAGGAAGCCAAGCGCATGCTGGGCCGTACGCCCGGCAGCATTCAAGCGATTCGTCCGCTTAAAGACGGTGTCATTGCCGACTTTCACGTCACAGAAAAAATGCTTCAGCATTTTATTGCCAAGGTCCATGAGAACTCCTGGTTCGCGCCCAGCCCCCGTGTGTTGGTCTGTGTGCCCTGCAAGTCCACCCAGGTGGAGCGCAAGGCGATTCGCGAATCGGCGTTCGGGGCCGGTGCCCGTGAAGTGTTCCTTATTGAAGAACCCATGGCTGCGGCTATCGGCGCCGGTCTTCCGGTCGAGGAAGCCCGCGGTTCCATGGTGGTCGATATCGGTGGGGGCACCACCGAGATCGCCGTTATCTCCCTGAACGGTGTTGTCTATGCGGAATCCGTCCGTGTCGGCGGCGACCGTTTCGACGAGGCCATTGTGGCCTATATCCGCCGCAATTACGGCTCCCTGATCGGTGAGGCCACGGCTGAACGCATCAAGATCGAAATCGGCTGTGCCTACCCGGGCACGGAGATTCGCGAGATTGACGTGCGCGGTCGTAACCTGGCCGAGGGCATTCCCCGCAGCTTCACGCTGAACAGCAATGAAGTATTGGAAGCGCTGCAGGAAAGCCTGTCCGCCATTGTTCAGTCCGTTAAATCCGCTCTTGAGCAGACACCGCCGGAACTCGCTTCCGATATCGCCGAGCGCGGCCTCGTGCTGACCGGCGGCGGTGCCATGCTGCGTGACATCGACAAGCTGCTCAGCGAGGAAACCGGTCTGCCGGTGCTGGTCGCGGATGATCCGCTGACCTGTGTCGCCCGTGGCGGTGGTCGCGCTCTGGAAATGATGGACGAGCGAGTCTTCGACTTCTTCAGCGAATGATCCATGGGAGATTAAGTCATCAAAGCGCTGTTTTCCGCCGGACCACAGCACGGCTACCGCTTGGCGGTAGCGGCCATGGTATCCTTCGCGCTGATGACCCTCGATGCCCGTTACACCCAGGTTGACTATCTCCGTCAGTCGCTGTCCTATCTGGTCTCGCCGGTCCAGGCATTGATCAGTATGCCGACTGACATGGTTCAGTGGTCGAGCCGTACCTTCGCCGAGCGCGATGAATTGCTGGAAGACAACCGATCCCTGCGCAATCAGGTATTGGTCTTGCAGCAGAAGGTTCAGCAACTGGCGGTGTTGCAGGCCGAGAATCAGCGCCTGCGTCGACTGCTGGGTGCCACTGAACGTTTCGACGCCTCCTATGTGACGGCGGAAATGATCAGTGTCGACCCGGACCCCTTTACGCATCAGGTCATCATCAACCGTGGAGCACAGGATGGCGTTTACGTCGGCCAGGCCGTGCTCGACGCCACCGGTTTGTTTGGTCAGGTTATCCAGGTCAACTCCCTCACCGCACGGGTGCTGCTCGTGGCGGACGCCAACCATGCCGTTCCGGTCCAGGTGAATCGCAACGGCATGCGCAGCATATTGGTGGGCACCGGCGATCTGAATGTTCTGGAGATGGAGTTCGTGCCCGATACCGCCGATGTGAAAATTGGCGATCTGCTGATGACCTCGGGGTTGGCCGGTCGGTTCCCGGAAGGCTATCCCGTGGCTGAAGTGCAGGCGATCGAGCATGATCCGGGTGAACCCTTTGCTCATATCCGGGCCAAGCCCCTGGCCGAGCTGGCGCGCAGCCGTTCGTTGCTGTTGGTTTTCCAGCGTAGCGATGAGAGCGACGAAGAACCCGTAACGGCTCCGACCGAGCCTGAGAACACAGCGGAGGCCACCGAATGAATACTCGTCCGGCCAATTCGCTTTGGGTTATCCCCGTCAGTTTTTTTGTTGCCTATCTATTGGCCATGGTGCCTCTACCGCAGATGGTTGCCCTGGCCCGACCGGACTGGGTGGGCCTCTGCCTGATCTTCTGGGTGTTGGTGTTGCCGGAGCGTGTCGGTATTTTCGTCGGCTTTTGCGTGGGCCTGCTGCACGATGTTTTGATGGGTACTTTCTTGGGCACTTTTGCGTTGGCCTACAGTACTCTGGCCTATTTGGTACTCTTACTGCATCAGCGCTTGAGAATGTATCCGCTGCTGCAACAGGGGATGGTAGTCTTTCTTGTGATCGCCACCAGCCAAGTGCTGGTGCAATGGAGTAAGGATTTCTTCACGGCCGGGATTACCGGTGAAATGCATCTGGTGCCTTCCGTGGTGTCGGCGCTGTTGTGGCCCTGGCTCTATGTCATGATGCGGGCGCTGCAGATTCGGTTTCGAGTGCAATAACCCATGAACAGAGGACAGCCCATGACGGTGTATCTGGCTTCGCAATCGCCACGTCGCAAAGAGTTGCTCGCCTCATTGGGGGTGGATTTCGAAGTGTTGCCGGTCGAAGTCGACGAGCAGCCTTTCACGCTGGAAGGCGCCGAGGATTATGTCGCCAGAGTGGCGAAAGATAAGGCCCGGGCTGGTTTGGATACTCTGGCCCAGCGCGGTGAGGGTGGTGCCCTGGTCATAGGGTCGGACACGGCTGTGGTCGTCGACCGGGATATTCTGGGTAAACCACGGGACTTCGACGATTTCGCCGACATGATGGACAAGTTGTCCGATCGTGCGCATTCGGTGATGACAGCGGTGGCTCTGGCCACCCATCAGGGTGTCGACGTTCAGGTGGTGACGTCCCGCGTGGTGTTCGCCGAACTCATGCCCGAACAGGTTCGTGCCTATTGGGAAACTGAAGAACCCAAGGACAAAGCGGGCGGCTATGCTATACAAGGGTTGGCGTCTGTATTTATCAAACGAATTGAAGGCAGCTATTCGGCCGTTGTCGGGCTGCCGTTGCGTGAAACCGCCCGGTTGTTGACGGCACATGGGGTGCCGATTTGGTCCGGTGCTTTGTCGGCGGTGTGAGTCGCCCTCTCCCTAACCCTCTCCCAGCGGGAGAGGGGACTGAAGCTTGCTCCCTCTCCCGCTGGGAGAGGGCTGGGGAGAGGGTCAAGCCACACCCAAAAGGACATCGCCACCCGGCACGCATTAAAACTAGGAACCCGTCATGAATTCAGAGATTTTAGTGAACGTCACTCCGATGGAAACCCGGGTGGCGGTGGTGGAAAACGGCGCTGTTCAGGAAATCTACATCGAACGCGCCCAGACCCGAGGCATTGTCGGCAATATTTATCGCGGCAAGGTGGTTCGGGTACTGCCCGGTATGCAGGCGGCCTTTGTTGACATCGGTCTTGATCGCGCGGCTTTCATTCATGCATCGGACATAGACCAAAGCCGTGAAAACGATGCCCATAAACCTATTCAGTCATTAGTGCGGGAAGATCAATCCATCACCGTTCAGGTGATCAAAGACCCGATCGGCACCAAGGGCGCTCGCCTGACCACTCATCTATCGATTCCTTCCCGCTATCTGGTTTATATGCCGGACACCAACCACATCGGTGTGTCGCAACGCATTGACGGCGAAGAGGAGCGGGACCGGCTGCGCAGCCTGGTCGCCAAGGTGAAGGTGGACGAGGAAATCGAGAAGGGTGGTTACATTCTGCGGACTGCGGCCGAAGGCATCGGCGAAAATGAAATCCAGTCCGACCTGAATTATCTGAAACGGGTGTTTCGGGTATTGGGCGAGCGGATCAAGGAAATCCCCGGCCCTGCCATTATTTATGAAGACCTGCCGCTGTACCTGCGTGTCGCACGCGATCTGGTGCGGGCGGATGTCGAAAAAATCCGGATCGACTCTAAGGAAACCTTCGTCAAGGTCATCGACTTCGTGCGCAAATATACGCCCGAGGTCGAGTCGGTTTTCGAATACTATCCGGGCGAGCGTCCTATCTTTGATCTGTTCTCGGTCGAGGACGAAATCAGTCGCGCTCTGGGCCGAAAAGTGGACCTGAAATCCGGCGGCTATCTGATCATCGATCAAACCGAAGCCATGACCACGGTGGATGTGAACACCGGTGCTTTCGTGGGCCACCGGAACCTGGAAGAGACCATTTTCAAGACCAACCTCGAAGCCGTGACCGCTATCGTAAGACAGCTTCGGCTGCGGAATCTGGGTGGCATCATCATTATCGATTTCATCGATATGGAAGACCCGGAGCACCAACGCCAAGTGCTTCGGATGCTGGAAAAATACCTGGAAAAAGACCACGCCAAAAGCAAGGTGACCGGGGTTTCCGAATTGGGGCTGGTGGAAATGACCCGCAAGCGAACGCGGGAAAGCCTGGAACATATGATGACCGAGGCATGCAGCGTATGTCATGGCCGAGGTCGACTGAAAACCCCACAAACCGTCTGTTATGAAGTGTTTCGCGAAATTCTGCGTGAAGAGCGTGCCTATAATACCGATCAATATCTGGTGTTGGCCTCGCAGGAGGTTGTGGACCGGTTACTGGACGAAGAGTCGTCCAACGTGGCGGATCTGGAAGACTTTATCGGCAAGCCGATTCGGTTCCAGGTCGAGCCCATGTACACCCAGGAACAGTTTGATGTCATCCTGCAATAAAGGCTATTAAACGGGCGATGTGGCTGTTCCCCATTCCAAGCCGGGCGTTGTGTCGTCCGGCTGTCTATTTAAACCTTTGTGCAGTTGAGCTCTGACATGGCGGCCTCTTCCATATTCAAAACCCTGGGCACCGTCCTCCTCAAGGTGGCGGCATTCTGGGTATTGTTGGTTGCGGCTTATCTGGCGTTGGGCCGACAGTTTTTTCCTTACATCGAACGTTACGATGCCCAGGTCGAAGCGGTGCTCAGCAAGCAACTCGGGACCGAGGTCAGCATCGGTGAACTGACGGGCGAATGGCGTCAGTTCAACCCGGTTCTGGTCGCCGAACGCGTTCGTATTGGCGATACCCTGGCGGTGCGGCGGGTGTTGCTTGAGCCTTCCCTGTTACAGTCTTTGGTCAACCTGTCTCCGGTGTTCAAGCGATTCGAATTGACGGGCTTCATTGCCCGCTTGGAACAACAGCCCGACGGTTGGCGTATGACCGGGCTTCATGGTGCCAATGCCGCCGACAGGATGTCGTTGGAACGTTTGAACACCCTGTTGCGTCAGCAGCGGGAAGTGGTGTTTGACGAAGTTCGTTTGCAAATAGAACCGGAACGTCTGCCGGGCATGACGGTGGTCATGGACGAAGGCCGGATGACGGGGTTGGGCGAGGATAATTGGCTGCGCGCCAAAGCCCGGCTTCTGTACAACGATCTGGAAGTCCCTTTGGAGCTGCAACTTGAAAGCACCATGCAAACCACGGGTTACGAAGTCGACCTATACGCCCGGCATGGCAGTCTGGATTTCGCCCCCTGGCTGGCCAGCCGCTGGCCGCAGGTCACGGAACTCAATCTGTCCGGTGAATATTGGGTCAGCCTGACACGGGACGCCTGGCAGGATATGACCGTTCGGTTGCGCAGTGGCCGCACCCGCTTGACCGGTCCTGAAAGCGACATGACGCTCAGCGATGTTCAGACTGAGTGGTATGCCGAGCGCACCGCCAATGGCTTCGATTTATGGCTGAATCACCTTGGGCACCAATTGAAGGCGGGTACCCAGGAGGTTCGCCAAGGTCGCCCACTGCAGGCCCGCATCAATAAGCGAGGCTCCCAATGGCAGGCTCAGTGGGATCAGTTTCCGGTGGCGCCGATCAGTGCCTGGTTGGCATTGAACGACAGCAGTCAATTTTTCCGGAATGCCTTTCCTGTGGGTCACCTGGAGCAAGGCAAAGTCACTCTCAATACCGATGACTGGCAAAGCCTCAGGCTCACCGCCCGACTGGAAGAAGGCAGCATGAAAGCTTACGCCGGTATTCCGGGAATAACCGGCGTATCCGCAGCGGTTCGCGCCGAAGGACCGGTCGCCCGGTTGAGTTATGACGTGAAACAGGCCGGTCTGTCGCTCCCCGAATTGTATGAGCAAGCCTTTTCATTTGACCGTCTCAGCGGCTACATGGACGTGCGGTGGTGGCCGGGCCAGGGCGCTCAATTGGAAGGGCGTAACAATGGCATTGTGGCGCCTTTGTCCTCCCAGCCTGCCGGTAGTCCTCATGTGGAAGTGCGTAACCATTGGCAGGTGGATATCCCTCCTCCCAAGGGCGGAAATGACCGCGAGATCGGCTTTCGTCTGGCGCTGGATTCGGAACAAGCGACGATGGACTGGGCCACCCGTTTAACGCCCGACTATCAGGTCGATGGCACAGCCAAAACCTGGATGGAAGACAATCTGTTATCCGGGAATCTGAGCAACCTGAGTTTCATTTATACCGGTGCGTTTCGCAGTGGCGATTTAATACAGTCAGCGCTGGGGCTGAGCGGTGAATTTGAGGAGGCCCGGGTCAGTTTTGACGATACCTGGCCCGCAGTCGAGGGCGGTCGGGGGCGGGTCGCCTTGACCGGCCGCAGGCTCGATGTTTTTGCGGAAGAGGGGCAATTGGACGGTCTGACGTTGGACAGTGGCACGCTGTCGCTGCCTTTTTCCGACCCTAAAGCCCAAATTCAACTGCAAGCCCACGGCAACACCGGCGATGCACTGGCATTGTTTCAGAGTGGACCTTTGGCTGAGATCGGTAAAGGCATTGTTGAGCAATGGTCAACCGATGGGCAGGCGAAGGCGAGGCTTGAATTGACTGTCCCCTTCGATGGCAGTTTACCGGAGGTGACTCTTCAGGGTGAGGTGGTAAACGCGAACCTGAAAATGCCGGAGTTCAACCTGGAAGCGACGGCTGTGTCAGGCACCTTGGGTTACAACCAGGCACAGGGTTTATATGCCGAGCAATTAACAGGTGAACTCTTCGGTGCACCGCTTCGTGTCGGGTTCCGTTCTGAAAACGGCGCGGAAATGACGGCCTTTGAGATTAATGTCGAAGGCCGTACTCCGGTCAACGCTTGGGGCGAATGGTTGGAAGACCCCTGGTTGGCTGCCCAGCCTTATCGGGTTCCGGGAAGCGCGCAGATTCGAATTCAACCGGAGCGCACGACCATAGACATCCGTTCCACATTGGAAAATATGCCCTTGGACGCCCCGGTACCTCTGGGCAAGGCGGCTGACGAACTTGGCGACCTGGCTTTGAACCTGACTTTCGATGACCGTCAGTGGCTGACCATCAAAGCGAACTACAACAACCTCCTCACCTCCTATTTTGAACTCGACGACCAGCAGCGGCTGCAACGCGGCAGCGTGTCCTTGGGCAAGCCATTGGTGATTCATGATGACACCGGCGTCTTTTTCGATGCTCACCTTGAAGAGGCTGAAGTGAGTGCCTGGCAGCAGCGGGTTTCGGAGATCGTGGGCTACTACTATACCGGGGGCACGGAAGGCTTACCCGTGGATAAAACCGACTGGTTGAGGGAAATCACCTTGAGTGGTGACCGCTGGCAATTTTTAGGGCTGGAATGGGACCGACCGAAAGTATTGATTCAACGAAACGACAATGCCTGGCTCGCCAATGTCGAAGCCGCTCAAGGGCAGGGGAGAATCCTGATTCCTCATGCAGACGAGCCAATATTCGCGGATATCGGTTTTCTCTCGCTCAAAACCAACGCCGAGAACGCAGACTCGGAACGCGAGGAGGAGAACACAATAGACCCCTTGCGTCAGGCGCACCCGCTTGATGTTCCGGAGATGAATATTCAGATCGCCCAGCTATCGATCAATGACCGCGATTTCGGCCATTGGCGTGCGGAAGTGGTTCAGGGGGAGGACGAAGTCCGGGCGAGGAATCTGGTTGGGGTCATGCCCGGCGCTAATCTGAACGGCTCCCTTGTTTGGCAATATCTGGATAACAGCCACCGAACCAGTTTCGACGGTACGGTCAATACCGGCAACATTAACACCCTGTTGCGTAATTGGGGTTATGCACCGGTGCTGGTCAGCGATAACGGACGGTTCGAGCTGGACCTGGATTGGAATGGGACACCGGCTTTTTTTGATTTCTCACGTCTGCAGGGGCGAATTGGCCTGCAACTCACCAACGGCGCCATTTTGGAACTGGATGAGTACGAAGGCGTCAAGCTGATCGGGTTATTGAACTTTACCCGGGTATTGCGCCGTCTTGCACTGGATTTCTCCGACCTGATTCGCGACGGCATCACCTACGATGTCATTGAAGGTGAACTGCTGTTTGATCGCGGTTTTGCCCGGGTGGGCGAGAAACTGATCATCGACGGGCCGGCCACCAAGTTTCGTTTCAGTGGGGATGCCGATCTGATCCGTGACACACTCGACGTCGACATGGTGATGACCGTGCCATTGTCGAGCACTTTCCCACTAGTGGCACTGTTGGCCGGTGTCTCGCCGCAAGCGGCTGCGGCCATCTACGTTACCGAGCGTGTTTTCAACAATGAACTGGAGCGATTGAGTTCGGCCCGCATGCATGTCACCGGTTCGCTGGACGCCCCGGAAATCCGCTTCTATCGTGTCTTTGACAACAGCGGTGGGCAACAGGCCCCGACGGTGGGTGACCGCTTGAAAAATGTCGTTCCAGGCAGCACCAATCCCTGAACCACCCATCCCCGGCAACGGGGCTCTGACTCTTGGGAGCGCGCAAGCATGAAATGGTATTTGGCACAGATGATCAGTGGTCCATCCCTGGACATCAATTTAGCCGACGTTCGTCGTCACTTCATCATGGCGGCGGAAGCCGGGTGCGATGCCATTCAACTGCCGGAAATGTTTGCGCTTTTCGGCGTGCGGGATAACTCGCCTGTCGCCAATGTCGAGACTGATTTCACCGGTCCGGTCGGAACCCCGGTTCGGGAACTAGCGCGCGAGTTTGGCCTCTGGGTGGTGGCTGGAACAGTGCCGGTTCGGGTACGGTCCGAATCCAAACCTCGGGCTCGGCTACACGTTCTGGACGAGTACGGGGAAGTCCGCGCCCACTACGACAAAATCCACATGTTTGATGTCACGGTGGGCGATGCCCAAGGCCAGTATCGTGAGTCGGACCAGTATCAAGCCGGTGGTGAACCCAAGGTGGTGGATACCCCTTGGGGCCGGTGGGGGCTGACTGTCTGCTACGACCTGAGATTCCCGGAATTGTACCGGAAGCTAAGGGACCAGAACGTCGATACCTTTGTCGCGCCCTCGGCCTTCACCTGGTCGACTGGCCAGGCTCATTGGGAGGTGTTGTGTCGGGCACGCGCTGTGGAAAATATTTGTTATGTGGTGGCCAGTAATCAGGGCGGTCAACACGACTCGAAGCGACGTACCTGTGGTCATTCCATGGGTGTGGACCCCTGGGGTGAAGTGACTCAGGTGGGCGAAGGTGAGGCCGGTTTGGTGTACGACACCAATCTGGATCGGGTAACAGAATTACGGGAAAAAATGCCGGTTCAGGAGCATCGTCGCCTGTTGTGATCAGCCGTTGCTTCGCCAACTGAAATCACGATGCTCCACCGGTTCTCCCTGTTCATTCAATTGCACTTCCTTCACGCCGATGAATCCCTTTCGATCCATCCTTACCCAGGTACGGCATCGTGTGCCATATCGTTCCCCGGTAATCGTTTGAGCTGAAAGCTGACGCTCCCATTCCAGCGGTATGCCGGTAGTGGGCAGGCTGTCGTCGGGTGCCGGATGCCGGTCTGTCAGAATTTCCAGGTCGCCCGGTTCGCCCTGTTCAAAGGCATCAGTCTGTTCCTCCATTTGCTGCTTGGCTATCTGCGTTTTTGGCCAAGGAGTATTCAACGCATCGTTGCTGAGGGTATGAATTCCGGGTTCCAGCCAGTGGCCTTCAGTATGATCCGAACTGAACCAGAACAGACGGTTGCCGTCTCCCAGTAGCAGATTGAAGCCGCCGTAAGCTGCGATATCTTTCTGCAGCTCTTGGTGGAAACGTTCGATGCTGAGCCCGCTAAGCAGAAAATTCAGGGGGATATTTCCTCGGCTGAGTTGAGCTGTTTTACCGACATAGCCGGGGCGAATATTGGTGAGCAATGCAAAGTGGCCGCTTTGACCCAGGGCGAGCCAGGTGCCCCCCGCTTTGAGGTCTTTTCCGGCCAGCAGGTCGCCAGGGTTTTTCGTGTCTTGGCTTTCCGTGCCTGGCCACCAATGCATGGCCTTGGCGGGGCGGTCACGGAATTCATCGCGGTTGGCGACCAATAGCAGAGGCCAGTCGGCATCGGGACGCCAGTTAAGCACCATTAAACACATGATTTACGACTCCGGGCTGTGCAGTGCAATGCGATTGCCTTCCGTATCGAGCACGATGGCGCGCGACCCGAAGGGGTGAATGGACTGAATTTCCTGAACCACCTCGCCACCGTTGAGTCTTACCCGACTGACGGCATCCGCCAATCGTCCCGCGCAATTGAAATAGGGTAAAGGGCCACGGCCCTGGCCGGTCTCTTCCGGTTTTTCCAACAGGGCACAGGAAACACTGCCGGCCGGGTGGCGAAAGACCGCCATGGGCTGATTGGGCCGGTAGTCATCCAATGGCCAGTTGAGCACCTGGCTGTAGAACGCCAGCGCCCGGTTGAGGTTTTGTACGGGGATGTCCAGCCAGACAAGGGTGTGATGGGTCACTATCGATCTCGGTACGGCATTCGCCTGTAGGGTACTGCAAAGGCGGGGTTACCGGTAGGGCGGGAGAGTGACTCCCGCCCCGATGCGTCAGCCGTAGGCACGCATGTTGGTGGATTCGAAAATTTTGTCGGCACTGGCTGCCACGAAGCCTTGGTAGAGTTTGCCTTCGTCGTCCAGGTAACGCTTGGCGAATTCGTAATAGCAGGTGGTGACGTCATGAACATCGCCGCCTTTGAAGGTGAATGGCTGAATACTGGCCTTGGTGGAGCCTTGCTCCAGCAAGACGGCGGGCGTGCCTTTTACCCGGCCGCCGCTCTCGTTCACGCTGAAACCGAGCTCTTCGACCAGGGTGTTCATTTCTTCGATGCTGCTGATCTGATTCAGGGCGTTCACATTGATGGTGAAATGATTGCAGCGCAAACCGATGACGCTCAACCAGGCCGCGTATTCGCTTTCCTCCGCCAGTTGCTGATATTCCTCGTAGGTCGGGACTTCCCACAAAGGACCGCGCCAGAAGACGCTGGCATCTGTGATCTCGGTGGCGTCGATCTGATCGACCAGGCGGCGAATGATCTCCTGTGCACCGTCGGACAACTCTTCCACCCGCAGTTCACTCAGAAAAATGCGCGGCAGGTCGTCGCTGGGCGGTATGTAGCCGTAGGCGTCCAGTTTTTTAGCGGGGAAATGGTAAGGCTCGTAGCGGCTGTAACCCATGTCGAGAATGAAAGGCTCCAGGTCCTCAAGACGGATGGGGCCAATATTGAAGGTTCGGAAAGCGACGTGGTCGTTCAGCACGGCTTCACCCCGGGATTTCAACGCTTTGGCGATGGCCTCGGCCTGGGGTGTCATGTTGATGTAGTCCTGCCACAGGTGCTGATAGAAGGTGTCGATGTTCATTAAGCTCTCCAAAAAAGGAATTCTTGCCAATAACCAGGGATGTCGGCCAAAAACGGGTTTGGCGGTAGTGAGGAGCGGCAGTCTACGCGGAACAGAAGCGTGGTGTTATCACCTTCACGTCCCTGGTTTTAATAGGGGCGACGTCAAACCATATAGCTACTATATTTGCTATAGGAAAATCCGATGGCTTGAAAGTTGGCCTGACTGATCCAACACCAGGGTTATGGCGGTACTTTTGCAAGGCGCCCGCTTGCGATGACGCTGGATCGACCTAGGCTGTTTAAGCAGCGTTTAACAAACCTGGAAAAGGAAGGCCGATGGAGCAGATAGAAACCAATTCGAACAACCGGCGGATCTCTCCTCTGTGGGGCATCGTCGCCAGCATCCTCTTTGTCGGGGCTGTGCTGGGTGTGCTGGTGTTCTTTGGCGTGCATGAACAGGTGGTCGTATTGCTACGCTGGGTGGAAACACAGGGTGTGTGGGCACCCTTGCTGTTTATGCTGGTGATGGTTGTGGTGGTGGTGTTTCTGCTGCCCGGTATTTTGTTCACTACCGGCGCCGGTTTCGTTTTCGGACTGGTGGAAGGTTCTGTCTATGTGGTGGTGGGCACCACTCTGGGGGCCTGCTGCTCGTTTTTGATCGCCCGAAATTTTTTCGGCGACCGCGCCGCCCGTTTTGTTCGTTCCCATGCGAAACTGAACCTGGTGAGCGAGGAGATGACGCCCAACGGCTGGAAGATCGTGCTGCTAACCCGGCTGATTCCTTTCTTTCCCAGCAAGATTTCAAACTATTTTTTCGGTCTTACGCGCTTTTCATTTCGCGGTTACGCCTTGGGCACCCTGCTGGGGTTCATTCCGTTTTCCGTACACAACGTGTATCTGGGTTCACTGGCGGCCGACCTCAGCACTCTGGGTGTGCGTAACGCCGGGCGTTCCCCCTTGGAATGGGGGCTTTATGGGGCCGGGTTTGTAGTCACTCTGATTGCTGTCATTTATCTGAATCGGTTGGCCCGCCGGGCACTGACCCGTTACACCGAACACGACAACAGGACGGAGGATGCATCGTGAGTTGGATGAAATGGCTGCCCTGGCGGTTCGCCATTCGTTACGCCGCACGAAAACAGGGTTTTCTGGACCCTATCGCTTTATTGGCTCGTCTGCACAGTTTCGCCCAGCCTTCGGAGGTGGGTGAGCCCATCGAATTATTGCGCGCGGGGGTAGTGTTTCATGCCCGGGGGTTGATCAACAGTCGCGTGGTTCAGCACAACCTCGACTGGGTATGGCCCTACTGGATTGAACGTCAGTTCGATCCCCAAGACGTATCCTTCGTACCACGGGCGTTTTCCATTACCCACATCAATCTCAGCCACCGAAACTGGACGGCACTGGGCCACCCTGATTGCGACGAATTGCCCATTGTCGACCCCAGAGGGATGCTGACGCCTTTTTTCGATGGCTGGTCGCTGGATGCCTGGCTGATGACCGACGATGGACAAAGCTTATTGCCTTCAAGAGCCCGCGATTCCAGTCAACAACAACGCTTCGAACGCGGTGCCTCGGTTTCGACGCAAAGCCAGGCCGAGGGCATGGCCATTGAAACCGAAAGCTGGGTTGAACTGGAAAACGGCGTTCCCGTTTGCAAAATGCAGATTGAAGGCCGAAGCGACAAAGAGGCTTCGCTGGTGTTGGCGCTTCGCCCCTGTAACCCCGAAGGCATTGCCTTCATTCACGATGTTCAATTGACATCCGACCGGAAGGGGTGGCGGGTGAATGATGAGTGGACGGTGACGTTCAGTGATCCGGCGGAACGTCATCACGTCTCCGACTATCATAATGGTGATGTTTTTATTCACTTGCATGACCGCGAAGACCAGGAGAGTGGTCATTGCGAAGTGGGTATGGTGACGGCTGCGGCATTGTTCAAAATAAAGGCGGGCGGGAGAAACCGGCTGACGGTATCGATTCCTCTTCGAGAAACTCGCTTGAAAGGGTTGGACAAAGACATCTGGAATCGGTTGCGTCGTCAGCATTGCCGGTTGGAATGTCCGGACCCTCAATATCAGTTTTTGTACGACGCCGCTGTCAATTCACTCATCCTTCACTCGCCGGATGATGTGTACCCCGGCCCCTACACTTACAAGCGGTTTTGGTTTCGCGATGCCGCCTACATTATTCACGCGTTATTGTGTGCAGGCCTGACTGATCGGGCTGAACGGGCGTTGGCGCGTTTTCCCGAGCGTCAGACGGCGATGGGCTATTTCCGTTCCCAGGAAGGGGAGTGGGATTCCAACGGCGAAGTACTGTGGATACTGAAACGTTATTTCGACATGACTGACCAAAGCCCGAAAAGTTGGCATTCCCCTATCGAAAAAGGTGCGCGGTGGATACTCCGCAAACGACTCAAGGATTCCATCGACGCACCCCATGCGGGTCTGTTGCCCGCCGGTTTCAGCGCCGAGCATCTGGGTCCGAACGACTATTACTATTGGGACGATTTCTGGGGCGTCGCCGGTTTGCGTGCCGCCGCCGATATGACCCCCGACGCCAGTGGCCAACCCAACAGCCAGTTTGCGCAAGGAGCGGACGAGTTCGAACGCGCCATCGAAAAAAGTCTGGCGCATTGTGCCGCCAAACTGAAACGGCCCGGCATGCCGGCGTCGCCGTACAGACGATTGGATGCCGGGGCCATCGGTTCGCTGGCCTGCGGTTACCCGCTGCAGCTGTGGCCCGCGGATGATCCGCGCCTGCTCGATTGCGTGGAGTTCCTGCTTGAGCGGTGTTTCGTTAAGGGCGCTTTTTATCAGGACATGATTCACTCCGGCTTGAACGCCTATCTGACGTTACACGTTGCGCAGGTGTTGTTGCGCGCGGAAGACCCTCGCTATTTGGCCTTGATGGATGCCGTCGCTCATCTGGCGTCCCCCACCGGGCAATGGCCCGAGGCCATTCATCCTCTTACCGAAGGGGGATGCATGGGCGACGGCCACCATGTCTGGGCATCGGCCGAATGGGTGTTGATGATTCGTCATTGTTTTGTTCGGGAAGAGAAAAACACCTTGATATTGTGCCAGGGTATCCCGATGCGTTGGATGGAGCAGAACGAACCGATCCGGTTTGGACCGGCACCCACCCAATTCGGACGTGTGCAAATCAGCATTTTTCCAGGCCCCAAACCAAGCGTGGAGTGGGATGGCGATTGGCATAGAGACGTTCCGGCAATGACCATCCGAATGCCGGGCTATCAACCGGTCGATCTCACTCACGGGCGAGGTTCCGTGACTTTGGTACCCAAGGAGGATGAACATGACAATTAATCTGATTGGTTTTCAGCAAGATCCCATTCGCCATCATTCAGCGCGTTTATGATCGGACGTATCGAAGCCCGCATTCGTCGCTGGCGCAGAAGGCTAAGCCGCAGTGCCTGGCTGGCCCGTCTGCTTCGTCTTCCCGCTTCCGAAGGTTCCCCGTCCCGTCCGGGTATGGTGTTGATTCAGGTCGACGGCTTATCCCGCCCCGAACTGGAACAGGCGATCGCCAAAAATGAAATGCCGTTCCTCAAGCAATTGATGGACCGTGAACACTACCGATTGCATTCCCATTACTCCGGTTTGCCCTCCACCACGCCGGCCGTACAGGCGGAGATTTTTTACGGCACGCCGTGCTGCGTTCCATCCTTTTCCTTTCGAAATCGCCACAGCAAACGCATCGTGCGGATGTATGACCCGACCGCTGCGGCGGAAGTGGAAGAATGGTTGGAACGGGAAGGCGGACAACCCCTGCTCAAGGGCGGCAGTGCCTATTCGGATAACTTCACCGGCGGGGCGGCGGAATCACATTTTTGCGCGTCATCCATGGGCTGGGGTAAAGCCTTGCGAAAGGCGAACCCCTTCGTTGTGGTGACTTTTATACTGGCCAACCTCTATAGCTTTTTAAGGGTCGGTGCTTTGTTGCTGCTGGAAACCCTATTGGCCCTGGTGGATTTTTTTCGTGGCTTGGTAAAAGGCTACGATTTCCTCAAAGAATTGAAATTCGTGCCCACCCGGGTGGGCATTTCCATCTTGTTGCGCGAGCTGTGCGTCATCGGCGGCAAGATCGATATAGAGCGCGGCCTGCCGATTATTCACATCAACTTTCTGGGTTATGACGAACAGTCCCACCGACGAGGCCCTACCTCCCTGTTCGCCCACTGGACACTGAAAGGCATTGATGATGCCGTAGCCCGGCTGTGGCGCGCCACGCAACAGGCCCATCGACGCCATTATGAAGTATGGTTGTATTCCGACCACGGTCAGCACGAGATGGAAACCTTCGAAAGGGCACGCGGCTATTCATTGAAAGAAGCGGTCGACCATATTTTCCAATCCTTGGGGGACCATTTCCCGAAACACACCGGCATGTCGACCGTGGGTGTGCAAACACACCGGGTCCGCCTGCTGGGTGGCTACCACTTTCAACGACTGTTTTCGGTCGATCCCGCTCGGGATGAAACGGAGGAAAGCGAGCAAACATCCGTTGCCGCGCTCGGTCCGGTAGGGCACATCTATCTGCCCGAACACACGACGGCGACAGAGAAGGATTTCATTGCCACCGAGCTTGCCAACAGGCACGGTGTCCCACTGGTATTGAACGTCGAAAGGCCCGGTCGACTGAAGGTGTATACCGACGTTGGACTGTTTGAGTTACCGGGGGATGAAGCCCGTTTGTTTGGCGCGAACCATCCTTTCATTGAGGAATTGGGACCGGACATGGTCCGGCTGTGTGAACACCCGAACTCGGGTCATCTGGTGGTGGTCGGCTGGCGCAACGGCGTTCCTGCCGTAACCTTCGCCGTCGAGAATGGCAGCCACGCCAGCCCGACCCCTCAGGAAACCGAAGGCTTCGCTCTGCTGCCAAAGGATGCCCCGCTGCCTGAACGCAAACACCCCTATATCCGCCCGAAACAGTTACGTGAAGCGGTGCTGCATCATCTGGAACGAGAGGAGTCGCCGCCGCCACGTCGCTTTAAGCGCCGCTCGCAGCGGAGCCGACAAAATACGATACGGGTGATGACATACAACGTGCACAGTTGCATCGGCATGGATGGCAAAGTGGATGCCGATCGCATTGCCCGCGTCATCGCCCGTTCCCACCCGGATGTGGTGGCTTTGCAGGAACTGGATGTCGGGCGTGAGCGCAGTGACAGTATCGATCAGGCGCATCAAATCGCCCGAAAACTGGAAATGGAATATCACTTTCATCCGGCGATCCACCTGGAGGAGGAACGTTACGGAGATGCGATACTGACGCATCTGCCGCAACGTTTGGTGAAAGCCGATTTACTGCCCGGTTGGCCGTCCAAGCCGAACCTGGAACCCCGAGGCGCGCTCTGGGTTGAAGTGGAATTGAATGGCCGAAAAATCCAGATCATCAACACCCATTTGGGTTTGAACGCCCAGGAACGCAAAGCCCAGGTCGAAGCCTTGCTGGGGCCGGAGTGGCTGGGCCATCCGGACTGCCGGGAACCCGTCATCCTCTGCGGGGATTTCAATGCCGTGCCCTCAAGCCCGGTGTGTCGACTTTTAGGCGAACGGCTGAACGATGCTCAGGAAGCCACGGCGGAACATCGGCCTCAGCGTACTTTTCCAGGCCGTCTGCCCACGGTGAGAATTGACCATATTTATATCGGGAACGGTCTGGAAGCCCAGGCCATCGATATCCCCAATTCCGCCATGGTTCGCACCGCATCCGATCACTTGCCGCTGGTGGCCGACCTGAAGTTGATTTGAAACCTTTATTTCACGACCGCAGCAGCCAGGGGCGTCGTTGTTTTCTTTGGTTTCCTCAATTTACGAAGGGAATCGACCGTCATGATGGTGAGCGCGGTCCAGATTAACCCAAAGGTGACCAGCTTGGCCGGGCTCAACGTTTCGCCATAAACAAACACGGCCAGCAGGAACATGCCACTGGGCGCGATGTATTGAAAGAAACCGAGTGACGTCAGACTGATGCGGTTTGCTGCGGCGGCGAAGCACATCAGCGGCACCATGGTGATCGGCCCGGCCGCGAACAGCAGAAAGTTGGTCCAGCTACTGTTTGCGACCAGGTCGGTGGTCGGGCTTGAGCTCAAGAACAGATACCCCGCCGCCACGGGCAGCATTAGACCGGTTTCCAAGGCCATGCCGGTGAAGCTGTCGACGCCCACTTTTTTGCGTACCAGTCCATAGAGACCAAAGCTCACGGCAAGCACCAGAGCGATCCATGGCAGGCGGCCGAACTGAATCAGCTCGAAGGCGACGGCGACCACGCACAGCCCGACGGCGATGGTGCGTACCCGGTCCAGACGGTCTTTGAAAAACAGCATGCCGAACAGAATGTTGATCAACGGATTAATGTAATAACCCAGATTGGCGCTTAGCATGTAATTGGCGTTCACAGCCCAAATGAAAATGCCCCAGTTAAATCCGATCAAAGTGGTGGAAGCGAGCAGGGCCCAGCGTGCCCGTTTGGAACGCAAGGCGGCCATCAGCACGTCGCGTTTTTTGAACAGGGCAATCAAACCCAGCGTCAGCAGGAAAGACCAGATAATACGATGGGCCAGAATTTCAGTAGCGGGAATGTCTTTCATCACCTTGAAATACATCGGCGCGACCGCCCACAGGGTGTAGGCGGTCAGGGCGTAAAACACCCCGCTTTTGGTTGATTGCTCCATGATCCCCTCAAATGTTGACCAGTGAATCCCGTGCATAGCCGGGGCTTTGTATCAGTTCTATCAAGGTGTCTATGGCCTGTAGCAGTGTTTCCCGCTGAACGCGTCCGCCGACGCACAGCCGAATGGCCTGGGGCGCCGCGAACTGTCCGGCGGCAAACACTTCGGCCGGTTTGATTCGAATGTTATGTTCGGCGGCCAGGTCGACCAGTTTGGCAGCCCTCCAGGGTTGCGGCAGTTCCACCCAGATATTGAAGCCGCCACAGCGGCAATCCAGCCCCGCCTCGTTCAAACGTTGGCGCACGGCATCCTGGCGCCACTGTATTTCCTCTTTCTGAGTGGCCAGCAATTCATAGCCATAGCCCGTGGCCAGCCAGTCGCAGGCGATTTCCGTGGTCAGCGGAATCGCCATCCAACAGGTGGCGCGGGCGGCGGCGCCTATCGCCGGGACCCAACGCTCTGGAGCTCTCAAAAAGCCAACATGGAGGCCGCCGCACAAGGCTTTGGACAAGCTGGTAACCGTCACGGTCATGTCCGGATGGCGAGCCGAGAAAGAAGGTGCTTCCGGCGCGCCGAGGCAGCCCTGAACATCGTCTTCAATCACGGTGATCTGGTATTGGCGGCAGATGAAAGCCAGTTCATCGATGCGTTGTGCCGACATCGCCCCGCCCGTCGGGTTCTGCATGCGCGTCATCAGGTAGAGCACACGAGGGGGGTGCCTTAAGCACTGGGATTCCAGCGCCTCGGGGATCATGCCTTCGGCGTCGTATTGCATCGGCATCAGCCGCAGGCTCAGCTGATTGGCGGCCGCCACCAGACCGGGGTAGGTGAGGCCTTCGCACGCCAGGCCGTCACCGGCCTGCAGCAGGGCCTGCAAGCTCACGAAAAAGCCGTGCTGCCCTCCCAGAGTGACAATCAGATCATCGCGGTTGAAATTACCCAGGCCGGTATTGAGAAGCCATTGGCGACCCGCCTCGCGATGGTGTTCCAACCCGAATTCCGATTGGTAGCGCAACAGGTGCGGTAACACGGGCGAATCCTGCAGGCGTGCCAGCGTTTTTTTCAACTGGTCGGCCTGCCCGACTTCCAGTGCAATGCTGAAACCCAGATCGATGCCGGTATCGACGGTGGAATCCTGCACTTGAAACAGCTTGCCGGGAAGCGAGGAGCCCCGGATAAAGGTGCCGCTGCCAACCCGGGCTTCCACCAGACGGCGGCGTTCCGCTTCGGCATAGGCGCGGGTAACGGTGCCCACGGTGACCCCCAGCTCCTCGGCCAGTTGGCGGTGAGTGGGCAGACGGTCGCCGGGGCGAAGCGCCCCTTCCTGAACCGCTTGTTCAATCCGGTTGGCGAGTGCTTTGTATTTTGGGCCGGTATAGCCTTCGATCGATAGAATTGTCATGGTGACAAAGTAATGCTTGCAGTCAAATGTCCGCCTATTACACTGCAATTGTTTGCTTTTGTCTAAGCTCTTTTCACCGAATGAAGGCAAGCAATTTTAAAATCGTCTCAATTGTATCGATACAAAGGAATTTGGCCGGATGAGTCTTTATCAGTTCTATCGTGACCCCTACCAGACCGAATTAACCACCGAAGTGGTTTCCCTGGAAGACCAGCGCCTCGTACTGGCAGACACCCTGTTTTATCCCCATGGCGGCGGTCAGCCCGGAGACACAGGCCAGGTCCGTATTAACGGCCAGACGATTGAAATTATCGATACCCGCTACAGCCGGGACCGCAGCCAAATCGAGCATCACCTGGCCGAAGCGCCGGAAGTTACCGCTAGTGATCAAGCCGTGCTGACACTCAACTGGGAGCGTCGTTACCGCCACATGCGGATGCACACCTGCCTGCATGTGCTGTGTCATCTGATAAAAGACCCGGTGACCGGCGGCAACGTGGGCACCGACCAAAGCCGGGCGGAATTCGACCTGACGTCTCCGGTCGACAAAACCGAACTGGAGGCGCAACTGAATGCCCTTATCAAACAGGGCGCGGTTGTAAGCACCGAATGGCTGCCGGAAAGCATTCTGGATGAACAGCCGGAACTGGTACGCACCATGAGCGTAAAACCTCCTCGTGGGCACGGTGACATTCGCATGGTCCGGATTGACGGGCTCGATTTTCAGCCCTGTGGCGGCACTCATCTAAAAAACATCGCTGAGATTGGTGAAGTACGAATTCCCAGTATCAAAAGCAAAGGCAAACAGAACAAACGGATCAATATCGAGTTGGTTGACTAGCCCAAGGAGGCATTCATGGCACATCCCCTATATCAAGTAGACGCCTTTGCGGACGAAGTCTTCCAAGGCAACCCTGCCGCCGTCATGCCGTTGCAGGCACCGCTGTCGGAAGAGGTGATGCAGAAACTGGCGCAGGAGAACAACTTATCTGAAACCGCCTTTATCTGGCCCGAAGGCGAGGCGTGGCGAATTCGTTGGTTCACACCGAGCCACGAAGTTCCGTTGTGCGGTCACGGCACCCTGGCCAGTGCTCATGTGTTGTGGCGAGAATTGCAATGGCCGCACGATGAAATTCGGTTTAACAGTGCCAGTGGCGAACTGAAAGTGCGACAGGTTGAAGGGCGCATTGAATTGGATTTTCCAGCCATTCTCAGCGAGCCGTCTCAACTGAGTAATGAAGTATCCGAACGTTTGGGCATGGAACCCATTGACGTTCGTACTGCGACAAAAGAGTTGGTGGTGCTGGCCACCGAAGCGGACGTCGCTGCTTTCAACCGCCATTTCGCAGATTGCGAAACCCTGGCCTCGGGCGTCATTCTGACCGCTGCCAGTGAATTGCCGGGTGTCGATTTTGTCTCCCGTTATTTCGGTGGGCCCAACGTCGGAATTCAGGAAGACCCGGTAACCGGTTCAGCGCATTCGGTTCTGGCGCCTTATTGGGCTGAAAAGCTGAATAAAACCTCGCTGGTCGGTCGGCAGATTTCGAGTCGCCCCGGTCAAATCGATTGCGTTCTGAAAGGAGACCGGGTGCTGATGCGCGGTCAGGCTAAAACCTATTTAAGAGGATTCGTAGAGTGGACCCATTAACGCTGAGTTTTATCGCTCCGCTCTTGTTGTTTACTTTAAGTGTCACCATCACGCCGGGGCCGAATAACCTCATGGTCACCGCCTCCGGTGTGAATTTTGGTTTTAAACGCACCATGCCACACATTACGGGAATTTTTGTCGGCTTTTTAAGCCTCAATCTCTTGGTGGCGGGCGGAGTGGGGGCGATTCTGCTGGCCGTTCCCCAGGTGCATTGGGGGCTCAAAGTGGCAGGTTCCCTTTATTTGTTGTGGTTGGCCTGGAAAATTGCCACGGCCGGTGGCATTCAGAGTGCGGATGGGGAAACCCACCCCATGCGGTGGTGGCAGGCGGCCTTGTTCCAGATCGTGAACCCCAAGGCCTGGGCCATGGCGGTCACCGGTGTCGCCACCTTCAGTTTGCCGGGCGACGCCTATTGGCCCAGCGCTTTGATCGTGGCAGCGGCGTTCGCGGTGATGACTTATCCCTGTTGCGGTTTTTGGGCCGCGCTGGGCAGTCAATTGCGGCGCTGGTTGCAGGACCCGGTTAAACGGCGTTGGTTCAACGGGACGCTGGGCTTACTGACCGCTTTGAGTGTTGTCTTTATTTTGAAATAACACCCGCTACCGCCACTGGGCCAACCAGTGGCGGTACTCTCCTCCAAGTGCCGAGAGCGCTGCGCTCACCGAAACACCAACCAGGCGCATTGGTAAGGCTGCAATGTCAGTTCGTCATCAAGCCGATAGTCAGTCTCGCCGATAACGTCCGTGACCCTTTCCCCGTCCGAGCTCGCCAGTAACCGCTGCAATGGCAGCACTTGAACCGAAGCGGTCACGTTGAACACAGCGTAAACCCGTTCCCGAGTGCCTTCTCTGCGAACAACAAACAAGGTTGAAACAATGTCTTCGACTCGTTGCCGGGCATCTGGATGGAACGCCGACAGCGTCTTCCGAATGCTTATCCTTCGGGCCAGTTCGCGGCTGACAATATGAGAAGGGTGGCGGTTGTCAGTCATCACTTGGTTCAGTTCCGACCAGGTCCAGATCTTACGATTGATTGATCTCAGTCGTCCGGTTCGCTCGACGCCAGCCAGGTCGTTCGGAGTGGCGATCAGGGATTGCAGATAAAAAGCCGGAATCCCCTGCAGGCTCATCATTAGCGTCTGGGAGCAAATGAATCGCTCCACCTGCCACTGGTCGGATCCGGTTCGGGTGCCGCGTAGCGCATCGTAATAGCTGATGTTGATTTCGTAAGGGGTGTCGCGTCCGTCCGGGTTCGCTTTCATGCTGACATAGCCGCCAAACTGATGCATGCAGTCGAGCAGGCTTTGGATTTCGTAGTTTGGCAGAATGCCTTCCAACGCCCTCAGGCCGATGCCGTCATGGCTGGCGGTAAAATTAAGGTAGGTGCCTCCGGCGGGTGGCGGGGCCAGCGTCATCGCCCAGTTGGTCAGGAGGTCGGCATTGCCCCGGTTCAGGGTATAAAGCACCAAAGGGGGCAGGGCGAATTGGTAGACCATGGCCGCTTCGTCGCCATCTCCGAAATACGACAGGTTCTCCGTATGGGGTACATTGGTTTCGGTCACCAGGATGGCCCAGGGCGCCACGGCATCGACAATGTCGCGCATCAGTTTGACCACCTCATGGGTTTCCGGCAGGTGAATGCAGGAGGTTCCCAGGCGTTTCCAGAGAAAAGCCACGGCATCCAGACGGACCAGACGGGCGCCTTTTGAGAGGTAGAACAGGAATACATCCATCATTGCCAGAAGGACATCGGGGTTGCTGTAATTGAGGTCGATCTGATCCTCGCTGAAGGTCGCCCACACATAGCGGGTGCCGCGATGGGTGTTGATGGGTGCGAGCAGTGGAGAACTGCGCGGGCGGGTCACCAGGGATACATCGGTCTTCGGGTCGAGTTCCAGAAAGTAGTTGCACCCCGGTTCCTGGTTTTGAATGAACTCGATAAACCAGAGGTTCTCTCTTGAACAGTGATTCAGGACCAGGTCGAACATGATGCCGAAGCGACGGGCGAGGGCATCGATATGGTCCCACTGACCCACGGTGTCGCGGACCTGTTTGAAATCGATCACCGAGAAGCCGTCATCTGAGCTGTAGGGATAGAATGGCAACAGATGAATGTTGGTGATCAGGTCTGTATAGAAATGCTCCAGGAAGCGTTCAAGCTGCAGCAGACCGGGTTCATCACGGTGGCGGATGGCGTCGCCGTAGGTGATGAGCAGGGTATCCCGCTCGCTCCACCCCGGAGCCTGGGTATGGTGGTAAATGGCGCTTCGATAGCGTTGCACCAGACCCAGCAGGCGGTCGGTGACATCCTGCGCCTGTTCCTGCCCATACAGAAACGCCAGCCTTCGTTCGGCCGATTCACGCAGGGTCTCGAGTCCATTGGTTTGTTCTGTCATCTAACTCTCCCACGCTTTGGTGTATCATGGTCGCGGCCATCGCACCACCATGGTGCCCAGTTCCAATTTAGTGCAGAATGGCCGCAAATTCAGAGGCTGCCGCTAAACCTGCCTGTTCAATGCGCCAAAGCTGTGCACCCGGCGCGCTGAGCCACTCTCTGGAGAGTGATATGGCAAACACCGCGCCACATTCAGTATCGTGGTCAGGGAATTGCAAGACTGGTTGTAACACCCTGGTGAATGTATTCAGCAGGTAGCCAACATACACAGCAGAGGATGTGAAATGATTCGCAAATGTTTGTTTCCCGTAGGCGGGTACGGCACCCGTTTTCTGCCAGCCACCAAGGCTCTGCCCAAAGAAATGCTGCCGGTGGTTAACAAACCCTTGGTGCAGTATGGGGTTGAGGAATCCATCGAAGCCGGCCTGAACCAGATCGGTTTCGTCACCGGGCGCGGTAAACGCGCCATCGCCGACCACTTCGATATTTCCTACGAACTGGAACATCAAATAAACGGTTCTTCAAAGGAAATCTACCTGAAATCCATCCGTCATGTGATGGACGAAGGCATTTTCTCCTTTACCCGCCAGAAAGAAATGAAAGGCCTCGGGCATGCCATTCTGGCCGGTGAAACCCTGATGGGTAGCGAACCCTTTGGTGTGGTATTGGCGGATGACCTTTGTATACCGGAAGAAGGTTTCGACAGCGTGCTCGGCCAGATGGTAAAAGTGTTCAAGCAGTTCCGCTGCAGTGTCGTAGCCGTGATGGAAGTGCCGGAAGATGAAATCCATAAGTACGGCGTCATCGAAGGCGAAGAAATGAAAGACGGTCTCTACCGTGTGAAAAGCATGGTGGAGAAGCCCAAGAAAGAAGATGCCCCCAGCAACCTGGCAGTGATCGGCCGCTACATCCTCACTCCGGATATCTTCGATATTCTGCGCGAAACCCCTCCCGGTAAGAATAACGAAATCCAGCTCACTGACGCCCTGATGCAACAGGCTCAGGATGGCGTGGTGATGGCTTACCGTTTCAAAGGAACCCGGTTTGACTGTGGTTCCGTCGAAGGTTTTGTTGAAGCGACGAATTACTGCTATGAGAATTTGTATAAGAAGGGTCTGTTGACTTGAGGCATATCGACCCACTACCAGCTTCTTAATTCCTCAAGTTTCGGAGGTCGCGGCTCAATGTATTGCCTGGATACGCACCGGCTGTCAGGTAGGCTCATCAAGGGTCGTGCGGGATGCCGCCCACTCAACCCGTCCGCGGGGCCTGGTCCGCATCATCCATGATGCGGACCACCCTTGATAAGCCTACCTGACAGCTGGCGCTCGCCTCTGCAGTGGGCGACTCAGGTAACAAGACAAGGAGACGAGTATGCAGAAGGATCTATTGGAAGGTTGGACTATCTGGTTTTTTGCCATCGTCGGTTCATTCGTGCTATTCGGAGTGTGTGGGCTGATGGTGGCTTTGTATATAGGGTGGGATGACGATACCGTATCAGGTTTTTTTGCGGCTTTTGGTGTCGTCCTTATGGCGTATTTGGCAGCCCCCCGACAGCCTGCTTTAACATCGATTGTATTGTTTTTTGTTGGGGCATTAATTGCTTGGGGAGTCCTCAGACCTGACCTACCTCCCCTCGATAAGACCGCCTACCTGTATACCCTCGGTGGCGGGGCAGTAGCATTATTACTCTGCCTATTCCCCACCAAAAAGGGGTTGCGGAGGGCGCCTACCTCATGAAGAAGATTAACCCTAACTGTTTGGAGGTGTCTTTCGAACCTTTGAACCCTGAAAACAGTGAGGAGGTGTCGGAAGTTGCCTATTTGCATTGCGCCTGTCCGCTTGAATGGAATGCCGGGCACGAGGTTACGGAAGTCAGCCTGGACCGTGCCAAAATGCAATTAGCCGGTCAGTCCAACAAGATCAATTATGTTCTTCTCGCCAAGAATGACACGGCCCAGATTATTGGGTTGCATTGGGCACAGTTTGAAGAACAGGAGCCTTTGGCGTATTTGATATCGTTATGGGTGCGTCCAGACTACAGACGACGGGGAATTGCCAAAAATCTTAAGGCGAACGTGGAAGTTTGGCTTCGCAATCAGGGCTTGAAAGAAGTTCGGACGCAAGTGCATACCCTGAACCAAGCTATGATTAACTTCAATTCCGCGCTTGGTTTTTCCACTGTGGTCATTGGTATGACAAAAAAGCTTGATACTTCCCCGACCGACGGACAATGAGCTGCCCAGCGCCTGCTCAAGCATCCGTAGCTTTCAAATCCTCTTCCACATCAGTTTCAAACGGCTGTTGGGCTGTTTCAGGCTCCTCTTCGCCGCTATTGAAATCCGTATTCCTGGGATCCAGTTCTTCCAGCCCCAGGCTGGCTTCCGGCATGACGGTATAAAAGCTTTCCTGCGTCTCGGCTGGGCTTCGTGCGCGGGTGCCTGCGATAATAAAAACCATCAGAGCACCGAGAATAAGCGCATTGCTGATAAACAAACCACTCGGCCCCAGCACACCCATGAATAACGAACTCAGGATCGGCCCGATACAACTGCCGACACCATAGCTGAGCAACAATGCCGTGCTCGCCGCCGTGATCTGGTGGGATTCCATTAAGTCATTCGTGATGGCGACCGCGATAGGGTAGAGGGCCGCGGCGATACCCATATACAACCCGACGAACAGAATCAGCAGCACCATATTAAAGTTGCCGATCAATGCGGCTACCAGGCTGCACCCTCCGGCGATGGCTGCGGCGACCAGGATGATCCGATAACGGTCGTATCGATCGCAGAAGCGGCCGATGGGCCATGCCAGAATCATAGCGGCCAGAATTGCAGAGGCCATGAAGTTGGAAATCTGACCAACGTTTAAATTGATACGGTCGGCATAGACCGGCCCCATGGTGTAAAACGAGCTGATCAACAGCCCGGCTACCAGAGCCCCGAGCGTTCCGACCGGTGAGGTACGGAACAATTGTTTCAGCGACATCCGCTGGCCGTGCTCGATACTCGGTGACGGCTGGCGTGTCATTGCCAGGGGCGTCAGTGCCAGCACAACAAGAATGGCGGCCACGGAAAAAGGGATGAAATCCGCCGGGTCGCCGATGCGGATCATGACCTGGCCTGCCGCCGTAGAGAGAAAGAACACGATCTGGTATATCGCAAACAGGCTGGCGCGATTGCTGTTGTCGGCCCGGCTGCTGAACCAGCTTTCCATCACGATCATCAACCCTGCCATAACGAACCCGGCCACAGCCCGTAAGCCACCCCAGAGCCCTGCCTGGACGACCATGGGATGAACCAGAATGGCCGAGGCAAGCACAGCCGCGAAGACGGCGAAAGCTCGGATATGGCCCACGCGTTCAATGATTTTTGCAGCGAATAAGGTCCCGCCGACAAAGCCGACGGAATAAAACACCAATGTCCAACCGATGACGGTGGCACTGAAGCCCTCGATACTCAACCGCAACCCAAGCAAAGTGCTGAGAAAGGCGCTGCCGGTGATCAGAAGTATGATGCTCGCGATCAAGGCGGTCAGGCTGAGAGCGGTGTTTTTCATGGATCTCTCCCTCGGTTGACACCTCCTAGCGTAGAAAAGATCTCTGGATACTCAAACCGACGCCCGGTCATGAAAAGTAAATGGTAAGCTGGTTGCTTGGAAATAAGGGGTAAAGGAGTGAACGGAAATGACTGTCGAAATAACGCCGGTGCGACCGGAAGATATCGCCGCCATCGCGCGCATCAGTGCCGAAGCCAACAGGGCTCAGGTTATGCCCCTGCTCTCGGAAACCGGGTGGGAGGCTTTGCAAAGCTCCCATGAGGAACGTCTACAACGGTTGCTGGACGCAGAGCTCAGCCCTTCTCTCAAAGCCACTTTGGATGGTGAGGTGGTTGGCTATGTGGCCTGGCGCGATGGGCATTTTGTAACGGCGCTCTATGTCAGTCTGGCGCATCAGGGAAAAGGTATCGGAGGTCTGTTGATGGACGCCATGATCAAGGGTGCATTGGAACCCCAGATCAAATTGCGTGCCTCGATCAATGCGGTCGAGTTTTATCAGCGATATGGTTTTGTTGCGGAAGGTCCGGAACAGGAGTTTCATGGCATTCGCTTTGTACCGATGAGTTACACGTTGGGCGGGCTTGACTGATCCATAGGTACTTTCCAATGAGACCATTCAGCGGGGTCCACCCGGATGCTCCAGTTATCGCGCGGCGCTGCATCGTTTTCTGGCAGAGGAAATTGTTCCAGTCGCCGCTCAAAGCATGCGGCCGTCACCTCAAGAGTGAGGGGCCTGCAAGGCAGTTCATCTTTTCTGTTAAAAGCTTTCATTGGCGAAGTTTTGCAGCTTATTGTCGGTGTTGGAAGTTGTCCTTAATCGTATTAGACTTTTTTAATGTTAGAGGCCTAAAGACTGGATTGTCTCTAAAAAACTCAAAACAAGGCCCACTGAGAGGAAGTCACATAATGAAAAAGATGCTGTTCAACACCTCCCTGAGCCTCGCCGCAGCCATGATGGGAAGCTCCGCCCTGGCGGATTGCGGCCGGGTGACCATTGCCAACATGAACTGGAGTTCAGCCGCGCTGATGGCCAGTATCGATCAACTGATTCTCAGTGAAGGCTACGGTTGCGACGCTGAACTGGTACCTGGGGACACCATGCCCACCGGCACCTCCATGGTGGAAAAAGGCGAGCCCGACATCGCGCCTGAAATGTGGAGCAATTCCCTCAAAGAGGCCATCGACCGGGGTGTCGAGGAAGGTCGGCTGCGCTACGCCGGTAAATCGCTTGAAGACGGCGGCGAGGAAGGCTTCTGGGTGCCGCAGTATCTGGTCGATGAATATCCTGAATTGGCCACAATCGAAGGCGTAAAACAGCACGCTGAGATGTTCGAACACCCCGAAGACCCGGATAAATCCATGTTCATGGGCTGCCCCGCCGGTTGGAACTGCCAGATCACCGCAGGCAACCTGTTCCGAGCGCTGAATCTTGAGGAAGCCGGTTTTGAGTTGGTCGACCCGGGTTCGGGTGCCGGTCTCGCCGGTTCAATCGCCAAAGCCTACGAGCGAAAAGAACCCTGGTTTGGTTATTACTGGGCACCCACCGCTGTGCTGGGCCGTTACCCCATGGTGAAGGTCGATTTCGGCAGTGGTGTGGATGAAGAACATTACATCAGTTGTGTCTCCAAAGAGGGCTGTCTCGACCCCAGAGTCACCATGTATCCGCCTTCGCCGGTGTGGACAATCACCACCGAGAGTTTCGCCTCCGAAGCGCCGGAAGCCTACGATTACCTCACCAAACGCTCCTTCACAAATGAAGAGATGAATGAGTTGTTGGCGTGGATGGAAGCCAACCAGGCCGACGGTGAGTTCGCCGCCTATCACTTCCTGGAAAACTATGAATCTATCTGGACTCAATGGGTTTCCGATGACGTGGCGTCCAAGGTGAAGGACGCTCTGTGACTCCCCGTTTGGTGCTGTAGGACGTTGATCCCTAGCGGCGGCGAAGTCTCAAGTCTGAGCGTTCGCCAGCTATGGGCTAGCTCCGGTTGCCGGGTAGTCTTATCAAGGGGGGTCTGCAGCATGGATGCTGCAGTCCAGGCCCCAGGGACGGGTTTATGCCGACCCTTGATAAGACTACCCGGCAGCCGGAGCGGACTCCTGGCAACATCCCTAACGCGAACGCCGAATTGGCGTACTGTCTTTCTGCAGGTAACGATTATGTCCTGGCTCACCGAATTTCCCCAACTCAGCCGCAGGGAATTGCTTACTCTGCGACAAACTCTCGATGAAGGTTATCGCGAGTTTTCACGCGCCTATGGCGAATCCATCGAGAACTTTTTCGATCCACTGCTGGCGTTTCTCGTATGGTTTGAAGACCTGTTGATCGAAGCACCCTGGTGGTTGGTCATAGGTGTTTTATTGGCGATCACTCACTATGCCGCCCGTTCGATCAAACTCACCGTGGGCGTGGGAGTAGCCTTGTTTCTGGTCGGTTACCTCGGCATGTGGGAAGACACCATGAGCACGCTGAGTCTCATTACTGTCTGTACCTTGATTTCCATTTTTCTGGGCATTCCCATCGGCATATTGATGGCGCGTTCACAACGTACTCAAAGCATAATCACGCCGATTCTGGATATCATGCAGACCATGCCCGCTTTCGTGTATCTGATTCCCGTGGTCATGCTATTGGGCATCGGCAAGATTCCCGGTTTGATCGCCGTGGTGATCTACGCCATTCCTCCGGTCATCCGCTTAACCAACCTGGGCATTCGTCTGGTGGACAAAGAAATTCTGGAAGCGGCGGATGCCTACGGCGTCACCCCCATGCAACGGCTGTTCAATGTGCAGCTGCCATTAGCTTTACCCAACATTATGGCAGGGATCAACCAGACTATCATGATGGCTCTTGCGATGGTGGTCATCGCTTCGATGATCGGTGTTTCCGGGCTTGGGCAACCGGTCTTGAGGTCGATCACCAATCAATATTTCACACTTGGCGTGTTGAATGGCGCGGCCATTGTGGTGTTGGCGATTATTTTTGACCGTGTATCTCAAGCCTATGCCAAACGTTCGCAGCGATACATGGAGAACCGTTCATGACCTCTCCATTGATTCGCATCGAAGGTTTGTATCAGTTATTTGGACCGACGCCCAAGACACATCTGCCGTTGGTTAAAGCCGGGAAAAGCAAAGACGAAATCCTGGCTGAAACCGGTCATACGCTGGGGCTGAAAAACATCAACCTGGATATCGAACAGGGCGAAATATTTGTCATCATGGGGCTGTCCGGCTCCGGTAAGTCGACCTTGATCCGTCACTTCAACCGCTTGATCGACCCCACCGAAGGGCATGTCATCGTTGAAGGTGAGGACATCATGAAACTGGATGCCAAAGCCCTGCGGCGGTTCCGACAAAAAAAGATGTCCATGGTGTTCCAGCGCTTTGGTCTGCTGCCCCATTACACCGTTTTGGAGAACGTGGCGTTTGGCCTGCGTGCTCAGGGTGTCGCCAAGGAAGAGCGTCAACAAAAAGCCCGGAAATGGTTGGAAGACGTAGGGTTGGCGGGGTATGAAAACCAGTTTCCAGCTCAGCTTTCCGGTGGTCAGCAACAGCGGGTGGGGTTGGCTCGCGCGCTCTGTACCGATGCTGAAATTCTGCTGATGGATGAAGCATTTTCCGCGCTCGATCCATTGATTCGCAGCGAAATGCAGGATCAACTGATCCAGCTGCAGGACCGGCTGCACAAGACCATTGTCTTCATTACCCACGATCTGGATGAGGCCCTGCGTATTGGTGACCGTATCGCCATATTGCGGGATGGCGAATTGGTGCAGGTCGGCGCACCCGCCGAGATTTTACTGCACCCGGCGGATGGTTATGTCGAAAAGTTCGTGCGCGATGTTAACCGGGCACGCGCCCTGACCGTTGAGACGGTCATGAAGCCACCGACCCATCGTATCGCAGCCAAAACCATCAACGATGCCTTGGCGGAAATGCGTTCCTCGAAAACGGGTTATGCCTTTTATGTGACCGATAAAGGGTATCAAGGGTTTCTGAGCCAGGAGCGTTTGGCCGAAGTGGCGGACGAGAAGGGCAGGGAACCGTTGTCGGCGGATTACTATGAGGAGTCTTACGTTATATCGCCCGATACCCTATTGGAGGAGGTCATACCTCAGACTCTGGATCGGGAGCACCCTTTACCGGTGGTCAACGAAGCCGGGGAACTGACTGGTGAACTCAGTCGGGAGGATTTGGTGCAGGTACTCAGCACTTCCCGCACTGAAGAAAAGCCGGGACCAGGATCTTCTTCGGCGGCTTGAATGAAAAGTGCGTTTTTGTAGGAGCCATGATCCGCATGCGGACTGGCTCCTACTGGGGAACGAGGGTTACCCCTCGTAGCGCTGGAATACCAGAGTGGCGTTGGTGCCACCAAAGCCGAAGCTGTTGGACATGACCCGGTTGAGGGTGACATTGTCCTGCCGCTGGGTGACCACGTTGGCGTCACCGGCTTCGGGGTCCAGATTGTCGACGTTCAGGCTGGCGGCGATGAAGTTGTTCTTCATCATCAGCAGGCTGTAGATGGCCTCCTGAACACCCGCCGCGCCCAGGCTGTGGCCGGAGAACGATTTGGTGGATGCCACGGGGGGCATCTTGTCGCCAAACACCGTCCGTACCGCTTTCAGTTCCGTTACATCACCCGCCGGCGTTGAAGTGCCGTGCGCGTTGATGTAGTCGACCCCGCCTTCCAGGTTCTGCATCGCCATCTGCATACAGCGCACCGCGCCTTCACCGCTGGGGGCGACCATGTTGTAGCCGTCGCTGGTGGCGCCATAGCCGACCACTTCGGCGTAAATCCTGGCTCCGCGAGCCTTGGCGTGCTCCAGCTCTTCCAGTACCAACATACCGCCGCCACCGGCGATGACAAAGCCGTCACGGTCCACGTCGTAGGCGCGGCTCGCTTTTTCCGGGGTGTCGTTGTATTTGGTGGAGAGCGCGCCCATGGCGTCGAACATGCAGCTCAGTGTCCAATGTTCGGCTTCGCCGCCACCGGCGAAAATGATGTCCTGCTTGCCGAGTTGAATCAGCTCCATGGCGTTGCCGATGCAGTGTGCGCTGGTGGAGCAGGCGGAGGTGATGGAGTAGTTAACGCCCTTGATCTGAAAAGGTGTCGCCAGGCAGGCGGAAACCGTTGAACCCATGGTCTGGGTCACGCGGTAAGGGCCGACCCGCTTCAGGCCTTTTTCACGCAGAATATCGGCGGCTTCCACCTGGCTGGCGGAATCCGCCCCGCCGGAACCGGCGATCAGACCGGTGCGCACGTTGGACACCTGCTCTTCGGTCAGGCCCGCGTCTTTAATCGCCTGATCCATCGAGATATAGGCATAGCCGGCGGCCGGGCCCATGAAGCGGATGGATTTACGGTCGATATAATCGGCCAGGTTGATGTCCGGCGTGCCACTGATGTGGCTGCGCATGCCCATTTCAGCGTAGGTTTCGTTAAAACGAATGCCGGAGCGGCCTTCTTTCAGGCTGGAAGTGACGGCTTCAGCATCATTGCCCAGGCAGGAAACGATACCCAGGCCGGTTACGACGACTCTTTTCACGATCAGCCTCCCATTTGCTCAGGCTTGAACAGACCCACTTTCAGGTCTTTGGCAAAATAGATGGGCTTGCCGTCGCATTCCACCACGCCATCGGCAATGCCCATGACCAGGCGTGATTCCATCACGCGTTTGATGTTCAGTTTGTAAACCACTTTATGGGCGTCCGGCATGATCTGGCCTTTGAACGTCAGTTCGCCGACACCCAATGCCCGGCCGCGGCCTTCGTTGCCGCGCCAGCCGAGGAAGAAGCCGACCAACTGCCACATGGCATCCAGGCCCAGACAGCCCGGCATGACCGGGTCACCCGGGAAGTGGCACTTGAAGAACCAAAGGTCCGGGTGGATGTCGAGTTCGGCAATGATTTGCCCTTTGCCGTATTCGCCGCCTTCATCGGAGATCAGTGCGATACGGTCCATCATCAGCATGTTGTCGACGGGCAGCTGGGCGTTGCCTGGGCCGAACATGCGGCCGTAACCACATTCGATCAAGTCCGCTTTATCAAGGGAAGAAGGACGATCTGTCATAGCTGTCGGGTTCCATCTGTCTTTAGTGTTGAGCGCACCATAGCGGAAAGTCCCGGCCTATTCCATGCCGTGCAGGAAAAAGAGCGTGAAGGGCGGTGACAGGGCGGGGCGGGAAAAAGGGGCGGGATGGGCCGCCCCGCTGCGGTTACTGGGGCAGGTACTCCTGCAACAACATCACGCCTTCGGCATGCTCCCCGGCTTGCTGGCTTTCCAGCTGGAAACCGCCCACGAAATACAGGGAATCAGCCCCTCCCGTGAAATAGCCGTCCAACTCGCCGGTGGAATCCATGAAGGTGTTGTCCAGATTGTAAAGGTAGGAATTGGTCACAGTGTCGGCCATGAACTGGTTGCCCTGCAGGCTGCCTTCGAAGTCCGCACTCCAGCTTTTATCGGTGTCGGTTGCCATCGATATGTAGCCATTACCGGTGGCGGTATCGAAATCCACCGAGAGCGAGCCGCTGAACGAGGTCACTTCCCCCAGGCTGGTGGACACGCTCCAGCAGGGGGTGCCCCCCGAGCTGCTTTCGCAATTGTAGGAGTCGAACGATGCCATGCCGGTGCGATCCGCCACGTTCACGACATCGGCCACGACATAATAGAAGGGGTCGGTATGGGTCTCGGCCGGGTCAGCCGAACTCGGATCCTGATAGAGCTCGCCGGGGTCCGCCGCGCTGGCGTTCCAGATGCCCCATTCTACAGTCGTATCCTGAAGCTGGTGGCTGGCCAAAGGGGTCGGGTTGAGTGTTTCCGGGCCTTTGAATACGCGGTCCGGGCTGACATAGCCGTCAGCCAGCTCGGTCATGTTCTCGGTATCGTAGTTGACGAACACCGGGCCGTTCGCGCCATCCACCACATAGCCGTAGTGGACCGCATCGCCACCGGAATTGGTCAGCACCACCAAGCCCGGTTTGGGGGATTGGGTCAGGCTGTCGATCTGGGCATCCGTCAGCCGCAGGTCGTCGTTCTGTGTTCCGCCGCCGTTGCCATTGTCCGTGCCACTATCAGTGCCGTCTCCGTTGTCCGCATCATTAACCGCCTCGGGCAGACTTTCAGCCACGCCCTCAAACTGAATATCGGTCACCAGGGTTGGCTGGGTGCTTTCCGTTTCCGTCGTCGGGACAACGGGGGGTTCCTCACCAATGGAGTCGTTAAAGACTTCTTCGAGCGGGATGCCTTCACTTTCTTCATCGTTTAACTGGGCATTGGGTTCTTCTTCGGGTTGGGGCTCTCCACCCTCCTCATTGCCGGGAGACAGCGGGGTATTCAACTCATCAGGAGGGTTGAGCAGCCCTTGTGGACGGCCACCCGGGACGACTCGCGCGAAAAAGAATTGGCTGTCGGCGCCCAGGTCGATCTGGCCGGTTTCGTTACGCACGCGGATGCCACCCTGGTAGACCCCCAGCAATAGGCTGGATTGGTTCAACAAAGCTTCGTAATGCGTGCCACGAATACCAATACTGGCGTTGGGCGTGCGTACCTGATAGGCGTCTCTATCGGTTTTACCGATGCTGCCGGTAATGGTCCGGAAGCCGCCTGCCAACAGATCCATCAAGACCCGTTCCGAGCCATTGTTTTGGTCGCTGCCATGGTATTCGGTGATTTTCAGTTGGGATTCTTCACGCAAGGCGAGAATGGCGTTGTCCTGAAACCGTATTTGAATGGCGCCATCGGCTCCGGTGACGATGGTATCGCCTTCGAATATGTCCGACCGGCGCTTTAGAGCGCGTTGCTGAGCGTTGGCATCGAGGGCGTAAACTTCGCCCTGGGCAATGACGACTTTACCGACCGCGGCCCAGGAAAGGCTCCCGGTCAGCACCGCGACCAAGAAAACGGCCAGACGGATGATCAATGATGGATGCATGATGAACTCCTAAAACGTCACGGTCAGCGTCTGGCTGATGACCCACTGGTCGTGGCTGTAGGCATTGATGTTACTGTTCAGCCACTCTAAACGCAGGCCGGTGCGGCTTTGCAGCCAGGTATCCGCCTGCCATATCACTGCGAAATCGCCTTGCAGAAACTGGTCCTTGCGACGCTTCATCTCGGCTGAGCCGCTGTCCGGAACTTCTCCCTGGGTGAAGACTAGGTCATCCTCCTGATAGTACCGAAGGTCGTGGCGGACCGACGCCTGGGTTTGCAGTCGGTAGGGCCACTTCCAGCCCAGGCTGTAACGGTTGCTCAGCCCCGCCCACTCCAAATGGCCGTCTTCCTGGCCGGTTTGCTGATAGCGGGTGTATTGAGCGGTCAGTTCGTGACGACGCTCCCGTTCTTCCGCGCTCAGGATCAGACCGGCTGCGTCGGTGGCGGTGTGGGCCCGTTCACCGGACTGGGCAAAACCCAGGCTGGACTGGCCCGTGATACCAGCCCACAGCGGCCCCCAAACCGGCCGGGTCACCTGACCACCCAACCCAAGCGAAAGCTGCCAGGGGGTGTTGTCGATCCAGGTGTAGCCGCTGGAAATCGACACTTGGCCGCGCAGCCGGTCATTGGTCTGGTGGCCCAGAAAACGTGCATTGACGCCGTTCTGATTATAGCCATCGTTGCCCGGATAGAGGGTGGTATAGCCATCCACACCGAATATCCGGCCTGAATTTAGGCTGGAGGGCATCAACCACTGGGCACCGAATTTCAGACGACCGTAACTGCTGTCGATGGCCAACGATGAATCGTTCAGGCCCTCGTCAAACGTAATGATTGCTGGATCTGTGATTTCTGGATCAGTCGCGCCATCGTTGATGTTGCTGTCCCATCCGGCCTCCAATCCGGCGTAAAGCTTGAACTGGCGGTTTCTTGCCCGCTCCGCGGCATCGATGCGGGCAATAAAAGCCTCAATGTTGGAACGCACATTGGCGGGCGGGTTGGTAGCCAGCACCCGCTCGAACTCGGTGCGAGCGCGTGCCAGGTTGTTATTGACGAAGTAGGCTCTGGCCAGCTCCAAGCGTGCCCGGTGTTGGGTGGGCGCGAAGGTCAGCACCCTTTCCAGCGCGAAAATGGCTTCCTGAGTGCGGTTATCGTGCAGTAACAGTAGTGCATAGTAGAGATCGAACCGGGGCGTGCCTTCGAAGCGGTCCCGCAGTTCACCGGCCAATACCTGGGCGGTTTGCCACTGGCCGGTGTCGACGGCGCTAATGAATTGGGTCAGAACGTCTGGCTCCGCTTCGTTATCGGCTCCTCCGGCTAGGGGCGCATCAGCCGAGAGCGGAACCACCATGGGTGGTGAAACGGGAACCAATGGCGGCAGAAGGCCCGGAATATCCACATTGAGCAGGGACGGGGGAAAAGCACCCAGCGACGGGCCCGACCATTCGGGCAGCAGGCTGGCCGCCGCGCCCGGTTTTACTTCGCCGAAGGGCGTTTCGTCCGTCAGCAACACAGGATCGCCGATGCCGGCTTTGTCGGTCAGGCTGACCGATCCCCGCGACAACCGAACCCGGGTGCCGGTATCGACGGCCTGCCACACTTCGAATTCAGTCCCCCGGATGCCAATGCTGGCCACGGGGGTCTGCAAATCATAATCATCCGGTTCTTTCGCCAGTGCCCCGGTTACAGTGCGCAGCTTGCCTTCGATCAGCTCCAACAACACCTTGGCTTCCTCGGCGGAGTCCGGCTCCGGCTGGTAGCGCTGAATCACGAAGCGGGAACCGGTGCCCAACTCGACCAGACCTTTGTCGGCGAATCTCAGCGTGACATAGGCTTCTTCGCCGGTTTCTATCCGGTCCCCCTCCTGCAAGGTATCGCGCCGGGCCAGCGGAATGCGATTCCCCTCGACATCGATTCGTACCACCTCGCCGGAGGCGCGCACAACCACAGCGACGGGGTCGGCAAGCACTGGCGTGGCGAATAGCAGGAGCACGAACAACAGCGACAGGAAGCCCGTCGGGCGAACTTGAATGCCATGAAATACGGCTGGGTAAAATAAGGAGTAAGGTTTGCAAGCAAACTGGGGCTGAGTGGCAGGAATCATGTCACCATTTCCGCTGGACTGTAGGAGCCCCATTTGTCAGCACAGCGGATTTTTGCCGAAACTGCACTGCATTCTTCGGGCTTTGAACTATTGTAGACAGTAGTGGTGTGTTCTGCTGCCTAATATCGGCTGGAGGATTCCGGCTCGATGGGTTTGCAAACCACCCTGACTCGTTACGCTCATGACCTGGCCGCGTAAGGCAGCCAGGCCGGAGTTGTTCCCGGCGTTGCCGCCAGGTGTCTTGACGGTCTATGCTCGAACAAAGTGTGAGCCAGTTCAAGTATTACCTGGGGCAAAAGGGGGCCAATATTAATAACCGGAAGCCGTTGGTGTGGATTTAAAGCAATCACTGAACAAGCGATTTTTATTGATTGACGACTTTTCCAATGTGCGAAAGTCGGTCAAGGGTATGTTGTCGTCGCTGGGCGTTTCCCATATCGCTGAGGCCGCCAACGGAATAGAAGCCACGAAGGCGGTGCGTGAAAGCCGTTTCGATGTGGTGCTGTGCGACTACAACCTGGGTAAAGGCAAAAACGGCTCTCAGCTGTTGGAGGAGTGGCGCACCAAGGGCTGGCTCTCCTATGAGACCGTCTTCGTGATGATCACTGCGGAGACCTCCCGCGACCGGGTCATGGGGGCGCTTGAGTTTCAGCCGGATGATTATCTCGCCAAACCCTTCGCCATGGATACCCTCGCGCAACGGCTGGATCGATGGCTGGACAGGCAGGGGGCGCTGTTACCTGTTAACGCGGCGCTGGATGCCAAAGACTGGCCCGCTCTGGCCAAGACCGCCCGCCAGATCATGGAGACCAAACCGCGTTATCGTGGCTGGGCACAACGCAAATATTACGATGCCCTCTACAACCAGGGGCAATTGACCGAAGCGGAGAACTTTCTGCATGGCGTTCTGGAAAAACGCGAACAACCCTGGGCTAAGCTTGAACTGCATCGGATTCAGGTTCAGAAAGGTCAATTGGATGTCGCCGAACGTGGGCTGAAAACATTGGTGATGATGCAACCCAATATGGTGGAGGCCTACGATCTATTGGCCGAGGTACAGCGGCAATTGAAGCAGCCTGAAAAGGCACAGGATACGTTGGCACAGGCGTTGGCGCGGTCGCCACGTAGCATCCCCCGCCAACGCCATTTCGCGGAATTGGCGACCAAAAACGGGGACTACTTTGCGGCTACCAAAGCCTACAAGGAGGTGGTGCATCTGGCCGAAGGCACCATGCATGAATCCTCAAACGGTTACAAAGACGTATTGCGGGCAACTCGCGGTCAGCTAGGGAGTCTCGATGACGATGCCTTGCGTCGGCGTCTGCATCGCGATGCAATGGCCTTTCTAAAGAAACTGGCCAAGGCCTACCCCGACGAAGCGGATACCGATTTCTTCACCCAGGCGTATCGTGCCTATCTGGCCGACCCGAAGGATGCCCAGTCGCAGGGTGAGGATTTTCTGGAAAAACTGGCGGAGTCTGCCGGGGAGCATCTGGATTTGATCAGTGAGGAAAGCGCGGTCGACATCGCCGAAATCCTCTATGAAAAAGGCAACAACCAAGCAGCCGACGGTCTGGTCGATAAACTGCGCCATTACCATCACGATTCCGAAACCTTTGTGAAACGTCTGAACCAACTCCAGGCGGAACCGGTGAGTCGGGAAGCACGTCTTCAGGCGCATGAGCTTAATTCCGAGGGCATCGAAAACTATAAACAGAAGAACTATGCGGAAGCTGCGGAGCAATTCGAGGAAGCCTTGCAGTTTTCGCCGCGCCACCCCGGTATTATTCTGAATTTCGTGCAGTCCAGCCTGCTCCTGGTAGGTCGCGGGGAGGGTGGTTTGAGCCGATTGGACCGTTGTCTGGATGCGGTCAACCGTCTTTCCTATCTGCCCGAGGATCACTATCAGTACGATCGCTATAAAACAATTCGCCAGAAAGTGATCGAACTTCATGACAGGATGCAAAATGAAAAATCAAGTTGATATCAACACTGTGATGGCGGCCACCGTACACGATGTAAAAAACGCCCTCAGTTTAATTGATAACCAAATACGGGACATCGTCACCGAAGTGAGTGACCTTTCGCCCCAGAGTGCGCAGCAGCTTAATCGAATAAGAATTGAAGCCGGCCGTATCAATAACGACCTGGTGCACATGCTGGGCCTGTACCGAATGCACAATGAAACCTTTCGCCCGAACTTCGATGAAGTGCTGGTGGAAGACGTGATCAAAGACGCTACCTCACGTCACACCGAAGCTCTGCACTCTCTTGGTATTCAACTGAATATAAATATGGAAGACCCGGATCTGGTCTGGTTCATGGACCCGATGTTAGTGGAGGGAATTCTTGCCAACGCCCTCACCAACAGCACGCGCTACACCACCGACCGGCTCGACTTCCATGTGTTTGAACGGGATGGAGGCCTGTGTATTCAACTGATCGACAACGGTCAGGGATACCCAGCAAAGATGATGAACTTCATGGGAACCTCGGAAGATCAGGGGGATCTGAATTTTCAGACCGGTAGCACAGGATTGGGTCTGTTTTTTTGCCACCAGATTGCTCGTCTGCACACCAACGGGGAAAAGGAAGGGCATATTCATCTGTCCAATCATCCTGAGACAGGGGGCGCAGTTTTTGAACTTTGGTTGCCGTAAACTGCTTTCGGAGTTGACCTTCAAGTCAGCTTTGCTATCGTCTTTTTAAATCAGCCGCTGTTCAATAGCCCGGCTGAAAATCTCTCCGCCCTTGGTTTATGCCGCCTTGAGAGAAACGGCGGGGGTAGTTGGTTGTTAAAGGTATGAAAATGGGCTTTTGTCAGCTCTAAGATGCCGGTTGCAAAGGGGGCCTAACCCTCATAAGCTTAAAAAAACAAAGCCGAATCAATTAGTTAGTATTCGGTGCCCGAACCACCTGTATGCGTAGGAAGTGACCAATGGTCGATCAGGCCCAAAAACGACTGAAAGAGGCGTTCCAGACCAAGGAAAAAGCCGGAAGGATCCGTCAACAGAATGAAGCCGTCATTCTGGAAGCCGCGGAAATCGAATTTGCGCAACACGGGTTCAAGGGAACATCGCTCAATGCCATAGCGGAACGGGCGGGGTTGCCGAAATCGAATATTCTTTATTATTTTCAGAACAAAGTCGGCCTGTATGGCGCGGTCCTGTCCGATATTCTGGATATGTGGAATCAGTCGTTCAACGACACCACCGCCGAAGACGACCCTTACGAAACCTTCAACAGCTATATTCGTTCAAAAATTCGTTATTCCCGCAGCCATCCTTTGGCCTCAAAAATCTTCGCCATAGAAATCATTCAGGGCGCGCCCCATTTGAAAAAGTTTCTCGCTCAGGAACTGCACGATTGGATTAAAGGCCGGGCGGATGTCATTCAGTCCTGGATCGATGCCGGTAAGATGGATGCCGTCGATCCCCGCCATTTGTTGTTTCTCATCTGGGGCGGCACCCAGCACTATGCGGATTTCGGCACCCAGGTGGAATGGGCGCTCGATCGCCCCGAACTCACCGACGCCGATTTCCGAGCCGCCGAAGATACCCTTTGCCACGTCATCTTGAAAGGCATCGGTCTCTCCGCCTCCTGAGTTTTCCTACTTAAACAAAAGCAGACGCGGTATCCGTGTCTGCTTTTGGTCAGCCTTTTTTCCTCAATATCTCTTTTATTATTTACCCACCTGTATCTGCGGCTACCGGTGAGGTGATGGTGCTCTCACTGATGTGAAGGTGTGTTCTTCTCGTGCTGGGTCAGCAGCTCATCCAGCGTCAACTGATAGGATTCCACGAAGGTCGCCATGAAATAATCGACCTCTGGGCGGTTAATCTGTCTGATCTTGCGTTCGATATCGACCGATGCCCGGGAGAACTCCTTGTTGCCCGCGTGCAGTTCGCTTTGGCATTTCAGGTAGGCACTGATCAGGTCCGCCGCTTTCACCAGGTTGGCCACTTCCGGGTCGAGTTCCCGGTGCAGCAGATAGGGTCGAAAGGCTTCCTTCATGGATTCGGGCAACTGAGCCAGCATTTCCCGCTCGGCTTCATCCTCTATGGCTTTATAGGCTTCGGTGATGGTGCCGGAATGGTATTTGATGGGTGAGGGCAGGTCGCCGGTGATGATTTCACTGCAGTCATGGTAGAGCGCTGCCGTGGCCACCTGCTCCGGTGAACAGTTACCCTTGAATTGGTTCACCTGGATAACTGCCAACGCATGGGCGATGGTCGCTACCTGCCAGCTGTGTTCCATGACGTTTTCTTCAATAACGTTGCGTTTCAGGCCCCAGCGTTTGATCCAGCGCAGGCGGCCCAGATAGGCGAAAAAGCGAAAGGTGGTCATTCTTTATCCCGGTGGCGAATGCGATAGCGGCAGCGTTGACCATCCTGCAACAGATGCTCTTCCCGTTCAATCTCATAATCCGGCCCCAGTGACTCACGAAAGACCTGCAGTTCGGATCTGCAAAAGTTCTGGCAGCTTTGGGCCGCCGCGCAAATCGGACAATGATGTTCGATAAGCTCCCAGCCGCCGTCGGTGGCGATCACTTCGGCCATATAGCCTTCGCGGGAGCGTTCGCGGGCGAGGCTGCGTACTTTTTCGTCGTCGCTTCCGGCCTTGGCGAGGCTTTCGCTGTAGCGTTGCCGCTGGTGCTTCTCACGTTCATGAATGAGTTTGTCGAGGCCCTCTTCACCAAAGAGGGTGCGGATGTGGTTGAGCAGGTCGACCGTGAGAATGTCGTGCCGGTCCGGGAATTGTTGATGGCCGGTTTCCGAGAGGCTCCACAAGCGGCGGGGTCTGCCCCGGCCGGTGACTTCCTCATGCCAGAGTGCCAGTCCATCACGTTCAAGCCGTTCAAGGTGCCCTCGGGCCCCCATGCTGGTAAGCCCCGTCGCTTCGCCGACATCGGCCGCGGTGATCGGGCCGGAGCGTTTCAACAGGGTAAGAATATCGTCGCGGGCACTCATCAAATCATCTTCTCTACGTCCGGAAACCCTAGTTTGCCCTGACAACCCACTATTTCAAGCCGGCTCCACATAGTTTGTGTCTATACTTCGAATAGCACGCTCGTTCGAGCCGGCCTAAGGACGTCCGGAGAGCTGATTCGCCGTATGTAGTAGGAGCGCAGTCCCTGCGCGACCCTGGAGCCCCGGTTAACCCAGGAGTACCCTGTGAACACCTCATTTATGGAACGATTGCTAGACGCCTTGAACCAGAATCGTCTGGTTCTCCCGGCCTTCCCGGAAGCCGCGATGAAGGCACGGGACGTCGCCGAAAAACTGGACGCCTCCGCACTGGATGTCGCCCGCGAAGTCGCGAAAGACCCAGCACTGACGGCGCGGATTTTGAAAGTCGCCAACAGTTCGATGTTCGGCTTCCGGCAGAATACCGGCAGTCTGCAGCAGGCGATAGCGCGAATGGGGCTGGACCACACCAAAACGCTGGTCACCAACTTCGCCCTCATGCAACTGATGGCTCCGCCGAAAGCCGCTTACGGTCGGCTGATCGCCCAGGTGCGCGCACATGGGGTCGACGTGGCCGCCATCGCCTACACGATGGCGGAGTTCGGCGGAACACAAAACAAAAACCGCGTTCTGCTTGCAGGCATGCTGCACGATATTGGTTATTTGCCGCTCATTCAGTTCGCTAAGAATGAGCCCGAGGCGTTTCTGCTCGATCCCGCTTTCATGGCGGAGTTGAAAGAGCTGCACCTGCAGGTGGGCAATATGTTGATGATGTACTGGCAGTTCTCGCCGGACCTGATGAACACCGTTGCCGATCACCATAACCTGGGCTGCGATAACAGCCCGGAAGTATCGCTGCGTGAGGTGGTGGCGTTGGCGAATGCCTGGGCTCACGCGGATGAAGCCGAGCGGGCGGAGTTGTTGCAAAGTGAATTGGCGGCGAAGCTCAAGGTGACGGAGTTCGGCCCAGAACAGGAAGCACGCGTGGCCGAGATCCGTCGTTTTTTCAGCTGACTGGTCGTTCTGTTCTTTTTTCGCGTAGTATGAGGCGGATACCTCCGAAGGATACATATTCCACAACAAGGAGACTCTATGAAGCACCTGCTGACCCCACGGGCATTGCGGGCGGGAGATCGAATTGCCGCTGTCAGTCTCTCCTGGGGAGGCCCCGGGTCCTATCCCGATCAATACGAGCTGGGCAAGCGCCAGTTGGAGCAGGCGTTTGGTGTGGAAGTGGTCGATATGCCGCACAGCCGCCGTCCGGCAGAGTGGTTATGGCGCAACCCGCAAGCCCGCGCCGAGGATCTGATGCAGGCGTTCGAGGACTCCCGCATTCAAGGGGTGTTCTCCACCATCGGCGGTGACGACTCCATTCGCTTGTTGCCCCATATCCAGCTGGATGTTATTCGTCGTAACCCCAAGGTGTTTATGGGGTATTCCGACAGCACCATTACCCATATGGCCTGCCTGAAAGCAGGCGTGCGCAGCTATTATGGGCCGTCAATAATGGCGGGGTTCGGTGAGCGTGGAGGGTTGTTCCCCTTTACCGAGGAAAGCGTACGCACGGCGCTCTTTGAGCCTCGCGCCAACTGGTGTTTACCGCAGAACACCGGCCCCTGGGTGACCGAGATCGTGCCTTTCGAGGAGCCTGTGGACAGCGGTCGCATCCGCCCCCGCGAGCAACCCACCGAATGGCATTGGCTGCAGGGCGACGGCCATGTGAACGGCCGTTTGTTGGGGGGCTGCCTGGAAGTGTTGGATTTTCTGCGCGGCACGGACTTCTGGCCGGAACCGGATTGTTGGCAGGGGGCGGTGTTGTTTCTGGAGACATCGGAAGACGCGCCACCCCCGGCCAATGTCAGCTACTTTTTAAGATCCCTGGCGGCCATGGGCCTGCTTCAGCGTTTGAAGGGGTTGTTGATGGGGAGGCCAGGTGGCTGTCGGCCGGAACGGTTCGCGGACTACGATGCTGCTGTGCTCAAGGTGGTGCGGGATGAAGTGGGGCTGGATATCCCTGTAGTGACCCAGCTCGATTTCGGCCATACCGACCCGATGTGGGTGCTGCCTCAAGGGGCGATGATCGACATCAACTGCAACGCGCGCAAACTGGTCCTGGCGGAGTGTGCCACGCAACCAAGAGCCTGATTTTCCGTTTCAGATCGGGTAGAGTAGCGCGCTCCCAAATACAGCCAGACCCGTATGACCACAGAATTCGACGATATCCGCCCCTACAACGACGCTGAAGTTCCCGCCGTATTGAAGCGAGTGCTGTCCGACACCGATATGCACCGCTCCTTGGGCGCCTGGGTAGCGCCAGGGCTGAACCGAAAAGCCCCCTGGCTGCTTCACCCGGTGATACGGGCCGCACTGGGGTGGCAGTTTCGCGGTATTCGCACAGTCGATGGCTTCCAGCCCCGGCTGCGTGGCTACCTGAAGCGGATTCTCGATAAGAGCGTCGAAGAGCTGACTGTTTCCGGTCTGGACAAGCTCGACCCGAACACCGCTTATTTATTTGTTTCCAACCATCGCGACATCGTGATGGACCCGGCCATGGTGAACTGGTCGCTCTATCATGCCGGTTTTCAAACGGTACGCATTGCCATCGGCGACAACCTGCTGAGCAAGCCTTTTGTGTCCGACCTGATGCGCCTGAACAAGAGCTTTATCGTGAAACGCTCTGTCAAAGGCATGAAGGAAAAGCTCAAGGCCGCGCAGAAACTCTCCCGTTACATCCATCACTGCATCACCGAAGACAACGCCAACGTCTGGATTGCGCAGCGCGAGGGGCGGGCCAAAGACGGCTACGACAAGACCAACCCCGCCGTGATCGGCATGTTCAGCCTGAGCAAACCGAAAGACCGGGATTTCGCGAGTTACATCAACGAACTGCGCATCGTGCCGGTGACAATCAGCTACGAAGTGGACCCATTGGATTTATCCAAGGCGCGCGAACTCTACGCCCAGGAACACAAAGGGGGCTATAAAAAGCGCGCCCATGAAGATGTGCAGTCCATCGCCCGGGGCATGACAGGCTGGAAAGGCCGGGTGCATCTGGCCTATGGGGATGTATTGCAGGGGGATTTCGAAAAGGACTCCGACGTGGCCGCCGCCATCGATGCCCAGGTGCACCGGCATTACCGCGTGTTCGACACCAACGAATGGGCCTACGCCCAGCTCAAGGGTGAACCCATAGCCCCCGCGAACAAGAATGTGGAGCAATTGGCCCAACGCATCGCCTCAGCCCGGGATGAACTGAAACCCTACCTGCTGCGCCAATACGCCAATGCCCTGTGCATGAAGCACGGAGAAGCTCCCTTCACCTCAACGTTTGAACACACCCCCTAAAACCAAACCTTGACCAGTAGGAGCGCATGGTCCGCGTCCGGGTCCTCTGCGCGACCAAAGGGGCTATCGGCAGCTAAATCGCCACCGCCAAAAAACATCGCTCACGGAGTGAGCTCCTACAGGGTGCAGTGATTAGGTCTCACTCATCCAATTGCGGATCACCAACCGGCCGCTGCTGTCATTCCGCTCGAAATCGATGCGGCGGGGCAGGGCGGTGGCGCCTTCCCCGTAATAGGCTGGATAGGTCACCACCCAGCCGGACTGCCGAATACTCTCGACCTGGCCGCTTTCGGCCCGCTTCAGTTCCGCCCGGCTACCTGGATAGGGCTTGGCCCGCACCCAATACTGCAGATGGTCCAGCGGTAAATTCAGATCCGCGACCTGATTCCCCAGCTCGCTTAAAGAGCCCGCCTGCCAGAAATCCCCCCCGCGTTGCAGGGTGACATAACCGGGTTCGCCTTCGATCTTCGCCGCACCCTGACCCAGCGGCCCGCTGAGTTCTATCTCGAATGCCTGGGCCATCTGCTGCCAGTCGACATTGAAACTGCTGGCTTCGGTGGCGTTTCGAACGGCCATTTTCCCGGTAAAAGCCCAATTTTCCGTCAGCTCGCTTCCGTCCGGCTGCGGGCCGGTAGTGACGCAGCCGCTCAACAGAAGCGGTGCCATCAACGCAAGCAGTAAAACCCGACGCATCACAGGCTGACCCCCAGCCGGTCGATCACTTCATTGGCAACCGGGCTTTTCGGGTTGAGTTCCAGAGCATGACGCAACAGGTCGCGGGCCTCCTCCTGCTCGCCCTGTTGCCAGAGTACTTCGGCGAGATGAGCCGCCACTTCGTCGTTATCGAAGGCTTCAAGCGCCCTGCGCAGCCAGTCTTCCGCGGTTTGCAGGTTGCCGAGGCGGTATTCCACCCATCCTTTGGAGTCCATGATGGCCGGATCATCCGGCCTGAGTTCCAGCGCCCGGTCTATATAGTCCTGCGCCTGCTCCAGGTTCTGATTGCGGTCGGCCCAGGTGTAACCCAGCGCATTGAGTGCCGAGGCATCGTTCGGGTCTATCTCAAGCACTCGATTCAGGTTGGACTCCATCACCTCGTAACGTTCCAGGTTCACCGCGATCAGTGCCTGATCGTACAGCAGTGCTGTGTCGTTGGGGGCGTTGCTCAAGCCCTGCTCCAACGCATCGAACGCTTTCTGCGGTTCGCCCCTTACCCGGTACGCATCCGCCTGAATGCGCCAGAAGGTCGGAGCTCTTTCGGGGAAGGTGCCCCGCGCCTGCTCCAGCTCGGCAATCAGCCTGTCCATTTGGTTTTCAAGCCAGAGTTCGCTCAATTCCGCCAGCGCGGAAATGAGATAAGGCGGCTCTTTCACTTTCAGGAACTGAGCTTCGGCGAGATCGTCGCGGGCGTTTTCCCTATTGATGCGACCCAGAAAATAATGCGCTTCGTCGGCGAATTCGGTGTTCGTAAGCCGATTGAACAAGGCCTCGGCGGTGTCGAAATCCCCGTTGTCGAAGGATTCGCGCGCGAAGGCACCCACAATGACCGGCTCGTTCGGGAAGCGATTGAACAGAGACTCCAGCACGGCGGTGGTATCCTGCCCGCCCTCGGCGTAGGCGAAACTCGCATAAGCCGTGGCGATCTGGCTGTTCTGGGGGTAACGCTCCGCCAGGTTGGCCAGAACGTCACCCGCTTCGCCGATGTTTTCCTGTTGCAGCAGGATGCGATATTCCAGCATGCCCCGGCGCGGACTGTCGTTCAGTGACCGTGCCTGACGGATTTTAACCAAGGCTTCGTCCAGCCGACCTTGAACGGCCAGCAATTGAGCGCTGGCAAAAGGAAGATCGCTGTTTTCAGGATGTTCCGCCGCGACGCGGTCGAGCACAGCCAGCATTTCATTGCGCTGGGCATCGCTCAGGTTTTCGGTGCCGATCAAGGCGGCTTCGACATCGGCATTGGGGTTGAGCACCAACCAGCGATTCAGCGCCGTTTCGGCCTGGCCAAAATTACCCTGGGCCAGACTGGCGATGCTCAGTGCCTGCCAGGCCTCGGCGGTGTTCGGAGTCAGGGTGGTCCAGTGTTCCGCATGGCGCTGCATCCGCTCGTAATTGCCAACCACCTGGTTCAGGGCCGAAGCGCGCTGGGCAATTTCGATGTCCTCTTCATTCTGATCCAAGCGGCTGTACAGTTCCGCCGCCGTACCAAACTCCCGACGGTTGGTGGCGATTTCCGCCAACAGCAGTTGGTAGAGGGTTTGACCGGTCAGCGGCTCTTTAACAATGGTGGGTGCGGTATCCACCTGACCGGTTACCTGGCCCGGCTCCGGCGTAGCCTGGTCTTCAACGGGCGCAGGCGGTGCCGCACTGCAGCCGGCAAGGCTGATGCTCACCACCAGAGTGGACAAGGTCGTTTTCATCATTCGGAACGGTGTCGTCATAGGGTTTGGCTTCATCCGGATTGTTGGCATCCCTAACTTACGCGGCAGCGGGCCTGTGCGGTCATTATCACGACCCGGAACAGGCCCGAAAGTACCGGTTAGTGTGCCAGATGGCTGGGCGAGTGTCCCTCCACGAGGCGGAAGCCACGGCCTGCGTGATTCACCCGGTGGGATGCCCCTTAAGGCTGCAGTATAGGCAAAGTGCGGCTTTTCGCCCGGGTATTGAGCCCGTGGGCGGATGCGTAAAGCCATGTAAAGATAACCGGCCGGTGAATCAGCCGACAGTCGCCTAGAGCCCCGAAAATCGGTAGACTACGCGCCCTTGGATGCAGAGAACAGGCCCCGCCGCAGATGTCATTGTTGGCCATCGGTATCAATCACAACACCGCCACGGTCGAGATTCGGGAAAAAGTCAGTTTTGCCCCAGAGACGATGCCCGAGTCCCTGGCGTCGGTGATGTCGATCCCCGGCATCGAAGAAACGGTCATCCTCTCCACCTGTAACCGCAGCGAAATCTATTGTTCCGCCCAGGAAGCCCAACAAGGCGCCGAGGCGCTGATTCATTGGCTGGCGGAGCACCACCGGCTCGACGAAGCCCAGTTACGCAGCGCTTTATATGTGCATACCGACAAAACCGCCGTGGAACACCTCGGCCGCGTCGCCGCCGGGCTGGACTCCATGGTGCTCGGTGAACCCCAGATTCTCGGCCAATTGAAATCCGCCTTTGCCGTCGCCCGGGAATACGACTCCGTCGGCGCCCAGCTGCATCACCTGTTTCAGCACAGCTTCCGCGTCGCCAAGGAAGTACGCACCCGAACCGCCATTGGCGAAAACGCCGTCAGCGTTGCCTTCGCCGCGGTCAACCTCAGCACCCGCATATTCGACCGGTTGGAAAAATGCCGGGCACTGCTCGTGGGCGCCGGAGAAACCATCGACCTGGTCGCCCGACATTTAATGGACAAAGGCGTGAAAGACATCGTCGTCGCCAACCGCACCCTGACCCGGGCTCAGGAACTCGCCGCCGAATTCGGCGCCAAAGCCATATTGCTTTCCGACATCCCCGAGGAACTGCCGGGCGCGGATATCGTGATCACCTCGACCGCCAGCCAACTGCCCATTATCGGCAAGGGCGTGGTGGAACGAGCCCTGAAGAAACGACGCCACAAGCCCATTTTCATGGTCGATATCGCCGTACCACGCGATATAGAAGCCGAAGTCGGTGACCTTTCGGATGTGTACCTCTACACCGTGGACGACCTGAAAACCGTTATCGAAGCCAACGTTCGCAGCCGACAGAAAGCCGCCGAGGAAGCGCGCGACATCATCGCCCGCTCCGCCGACGCCTTCACCCTTTCGGTGAAGGAGCGCCAGGCCGCCGACATGATTCGCCAACTGCGGGCCAAGGGCGAAGCGCTGAAAAACGCCGAACTCGAAAAAGCCCGCCGCGCCCTCACACAGGGCGGCAACCCGGACGAAGTGCTGGAGCAACTCGCCCGAGGGCTCACCAACAAATTACTCCACGCCCCCACCGTCGCCTTGCGCAAAGCCCACGGTGAAGGCGAAGCCGAGGCCTCGAACTGGGCCTCCCGACTCTTTGACCTGGAAGATTCCTGACCCATATATGAAAGACACCATTCGCAACAAACTGGCTGAACTGGCCGAACGTTACGAAGAACTGGCCCTATTGTTGGCCCAGCCGGATGTGATCGGCGACCAAAGCCGGTTTCGTCAGTATTCTCAGGAATACGCCGAGCTGGAAGACGTAGTGGCCTGCTTCGAAGCCTACCAAAAGTGCGAAGGCAACATCGAAGCCGCCCGCCAGATGATGGACGACAGCGACCCCGAGATGCGTGAACTCGGCCGAGAAGAGGTGCACGAAGGCGAAGCCAAACTCGAACTGCTCGACCAGGAACTGCAAATTCTATTGCTGCCCAAAGACCCCAACGACGGCCGAAACGTCTTCCTGGAAATTCGTGCCGGAACCGGCGGCGACGAAGCCGCCATATTCGCCGGAGACCTCTACCGCATGTATGGCCGCTACGCCGAGAAAATGGGCTGGCGCATCGAAGTGATATCCGCCAGTGATGGCGAACACGGCGGCTATAAAGAGATCATCACCCGGGTTTCCGGCGACCGGGTGTATTCCCACCTTAAGTTCGAATCCGGCGCGCACCGCGTGCAACGCGTGCCTGAAACCGAAAGCCAGGGCCGCATTCATACCTCGGCCTGCACCGTGGCCGTGATGCCCGAAGCGGACGAACTGGAAGAAATCGAGATCGACAAAAACGACCTGCGCGTCGATACCTATCGCGCCTCTGGTGCCGGTGGCCAGCACGTTAACCGAACCGATTCCGCCGTGCGGCTTACCCACCTGCCCACCGGCATCGTTGTGGAGTGCCAGGACGAACGCTCCCAACACAAAAACAAAGCCCGCGCCATGAGCCTGCTGGCCGCCAAACTGAAAGACGCCCAAACCAGTGCCGCCGCCCAGGAACAAGCCAGCACCCGCAAAAGCCTGGTGGGCAGCGGCGACCGTAGCGAACGCATACGCACCTACAACTTTCCCCAGGGCCGGGTGACTGACCACCGCATCAACCTCACCCTATACAAGCTGGATGAAGTGATGCAGGGCGCGTTGGACCAAGTGGTGAACCCGCTGGTGCAGGAACACCAAACCCAACTGCTCGCGGAAATGGCGCAGCCCTAACCGGCTGCCACCCCATGCACACCGTAAAAACCGCCCAGATTTATGCCCGACACCAAGGGCTGAGCAAACTCGACACCGACGTGCTGCTCGCCCACGTACTCGGCAAAACCCGAACCTGGCTGTTCACCTGGCCGGAAAAAGACATTCCCGAACCCGACTGGACCCGATTCACCGCCCTGGTACAACGCCGCCAGGCCGGAGAGCCCGTCGCCCACCTGACCGGCGAACGTGAATTCTGGAGCCTGCCCATCGCCGTAAACCCCAGCACCCTCATACCAAGACCCGACACCGAATGCCTGGTGGAAGCCATACTCGACCGCTTCGATCACAGCCCCAGGCAGGTAGTGGACCTGGGCACCGGCACCGGCGCCATCGCCCTGGCACTCGCCAGCGAACGGCCTGATTGGCACATAATCGCCATAGACCGCATTCCAGAAGCCTGCGCGCTCGCCCAATTCAATTCAGAGCGACTTGGCCTGCCAATAGAAGTGCTACAAGGCCACTGGTGCGACCCGCTGCCCGACCAAAGCATCGATATTCTGGTGAGTAACCCGCCCTATATAGACGAACAAGACCCCCACTTAAACGAAGGGGATGTTAGATTCGAACCCAAAAGCGCCCTCATAGCCCCAGACCAAGGCCTGGCAGATATAAAAACCATAGCGGAGCAGGGCAGACGGGTGCTGAAACCGAACGGCCAGCTTTTTTTGGAGCACGGCTGGACCCAGGGCGACGCTGCGAGAGCTATTCTGAAAGCACAGGGCTACCAAAACCCCACCACCTTAAAAGACCACGGCGACCGTGACCGGATTACCTACGGAACCCTTGGAACTGAATAGCCGCCAGGCGGACACAAACGACACCAAAACCGAAACAAAACTTGAACTAAACGTACATCCAAGATAAACATAAGCAATCATTAAAAGAAGAACACCCCTTGGCGTACCATATAACCGGTCGTGCGGTAGCGTGCCTTTTCATTATTTCCCCCTCCCATTGGTTAGGGTCAAACCACGTCCACCGGGCTAACCATGCCGCGTTCGTGCAATCCAACCACATGCGTATAGATTTGAGTGGTCTCAATGGACGCATGCCCAAGGATTTCCTGGATATTGCGTAGATCAGTGCCTTGGCGCAGGAGTTCTGTCGCGAATGAATGGCGAAAGGTGTGGCAGGTTACTCGCTTATGGATATTGGCACGTCGTGTCGCAGCTTTAACCGCTCGCTGTACTTGCTGCTCCCCAATATGGTGCCGACGCTCCACCCCGCTACGAGGGTCTACCGAATATTTGTCGGCTGGAAACAGATACTGCCAAGCCAGTTCATAGGGCGCATTGGGAAATTTCCGAGCGAGCGCATCTGGCAGATAAACACCGCCATGGCCCGTTTTACGGTCCGACGCGTGTAGGTTGGCGACGAACTCAACCTGCTCCCTAAGCATGGGAACCAGCCGAGTGGGCAGAAGAGTCCGCCGCGCTTTACCGCCTTTGGCTTCCTGGACCCAAAGGCCTTCATTGGTGAAGTCGACGTCTTTGACCCTGAGACGGACCGCTTCCATGATTCTGAGCCCGCTGCCGTACATAAGCTGAGATATAAGCCGGTGTAAGCCCGTCATTTGGCCGATGATGTGATGGGCCTCCTCACGAGACAGTACCGTAGGCAGTTTTCTGGGTTTCTTTGCCTGGTTGAAAGTCAGTTGACCGACATCCTGTTTTAAGAACTCCCTGAACAGGAACACCAAGGCGTTCAATGCGGTACGTTGAGTATTGATCGAGGTGGATCGTTCTACTGCCAGGTACGTCAGAAAGGCTTCGATATCAACCGGTCGCATTTGATCGGGGTGGGTATACCCCCGGAAACGAATGAATCTTTTAATCCAGAGGCAGTAGGTCTTTTCTGTTCTATAAGCTAAGCCACGCGAACGGATGAAAACGGTTAGTCGATCGATGAAGCGGTCGGAAGTGGTTGAGACAGGGCGTGGGACGTCCATGATAAGCATCCTTATTATGTAGAGTGCTGTATAAATATACAGGTTTGTGACTAGCGGTTTTGCGGAGTCAATCACAGAAGGTGGCTATGGTTCGACGCATATTCCGGGAAAATCCCGGAATATGCGTCGGGCAAGACACTGATTCCGGGGATAGTCGTCCGTTGAGACGGTTTTTCAGGATTTGATATGAGCTTCTGGGTTCGTTCCGAATTAGGCTGTAAGTGCCGTGGTTGCTGGGTTGGATCGGATCTGTGTGGTATCGTGACAGTGTCGATGTGCCGGAATAAGGGGCGTGGGCGACGATGAATAAAGTGTTATGTTTCTGAAAGGAGGTAGTCTTTGGCCTCGACTTGGCTAGACATCGTTGATACCGCAGTAAAGATTGGGCTAGGCGCTGCGATCAGCGGCATCGCAACGTACGCCGTCACGCGGTACAAGCATGTTTCAGATAAAAGTATTGAGGCGACTCAAAGAAAGCGGGATGCCTTAAGCCAAGTTGCTGAAGAAGTTGAGGAGTTCTCCCATATTTCTCTCAATTATTGGGCGCGGATTCTCGATTGGACTCGGAAACGCGCGAATGGGAAGTCACCGAATGAAACACAAGAGCAAGAGCTTCGCCTCGTTCGTACAGAGCTATTCAATTCTTATAAGGTGCTAGCCAGCGCTGAATCAAAGCTTTTGCTCATGGGTGAGCAGGAAGCTCAGGATTTAGTCCGGAAATATGGTGAAGAATTGACCAAGTTTTATTCGAAAGCATTCGTTGGTGATCACGGGATGTCGGTAGATGAAATTCAAGGGTGGCGCGAGGTAATCCTTTCAGGTCGTATCAAAGTGTTTAATGAGTTGAGCCGCGTGTTCAAGAGTTTGGAAACATAACCAAGCCAGTCACGGCGACGCCTTTTTCGTTGCGGCTTCGCCTCCACTACAAAGGCGCGCGTGCTGAGCGGCGTTAGCTGCATCAAGGAGATAGTCCATGGGGCTTCATGTACATAATCTTGGAAACCTCCCGAATACAGACGATGGAAGAGACTATTTCATCTATGTTCTCGATTACGGATGGAAAGAGCCATTGACAGATGCGTTGGTGGCAAATTTCACCAACATGGCACGAATGGCGTCCCAAACAAGATCGGTAGTCGTGGCGGGGATAGAACCAGTCCATTTCGCGAACGATGTGTTTTCGTGGCATGGGATTAACGGCGAGGATGGTGAAGACATTCTGCCTGCCATTCTTATCACCACTCTCACACCTTCTTATTTCCGTGAGCACAATGAAGAGTATCGGCAATCAGGCGAGCTGAACGATAAATTGCTACTAATTCCATTGAAGGCGGCATGTAATACAACAGATGATGTGGTGCAACTGATAAAATCCATATTCAAAGACATCAAGGAAAAGAAGAAGCTTTCAGGGTTTGCGGTCGCAAAAGAGATTAACAAGAATGGCTGGCGGCGCTTGGCTGATGCAGTAATTCTTGAGCCAAATATATCTGGAGTCGGAATTGATCTTCGAAAAGTATTCCAACAAGGCAGCTAACCAAGCAATCAAGTTCGCTCCCTGCGGTCGCCGGACGCTCGTTCCTCGCGCCGCTTATTGCGGGCGTTATATTTCTGAGGGAGTTCAAAATTGCTCAACAGGTCAGCTTTAATCCTCCGCTACAAAGAGCCCGCAGTGCGATGGATCAACGAAGCTGATCCGAACCCCGATGGCCCGGCAATCACGCTAGAGGATGTTAACGAGGAACGTACCGTTTACCTCATTGACGAGGAAGTGGCCGACACTCCTGAACAACTCAGAAAATGGGTCAAAGCTAACTTCCGCCCGCTATTTGAGAGCGAGCTTGGCGGGTGGTACGTCGACCCTGATTTATGGCCCCGGAAGCTCACCCTGAAATTGTTCGACGAGTGGTTTACGGTCGAATGCCACACAATGATTTTCGATACGGTTGGTGGTCCAATTGAGGACGACGAAATATAACAAGGCGCATCAATACGCGGCCGATGGCCGCCGGACGCCCTTTACATTGCGGCTGCGCCTCCATTCCAAGGGCGCCGTTGTGCGCTGGCGTTAAATGTCTATGATCGATCACGATAAATTCCGGGCCTTGGTCACTCAGCTCTATGCCACGGTAAATGAGTTGGAGGCCATGTTCCCGGGCAGGCACTTTACCCCGGATGGTCATATGGTTGGCAGTTTGGGTGAATGCCTCGTGGCCGATGCATACAATCTTGAGTTGAAGACAGCGTCCAATAAAGGCTATGACGCTCTCACTGAAACCGGCGTGGAAGTTGAGATCAAAGCTACGCAACCCAACTCTTTTGCATTCCGCAGTCAGCCGCAGCACGCGATTATCATCAAAATCTTGCGTGACGGTACGTTCGAGGAAATTTATAACGGGCCAGGAGCCCTTGTTTGGGAGCAATTCAAAGGTAAACGGCTACCTAGTAATGGCCAGTTTCAAGTCTCTCTCAACAAACTCCGGCAACTCAATCAAACAGTGGCTCAATCGGACCGTGTGCCTAGGGCCATTTAACAAGCGACTGTGATCCAAAGTCAACCCAATCAGTCCTATAATTCTATGTCATTTAGTTCGCGCACCATTCGCTATCGTTCTTCACCATGGTGTTCAGGATCGTCATCATTTTTCGCATACAGGCAGTCAGAGCGACCTTCTTGTGTTTACCTTGAGCCACCAGTTTGTTGAAGAAGCGATTCATGATCGGATTGTGCTGAATGGCACACATCATCGCCATATATAGAACGGTTCGTATCGGTGCTCTACCACCGCGTATTCGACGTTTACCTTTGAGCTGACCACTGTCTCTATTGAACGGTGCCAAACCACACAGAGCCGCTATCTTGCGATTGGTGAGATGGCCTAACTCAGGAAGCTCACCCAACAGAGTAAACGCAACACCGTCACCGATACCTGGGACGGACTTTAGGATTTCATGGGCTCGCTGCCATTCGCCAACACTGGCCACAGCCTTTTGAAGCCGATCATTGACCCACTCGATCTCTTTCTCTATGGTCTTCAGAAAACGCCGGTGAGTGGCTTCGAGAGCCTTGGGGGCTTTGTGCTGACGGTTAAGTTCCTGTGTTCGAATCTCGTTCAATTGCCGCTTTCGAGCCAGTAAGTCCCTGACATACCTGACTTTTTTGCTACTGATAGGTCGTATCTCGGGCTGCATGACAACCCCGAATTCAGCGATGATACGGGCATCGATCTTGTCGGTTTTGGCCAGGACCCCTTGGGCACGGGCGAATTGGCGTACTTGGATGGGTTGTACGACAATAACGGGAAGTTCTCTTGCCGCGCAGGCTTCAACCACGGCACGCTCATAGCCACCGGTCGCCTCAACAAGGACTCGGGTTAGCTTATAGCGTCTGAGCTTGGTTAAAAGTGATTTAATGCCTGAGCTATCGTTGCTAGCCTGCCAGTGGAGGTTGAGCTCGTAAATATGAATGTCGAGTACGGATTTGCCCACATCGATACCGACGTGGCGTTGGTTTTTCAGACTGTAACGATTAGGAATTGAGTTCATATCTCACCCTTGCTACATTCGGGCTCGGAGCCCCTTCGACTGTTCGAGTTAAAAAAGAAGATCAGTTCAGCGCTCACGCTTGTTAACGGTCTAGGTATTACCTGAGCCTGGCATGCATCGAGCTACTGAACTGAAACCTGGTGGGACAGGTTGGGCTCCACTATATCGCTTTACTGGATTCCCTCAAGTGGAGGGATTTCAATCATACAAGGCGCAGCAGTAAGCGGCCGGTGGCCGCCGGACGCCCTTTACGTGGCTCCTTCGTCGCCACTCCAAGGTCGCCGCTGTGCTTCGGCGTTAAGTTTTCCAAGTTTGGGAGGCTCAGGCACAGAATACTCACTTTGCGAGAGTGGACTCTGGCCCTGAATCCCTCCCCGGAGCGTTGGCAAGCGCTCCGTTAGGTGGCCAATGACCTGTGTCCGGAGAATCCTGGATTTCGCACCCAGCTCTTCCGACCAGTAAATCAGTAACCACCAAAGCACGGCCACATGTTTCATGTAGTCGAGCAGGCCTGCGAGACTGCAAATTCTGGTGTATTGCCATGAAGATGCATATCGCAATCGAGGTTAAGGTGAATGTAGCAGGCGTAATTACAGCTCTTTCCGGGTTCGTTTTTACAATTGCCATTATTTGCCAAGGCCTCAACTAAAGTCCTTGGGGTTGGCATACGTCAGCCCCAAGGCATCTAAAACTTAACAAGGCCAATCACGGCGACGCCTACTACATTGCGGCTTCGCCTCCATTTCGTAGCCGCGCATGTTGGCGGGCGTTAATGGCCCAGGCCGTCTTCACTTTTGGCGGACTCAGTGCAAGGGCCTTGGCATCGGACTTGGCTGCAAAGCCGCCTGTGTTGGTGATGGCCAAGGCCGGAAAAGTGGCTGTCGGGGTTGGTTGCCAAAGTCACCCGCAGCATGGTTATTCATGGCGTGCCCCAGTCGCGGGGCCGTCCAGTTCAAACAGTAATCGGGTTGGTGCGGTTTGCGCTCTGGTTCCTTTCGCCATCCGTTGGGTTGGTGCAAGCTGTTCGGGAGAGGGCATGCAGCGCTGGGTGCCAAGGGAGACCTTGGTGGTGACCGGCCACTAACCAGGCGGTCAACCGGACGCCAAAAGCCTGCAGCTTTTGGTTCCCTCCGCTGGCGCTCCGGCGCCGGTTACCTCAGCGTTATACAAAATAGGGAGCTATTGATGCCGCTTCAAATGGAAAGTGAACTTAGATTCCCCATGGGAACAACGACACCACTCAGTGATCGGTCTGTAGATGATTTTACTTCTTTGATCCGAAGAGTTTCGGGAGCAATGAGTAGGCAGCAGATAATTGAGGTATTTAAAAAACACTTCTGCAAAGTTTCTGGGGATTATTACGCACGCAGCTCTTCGCTTGACTGGGCCGAATCTGACATATCCAGCCAAGCTCAGAATGCAGCGAAGGATGCTCCAAATTTTATAGCTGCTGTATATGAGGCATTAGAGGAGCTGGAGAATTGTGGCGCTTCTGTGCCTACAGTTCAGCACATCAATCAGATTCTGCTTAACAACCAAGATCATTATCAAATTGTTGATGATCAGTTGATTCAAACAGTAGGTAGTGTTGCTGCGCCAGAATTCAGTGAATCTATTTCGACTTCGGTGATGAGGGCTTTGGGAGATGCGAAGGCCTTAATCGGTACGGTGGATTCTTCAAGTGCAATTGATCGCGCGCATACTGCTCTCCATGGATATTTGGTGCAACTTTGTACCGACAATCAAATTGATCTACCCAGCGATCCTACGGCATCTAAAGCGTTCAAACAACTTCGGCAGTTTCATCCGGCATTACAAGAGTCAGGTCATAGGGCTGAGGAGGTCACTAGAGTCCTTAATTCATTTGCCGCGTCTATTGATGCCTTTTCTACGCTTAGAAATAGGGCGAGCCTAGCCCACGTGAATGAATTGCTAGATGTCCCTGAAGCAACCGCCATTGTTAACGCGATGTACACGGTATTTAGGTACATTCAAGACAGTATGCAGAGAGGGCGGTAAGGATTTTGTATAACAAACGCAAGCACACGGATCAATTTTCCGCTACGCTACAAATTGCCCGGTGTTGCAGGCGTTATGAGTGCAATCTTTGAAAGGTGGGACATTGGAAACCTGGCGCAATGACTTCTACATCGGACTAACCTTGGTCTGTGTCATTACAGTCTGGAGTTCAGTCGGTGGTCATTCGATTGCGCTGATCTTCGCCTTGTTTGCCGGCTTGTTTCTATTGGCCTATTGGTTCCCTGGGGCGAGCTTTACCTTTGTATTGCTCAACGGTTTTGCCATCGGTGGTTTCTGGCCCGGTAGCGCGAAATGGCTTTTAGTTCTTGCCGGGTTCTTCGTAGTGCTTCTGGGGCAGGAGGTTTGGTCGGCTTTGGGTGCCTCATAACCAGTTGTTGTAGTTCGTTTCGGCCTGCGGCCTCCACCGGACGCCCCTGTCGGGGCGCCGCTAAACAAAAGCGTTGAGGCTGTAGAAAAACCTCTATTTTCACCTATTTCTTTGGTAGGCTGGCT